>BMPS01000003.1 GCA_014647715.1 Streptomyces cinereus
GTTTAAGCTTGAGTGTTTGAAAATCAAAACCAAGTTAAATCATTTCGCTTTGCGTTTAAAGTTACTCGTCTCCGCTAATCAGTCGGCTTTTGCCCAGCTTAAGGCTATTAGCGGTGCGTAACTTCAGCTGTTATTTTGCGACATTGATTAGAGTTGTGATAAAGTTTAGCAGATTTTTGCATGTATTTTAAAAAAGGAATCACAATGAAATTATTAAAAATGGCTGTGTTCATGGGTTGTGTATGGGCTGTTTATGAAAAATCAGCAACAAACTGTGCAAGAACTCATGCTAGCATTTGAGCAAAAAATTGAAAAAATCACCCAATCAGCTCAAAAAACCACCCAGACCATTAACCATAAAGCAAGTAAGAAATAATGAATCTATCCAATGTTAACGATGCTGCATCTTCACTAAACGGCGCGTATTTTGTCACAGGTACGGACACCGAAATCGGTAAAACCACTACTACGGCGCAATTGGTCAAAAGTCTGGCTGAACAAGGCAAAAGGGTATATGCCATCAAGCCAGTCACCGCAGGCATGGAAACCGATGACAACGGGCAAACATATAGCGATGATGCAAGGCGCATTAATCAATTTGCCAATGTCAAACCACCGCTGTCTGCCATTGCGCCTATCCAGCTAGCGACACCTTGCTCACCGCATATCGCCGCCCAAATTGATGACGTGACACTCACCAAAACCCAATTAGTCGATACCATCCATAAGTCCATCGCAGCCTATCCTGCCGATGTGATTTTGGTTGAAGGGGCAGGCGGCTGGTTTACCCCTATTAACGAACAAGAAACGCTTGCTGATGTGGCAGCCGTGCTCAAATACCCTGTGATTGTGGTCGTCGGTATCAAGCTTGGCAGCCTTAATCATGCCATGCTAACCCTACAAGCAATTTGGCAAGCAGGGCTAAAAGTCGCTTTGGTTGTTTTTAACCAATTACAGAGCGATACGCCGTTTGTCGATGCGCAAATTGACTGGTTAAGTCAGCAAATTTTACGCCAGTCTACTGGGTATCAAAACCCGCCACCCTTGACGGTCAAACAAGGCGTTTTAACCCATTAAATTTTTATCCAATCACATTGCATTTTGGCATAAGTTATGGTATAAATAGCGGCTTTAAATTTACTAGCGATTTTTTGACGCTTGCTTAAAATGGTTTTGATTGACGCAAGTCAAGTTACTAGCCGTGAGTAGCTAATTTTAAGTGCGCCGCCAAAAGATTAATTATTGATTCAAACTGAGATACTCAACACTAGAATCGTTGAAACCCTAGCTTTTTTAGCTTCAATGATATGCGAGATGTGCGAGTATCAGTTGTGACAGGCATGAGCAGCCCTCATGCACACCGATTAGGAGTAAGCCATGTCTCGAGTATGCCAAGTGACTGGAAAACGCCCAGCGGTAGGTAACAATGTTTCTCACGCAAACAACAAAACCCGCCGTCGTTTTCTACCAAATCTACACACCCATCGTTTTTGGGTAGAGAGCGAAAACCGCTTTGTTAAGCTTCGCTTGACTACCAAAGGTATGCGTATCATTGATAAAGTTGGTATTGACCAAGTTTTAACTGATATGCGTGCTCGTGGCGAAAAAATCTAATTTTTGCCTTTTCATATTCTTAGGGAGCAATTGCGATGCGTGATAAAATCAAATTAGTTTCAACTGCAGGTACGGGTTATTTTTATACCACGACCAAAAACAAACGTACCATGCCAAACAAAATGGAAATCAAAAAATTTGATCCAGTGGTACGTCAACATGTTGTATTCAAAGAAGCTAAAATCAAATAATTGACTGACACAGTCTATTTGACGCGCTATTTGATAAAAAAGTGGGTAACTTAGGTTAACCCACTTTTTTTATGCACAAAAATTATAAAATCGCTGAAAAATTGGCAGAAAATATCAGTTGCTCCCAATCGCTACCATGATGGATGGTAAGACGAGTTGCAAGGCGTCTTGGCAGCTGAAACAGCCAAGGGAGCCGATGTTACTTGTGCAGTTGGTGACTACTTAAAGTATGGGCATCGCTAGTAGCACTGGCGGCAGTCGATGGGGCTACGACAACCGCAGGTAAGGGTTTGAGACTGTTTTCAAATTCTGGCAATATCGCTTTAATAGCCTCACCCATCACCAATTGCGGCTCAGACGGCTCAAAGCCCATCATTTTTTCCCGTTCAGCAATGCGTTTACTGGCGGCTTCAAACGCAGGTTGAAAACGGCGAAGCTTGGGTAAGCTTTCAGCAAAAAATGCTTGTCCAAAGTAAGTATATTCGGCTTCATTAGAACAGCCAAACGATGATTTGTTTGCCGCTGAGGCAGTAATCACGAGGGTGTCTGGTGATTTTAACTCATTGATAAATGAGCCAGAATAACAGGCAGATACCACAATGACGCGCCATTTAATGCCAGATTTATCCAATGATTGGCGTAGCCATTTGGCATCGACATTATCGAGCGCTAGCGGTGGATTGGACATCTCAATCACCTTGTCACCCCCATGCGAGGTCAAGGTCAAAAATAGCACGTCTTCATTGACATCCATTTTTTTGGCGATACTTTGCAAAGCGCGTTCAATACTGGTTTTACTGGCAATCGGTAGCGCAGACAGGGTATTGGTGTTGTTAATGAGTTCCACCGAGCGTCCTGCTGTGCCAAATTGATGGTCAAAGTAATCTTTGGTCAGCTCAATTTCTGAACGGAATACATCTTGCTCGCCATGACCTGCGACACCCATAAAGTACCAATCATGTATAGTCGGGCGTTGCGGCTGCACGTTATTTAGCATATCAGCCAGAAGCTCAGGCTGCGCATAAAATGCCGCTTCAGTGACCACGGGTTCGACGGGGTCGGATTGAAAAATCGGCTCAGATTGCACGTTTTTTTGCCACACACTGAGTACGGCAAACGCACCTAGCATAATCAGGACACGCTCAATCCATGACCAGCGTAATTGATTGCCAAAAATCCACAGCAGCGATAACGACTGCCAAACAAACGCCAATACGAACACAATACCAATCGTATCAAACGTCCATTCAGGTAGCCAGCCCAGATCTGATATAAACTGAATCAAGCTTTGCACCAGCATCATAAAGGTGTCAGCACACAGCCACAAAATCGCCGGCACAAAAATCAGCATGGCATTAAAATGACGTTTGGCAAGAATCAATCCTGCTACCAACATCACCATCGGCCACACCAAATAACTAATCAGCCCTTGTGGATTAAAATGGGTGGCATCTTCAGCAACGAGCCACGAAAACAGCAAATTACTCGCCAGTGCCGTCAATCCAAACAATAAAAACTGCCATACAGTGGGCTTGACCCAATAAAACGCGCGTTTTGAGCCTATTAGCATGTGACCCGTGGCACGGATATTGGCGATGACGTTATGAGAAAAACGTTTGAGCGGGGTTAAATCAAGATCGGTAAGAGAAGTTGGCAAAATATCCACGCTGTTAAAAAGCTGATTCTAAATGGGTAGGCAAGTAGCCATAAAATAATAATACAAAATAGCGATGGGGTGTTAACAACTTTATCAATCATTCGTGTTTAGAATCTTAATCATCAACGCCAGCAAATCATACCGCTAAAAAATTAATTTATCTAAAACCGCTAATAAATGAATAAAATTTTCTATTAACCTAAAATCATGAAATTATTTATCAATAAAATTGATTTTATGATATAATAAAATATATGCTATGATGGTATTGTAGGCTATTTTATTTGCTTTAAGTGTTTTATATTTCATAAATAAAAAATGGTATTAAAAAGAGTTTTAGACGGATGATAGTATTTAACCAATTTAAAAAATTTTTGGCACACGATATGGCGGCGGGTATAGTGTTGGCGTTTGCCGCTGTGTTGGCGATGGTGGTAGCAAACTCTCCGATGAGTGACATATACGAGCACTTTTTGCATCTGCCTATTTCGATAAAAATCGGCTCTTTTAGTATCGATCATCATTTATTACACTGGATCAACGATGGCTTGATGGTAGTTTTTTTCTTTTTAGTGGGGCTTGAGCTCAAGCGGGAAATGCTGGTGGGTGAGCTATCAGACGTCAAAAAAGTTGTCTTGCCTGCGATTGCTGCAGTCGGTGGCATGATGGTACCTGCGATTTTTTATGCCGCATTTAATTATCAGCATGCAGATTTGATGAAAGGTTGGGCGATTCCGGCGGCGACAGATATTGCGTTTGCCTTAGGCGTGCTGACTTTACTGGGCAATCGCGTGCCCGCCGCGCTCAAAGTATTCTTGGCATCGATTGCTATTTTTGATGATATTGGCGCGATTATCATTATTGCGTTATTTTACTCATCGGGTCTGTCCATGGCGGCACTGGCTTGGGTTGGGGTATGTTTGGTGATATTGTGGCTCATGAATCGCTTTAACGTCACGCGTACCACCGCTTATATAATGATTGGCGTTTTGCTATGGGCGGCCATGTTAAAGTCGGGGCTACATGCGACGCTTGCCGGTGTGCTGCTTGCGCTATTCATCCCAATGACAGACAACAAGCACCCTGAGCATTCACCCCTCGAATCGGTTGAACATGATTTGCAGGACACAGTCAGTTTTATTATTTTACCAATTTTTGCGTTTGCCAATGCGGGCATTTATCTTGGTGGTACCGGGATATCCTCGCTGTTTCATACGGTACCGCTCGGTATCGCCCTAGGACTGCTGCTGGGCAAGCCGATTGGGGTGATGTTATTTAGTTGGCTTGGCGTCAAGCTTGGGTTAGCCCGCTTGCCTACCAATGTTGATTGGCGACAAGTATTTGGCGTGGCGATTTTATGTGGTATTGGCTTTACCATGAGTTTATTTATTGGTGGGCTTGCCTTTGCGGGACTTGAGGTCAAACCGTTTGACGAACGAATTGGCATTATTTTAGGGTCATTATTGGCAGGTATGCTAGGGTATTTTTACCTCAAGAAAGTATTACCAACCCAAGCGCTGACACAGCAGGTGAGTAATCCTGATGACCATACCTATATTCGCTAAACTATTTACCCAAGGGTAGTGTAACGATAAATAAAATCTACAAATGATAGCAACCAATATTGCTATCATTTTTTTATCCCAATAATTTTGTGATCAATAATAAGGAAAACGCCATGCTAACTAACAAGATAAAGGGTAAAAAAGCCGCATGGTTGGGCGGTGGGGTGGCGATAGTTGGTCTATTGGCAAGTTGCGCCGGCGTGGCGTACCAATCGCTGCAAAATGGCAAGTTAAACGATATCAAAGAAAGCATTGAGAGTGTGCCCAAAAAAACGCTGACGCTAAACGGCACCTTTACCCAAAGCTTAGAGCAATCTGAATTTAATGACGGTACGACCAAATACCATGTATTTGACCCGAACAACCTGCTAGCCGAGTATGCCAAAGCACAAGGTCAAACGGGCGTGTCGATTAGTTTACCTGTCTGCATTGAAGGGCGGGTAACTGAAAAAGGACGTTACGGACATTTAGGAAAATATCCGTATGAGCTGTGGGTGGATAAAATTTGCCAGTCCTAGACCAGTGCTAGATAAGCAGCTTGTCTGACCATCCTTCATTGACGGTCAGGATCAATTTCAACCAAATCAATAGGCTGGGTATGCAGCGAACCGTCTTGAATCGCAGTCTGTAGCGGATACTTGATGCGCTCTTCGGCGATGATTTGTCGCGACACATGTTGAATCAACTGACGTAACCAACGATGCGCAGGGTGATGCTGTAATAGCGGCGACCATGCCATCGTCAATTCAAACTCTGGAATAAAAAATGGCGGCTCTTTAATCACGATATCATCATTATTTGCTTGCATTCGCGCTACCCGAGTCGGCAGCGTGGCAATTAAGTCTTTATTGGCGGTGAGCATGGCAGGCATCTGATAATGACGGGTAAAGACACTGATTTGACGTTTTTGACCGAGACGTTGTAACGCCGCATCAATCGAGCCAAGTCCACCAGATTTTTCGGGATTGACTCCAAAACCCACCCCCATGCCTGTTTTAGAAACCCAAACGTGCTGAGCTTTAAGATAATTTTTTAGGTTAAAGCGATTGACATATGGACTATCAGCCGACAACAAACAACTAAAAGTATCACGCCAAATCAGCACTTGGTGAAAGCTTTGCGGTACCTCGTTAAAACGATTAATCGCCAAATCAACACGCCCTTGCTCCATATCTCGATAGGAGACATCTGATGGCGTCAAAAAGTCCAAAATCACGTTTGGGGCTTCACTGCGCAGCGCTTTGACCAATCTAGGCACCAGCGTCGCTTCGGCATAATCTGACGTCATAATCCGAAACACACGACTTGAGGTATAAGGACGAAACTCAGTACGCGGCTCTAATAGCTGGGTTAAATCCGCTAACAATTCGCGAACGCGCGGCTGTAATTCAAGCGCTCGCTCCGTCGGCGTCATGCCTTCAGACGAGCGAATCAACAAGGGATCATTAAACAACTTACGCAAACGACGTAAAATATTACTCATGGCTGGCTGGGTAATGCCGAGTTGCTCAGAGGCTCTGGTGACGTTTTTTTCTCGAAGTAACACATCAAGATGCACCAAAAGGTTCAAATCCACACGTTGTAAATCCATAAATTACTGTTTGTCTAGTTAAAAGTTAAGAAAAAAAGGCTAAAACCGCTAGTTTTAACAGGGCTAAAACCTAGCAATAAAACTTAAGTTATTGATTGTATTATACTATATTTTAAATAAATACTAAAGATACGAATCATTAAATAGCTAAATTATGAATTAAAGGGTATAGTGCATTCATTCCATTATTTAAGCCAACTTAAAGCTTTATTAGTGCCAAAATAGAATTCTTAATTTTAACAGACTATTTAATATCACTGTAAGAAATATCACGTATTTTGTTAAAAAAATTGTTATGCTATTTGGAGATTTAGTTGTGTCTTAAACATTATTTATATTTTCGGTGTTTAACGCTCGCTAAATATTGGCTTATTTAAGACTTTTGCTATTATCACAACAATCATCCTAAGTTTTTTTATCCCACCATCCTCAACAGGAGACTGCTATGTCAACTTACGTTTCAGCGATTGACCATATCCGTGAACTAAAAGCCAAATATGGTAACTGGAAAAACATCAGCGAAAATGATGCTGCGCGTTTGGTTATCCAAAACCGTTTTAAAACAGGTTTAGAAATCGCTCAATACACTGCCGACATCATGCGTCGTGATATGGCAGCTTATGATGCTGACAAATCAAAATACACCCAATCTCTTGGTGCATGGCATGGCTTTATCGGTCAACAAACCATGTATGCGGTAAAAAAATACTTCGGTACTACTGAACGTAAATATATCTATCTTTCAGGTTGGATGGTTGCTGCGCTTCGCTCAGAATTTGGTCCACTACCTGACCAATCTATGCACGAAAAAACCGCTGTGCCAAAATTAATCGAAGAAATCTACACTTTCTTACGTCAAGCGGACGAAAAAGTATTAAACGATTACTTCCGTGAATTAAATGCGGCGCAAGAAGCAGGTCAAGACACTAAAGCCATCTTAGACAAAATCAACAACTTTGAATCACACATCGTGCCAATCATCGCTGACATCGACGCAGGTTTTGGTAACGAAGAAGCAACTTACTTGCTCACCAAACAAATGATCCAAGCCGGTGCTTGTGCTATCCAAGTTGAAAACCAAGTATCAGACGCCAAACAATGTGGTCACCAAGATGGTAAAGTCACCGTACCACACGAAGACTTCATCGCAAAACTTAACGCGATTCGTTATGCGTTCTTAGAGCTTGGCATTGACAATGGTGTAATCGTTGCCCGTACTGACTCTGAAGGTGCGTCATTAACGCAAAAACTTCCTGTGTCACGTGAGCCAGGCGACCTTGCTTCACAATACTTAGACTTCTTAGAAGTTGAAGAAGTGACGTTAGAAAATGCAAGCGAGTACGATGTTCTGTTAAAACGTGATGGTAAATTGGTTCGCCCAACTCGTATGCCAAACGGCTTGTACTCATTCCGCGAAGGCACCAACATTGACCGCGTAGTACTTGACTGTGTGACTGCCCTTGAAAACGGTGCTGATTTACTATGGATTGAAACGCCAACACCAGACGTCGCGCACATCAAATCAATGACTGACCGTATCGTTGCGCAAGTGCCAGATGCTAAGCTTGTTTACAACAACAGCCCATCATTCAACTGGACACTCAACTTCCGTAAACAAGTCATCGCAAAATGGGAAAAAGAAGGCAAAGACATCTCAGCTTACGACAAAGCGAACTTAATGTCTGCTGACTACGACAACACTGAGTTGAATGCCGCTGCTGATGAACTAGCGCGCACCTTCCAAGCTGATGCGTCACGTGAAGCCTGTGTATTCCACCACTTGATCACCTTACCTACTTTCCACACGGCGGCATTAAGTACGCACCAGTTGGCAAAAGGTTACTTCGGTGACAAAGGTATGCTAGCTTACGTTGAAGAAGTACAACGTAAAGAACTCCGTGAAGGCGTTGCGGCAGTTAAGCACCAAGCTATGGCTGGCTCTGACATCGGTGATGACCATAAAGAAATCTTCTCGGGTGAGAACGCATTGAAAGCGGGCGGCGCTAAAAACACTGCCAATCAATTTGGTCACTAATTCTTCATTGACTGATTGATTAATTAACAAAAACACCTCACGGCATGTGGGGTGTTTTTTTATGAGCGGATAAAATTAAATGGTTTGCATAATTTCTTGATAGCGAAGTTGGAATTTTTTGATAAAATCAATGGTGGTCTGAATACCCATAAACAAAATAATATACGGGTTCAAACTATTTTCGTTCGACAGCTCAACCGCTTTATCACTTGGATATTCACTGATAAGTAACATGTCTTGTTGGCGCTGGGCTTGGATATCCGCAAGTTGTTGCTCAAAGTTTGGCTCTGCTAGTATATAACTACTGGAGTCATAGGACTTGATATCACTTAAATATTGAATACAAATCGACTCCAAATCTGCCCAGCGATAAGTTTCGGTTTCACGTACCAAATTTTCAATACTATTGACCAATTCATCCAAGGCTTGATAATAGTACCAAATCAAAGGCTTACGCGGGTCATCGGTCAAGCGCGCTGAGGCATTAAATAAATGCTGTAAATTAGTAAATTCTAATGCTTCGGGAATAGGCTCATGAATACCAATAAGCTGCTGGGGGACTTTGGCGTCAGGGGTGCTGGGCAAATCAGGCGAGCTAGTTAAATTAGCGCGACCCTCACAGTCAGATTGCGCCACCGGGGTTTGCTCTGATTCTATGCCCAACAGTTGATTAACCCGGTTTAGATAAGTATTCATGTTAAGCGTAATCAAACTATCATGACTGTGCAGGCGCGCAAAGGCATAAGAGATTTCTTTTCTCGCTTCATAGACGTCCATCAGATTGCTCATGTTTTCTTCACGCTGATAGGTAATCGCATTTAAAAACAAACCTGCAGACACCACCCCAATGGTCGCTTCAATCATCACAAACGCCCGCGTAAAGGTGTTGGTTGGTGTGATATCGCCAAACCCGGTGGTGGTCACCGTGATGGTACTAAAATACATGGCTTCCAAAAAGCCCACGTTTTCATGGTTAAACTGCATATTTGGCAAGGTACTGTACAAAAAGCCAAATAGCGGAATCAGCGTCAAATAGATAGTGCCATACACAGCAGGCGGCAACGAAAAAATATCATCGCGCACGATAGGTTTAGCAAGCTTATTGAGGGTAAAGGTTTGCGGCGTGTTACGGGTTGATATGGTTGGTTTAGGGGACTTTTGCGCAAGTGGTTTCATAAGCTGCCTAATTTTTTTGCTTTAGACTAGCATACCCATTCAAAAAGAAACATAGTATTGTAGTAACCCCTGATGGACACAGGATAAAAGGCTGAAAGCAAGAATGTCACTATTGGGATAAAAATGAAAAAAGCCAACTTACTTGTTATAAGATAAAACAAAACTAGGCAGGTAAGGGATAAATACTGAGTTATCGTGGTGAATGACGCCAAGTATATCAATAATGCCGCTATTCATCTTTAAAATAGGGTTGCAATAAATATAACACTACTAACCCTAGCAAAAAAGTGACTGGCACTATCAACTAGCTAGATTCACTTCCCATGCTTGATGGGAAGTCTAAAAATATGGGAAGTGTAAAAATAGGTAGTCTAATATTAGTGTTGACCTAGCAAATCCTTTTTCATCTCAAGTGATATAGGATTATCGCCTAACCAAGCACGAAGAATAGCTTGGTCAAAGCCTTCTTCTTTGATATAAGGAAGATCGCCAACCTCATCATAATTTAAACGAACGCCATGCTCTGGCGAAAACTCAATCGTAAACATCGCCCCTTCTTTGATGGTGTTGGTTTTGAACAACTCACCAAACACGTCATCAATCACTGAGGCGATTTTCTGATATTCTTCTTCGCTACTATTTGCTCTGATGCCGTCTTTGAAGGCATTCTCCAGTAACGAGCCTTTGATATTGCGGCGAGACACCATGCGCAATTGCTTGGCATAGCGTGCAGTAATGGCTGTTTCGGCATCTTCAGTCATTTCACCCAAGTATAGGGCAATATCATAGATACCAATCATAAATTTACTGCGAATGCTCATACCATTTCGCACGCAGATTTGACCATCTAGTTTTAGGGTAGGGGGAAATAGGGTTTCAAGATCGTTGGTTTTTCCTTTAAATAAAATCATCCTAGTATCCTTATCGTTCCTTGACGTTTTTTTGTCCCTGGATAATGTCGCAATATCCTTATCTCGTTTCATTGTGTAAATATTAGGCCAACATGTAAAGTATTATCAATGAACAGCAAGTCACAGAGTGATGAGCGGTTAAAAAAAGGGTTAGACGACAACGTACTAACCCTCACCGCTAAACTTATGCCTGCAACAGACTTATACTTATAACAAACTTAGGCTTGCAACATCGGTTTTAAGAACCGCCCTGTGTGTGAGCGCGCGTTTTGCGCCACGTCCTCTGGCGTGCCCTCGGCAATAATCTCACCACCGCCCGAACCGCCTTCAGGACCCAAATCGACAATCCAGTCGGCTGTCTTAATCACATCGAGATTATGCTCAATCACCACCACGGTATTGCCTCGGTCACGTAGCGTATGCAAGATGTCTAGGAGCTTGGCGATATCATGGAAATGCAAACCTGTCGTCGGCTCATCGAGCACATACAAGGTCTGACCGGTATCACGTTTGGACAGCTCTTTGGCAAGTTTCACCCGTTGCGCCTCACCACCCGATAAGGTTGGTGCAGACTGACCCAAGCGAATATAACCCAAGCCGACTTCTTGTAAGGCTTGCAAACGGCGGTAAATTGCCGGAATCGCTTCAAAAAATTCTGCCGCATCTTCCACCGTCATATTGAGCACGTCATTGATATTTTTGCCCTTATAGGTGATTTCCAGGGTTTCACGGTTGTAGCGTTTGCCTTGACACGCATCGCAAGGTACATACATATCAGGCAAAAAGTGCATCTCGACCTTAATCAAACCATCGCCTTGGCAGGTTTCACAGCGCCCGCCTTTCACGTTAAAGCTAAAGCGTCCTGCTTGATAGCCACGAGCTTTGGACTCGGGCACTTGGGCGAATAGGTCACGAATCGGACTAAATACCCCCGTATAGGTAGCAGGATTGGAGCGGGGGGTACGCCCAATCGGGCTTTGGTCAATATCAACGACTTTATCCAGATGTTCTAGCCCAGTGATACTGTCAAACTCTTCGGCAACATGGGTGGTGGCGTTATTGAGCTGTGTGGTCGCTAGTGGCAATAAGGTGCGGTTGATTAAGGTCGATTTACCCGAACCCGACACGCCTGTAATAGCGGTAAATACACCAATCGGCAAGTTTAAGGTCACGTTTTTAAGGTTGTTACCTTTTGCCCCTGTCAAGGTCAGCATCAAGGGTTTGGCTTCGACTTTAGCTTTTTTGGCTTTTTCTTTTTTCTCGCTTTCCGCTTTTTTCGCTTGGTTTTTGGTTAACGGAATGGCGGAGTCTTGCATTTTTTCATATTTATCATCATTGGCGATTTTGGCTCGGTGACGCACGGTTGGCACTGCGATTTTCTTTTTGCCCGATAAATATTGCCCCGTCAATGATTCGGGATTTTTGGCAATGTCTTTTGCCGTCCCTTCTGCAATGATACTGCCACCATGTACACCCGCACCCACGCCCACATCGATGATATGGTCGGCTAGGCGAATGGCATCTTCGTCATGCTCGACGACAATCACGGTATTGCCCAAATCACGCAAACGAGTCAACGTTTGCAGCAGTCGGTCATTGTCACGTTGGTGCAAGCCGATTGATGGCTCATCGAGTACATACATCACGCCCATCAAGCCTGCCCCGATTTGGCTAGCAAGTCGTATCCGCTGAGCTTCACCGCCTGATAGGGTTTCGGCAGAGCGGGCAAGGGTAAGATAATCCAAGCCCACACTCACCAAAAATTCCAAGCGCTCACGGATTTCTTTGATGATTTTGGCGGCGATTTCGCCTTTTGCGCCCTCGAGTTTTAATTGCTCATAATACGCCATCGCTTCGCCAATCGAAAGCTTGACCATTTCGGCAACGGTACGGTCGCTGACTTCGACATGGCGAGCGATTTCGTTTAAGCGTGAGCCGTGACAGGCATCGCAGGTGGCATCGGCAAGGTATTTGGCAAGCTCGTCTCGCACGATGCTGCTTTGCGTGGTGCGGTAACGGCGCTCCATATACGGCAACACCCCTTCAAATGGCACGGTTTTGGTGGATTTGCGCCCGCGTTCATCGACAAAGTTAAAAGTCATTTTGTCTTTACCAGAGCCGTGCAAAATGACATCTTTGTGCTTTTTATCCAGTTGTTGCCAAGGCGCTTCCATATCAATCCCGTAATGCTCGGCAACGGTGGTCAGCAAGCCAAAATAGTAGGCGTGGCGTTTATCCCAGCCTTGAATCGCCCCTTGGTTGAGCGATTTTTCAGGATGCCCGATGATTTTTTCGGCAGCAAAATATTGGCGTTTGCCCAAGCCATCACACACGGGACACGCGCCATAGGGGTTGTTAAAACTAAATAATTTTGGTTCAAGCTCAGCAACCGAGCGATCGCAGACAGGGCAGCTATGTTTGGCGGACAAAATTTTATCCTCAAACTTGGCATCCATGTCATGCAAGATGGCAATGTCGCTACCCAGTCGTAAGGCGGTCTCCAAACTTTCGGCAACCCGATTACCCAAATCACCTCGCACTTTGAAGCGGTCAACCACCACATCAATGGTGTGTTTAAAAGTTTTGGCAAGCGGTGGCACATCGTCAATATCATAAATCTCGCCATCGACCCGCAGCCGCACAAAGCCTTGCCCTTTTAGCTGTTCCATGAGCTGAATATGCTCACCTTTGCGATCGTCAACGACGCGCGCGAGAATCATCAACTTGGTATCTTCAGGCAATGCCATGACGGTATCGACCATTTCGGTGACGGTTTGCGCGACCATCGGCAAATGGTGTTCGGGACAAAATGGCGTACCGACACGGGCGTACAGCAAACGCAAATAGTCATAAATCTCGGTAATCGTACCCACTGTAGAGCGGGGGTTATGGTTAGTAGATTTTTGCTCGATGGCGATGGCAGGTGATAGCCCTTCGATGCTATCGACTTCGGGCTTTTCCATTTGTGATAAAAACTGGCGAGCGTAAGCCGATAGGCTCTCGACGTAGCGGCGTTGTCCTTCGGCGTATAGGGTGTCAAAGGCTAGGCTAGATTTGCCTGAGCCTGATAAACCTGTGATGACGACGAGTTTGTCGCGGGGGATGTCGATGTCGATGTTTTTGAGATTGTGGGTACGTGCGCCACGAATTTTGATTGCGTCGTGCTGTGCCATATTGAGCTTCTTATTGTGTGTTTTTGAGTGGGAAATTTGGGTAAAAAGATGGGGTTTTAATGGGGGAAATGGGTGGTGGTTTCAAGAAAAAGTTCGGAATAAAAAATGGAGGAGATAATTATAAAAAATGATTGTAAAGGCTATATAAATTAAATAGAATGATTGTTTCTACAATATATCTATAATGTTAAAAATTATCTAAAGGTATTCAAAATGAACAAGGGATTATTTGTCGCAGCAGTTTCTCTACTACTTACAGCTTGCGGAGGAGGTTCTGATAGCGGTTCATCATCTTCTACCAACTCAAACACCACAATCAATAATCCAACCTTATCAAAACTACAAGTTAATAGTCCTGAGATTGGTCAAATCTTACAATTAGGTTCAACCACTTCAACTGATATTAATTCAAGTATAGTAGATAAAAAATATTATGGAAAATATGCCTATTGTTATGATATAGAATGTAACGAACTACGAGTTGGTGAGTTGAATTTCGTTATCAAACAGGATGGTTCGAACCTTAAGCTAGCAGATATAAATGTTGATATGCTAGGAAAAATTTATTTTGATAATCAAGAAGTTCCTCATTATCAAAAATTATCGACTGGGGGAGTCGGTTTAGCTAATTCTAGTTTAACGCTCAAGGATACTGTGACCAAGAGATATAATTTGAAACTAGCACCTGCAAACTCAACTGAAGATAAACTACCTACAGTAGATATCCAAGTGTATTTTAATAATGATGGAATGCATATGGCAGGAGCAGAGCATGATCACCTGTTTGTTGCTCAACAAATGCAGAGTGCGCCTATAGGATGGGGGCAGTTAGTGGATAAGCAACCAGTTTTAGGAACATGGAAATACTACGAAACCGATGTTAATCTCCGTGTGACAGACAAATCATCTGTAGAATTCTTGAATGATGAAATTTTGAAAATTGGTAATATCTCACCTTCATCATTGCTAGTATCAGATATGCATGGCAAGTGGAATGGATATTACGCCAATATTGGGGCTGGCTATTTACTAGGTTCTACTGATGATGGCAACAAATTAAAAAAAGATGGTTCTAACTACGATGGGATCGGCGCAATGATGATTACTGCTCCTGATAATCAGTTCGCTATTGGTTATGACGGTTTGTCAGATAGCTCATTCTTACTGTTTAGATAGTAATTAGCTTATTAAAAAATCGCTCACCCGAGCGATTTTTTCTTTTTTATAAAACCCTTAAACCTTGCTATACTTGATTAAATCAAGGAAAAAGAAAATTTGTGACTACAAAATTTGAGACAATAACATGGCAACGTTAACCCAAGAACAAACCGACTTCCTAAAAAGCCACCATATCCCAATGGACAAAACCTTTGACGCCAGCGGACTATCGAGCAAAGAATACAAAGCCAAAATGAAAGAAAACGGCGCGCTCGTTGCTTACGGTGTGCCGCCCTGCCCAAAAGGTCATACCCTCAAAAACAAACAAGCCAACTGCCTACAATGCAACCCCCAAGCCATTGCATCACTCAAACGCCAAGCCACCCCAGGTGAGGTCTATATCGCCGTCTCACCCAGTCAGCTGCTTGCCAAAATCAGCCTCGTTGAAAACGCAAGCGATATCATCCAGCAATTAAATAGTGAAAATCATGCCGAAATCAACGATTGGGCATTAGCGATGATAGGTCGCACCGACTCCATCGGACAAATGGAAAACCACTTGCAGCAGCGCCTTGCTGATTACCAAGTACCCAGAAAACTCACTGCCGATGGCAAAACCACTAAAGCCTCGGGCGTGTACGACGTCGATGTGCATGATGCGCTTGAAGTGATAAATGAAATGCCTTTCACCTTAAGCGAAATTGATAACGCTGTGATGGATGATTTCCACGCGCGCTATAGCGATAAACAGCTTCGCGAGCAGCAGCAAACTGAGCAGTTAGCCATCGAAGAGGCGGCGCGTAAACAAGCAGAACTTGCCGAACAAGCGCGACAAAAACAGGCTAAGCTTGAAGAACAGCGCCAACTACAACAACAAGCCAAACAGCAAAAATTGGCACAAAAACAACAACGCCAACAGCAACTCGAAGCCAAAAAAGCGCAAAAACAGCAAAAGATCGCCAACCAAGTGAAGCATAGCCCGTTAGAGGGCACACTAGTGGCTACCCCAAAATCCTCATCTATCAGGCAGTCACCGCAAGGATTTTTTGACAACCAAAAAAATGTGATGTGGCTGATGATTGCTATCGCGGTGATTTTAGCCATCATGGTAACCGCTTACGCAATGCTAAAATAATGGGGCTGAAACAATAAAGCCAAAATAATAAGGCTAAAATAATTTTTATTGCCAATAAATTCTCTATGATAAAAATTAGGCATATAATAAGCCGTTTTTGGCAATATTTTGTGAGCCACCATGTCAGTAAAATCAACGTCAGTAAAACCAACGTCGAGAAATATAAGTCACAACTCCTCCATGAATACATCCGAAAAGAAAGCAATTGCAGGGTTGGGCGGTATCTTTGCCTTGCGCATGCTCGGACTATTCATGATTGTGCCTGTGTTTGCAGTGTATGGGACGCAATATGCACACGCCACGCCGTTTTTGATTGGATTGGCGATTGGTATCTATGGCTTAGGGCAGGCGATTTTTCAGATTCCCATGAGTTTTTTGGCGGACAAATATCCGCGTAAACCGATTATCATTGCAGGGTTATTGGTATTTGCGCTTGGGGGAGCGATTTGCGCCTTATCAACCGACATTTATATGGTGATACTGGGGCGTTTGATTGCAGGCAGTGGGGCAGTTTCAGCGGTGGTGATGGCACTACTCGCGGATGTGACCCGTGAAGAGCATCGTACCAAAGCGATGGCAACCATGGGGCTGACCATTGCCATGTCGGTGATGGTCGCATTTGGGCTCGGTCCGATTTTGACGCATGTGCTCGATATCTCAGGCCTTTTTTGGGTGACAGTGGCGTCCGCTATTTTCGCCATTGGCTTACTGTGGATCGTGCCCACCCCAAATCGGGTACTAAAGCACAATCTCAATAATCACTCAGTTAAAGCACAGTTTGCTGAAGTATTAAAAATTGGCGATATTAACCGGTTGCATTTGGCGATTTTTGCGCTGCATCTGTCAATGACAGCGATGTTTACCTTATTGCCACACCAGTTTCATGATGTGCTGGGCTTGACGGTAGCACAGCAAGGTTTTGTGTATTTGCCGCTACTGTTATTGGGTTTTATCATTGCGGTTCCATTGATTATCATCGCAGAAAAAAAACGGCAAATGCGCGCCGTGTTTTTGGCGTCTTTAGCGACCTTGGTGGCGGGATTGGTATTTTTGGCGGTGGCTAGTCAGACCATCGTGGGTTTAATTATTGGGCTTGCGGTTTATTACATCGGCTTTAACAGCCTTGAGGCGACTATTCCGTCTTGGATTTCCAAACGCGCGCCCGTTGCCAACAAAGCGACGGCGATGGGTATTAACTCATCTGCACAGTTTTTGGGTGCTTTTGTGGGCGGTGCCATGGGCGGTATTTTGCTGACCAAACCGATGTGGTTGTCATGGACGGTGCTCGCCATCGTGACCGTCATTGCGTTATTGTTTATCCTGCCGATTGCCGCCCCACCGTATTTAACCAGCCTAACGATTACCCTGCCAACAGGTATTGACACGACTGCATGGTCACAGCAAATTTTGGCGATTGACGGTGTGGATGAGATAGTGATGATGCCAAAAGAAAACATTGCTTATCTCAAACTGGATAAAGAAAAATTGACCGATGACACGCGACAGCATTTGTCACATCTTACCGGTCAGACTCTAGCAATTTGATGCAAAGTCTAGTAAAGTAATGGCATTGTACTTGCGCTAAATCTGCAAAGATTTGGCTAAAAATACTAGAAAACTATTCAGAAAGGCATCAAGAAAGTTATCAAAAAATTCATCAAAAAAGTTATCAAGGAAATTCTATGCGCGGCGTAAATAAAGTAATCATTGTAGGCAACCTTGGTTCAGATCCTGAAGTCAAACAATTTGTCAATGGCGGTAGCGTGACGCGTATCGCCGTGGCGACAAGTGAGCAATGGAACGACAAACAAACAGGTGAGCGCCGTGAGCAAACCGAATGGCACCGCATTTCATTGTTTAATAAACTCGGTGAAATTGCGGCGCAATACCTGCGTAAAGGTAGCCAAGTCTATATCGAAGGTAGCCTTCGCACCAGTAAATACACCGATCAAAATGGCGTAGAGCGTTATGCCACAGAGATTCGTGCCGACCAAATGCAAATGCTTGGCACAGCAGGCGGCGTTCAAGGCGGCATTCCTAATAACAACACTGCCGGCACAATCTACCAAAACCAGCCCCAAAGTGGTTATAATCAAGTTGGCTACAACCAAGGTGGCAACCAAGCACCCAATCATTTTGGCGGCTATCCAAACCAAAATAATGCCCAAACTAATAACCAAGCTGCGCCACAAGCGGGTCAAAATGCAGGATTTGGCAATAATCCATTTATGAATGGCAACCAAGCGCCACAAGGGGCAACTACGGGAAATAATCAGCCTCCCCAAAATCCCCAACAAAATCCAGCCATGGCAATGCCAAAACCAGGCGCAGTTGATGATGATATCCCGTTCTAGACTTTAATTTTTACTAGGTTTAAAAAAAAATCCTTGCACAGTCACACTGTTGCAAGGATTTTTTATGCCGTTTTTTCTGATAGTAGCCTGCTAGTAAGGTGCAGGGTCTAAGATGCAGATTTAAGTTACAGGGTTTAAGGCGCAGGGTTCGGGTATAAGGTCTGCACTGCTTCGATATCAGCCAATACCTCCTGGGATAATACCAAGTCTACGGACGCGATATTGCTGGCTAGTTGCTGAGTGGTGGTTGCCCCAATGATGTTGGCAGTCACAAACGAGCGGCTATTGACAAACGCCAGTGCCATTTGTGCCATATCTAGACTATGTTTTTTAGCGACTTCGGCATAGGCTTGGGTGGCTTGTTGCGCTTGCTCATTTAAATAACGGGTAAAATGGCTATAAAGGCTCAAACGACTATTGGCAGGCTTGTTACCGCCCAAATATTTGCCTGATAACACCCCAAAGGCTAGCGGTGAGTAGGCAAGTAGTCCAATTTGCTCGCGGTGACTGATTTCTGCCAGTCCCACTTCATACAAGCGATTGAGTAAACTATAAGGATTTTGTATGGTGATAGGTCTAGCAAGCCCATGTTTATCGGCTTCTGCTAAGTAGCGCATGACGCCCCAGGGGGTATCATTGGATAGCCCATAAGCGCGGATGCGACCTTTGGTGATTTCATCATTGAGGGCTTCGATGGTTTCCAAAAATGGCGTCAATTGTTTGGTATCTTGCTGCGCCATACTTTCTGTATAGCCGCGTTGACCAAAAAAGTTGGTCTGACGCTCTGGCCAGTGTAGCTGATAAATATCGATATGGTCGGTTTGCAAGCGCTGTAGATTGCTGTCTAATGCCGCACGAATGGTTTTTTTATCAAACTTGGTATTGCCATCGCGCAAAAAGTCATTGCGAGAGATTTTACTCGCCAATACCACATCATTTCGCTTGCCTGTTTTGGCAAACCAGCTACCCATAAAGCGCTCGGTATCACCCTGTTTGTCTTTATCAGGGGGTGACGGATACATCTCTGCGGTATCCCAAAAGTTCACACCTTGGGCAAGGGCATAATCCATTTGTTCATGGGCATCCTGCTCGCTGTTTTGCTGTCCCCAGGTCATGGTGCCTAAGCAAATTTTGGAGACGCTATCGCCCAGTCGTGGCAATGTATCAAATTGCATGCTATTTTCCTTGTGTTTTGCATTATAGTTTTAATCAGCTTGGTGAGGTGATTGTAGCAAACTCATGGTGATAAAGTCGGTTGCAAATTGTAGTGAGTGCGGCAGGTAGCCGCAATAAACAGTGCGCCCAAAATAAGGCGGACAAAATTTTGATTTTTTATGGATTGACATTACAACGCAATAAAAATCAGTTATGATAAAGCGTTTCATTGTAGTTAGAAAAATATTCGAGTGTTGGCGCAGAGTGGGTTCAAAATTTTGCGCTAATGGCAATTTTTATCCTGCATTAATTATTTGATTGTTGATTAATCTGCTTGTGGATGGCGTCACTTTATCGGTGTCAAAAATCATTGTAAAAAGGTATTCAAGTTTGGCAAGTGTCAATTCATTACGTCCGACAAAACTATGGTGGCTGGTAGGTCTGGTTTTGCTTTGCTTAAGCTTGTTGATTCAGCTACCTGCAGCGTGGTTGCTGCAAAAATTTGCCCCAAACAACCCTTACTTGCAGCAAATATCCGGCAACCTTTGGCAAGGTCAAGCCAATTGGCAAATCAATGCGCGCCCCAATACGCCGCTGGCGGGTAGTGTCGATTGGCGCTGGCAGCCGTGGCATTTATTGATGGGCAAACTGGGTATGGCAGTCGATATCCGCTCTGGTAAAACCGACTTGCAAGGGGTGGTCAAATTCAATAAAACCAGCTGGCAAGCCAATGATTTCAACGGCAAAATCAGCCCTGATACATTAGCGCAGTTGGTCAGTTGGCAATTACCCGACACACCGATTACCATCAAAGAAGTGTCGATTGAAAAAAATAAGCAAGGCTATCAAACCGCCAAAGGCAGCATGAATTGGGCAGGCGGTGATTTGGGGTATCCCACAGGCGGCAAAACCTACCTCATCAAACTCCCCACCATGCAAGCGACTCTTAGCGCAGATAAAGCCAGTGTGCAGCCAGCAGCCAGCGCTAATGGTATTAATAGTAGCAACAAGACAGCGCAAGGTAAAAGCTTGCATTTAGCCCTTACTACACCGCAAGCCGAGCGTCTAGGGGATTTTTATCTTGACCAAGATAATTTGATAGATGTGTCATTGACCCAGCGGCTGCTCAAAAATATGCCGGCGTACCAAGGCAAAGGGGCTGATGACAGTGTGGTGGTGTCCATTCGTCAACCTTTGACCAGTATGGGTAATTAGAGACGTAGCGATGATAGCAGATATGATAAAAGCCACCCAGCGCCCCTCATTGAGCCGTAAAACAACGACTGGTAAATTTGTGCCGATGGCGGTGGTAGAAAAACTGTATCCTTGGTTGCTATTGGCAGCTATTTTTTGGTTGGTGTGGCAAGTAAGCCAAGCAATTTGGCTAGTGGTTGCCCCGCCCAAAGCCCCCGCACTCACCCCAGTCCCCTTGCAGCCGAACTTGGTCGCACAATCTGCCAATAGCAATGCATTGGATTTTTTTGCTCAGCCAATTGCCCCGCAAGCGCCGGCAGCGACACCCCCAGATATTAAAGTGGTGGGCGTCACCATTGTCACCCCAGAGAGTCAATCGTATGCAATTTTGACCGCCAATGGTAAAACCTTAAGCTATCGTATCAATGACATGATTGATGGCAGTGGTTATAAATTGGTCAAAGTCGCAGCCGATTTTGTAATGGTGGCAGATGCAAGCGGTCAAACCAGTAAAGTGCCATTTGGGCAACCATTTTTTCTTGACCAAAGCGAGGCTATCAGAGCCAAAGCTCAAGCTAACGGTGCGGCCGGCGTGGGTAACGGCTCAAATATGGGACAATCCCCCACACCAAGCTTAGGCGGCGCTGCGCCACAAGCGATTGGCGGCGCGCCAGTGGCTACAGGCGATCCGCATGATCGAGAAGATTCTGCGCCCACTATGGCGACGTCAAATGGTGCCAATACCTCGCCAAGCGGTGCATCGTCAGCTATTGGTGGGGCGATTCAAGGGCTTCAGCAAAATGCCTCAGGGTATCTAAGCCAAATGGGTGTGGCAGCGACAGGGCAAGGCTATCTGGTGACCGATGCGATGTCCGCAGGACTAAAAAATCGACTGGGGCTACAAACAGGGGATAAAGTCCTCTCCGTCAATGGACAAAACGTGGGTCAAAACCCAACGCAAGATGCCCAGCTACTACGTCAAGTGCAACAAGCAGGACAAGCCCAAATTCAAGTTCAGCGCGGCGACCAAGTCGTGACAGTACGCCAGTCATTTTGATAAAAGATAGTAAAAAGTTACAGATGTCATCGCTACGTGAGACACAAGTCGGTGATATGCGTTAAAAATTGATAAGGTAAATTATGAAATACCCAACCATGCTAAAGCCACTATTTTTGAGCACGACACTGGCTATGAGTATCAGTTTGCTTAGCAGTGGTCTGTCAGCTGCCCATGCAGCCACTGGCTATAAAGTGCATTTGCAGGACGCTGATATCAAGGCGTTTATCGACCAAATTGCCACCATCACGCAAAAGAACTTTGTGCTAGACCCACGCATTAATGGCAATGTGACGGTGATTTCAAACAAACCCTTATCCCGTCAAGAAGTGTATGACTTGTTTTTAGCCGTGATGAAAGTCAATGGCATTGTCGCGATTGATCGCGGGCTGACCACAGAGCTTGTTCCTGATACTGTTGCCAAGCAAGCAGGGGTGGATGTGGACTTACGGGGTAATACTGCAGGTAGCCAAATGGCGACCCGCATCTATTATCTCACCAACACCAATGCCAATGATATCTTAAGCGTCATCCGTCCGATGATGCCGCCGTATGCCAATGCCGCTGTGGTGCCAAATGTCAATGCGATTATCCTATCTGACCGCGCTGACAGCCTTAATCAATACGCAAAATTGATTAGCGATCTTGATAGCAATATGAATGACAAGCTGACCATTATTCCGCTGCGTCATGTAGATGCCAAGCGCATGATGGATTTATTAAGTTCACTGACAGGTACGGGCGGTGGTACAGCGCCAGCTGCTGCGGGTCAATCAGGACAACCTGCTGTGGCATCAACCGGTGGCAGCCTGATCAATATCATTGCCGACCCGATTTCTGATAGGCTGCTGGTCAAAGGTAGTGCCGAGATGACAGCCAAAGTACAGCGAATGGTAGAGCAGTTAGACACCGTGCCGACGCAACGTCTCAGTGGGCTTCGCGTGTTTCGTCTAAAATATGCCAGTGCCACCCATATTGCAGAAATGCTACGCGGACTGCTTGCCTATCAATCCATCAATAGCTCAGGTGACCAAACCACCTTGCAAGCAAGTTCAATGTTTCAATCTAGTAGCGATACCAGTAATAACAGCGCAGCGACCACCACCAATACTACAGCGTCACCCACAGGCTCACCGCTTAATACCTCCTCCACTAGCAACACAACGACTGCGCAAAACAACGGCTATCAAGGTAGACCTTTTAGTATTATCGCTGACCAAACCCAAAACTCCGTTATCGTCAATGCCAACCCAGAGTTAATGGTAGAAATCGAAAATGCCATTAATGAGCTAGATACCCGCCGCGACCAAGTGTTGATTCAAGCGGCGATTATGGAAATCTCCGGCAATGATACCCAGCAACTTGGCGTACAATGGGCAATGGGCAATGCCAACAGCGGGGTAGGGGTGATTAACTTTAATAACGTTGGTGCATCCGCAGTAGGTCTGGCATCTGAGATATTAAGCAAAACCCCAGGTACGGCGGCGGCATCCGTGGCAGGCGCGCTGTTGGGGATTGGCAATAGTAAAACCGATAGTAATGGTAATCGTGAGTTTTATGGTGCGATTTTGCAAGCCATCAATAAAACCAACAATGCCAATCTGTTATCCATGCCCTCTATTTTGACGTTGGATAACGAAAAAGCCAATATTTTGGTAGGGCAGAACGTGCCATTTGTGACCGGCTCTTATACCACGGCAAGTAACTCATCAACCACGCCGTTTCAAACCGTGAGCCGTCAAGATGTCGGTATCAATCTTAATGTCATTCCGCATATTGGTGATAATGGCTCAGTGCGACTTGAGATTTCGCAGGAAGTGTCCTCCATTGTCGACGGTACCCTCAATAACGTGAGCGGTGTCGTCACCAACAAGAATTTAATCAAAACCACCATTTTAGCGGATAACCAACAAACCGTGGCATTGGGTGGGTTGATGCGTGATAACAGCACCTATGGCCAGCAAAAAGTCCCAGGATTGGGTGATGCGCCGATTCTTGGTAATTTATTTCGCTCAAAAAGCAAAAACTCGGACAAAACCAATCTGATTGTATTTTTACAGCCGACCATTTTGCGTAATGGTAGCGCGGTGGCAAGCGTGACCGAAAAAAGCTTAGACGGTATTCGTACCATGCAACTAGTAATTGATAAAAACGGTACGCTCAAACAAATCCCACTTAATATCAGCGCCATGTTCCCCAATACCAATAGGGTGCAAAATGGCGTCAAATTGCCAACAAACGACCTGGTTACCCCAGCCGAGCAAAGCTTATCAAACACGCCAAGAGTGTATGCCAATGGTGTCGATATCGTCACGCCCGTGTCATCAAACGTGTCTCGCACAGGCAGTTCATCGACCACAACTGTCACTCGCCCAGCGAGCAAAACCATCACCCAAGCGACCGTCACACAATCTACAGGGCAGGGCGCAAAAATGGCTCAAACGCCTATGGTAATTGCGACGCCGCCTGCGGTGCAGACCATCACCGTGACAAATCCCTAAAAATGTCCCATAATGCCAAGCATAATGATACTATTAAATACCCCTTAGGAGTAGGAGACTTGCATGGATAATCATCAAACTACTGCAGTGAATACGATGAACCTTACCGACAACTCACAAGGCACTTCATGGCAACTCATTGGGCTGTCACCAGCGTTGGCGGATTTAACCATTGATATTGACAAAAGTTTAAGCATCGGACGCAGTGATAGCAATGATTTGGTATTAGCAACCTCACAAATCTCTCGCCAACACGCCAAAATTAACCGTATTGGTGAGCAGCTGTATGTGCAAGACTTAGGCTCAAGCAATGGTACCTTTATCAATGGTGAGCGTATTGGTACAGACGCACATGCTTTGCAAGCCACCGATGAACTTGCCTTTGCTGACTTGGCATTTTTGGTGGTAAATGCCCCAGTCAACGCACTGGATGATGATAGTTTTCTCGATGGTTTACAAGACATTGAGAACTTCACACCCACCACTGACATTCATACCCAAACTGAATCGACTGCATCGGTTGAGCCCATATCACCGAACCCTGCAGCCAACGCCGCGCCTGTGATTGATGTCGTTACCACGCAAGATTTTTTACCTAGCGAGCAGCTGACCAACACTCACGTCGAACAATCCGTACCTTCTACACCAACGACAACAGTTGACGTAGCAAGCGTTGATAATCCCACATCACCGATAGTTAATACACCGGCTCAGCCGCCTGTTGTCACTGAAGCAGTAGCAGTATCATCACAGCCCGTTGTCCCATCCGTTCAGCCAGCGCAACCATCGCCAGTTAGCACAGTAGAAGCTGATGCAATCAAACCTGCGGCAAAGAAAAACGCCACAGTTGCGATAATAATCGTGGTAATTATTGCGCTGATTATTGCATCAGTGTTGTTAATGTATTAGGGTTTAGGTAGCAAATAAACGGCGTAAGGCACCTAAAATGCGGATTTGAATCATTAAATTTACGTTTTAGCAAAAAAAATGAAAAAAAACTAAAAAAACGCTTGCAAGATTAAAAATATTTGCTAAAATGCTCACCACTTTCAAGCGATACGCCGGCTTAGCTCAGTTGGTAGAGCAACTGACTTGTAATCAGTAGGTCGCCAGTTCGACTCCGGCAGCCGGCACCATCCTTTAACACATCGTGTTAAGCGTACCTTGAAAGACAACTATGGTGGGGTTCCCGAGCGGTCAAAGGGGACGGACTGTAAATCCGTTGCGAGAGTTGCCTGCTATTGTTATCTGAATATTCCCTAATGACGTTAACAGTAAGTCCAGTATGCTTGGGCGGGTCGCATTGCGGGTGTAGTTTAGTGGTAGAACCTCAGCCTTCCAAGCTGATGGTGCGGGTTCGATTCCCGCCACCCGCTCCATTATTCTAAACCAAAGTTTTGCTCATATAGCTCAGAGGTAGAGCACTCCCTTGGTAAGGGAGAGGTCCCGAGTTCAACTCTCGGTATGAGCTCCAGTTTTATAGAAAATACATTGATAGAAATCAAAAAATAGTTGAGGCAGCACAGATGTGTTGCCTTTTGTTTTAGCAATAACAAAAAAGTTTGACCATAAAGATGAAGGCTATGGAAAAAACTTGAAATTTATGTTAAATTTGCTATTTTAGTGACCTAGCAACACTCAAATTGGCAACACCAGCACTGGCAATACAGATACACCAGTTGGTTTATAGCTTTGAGCTAGGGTATTGCTAACAGTTTAACAATGATCAGAGGATTAAATTATGGCAAAGGCCAAGTTTGAACGTACTAAACCACACGTTAACGTAGGCACCATTGGACACGTTGACCATGGTAAAACAACCCTAACAGCTGCGATTGCAACTGTAGCAGCAAAACACAACGGTGGTGAAGCCAAAGACTACGCGTCAATTGACTCAGCCCCTGAAGAAAAAGCCCGTGGTATCACCATCAACACCTCACACATTGAATATGACACCCAAGCACGTCACTACGCACACGTAGACTGTCCTGGCCATGCTGACTATGTTAAAAACATGATCACCGGTGCTGCACAGATGGATGGCGCTATCCTAGTTGTATCAGCCACTGACGGCCCAATGCCACAAACCCGTGAACACATCCTACTATCACGCCAAGTAGGTGTACCGTACATCATGGTATTCATGAACAAATGTGACATGGTTGATGACGAAGAACTACTAGAACTTGTCGAAATGGAAGTACGTGAACTACTATCAAGCTACGACTTCCCTGGCGATGACACCCCAATCATCAAAGGTTCTGCCCTAGAAGCCCTAAATGGCGGCGAAGGCAAATACGGTGAACCAGCTGTACTAGAACTACTTGACACCCTAGACAGCTACATCCCAGAACCAGAACGTGCGATTGACAAACCATTCTTGATGCCAATCGAAGACGTATTCTCAATCTCTGGTCGTGGTACAGTCGTAACCGGTCGTGTAGAATCAGGCGTCATCAAAGTTGGTGAAGAAATTGAAATCGTTGGTATCAAACCAACCGCAAAAACCACCTGTACTGGCGTTGAAATGTTCCGTAAACTACTAGACGAAGGTCGTGCAGGCGAAAACTGTGGTGTACTACTACGTGGTACCAAACGTGAAGACGTACAACGTGGTCAAGTATTGGCTAAACCAGGTTCAATCAAACCACACACCAAATTTGACGCAGAAGTATACGTACTATCAAAAGAAGAAGGTGGTCGTCACACCCCATTCTTAAATGGTTACCGTCCACAATTCTACTTCCGTACCACTGACGTAACTGGCGCAATCCAATTACCAGAAGGTACAGAGATGGTAATGCCTGGCGATAACGTTGAAATGAACGTAGAGCTAATCCACCCAATCGCAATGGACCAAGGCTTACGCTTTGCAATCCGTGAAGGTGGCCGTACTGTAGGTGCGGGTGTTGTTGCTAAAGTTAACGACTAATCGTTAGCAAGCATATAAAAGAGTCACTTCGGTGGCTCTTTTTTTATGGAAATAAATTATGACGGTAATATCGATATATAACTTAGATAAAACGAGTACACAAGATAATGGTGCCGACAAGATACTGGCGCAGCTGGCACAAATTGAATCCGAGCTTTTTGTCCAAGATGCTTGGTCGGCCGCGCAAATCAATTCACTGCTCGCGCAGCCATTTAACCATATAATTTATGCGACAGACGAGCTAAATCAGCGATTGGTCGGCTATTGTTTTTACAGCCACATATTTGAAGATACGGAAATTTTAAGAATCGGAACTTGTCTTGATTATCAACAGCAGGGTATTGCAAGCCAATTGTTAAAGGCTATAGCGCAAATGTGCCAAGTAGCGGGTGCCGAGCGGGTGCTATTAGAGGTAAGAGAAGACAATTATGCTGCCATTGCATTTTATCAAAAACATGGGTTTGAACAGATTGCCGTTCGCAAAAATTACTACGATAATCATGACATGACCAAAACCCATGCATTAATTATGCAGCGCAGATTCAATGCTACATTAAACGCTAAGTAGTATTCCACATGGTTAGATAATGCGCTTTTATCGCCTGTTGAAGCAGTGGCTCAACTTGCGCGGCTGTGACAGCCTCATCGAAGCGATGCCACTGTTGATTGATTAATAACTCACTGGGATAAAAACGCGATTTATACGCCATCTTATCCGAATCTGGTACCCAAAAACCTAAATATAAATAAGGTAATCCAAGACGTTTAACATAGTCAATTTGGGTAAGTATCGCAAGGGTGCCCAAACTATTTATGGCTGCATCGGGATCATAGAAAGTATAGACCGCGGATATGCCGTCATCTAATTGGTCGCAAACTGCCACCATGACTAATTCATCGTGAAGCCAAAACTCCATAAAAAATGACTGGGTAAAGCTATATTGTAGAAACTGTTTAAACCCTTGTAAATTGGGTGGATACATATCGCCATCACTATGGCGAGCGCAGATATAGCGAGCATATAGCATAAAATGCGATTCATCGGCATCATCACAAGCCGTAATTACCACATCCATCTCGTGCGATTTTTGCCATAGTTTGCGCTGGGTACGATTGGGTTCAAACTCGTTAACTACTAAACGTGTAGAGATACAGCGTTGACAATGGAAGCATACAGGGCGATATAGATGTTGTCCACTACGCCGATACCCGAGCCGTGAAAACTGAGAAAAAATAGGCGTACTTAAATGTTCATCCTTTGCTAATTCAATCAGTTCTAAACGTGCTGCACGATCCGGCAAATAACTACATTGATGCAGCGGCGTCAATTGGCTGGTCAATGCTAGACTAGTCGAGGGGAGGGGTGGTTTTAATGTCATTGGTGCTTTTAAATACCCTTAACTTAACTAGGCTTGCGCAGATGGAGGTAGGTAATAAGTCATCAAATCCTCATTTAACAGTTGATTAAGTGGCAATTTTTGACCGCAAATCGATGACCAATCAATACTCGGTAGCGCTAATTGTTGCGCGAGCCCAGCTAAAAATTCGGCTCTGGGTACGATGGATGCCCCTAAACGCAGCAAATGTGGGTTAGGCAACTGACAATCCACCCAAGCAAATTGGGAATGTGCACACAACTTCATTAACACAAAAAAAGCCGCTTTAGACGCATCTGTCACTCGGTGAAACATACTTTCACCAAAAAATGCTTGTCCTAGCTTTAGCCCATAGAGACCACCAATCAGCTCATCATCATCCCAAATCTCCACACTGTAAGCGACTTGCTCGGCATGGAGCGCCATATACGCTTCAATCATAGCGGGACTGATCCAAGTGGCTGATGCAGAAGCTTGGGCATAGGTGCGGGTATCGGCACAGGCGGCGATGACTTCAGCAAAGGCAAGATTGAGGGAAAACTTCCAACCTGCATTTTTGATACGCCGTTTTAGGGTTTTACTGGCGCAAAAATCGCTAGGATAAATAATACAGCGCGGGTCAGGCGACCACCAAGCGATGGGCTCGCCTTCATTAAACCAAGGAAACATGCCTTGGCGATAAGCACACACTAAGGTGTCAGCTGCCAAATCACCCCCCAGCGCAATCAACCCTTCACCGTCAGGGTCTGCCGCCATCGGGTCGGGGAATTGATAACGGCAACCTAAAGGGCGTTGTAATGGGTGGTAAGTTGGCAATGGCATTGTTCAAGGCATTAGCTAAATAGCAGAGGTGTTGGCTGATACCGTGGTATTGGCATTCGCTAGATTGACAATATCTAAATATTTTTCTGCATCCAATGCCGCCATACAACCCGTAGCTGCCGAGGTAATCGCTTGGCGATAGATATGATCTGCCACATCCCCACAGGCAAACACGCCTTCGACATTTGTCGCTGTCGCATTGCCATCTAGACCGCTTTTGACCACGATATAGCCATTATTCATCTCAAGCTGATCTTGGAAAATATCGGTGTTGGGTTTGTGCCCAATCGCTACGAACATACCAGGCGCGTTGATGGTTTTGGTAGACTGGTCTTGGAGATTTTCAATCACCACACCCGTCACGCCTGCGTCATCACCCACCACTTCTTTGACTTGGCTGTTCCATTCGATGGTCACATTGCCATTTTTTTGTTTTTCAAATAATTGGTCTTGCAGAATTTTTTCTGATTTTAATTTATCACGTCGATGCACTAGGGTGACGTGGCTTGCGATGTTTGATAGATACAAGGCTTCTTCAACCGCCGTGTTGCCACCGCCAATCACCACCACAGGTTTGCCGCGATAGAAGAACCCATCACAGGTCGCACAGGCAGAAACGCCAAGCCCCATAAATTTTTGTTCAGAGGCGAGACCCAAGTATTGGGCTGAAGCCCCTGTCGCTACAATGAGTGCATCACACGTGTAAGTAGCGCTATTGCCGACTAAGGTGAAAGGTCGCTGACTTAGGTTCACTTGGTTGATATGGTCATACACCAACTGGGTGCCAAAACGCTCGGCATGGGCTTGCATGCGTACCATCAAGTCAGGTCCCGTCAAGCCTTGTGGATCGCCCGGCCAGTTATCAACTTCAGTGGTGGTAGTCAACTGCCCGCCAGTCTGCATACCCGTGATAATGACCGGTTTTAAATTGGCGCGCGCTGCATACACGGCGGCAGAATAACCCGCTGGACCTGAACCCAAAATAATAAGCTGGTGATGGATAATTTCTGACATACGTCTTTCCTAACAATCGCTGAATAATAAACTAAATAATAAAATAGGCTAATTTTTGATTCATAAGTAAGATAGGGGCTAACATCGAAAATAGCAAGTAAATGTTATTTTTATAACAGATTCATCGCGCAATCAAAGCTCAATCAACGCTCAAAAATGGCGTTAGTTCGTTATCAAAAAATACCCTACTATCCGGCTTTGTTGGCTCAAACTGCATTTACCCTAGGGCTTGAATTGACTGATTTAACAAAGCAATTTTTCGCAAAAAAAGCTCAGCAACTCACCACTTAGATTTGATATGATAGTCGATTAAAAGGGTGATTTTAATCAACGTTTTCCCAAAATCATTGTTTTTTCACAATCATTATCAGTCAGTCATGGCGCAGCAAAGCGTTGGCTTACGGCTTATCCAAAGCGGGTTAAAATTCAAAGGTAAATTGCGTTGTCTTATTATATTCGTCAAAGTGTGCTTACGATTATCTGGCTAATCGTGGCATTGTTGTTAGTCATGTCCCTCATCAGTTATTCTGCCAATGATCCTAGTTGGTCGCATATCAGTAGTGCGGCAAATGAAGTCAGTAACTTGGCAGGCACGGGTGGTGCGTGGCTGGCTGATATTTTGTATGCGTTTTTGGGTGCGGCAAGCTGGTGGCTCATCGTCATTGCCTGTTATGAAGCTTGGAATGTATGGCGCGATGATGTAGAGCCTAATGGCTTGTTACGTTTTTTGGGTTATATCTTTTTAATCATTGCCACCGCAGGGCTGACAGGCGTGTTGTCGTTTGGCTGGTTGGTGCAAGGCATGATTGGGCAAATCGTTGGCAATGGGCTTAGTAGTTTATTAACCTACTGGGGGACTTTGCTGTTTTTATTGGTGTTTATTGCCATCACCGTGACGTTTACCTTTGATTTACATTGGCATGAGATTTTATCAGGTCAAGCTATTCGAAGCCGCCTACAAGCTGAAGCCGCAGATGATGAAGAAACCAATACTGAGCCTAATGCGACTGCTAAAGCAGCCAGTAAAAAAGCAAGCCAAGCAAAACCAAACGACACCGCGCAACTGCCTTTGCCTTTAGCTTCCCATGACACAGAACAAGCAGCTTATGACAGTAGTCATCTAGCGGATGATGAGGCATTTGTTGGCAGTCCACTCGATGCGTTTTTGGATGAAACGGGCTTTAGTGAAATCAAAGATTATGAATGGCTCGAAGAAAACGATGCCAGCAATCCATTTAAACCCGTCAGCTCCACCTATGTGGCAAATACCAAGCTGACCAAAAAACTGGATGAAAAACTGCAAAGTGAAATCATTAAAAAACCGTTTAAAATGCCTACCTTGAACAGACCGCATTCGATACAGGTAGCCTCGCAACTCACTCAGCCAACTCAAACAACGCAGCCTAGTGTAGATAGTGTAGATGTATCGCCAGCTATGCCAACTATGGATGAAGCCTCTATGATGTTTGCCGTAGGCACAGGGGAGCTAGCGGATAAACGAATCTCTGAGCCTATGACGGGTGTAGAGATAGCTGAACAGGACGAGACTATTGACTTGTCAGATTTGGATCATTTAGCAGGTAGCGTAGATGCTGGATATGACTTATCACAAAATCCTGTGCTAGAGCCACCATTCGAGGGCATTAAAACAGAAGGCATTGAAGCAGAAGGTGCAGAAGGCATTGAAACACCACTCACCTCAGTCGCATCGTTATTGGGTATGCGACAAGTCCCAACGCAAGCTAGGGCTAATATCTCAAATGACAGTGCCGCCGCACCGGTTGTAGCGGAATTTTCAACCCCTGCAGCAAGTCCGATGCCAACCCAAATAGCACGTCCAGTGCAAGCCGTCACCCAGATTACTGGTAACGAGATTGATACCGACCAGATAAAGTCTTCGATACCGACTCACAGCCGTTCGGTAGAATCTGAGCTACTCGACCAAATCGAACAGCCCGCAGCGACTCAGGTCAATCAGCCGCTTGATATCAATGATGATAGCCTGTTTAGTCAGAAATCGCGTGCCATGCAAACCGCAGCTTATCGTGCCAATTTAAGCCCGTTACCGGAATTATCGCTGCTTGATTTGCCTGACCCTGACCGTAAGCCAAGCTACAGCCGCGAACAGTTGCAGCAGCTATCAGCGCTGTTAGAAATCAAGCTACAAGAGTTTAATATCAAAGCAGAAGTGGTCAATGCGCAAATGGGTCCAGTGGTGACACGCTTTGAAGTGTCGCTGGCACCAGGACTTAAAGCAAGTAAGGTGACAGGTATTGCCAAAGACTTGGCTCGGTCGCTATCCATGGCATCGGTGCGTGTGGTAGAAGTCATTCCAGGTAAACCTTATATCGGTATCGAAGTGCCCAATCCGCAGCGCCAAATGGTACGACTCATCGAACTGCTGAAAACAGAAGCTTATCAAGACCCCGATGGCTTAATCAGCATGGCAATGGGTAAGGATATTGCAGGTAGACCGATTATTGCGGATTTGGCGAAAGCGCCACACATGCTAGTAGCAGGTACCACAGGTTCGGGTAAATCAGTGTTGGTGAATTCGCTGTTATTGTCAATGCTGCTCAAATATACACCAGAGCAGCTACGATTGATTTTGATTGACCCCAAACAGCTCGAGCTTGCCAACTATGGCGATATTCCGCATCTGCTCACTCCCGTAGTCACCGATATGACCGAAGCAGCCAGTGCTTTGGCATGGAGTGTGGCTGAGATGGAGCGTCGTTATCAGCTGATGTCATTATTCAAAGTGCGTAAACTGGATGAATTCAACAAAAAAGTCATGGCAGCCGAACAAAATGGTGAGCCGTTACTGGATCCACTTTGGCGACCCAATGACAGTGTCAGCCAAGATAGAGCGCCAAAATTAAAACCGTTACCACAAATTGTGATTGTGGCGGATGAGTTTGCCGACATGATTATGCAGGTGGGCAAACAAGCCGAGGAGTTGATTACGCGTTTGGCGCAAAAATCGCGTGCTGCAGGGATTCATTTGATTTTGGCGACCCAGCGCCCCTCAGTGGATGTGATTACTGGCTTGATTAAAGCCAATATTCCCGTCCGTGCTGCGCTTCGCGTCAACTCAAAAGTCGACTCGCGTACCATTTTGGATGCCGGTGGCGCAGAGGATATGCTTGGGCATGGGGATATGCTGTTTTTAGGACCTGGTCAAATCGAGCCTAACCGTGTACATGGTGCTTTTATCAGCGATGCGGAAGTCAACCGTGTGTGTGATGCATGGCGTGAGCGTGGCGCACCTAATTATATTGATAATATGTTTGATAATTTTGAGTTAAGCTCAGCGCCAAGTGGTGGCGATGCTAGTGGGTCTAGCAATGGCGAAGAAGACCCACTGTATGATGACGTGGTGGCATTTTTGCTCGAAACCCGTAAAGTCTCTGCATCAAGTATTCAGCGCAAATTTAGTATCGGCTATAACCGCGCAGCACGTATCGTTGATGCCATGGAAGAGGCGGGCTTGGTGAGCGGCATGACCAAAAGTGGTAAACGTGAGCTATTAATGTAGAGGTTAGACAAATAAAAAAGGTGCGATTCAGGCACCTTTTTTATTTAACATTTTGAGCGGCTATGGGTTTATTTAGTCTATGGTATTTTGCGCTGCGACTACCACAATTTCTAATTTCCACAATGGATTAACCAACTCAGCTTTGACTGTCGCACGGGTAGGCTTTGGACAATCGGCTAACCAGTCGCCCCACATGCTATTCACCACCTCAAAATCCGCCAAATCCTTGATAAAAATCTGAGCGGTTAGCAGACGTGATTTGTCGCTATTGGCTTTGGCGAGCAGGGCATCGATATTGTCTATCACTTCTTTGGTTTGTGTGTGGATATCGGCAGTATCAGTATTTGGCACTTGTCCTGCGAGATACACTACTTGGTTAAAAATGGTAATTTCACTTAGATAGTCATTGCTATCAAATCGTTGAATGTGTGCGGTCATGGTGTTTTCCTTGTGAACGGATAAATGTTACTTATGCATAGTCTTTACAACTATTTCTGATAGAGAATAGATACTAGGCATAACGCTGTAATGATAAGCCGTCAATGCGAATATCAGGCGTTTTGCCGAGCACCAAATCGCTGATTAATTTGCCAGAGCCACACGCCATTGTCCACCCCAATGTGCCATGTCCTGTGTTCAAAAATAAATTGCGATACCGAGTCGCGCCAATGATGGGGGTGCTATCGGGGGTCATCGGACGTAGTCCTGTCCAAAAACTTGCGTTTGGCAAATCACCACCTGCGAATAAGTCCTGCGTGACCATTTCGAGTGTGGCACGGCGCTGGGGGTTTAGACTTACATCAAAACCACTTAATTCTGCCATACCGCCCACGCGAATGCGGTTGTCAAAGCGAGTGATGGCGATTTTATAGGTTTCATCCAGCACCGTTGATTGGGGCGCTAAATCAGCATTGATAATCGGCACAGTCATTGAATAGCCTTTGACAGGGTATACAGGCAGATTAAGCTGTAGCGGTTGCAAAAGCGCCCGCGAATAACTGCCCAACGCCAATACATACTGGTCTGCCGTTAATAACTCACCATTTACTATCACCCCTTTAATCGCCCCAGCGTCGACTACCAGTTTTTCGATGGTTTGATTGTATAAAAATTTCACCCCCAGCGCTTTGGCTTGCTGCTCTAATGCTTGGCAAAACAAAAAGCAATCGCCTGTTTCATCATGCGGTAAATGCAATCCGCCAACCAGCTTATCAGTGGCATTTGCCAACGCGGGCTCAATATCAGCCAACGCCTTGCTGTTGTCAATCAGCTTAAAAGGCACGCCTGAATCTTGCAACACCTTAATATCTTGCTGTACAGCCTCTAGCTGGGCGGGTTTACGAAAAACTTGTAAGGTGCCTTGTGAGCGGTTTTCGTAGCTAATGCCGGTGTCTTGACGCAGCTGCTGCAGACAGTCGCGGCTGTATTCGGCCACTCGTACCATGCGCTCTTTGTTGATGGCATAGCGCTTGGTATTGCAGTTTTTGAGCATTTGTAGCATCCATTGTAACTGCCACAGACTACCATCTAATTTGATGGCTAAAGGGGCGTGTTGTTGAAATAACCATTTAACCGCCTTCAATGGAATACCAGGGGCTGCCCAAGGGGTAGAGTAGCCAGGGGAGATTTGCCCCGCATTGCCAAAGCTGGTTTCTTGTGCGGCACCTGCTTGGCGGTCAATCACGGTGACTTCTACACCTTGCTTGGCTAAATAATAGGCACTTGTCACCCCAATCACGCCACTACCTAGTACCAATACGCGCATACCTACCCCCAAATATCTGTTTAATTATCAGTTAATTTTGCTAGTATAAGCAAAGTTTTGCAGTGAATTTTGCTGTTTTTATGCTAGAATTTTGCTGATATTATCGGTTTTATCATGCCAATCATCAAAAAACAGGGTTTTCATTTTGCTATGCGTACTTTAGACCGTACCGACCGTTTAATCCTTGAAATCTTGCAACAGCAAGCCCGAATTTCTATCAGCGAATTGGCCGCTAGAGTTAACCTATCAACCACGCCTTGCTCAGACCGAGTTAAGCGCTTGGAGCGTGAAGGTATTATCACAGGTTATCATGCGCGGTTAAATCCCAATTTGGTCAATAAAAGCTTGTTGGTATTTTTAGAGATAAAGCTATCTACCAAGTCAGGCGATGTCTTTGAACAAGTGAGCAAAAAACTATCAGAAATTCCAGAGATACTGGAATGTCATTTGATTTCGGGTGAGTTTGATTTTTTGGTCAAAGCGCGGCTAAAAGAGATGAGTTCTTATCGTAAGTTACTGGGCAATATCTCAAAACAATTGCCAGCGGCGGTAGAAACCCACAGTTTGATTGTGATGGAAGAGATTAAAGAAAGCTTGCATTTGGATGTGATAATGACCTAACTGTGGTGCAAGCTTTACCATATATGCTTTGTGATACATAATTTCCGATACATGCTTTGCGACAGATGGAAAAAAAGACTGCCAAATCGCAGTCTTTTTATGTTGTCGCGCCTTAGATTTCTGGAAATTAGAGTTTTGGAAACTCAAGTGACCAATGATTGACGAGTGGATAGCGGCGTTCACGCCCAAAGGCGCGGTGGGTAATCTTGGTGCCAATCGCCGCTTGACGACGTTTGTACTCATTGCGGTCTACCATACTGAGTACTTTTTTCACCACGTCTTTATCATAACCGGCTTCTACAATCGCATCATACCCAAAGTCGCGATCGATATACAGCTCCAGCATTTTATCGAGGGTATCATAATCAGGCAGACTGTCTTGGTCTTTTTGGTCAGGGCGAAGCTCGGCAGAAGGCGGACGCGTAATCACACGCTCAGGAATCACCGGCGTTTCTTCTAGGCGGTTGCGATAGTTGGCGAGAGCATATACTTGGGTTTTATACACATCTTTTAGGACATCAAATCCGCCTGCCATATCCCCATACAATGTCGCATAGCCCACGGCCATCTCTGATTTGTTGCCAGTGGTGATGACTAGATGACCAAATTTGTTGGACAATGCCATCAAAATCATCCCACGCGCACGGGCTTGGATATTTTCTTCCGTGGTGTCGGCGGTGGTGTTGCTAAACATCGGCTCTAGCGTATGACGCATGCCTTCAACGGCGGCATGAATCGGGCACACGGTATAAGACACGTTGAGTCGGTGAGCCTGCGCCTGCGCATCTTGCAGGCTGATTTGCGAGGTGTACTCATAGGGCATCATGACCGCATAAACTTTATCTGCGCCGAGCGCATCAACCGCGATACATAGCGTGAGCGCCGAGTCTATCCCGCCTGACAACCCAACCAATACGCCTTTAAAGCCAGAATGATTGACATAATCACGCAAGCCGACAACCAGCGCTTGATAAGTTTCAGCGATTTGGCTGAGTGCAAGCGGTGATTTGCGCTGTTCTGATAATATCACTTGACCGCTTTGGGCATCGTGACGAGCAACCACATACAGGGTATGCTGCAAAAATCTTGGCGCTTCTTGCACGATTTTACCTTGAGCGTTGACGACCATCGAGCCGCCATCAAACACCAAGTCATCTTGACCGCCCACGCTATTGGCATACACAATCGGGATATTGTGCTCAGTGGCACGGCTTTTTAATAAAGCCTTACGTTGTTCTTGCTTATTTTGCTCAAAAGGTGATGCATTGAGGCTGATGATGATTTCCGCACCTTTTTCTTTGAGTGCGCGAATGGGAGCGTCTTGCCATAAGTCTTCACAGATAAGTAGTCCAATGGTCAGCCCTTGATAGTCAAACAACACTTGGTTGTGACCGGTATTAAAATACCGGCGTTCATCAAACACGCCATAGTTTGGCAAGCATTGTTTGTGATAAAAGCCTTTTTGCTGACCATTGTGAATGATAGCCACTGAGTTAAACGTGCCATTGGGGTCAATGTGCGGATAACCCACTAGCATCACGATGTCTTTGACTGTGTAGAGCAATTCAAAAGCAAGTTTGACACGTGAGGCAAGACTTGGACGTAATAACAAATCTTCAGGCGGATAACCCAGCAGTGATAACTCAGGAAAGACAATGATATTAGCCCCCTTGTCACGGGCATCTTTAGCCAGTTCTACCATTTTTTTGGCATTGTTGATGACATCGCCGACAATAAATTGCTGCTGTGCTACCGCAATTTTTAGCCCAACCATAGAATCCGCTTGGCTAGTCGGTTGGTTTGATGACTGAGAGGTTGACTGAGAAACTGATTGAGAAGTTGGCTGAGCAGGTTTTTGAGAAACTGGCTGTGGGTTTGCTGGTTGGTTTGGCGTAGTAGCTTCGGTGGTCATTGACTCACTCGGCAGCTGCGTTGGTACGCTATCATTTGGGGTTAAATCAAGGTGTGACATGAAAAATCCTTCAGTAAAAATTTATTATGGGGTCGTCCCTTTAGTCATATCCGTCTAAAACGGTATGCAAGCATCATGCCGCTATTATAATTATTGGTGGCAACAGCGATGGCATTACAAGATAAAATTATTCTACATTATATCGCTTTATGATATGTTTACAATTGCAATCTTTAGATGCTACAACCGAAAAACGCTGCAACTGGTAAAATTAGCCTAAACATAGCACGAATAACCCATCAATGCGCGATTTTTTGCAGTATAATCAAACCTTACAATGCTAATTAACAGGCAATCATAACGCTTAATTGGCAACGATGATTCGTTCATTAGACAATGAGGTGAAGCGATGTTTACCGCAATTTTTGTGGTTTTGGTGATTATGGGGCTTAGTTGGGTTGGGATGAAATGGATGTATCCGCGACCCCCACAAGGCTATTTACAGCCACAGCCAGGCGAGAGTACCGAGCTGCGAGCGTGTGATTTTTGCCATCATACGTTAGCAGAGTGGCGAGGGATTATAGAAGGGGATAAGTTCTTTTGTAATCAAGAACACCAAGCGGATTTTCATGCTGGCAAACACTACCAGCGCGCTCAACATTAGTCGAATTTTATTTTACACTACAGACATTAGGCAAAACGCGCAACGTCTTCTAACATTTTACCCACCAGGTCTTGCGCTTGGCTTTCGTTTTCTTGATAGCGTTGTAAGTTTTCTGATTTTTCAAACAAGGTCAACGCGCATAGTACCAATAATTCTTCTTGGGGTAGCTGAGGCGCTTGGCGGCGTACCTCTTGCATAAACTGGTTAATATAGCTTGCCGCACGCTGCAACGCAGGCTCTTCCGATTCTGGGCAGTTGATGGTATAGCTACGACCATTGATCAGGATATCAACTTTTTTAATGCTTTGGGCAGATGCCATAAGATTTTCCTAACGTATTCAAATGTTTTAAACATGACTAAGGCTGGCTTAAATAAGGGCAGGTTAATTTTCGCTGTCAATTTTTGCCAAGCGCTCTAACACAAGCTTGGTATGCTCTGCCGCAACGCGATTTTTTTCAATCAGCTTTTGATTTTGTGCGGTAAAAATCTGTAATTGGTTTTGGGTTTGTTCGTATTCGGTACTTAGCATGTTGTGAGATTCGGCAAGTGACTGATAGCGCTGCTCAAGTGCTTGATACTCTTCGGCTTGTCTGGCAAGTTGTTGTTCCAAATTTTGCTGCAGTTCTTTGCTGTTATCGAGCTCAGCTTGTACCGCCTGCAGTTGATCTGCGGTAATGGTTGGCTGTGCTTTAATACGGGTTAGCTCGCTACTGGCGAATTGATATTTATCGCGAAGCTTAGTCAATGCGGTTTGTAGCTGGGTCAGTTGGTCAATTAGGGTGCTCATGATATGATGTCTAGTCAGTAATCGAGTGAATAATCAAGTAAATCATCAAGAGCGACGTGATGGACGCTCATTGACATGAATAGCAAAAGGCTTTCTTGGTATAACTATGGCGTGAAGGCTTAAAATTTGAGTGATACTTATATTATTTTACCACTTTAATAATGCCATAGTTGACCGCATTAAGGCTAGTATTATCTCAATGTTGATATAATTTTTTGTGAAAAAAGGGTAAAGCGATGGATGATTATATTTCGGGTTGGCAAGATTGGACACAAGCATTTGAGGATTGGCACGACGTCACCATTAGTGAGTTACATGGGCTAATCTCAGGGGTGCTAAGTGTATGTGATGCGCCAAGCGAGCAAGAGTGGCAACTGCTACTGACTGAGCTGAGCTTTACCGAGCTTGAGCCAAAAGCGTTAGAGATAGTGACCGAAGAGGGCGAGGATATGGTGGCGGTGTTAACCGATGATGCCGATAGCTATCAGTTTATGCCGTTGTTGCCCGATGATGACCATCCACTGTATGAGCGTTTGATGGCACTTAAGAACTGGGCAAATGGCTTTTTAACAGGCTTTGGCGTCACCGATAGTGCGCTACGTCCGGAAGAAAATAACCTATTTAATGACTTGGCAAAAATCGGCGCGCTGCGGGTTGATGCGTATGATGAGGCACTGCAAGGCACAGACAATGCTGAAGGCGAAGTTGAATATATGGAGTTACTTGAGTTTGTGCGCATGATTCCTGTGAGTGTGTCACAAGGGCGAGTGCGTAAATCAGTCGCTAAGTTGCCGCTCATCGCAGGATTTGCCATGAATCGCCCTGTGGGCAAAGCCCAAGAGATTGATGAGGAGCATTTGGATTTTATTGAGCAGCTACGGGATGATGAACTCGATTGGGAAGCAGAAAAAGAGACCAATGATGATTTTGTTACCCATATGGTCATTGATGCCATGACCGGTAAAAAGACGAATTGATGCTAATACCCGATTTCGACTAGATTTACCCTGATAGGGTGTTTTAATGGTTTAAAATTTGAGAAAAATGGAACGACTATGGGCTATCCATCCAACGCAGTAGACTGGTTAACAAAGCTGATTGGTTTTAACACTGTCAGTCGCTACTCCAATTTGCAATTGATTGAGTATGTGGCGGGCTATTGTGAGCAGTTGGGGTTGTCGCCACGTTTGACCTTTAATGCCGATAATACCAAAGCCAACCTCTTTGTGACTGTACCTGCGATGGCTAAGGGTGATACCGTCCTGACAGGGGGTTTTGTGTTTTCCGGGCATACTGATGTGGTGCCCGTTGATGGGCAGGCATGGGATACCGATCCGTTTGTGGCGACCATTATTGAAGATAAGCTATACGGGCGTGGGGCTTGTGATATGAAAGGCTTTATTGCTTGCGTCTTAACCCTGTTGCCCTCTGTGGTGCAAGCAAGCCGCGATAAGAGGCTGGGCAAACCGATTCATCTGGCATTATCGTATGATGAGGAAGTGGGTTGTTTGGGTGCGCCATTACTGCTTGCGGATTTAAAAGTGCAAGGGATTAAGCCCGACTACTGTATCGTCGGTGAGCCGACCATGATGAAAATGGTCACCGCGCATAAAGGCATCCAAGTGTATCGCTGCCGCGTGCATGGCAAATCGGTGCATTCATCGCTGACCCCGCAAGGCGTCAATGCCATCAGCTATGCCAGTAAAATTATCAATTTTATTGATACACTTGCCGAACAATTGCAACAACGTAACGACCAAGACATGGCGTTTGACGTACCATTTTCGACCTTGTCAGTGGGCACTATTACCGGCGGTACGGCAACCAATATCGTGCCCAACCTGTGCGAATTCACCTTTGATTACCGTAATTTGCCGCACATGAATGAAAGCCAAGTGATTGAGCCGATTCGCGCCTTTATCAAAACCCTTGAGCCTAAGATGCACGCGATTGACAGCGACACGGGCATTGAGCTAACTCGCAACGAAAATGTCCCTGCGATGACCGATAAAGATAGCCAAGTCTTGCAACAGCTCATTGAAAATTTGGTGGATGAACAACATCGTCATAAAGTGGCGTATGCCACCGAAGGCGGGCAGTTTACCAATGCAGGTATTCCGACGGTGATTTGCGGACCTGGCGATATTGGCAATGCCCATAAAGCCAATGAGTTTGTCAGTCTAAACCAATTAGCAAAATGCGAAAGCTTCTTACAGCAAATTCTTCAACAATGCTGTGACAGCCATTAAATTTTTTGGAAATATCATGTCAAATCAATTAACCATACAGTTGTTGCCAAAGCTTCCCCAAAGCGAATTTGCCAAACGCCGTGCCAAACTTGCTGAAGCCTTGCCAAACAATAGCATTGCGATTTTGCAAACGGCTCCCGCGCATATCCGCAATAACGATGCTGAGTACAAATACCGCGCCGACAGCAGTTTTTTTTACCTGACTGGCTTTACCGAGCCAGAATCCGTCATGGTTTTGGAAAAAACTGACCATGCCGTCAACTACACGTTATTTTTACGTGAGAAAGACAAACTACGTGAGATTTGGGATGGTAAACGGGTGGGGCTTGAGGGTGCAACTGCAGATTTTGGCGCGGATAAAGCGACTGCCATTGGCAGAATTGATGAGGTGATGCCAAATCTGATTTTTGGTAAAAAACACGTGTTTGCCCGCTTTAATAATGAGCTGATTGGCTGGCTTAATCAAGCCAAGCAACTGCAGCGCGGCGAAGGTGTGGTCGATACCGTCACCAATATTGACAGCCTTATCAATGAAATGCGGCTGATAAAAGATGAGTCTGAAATTGCACGCATGAAAGTCGCCGCCCAAATCAGTGCTTACGGGCATATTCGCGCCATGCAAAGTGTGGCGCCTTTGATGCAAAAAAATCAGGGCAATGAAAGCAGACTGGAAGCTGAAGTTAATTATGCTTTTGCCCAATACGGCTGCGTACCCTCTTATAATAGTATCGTGGCTGGCGGGGACAATGCCAACATTTTGCACTATGTCGAAAACGACCAACCGCTGCACGACGGCGACTTGGTGATGATAGATGCGGGCGCCGAATACCAACATTATGCAGGTGATATCAGCCGTACTTTTCCTGTGAGTGGCAAGTTCAGCGACGTGCAAAAACAGGTATATGACATTGTGTTAAATGCCAATATCGCCGCCATCAACAGCCTAAAAGCAGGTGAGCATGGCAAAATCCATCATGAAACTGCGCTTAAAGTACTGACCCAAGGCTTGATTGAGTTGGGAATTTTGACAGGCGATGTCGATGAGTTGATTGCTAATAAAGCCTACTTGCCGTTTTATATGCATGGCACAGGGCATTGGCTTGGATTAGATGTCCACGATGCAGGGCGCTATACTGGCGACGACGGCAAACCCAGAAAGCTTGAAAAAGGCATGGTAATTACCGTAGAGCCAGGCTTGTATTTTGCGCATGACAATGCATTAGTACCTAAGAAATATCGGGGTATAGGCATTCGGATTGAGGATGATGTGGTCATTACCGAGGGTGAGCCGCTGGTTCTTACCCGTGATGTGCCAAAAACAACGGCAGCAATTGAAGCGCTAATGCAGCAAAAAGTTGATTCATAGATATCATCCATACCTATATGGACAGCTGAGCTTTGTATGATATAAACCTAGATGAGACAAACAAAAAAAGCCCAAGACAACTGGGCTTTTTTAGGGTCAATCGTTTATCGGCATTTTAGGCATCCGCTGATGGATGTGCCAAATGTTCGATTTTATCTTCGGGCAAGTTTGTCAATAAATGAATACGCTGAGAGAGTTGGCGTAATACTTGACTAAAGGCGGCTTTTTCCACCTCACTATCGGCTGATACACTTTCAGTGTCATTGATATGCCAATGTGCGGTTAGTGGGAATTTGCCATCAATGTCCGCATGTTGCTGTAAAGAATTGCACAGCCCAATCACCAAATCAATCTTTGGCGCGTTGTCTTGTAAAAACTGCTTGACGGATTTGGGCGCTAAGCCTGTGACGTCATAACCTTCTTGTTTTAATACCTCAAGCGTGAATGGATGCGCGCTAGGGGATGGCTCAACGCCTGCGCTATAGGCTACAAAACGGTCACTGCCAATTTTATTCAAAATCGCTTCTGCCATTAGGCTACGGCTAGCATTGTGCTTGCACAAGAACAACACGTTATAAGGCTGCGTCATCAATAAATCCCTTGTCATTATTCTGCGAACGGTCAGCACGTTTGGGCGTGCAATTTTTGAAAATGAAATTTTACCTTTAATGGCAAAAAATTGCTATCAAAATCCTTACACTTGTGCAAGTTAAAACCGTTGACATTAACCGCTTGGTTTTGCCAGCAATTCGATATCAAATAGGTTAAAAAATTATTGATTCCAAAAAGTAATATTTAGTATAAAAATAATTTACGTTAAATGAATGTTAAAAATAATCATCATAACCCATTGATGTTATTGTGTTTTAGACAATCCTAAAAAAATAATGACTGACTTATATAACTTTTGGTTGGGTTTTGTGAAAAGAAAGTTTGACATTAACTATTGATTCATGAAAAATCTACATACTGCAAGATTCTCGTTGCAATTTTTTCATTTAATCACATTCGACTAGGGAGGGATTATGAGCACTAATCACAAGTCGTCTCATTCCCAGTGGAGCTCAAAGATTGGGTTTTTAATGGCTGCCGTGGGTTCTGCGGTCGGTCTTGGCAGTATTTGGAAGTTTCCTTACATGACAGGCGATAGCGGTGGCTCGGCATTTGTTATCGTGTTTATTATCAGTATCGCGCTTATTGGTTTTCCAGTGTTGGTCACTGAATGGCTGATTGGTCGACGTGGTCAAAGTAACCCAGCGGCAAGTTTTCGCAAAGCGGCAGTTGCCAATAACACCTCACCTGCGTGGAGTCTGCTCGGCTACTTTGGTATTTTAGCCGCTTTTATGATTTTGTCATTTTATAGTGTGATTGGCGGCTGGTCGCTTAATTACACCTTAAAAGCGGGTATCAATGCTTTTGGTGGTCTCAATGCCGATGCCACTGGCAAAATTTTTGAGACGATGTTAGCCAATCCAACCGAAATGACGTTGTGGCACACGGCGTTTATGGGCTTGACGGCGCTAATTGTTGCAGGTGGTGTATCAGCAGGTATTGAGAAAGCATCAAAAATCATGATGCCTGCGTTAGCTTTTATCCTCTTATTTATCGTGGGATATAACGCGATTAATATGGATTTTGCCAAAGGCGCAGAGTTTTTGTTTAAGTTTGACTTGCAGCGTATGCAGGAAGTTGGCGTGGGTAAAGTACTGATGGCGGCGCTAGGACATGCGTTCTTCTGTCTATCACTGGGTATGGCGATCATGGTGAGTTATGGTTCATACCTAAAACAAGATGTGGATTTATTGGCAACCGCGCGCACGGTGATTATTTGGGATATTATCTTCTCATTGGCGGCAGGTCTTGCGATTTTCCCGATTTTATTTAGCAATCATCTTGATCCAGCGGCAGGTCCCGGTTTGGTGTTTGTGACCTTGCCAATTGCCTTTGGTCAAATGAGCCTAGGTGTGGTGGTAGGTACTTTATTCTTCTTGTTATTGACTTTTGCGGCATTGACGTCGTCGATTTCAATTCTTGAGCCCATTGTCGAATTCTTAGAAGAAAAAACCCCAATGAGCCGTAAAATCTGCACGATAGTAGGGGCAGTGGCAACGTGGGCAGTGGGTGTACTTGCGTTATTGTCATTCAATAAATTGTCTGATTTTGCGGTATTTACTATCCACAAAAACGGTAAAGACATCCCACAAGGTATCTTTGACGCGCTAGATTATACGTCCAGTAAAATCATGCTACCTTTGATTGGTTTGGGTACCATTATCCTTATTGGCTGGTTTATCAACCAAGAATCGGTAAAACGTGAATTGGGGCTAGATGGCATGAAATGGACCATTTGGCAAATTGTGGTAAAATTTGTCGCACCGATTGGTATCATCGCTGTATTTTTAACGGAGTTACTGGGTTAATCCCAATAGCTTTATCCCCATCGTTTTATGTAGTTAATTGCTCACAATAAAAAACCCCGGATCATCGGGGTTTTTTGTTTCAATGAAACATTAATCAGTGCCATATTCTTGGCGTTTTGTGGCAAAAAAGCGCTCAAGTCGATCCATCGCTTCATGCAAATCTGATGCATTGGGCAAAAATACCACGCGAAAATGGTCAGGCGCATGCCAGTTAAAGCCCGTACCTTGTACCATCAATACTTTTTCTTGCAGTAATAATTCCATCATAAACTGCATATCATCTTCGATTGGATAAATGTCACGGTCAATTTTTGGGAAACAATAAAACGCCCCTTGTGGCATGGTGCATGAGATACCTTTAATGGCGTTTAGGCGCTCGATAGCGATGTTGCGCTGCTGATACAGGCGACCGGTTGGTGCAGTCAAGGCTTGCATACTTTGATAACCACCCATCGCCGTTTGAATCGCGTATTGTGAAGGGACATTGGCACACAGCCGCATCGATGAGAGCATGGTTAACCCTTCGATAAAATCAGCCGCATGGTGTTTTTTACCCGATAACATCATCCAGCCTGAGCGAAAACCTGCGATACGGTGCGACTTTGACAAGCCGTTGTACGAGATAACCAAGCAGTTTTTGGCAAGGGTGCACATCGGTACATGCACGGCATCATCATACAGCACGCGGTCATAAATCTCATCCGCCATCAGCACAAGCCCATGTTTTTCTGCCAGTGCCACGATTTTTTTTAAATTTTCGGTAGAATAAAGCGCGCCTGTTGGGTTGTTTGGGTTGATGACCACAATGCCTTTGGTGCGCTCATTGATTTTGCTTTCGATATCAGCAATATCTGGCTGCCAGTTGTCGGCTTCATTACATAAATAATGAACCGCTTTACCCCCTGCCAAATTCGTCGCCGCTGTCCAAAGCGGGTAGTCAGGCATAGGAATCAGCACTTCATCGCCATCATCCAGTAACGCTTGCATGGTCATCACAATCAGTTCAGAGACGCCGTTGCCCAAATACACATCGGCAACGTCTACGGCTTCTAACAATCCTTTGGCTTGATAATACTGCAAAATCGCTTTACGCGCGGCAAAAATCCCTTGAGAGTCTGAATAGCCAATTGCATTGGGCAAATTCATCGCCACATCTGATAAAATCTCTTGCGGCGCTTCAAACCCAAACGGGGCAGGGTTGCCGACATTGAGTTTGATGATTTTATGACCTTGTGTCTCCATGCGGTTGGCAGTTTGTAGCAAAGGACCGCGAATGTCATAGCACACGTTTTGCAGTTTATTGGATTTGTTCAAAGTTTTCATGGTAGATACATCACTACTAGGTTTGGGATTGGGTTTGGGATTAGGTTTGGGATTAGGTTTGGGATGGCTGGGTTGAAAAGTGGTAGCAGCGGGCGTCGTCGGTTGAGTGGTTTGACCCTGCCACGGATTCGCTTGATTGGCATCGCTTGGTGCTTGTGCTATAGTAGTATCATTGACCGTATGCGCTGCTAACGCTTGGGTGTTGACGTTATGACTTTCCACCCCAGTACCTGATAGCAAATAGCTTTCGCTGCACCCTAACAGACTGGCAAGCACCGGCAGTTTATTGGACACGATGCCATTGGAGCCGCGCTCCCAATTAGAAATCGCGGCACGGCTAACTTTAGCACCAGCTTGGGTCATTAAATCGGCAAGTTCAGCAGTGGTCAAACCTTTGCTTTTACGCAGCTGCGTCAAGCGTTGTCCAGCCGATAGTTTAGCGTCAGTGAGCATAGCGGGGGAATTCCGTTTGAATATCAATGAATTTTATCAATATTTTGTCAGAAATACTGACAAAGTTAAAGTATAAATATGGGCGGATAACTGCCAATAGATAAACTACGCTTATCAGTATAATAATGCAAGAAAAACTTACAATTTTTTAACTAACAACTTTTTAACTAACAACAAGGAGATTTGCTATGGAAGATTTTTATCAATTATCCGCGACCGATATTCGAGGTCAGCTATTTGATTTTGACACCCTTAGAGGTAAAGTCGTATTGATTGTAAATACCGCGAGCAAATGCGGTTTTACCCCACAGTTTGAAGGCTTAGAAAAGCTATACCAAGCTTATAAAGACCAAGGGTTGGTGGTGTTGGGTTTTCCCTGCAACCAATTTGGTCAGCAAGATCCCGGCAGTGAAGCGCAAATTAGTGAGTTTTGCCAAATCAATTATGGCGTGACCTTTCCGATGATGGCGAAAGTTGACGTCAATGGTAAAGACACCCATCCTGTTTATCAGTTTTTAAAATCACAGCCACAGGGCAAGGGTATGTTGGGTGACGCCATCAAATGGAACTTTACCAAGTTTTTAGTTGATGCACACGGCAGAGTCGTAGATCGTTTTGCACCGACCAAAGCCCCCCAAGACCTTGAGGCGGATATCAAAGCATTACTGGCGCAACCGTGAGAAAAGGCGGAAGAGAAAAAATAAAAAGGATTTAATTGGGGGAATTAAATCCTTTGGGTGACAAGCGATAGAGACATTGTTATTATTGTTATCTTATTATTCTTATTGTTAGCTATGACCTTGCTGGCCATGTAGGTATGATAAGGTTTTTATGTGACAACCACATGACATGCTCAGCAAAATTTTTTAAAAATTTTAATATTTGCCAAAAAAAATCGTTGACAGCAAAAATAAATTCTCTATAATACCCACCACAGACGATGGGTCGTTAGCTCAGTTGGTAGAGCGTCTGCCTTACACGCAGAATGTCGGCGGTTCGAATCCGTCACGACCCACCAATTTGACAAGTTTGGGTCATCGTCATCAGCTACCGTGCAGTGGTAGTTCAGTTGGTTAGAATACCGGCCTGTCACGCCGGGGGTCGCGGGTTCGAGTCCCGTCCGCTGCGCCACGTATTTTAGTGGAACTAAAAACGAAATTTTTAAAGTTTTATGCCTCAAATCTCCCCTGATTTGAGGTTTTTTTTGGCTTAAATTTTATACTAAGTTACTGATTTTAAAAAAAATATTTTTTTATACATTTTTCTCTCAATGTGATTAAGAAAATTGATTTTGATTGTTAAGTTGAAAAGACATCTATTTTTAATATTTAAGCAAAACTAACGTGAGCGAACGCTTGTGACCAAAACGTGACTATTTTGTGACCAAAAATTTTGGCTTATGGTCTGTAGGGTCATCCGCCACTTATTAAAACCAATTGTTAAAATACAAAAAGTACAGTAAAAATTCAAAGGCGGATTTCATTACAAGCTGTCAGGCAACCAAAATTCCTGCAATCGAACAACCAAGTCTCGCATTTTATCGCATGAGCTATACTGCAATATCCCCATCGCCCACTACCAAATTGTCAATGCGTTTTACCTGTAAGCCCGTCATTGAAAGCATCCTGATTATCCAATGGGGTAGCAACCCAGACGAGGCGACAGTTAGTCAAATTAAAGCAGATAAACCGATGATGCATGTTGAATCAACCCCTGCATAATGATATTGAGTTATTAAATAAAATTAATTAATCCTATTTTGTATATTCTACTAAAATGTTACAGTATGTTAAGATATATATCCTTCATAATCAAAAACTTAGTTTTGTTTTTGTGGTATATACGCCCTGTGAAATCTTGCTGTAATTTGAAATATTGTAAATAATTTGTTAAGGTTGCTTTCCAGTTAATCTAATAAAAAGATATCTTTATGAGTTTTGTGAAAGTTGAAAAATTCGGCCCTTTCCCTCGGGTTAATCGTCCTGTTTTTATTGCCTCCGCATTACTGATTGTCGGATTTATTATTTTTGGTTCGTTATTTGGTGAGTTGGCAGGTGAGGTTTTTAACCAACTGCAATCTTTTATTACCCACCGTTTTCGTTGGCTTTTTATCATTTTGATGAATGTCGCGGTGGTGTTTAGCCTATATATTGCCTTGAGTCGTTATGGTGATATTCGGCTTGGGCATCAAACAGAGCATCCTGAGTATAGCTTACTGTCATGGTTTGGGATGCTGTTTAGTGCGGGGATTGGGATTGGTCTGTTGTATTGGGGGACGGCAGAGCCGTTGTATCATTTTATGTCGCCTCCGATGGGGCAAGCCGAAACCGTAGAAGCGGCTAAACAAGCGATGAGTATTTCGTTTTTGCATTGGGGAATTCATGCGTGGGCGTTGTATTGTGTCGTAGCATTGTCATTGGCGTATTTTCATTATCGCCGTGGCTTGCCGTTGTCGATTCGCTCAGTACTGTACCCGTTGATTGGTCAAAAAATCTATGGCAAATGGGGGCATGTGGTCGATACCCTTGCGGTGTTTGGCACGATGTTTGGGGTGGTGACTTCCTTGGGGCTAGGGGCGATGCAAATCAACGCAGGCTTTAGCAATGTGTTTGGTATTCCCAACAATGTCCCAGTACAGCTTTGTTTGATTGCGATTATTACCGCGATGGCGACGTTATCAGTGATGATGGGGCTGGATAAAGGGATTAAACGCTTAAGCGATATCAATATTGTGCTGACTGTGTTGCTGCTTGGCTTTATGTTATTGTTTGGTCCGACTCAGTTTATCATCGATAGTTTTATTGAAAATATCGGCAATTATGTCAGTCAACTTATTCCACTAGGATTTTGGAGTGAGGCGTATAGCAATACGGATTGGCAGGCAAATTGGACGATTTTTTATTGGGCATGGTGGGTCAGTTGGTCGCCATTTGTGGGAATTTTTGTGGCGCGTATTTCTCGGGGTCGTACTATCAGAGAGTTTATTTTTGGGGTGTTATTTATCCCGATGCTGTTGTTGTTCTTTTGGTTTACCACCTTTGGCGGCAGCGCGGTACACATGGAATTGATGGGCAATTATGGGTTGATAGAAGCAGTCAAAGCCGATTATGGTAGTGCGATTTTTAAACTGATTGAATATTATCCTTTAACCAAGCCTTTGACGCTGGTGATTGTGGTGATGATTATGTTGTGGTTCGTTACTTCGTCAGATTCGGCAAGCCTTGTGATTGATATGCTCACCGCAGGCGGCGATACCAATCCGCCAAAAATCCAGCGGTTATTTTGGGCATTGAGCCAAGGGGTGATTGCTGCGGTATTATTGGTGGCAGGGGGGTTATCTGCGTTGCAAGCGGTCGCGATTATTGCAGGCTTTCCGTTTGCCATCGTGGTGTTTGTAATGATGTATTGCTTATGGCGAGGGCTAACACGCGATAGATTGACCTTGTACCGTAATCAACAATGGTATATCACGGCAGAGTCTGCTGAGCATAATTCAGCCAATGAGTTTATTGATGAACATTTATTGCTGGGTCCGCCCGTGGTGGCTAAAGATGACTAATATTGTTTTTCTTGATTAACATAAATAGACGGGTGCAAGCATCGCAAAGCTTATGCCCGTCTAGGCAGTTAACCAATGGACGTCAATTGACAGAGTAACAGCCTAGACATGCGTTACAAAGAAAAACGCTATAACAAATGCCTAATCTATGGCAATATTTGATATGCCCATAAAATTGTATACCCATCAAATAATGAGGAAACCCCAATGAGCAAGCCTGAAAAACCTTTTATTGCGCTTAATATCGCAATCTTAACTGTATCAGACACCCGCAGTTTAGAAGAAGATACCTCTGGTAAATACCTAGCCGATAGCCTTGTCGAATCAGGGCATACCCTGGCGGAGAGAGCCATACGCACCGATGATATTTATCAAATCCGTGCGATCGTGAGTCAATGGATTGCCGACCCTGCGATTCACGCTATCATTACCACTGGTGGGACAGGTTTTTATATCCGTGACCAAATCCCTGAAGCCCTAAGCCCGCTGTTTGATAAAGAAGTACAAGGTTTTGGTGAGATGTTCCGCGCGCTATCTCGTGATGAAATCGGCATGTCGACCTTGCAATCTCGTGCCCTAGCAGGCATGGCGAATAATACGGTGATTTTTTGTTTACCTGGCTCTTCGGGTGCCTGTCGCACAGGCTGGGAAGGCATTATCAAAGAACAGCTCGACAACCGTACCCGTCCATGTAACTTTGTGCCGCATCTGATGCGTGAAAATCCAAAACATGACCATTAAATTGGCAGGGGTGGTGATTTTGGCGGGGGGTGAATCATCTCGGATGGGTTCGCCCAAGGCGTTATTAAGCTTGCCAAATGGCGAAACTTTGCTTGATTTTCATATTCGTCATGCCAAACGCTTAAATGTCCCTGTCATGGTGGCGGATAATGGTAAGCGCTTATGTCATGATGCAACCGTCAAAATCATTGATGATTATGTGCCAAATCAACAAGATGGCAAAGGAGCAGGGGCGTTATCAGCCATGGCAAGTGCCATGAATCAAGTCATGTCTCCTTGCCATTATTTACTGGTGATAAGCTGTGATAGTTTGGTTCATGCCCATCAAGTTTTTGATAAGTTGCATTATGCGGTAACCGATAATGAAGCGGTGATTTATTTAAAAGCTGAAAAGGATTATCCATTGTTGGGTTTGTATCGTACGGATTTATTAATAAAATTATACGATTATTTGGATAAGGGGCAGCGTGCAGTGATGAAGTTTTTGGCGGATAAAAAAATACAAACCGCTGCATTGCCAAATGAATGGATAGCTTTAGCAAATTTTAATACCAAAAACGAATTTGATCTGGCGTTGAACTCACTCAATGAAATAGGATAAATAGGTCAAATTTTGGGAAATTATTCACATTAACAGCATATAAAATAATTTCATCAATTAATGGGAGGATTAAGGGTATGAGTTAAAATTTAGGCATGGTAATTGCATTTTTAAATTACCTTGTTTGATTATGTTGGAAAACTGCTATGCCTTCAATCAGTAGCCCTGTGAGTGTTGAATTTTTTGCCAATGACAGCGTGAAAGAAAATCGTTTTGACCTTCTTACAGCCCCCAAACATGCAAAATCTGTACAAAATCAGGGCAAAGTGTATCTTGTTGGTGCAGGAACCGGTGACCCTGAACTCTTGACCATCAAAGCTTATAAAACCATCTTGCAAGCGGATGTGATTTGTTATGACAATTTGGTGAGTGATGAGATTTTGGCAATTAATACAACGGCAGAAAAAATCTATGTGGGTAAAAAATGCCACCAACACAGCATGTCCCAGCAAGACATCAATGGCTTATTAGTCACCCTAGCCCAACAAGGCAAAACTATTGTACGCTTAAAGTCGGGTGACCCGTTTATCTTTGGGCGTGGCGGTGAAGAAATGCAAACCGTGATTGGTGCAGGGGTGGCGTGTGAGTCGATTGCAGGCATTACCACCGCGCTAGCAGTTGCCAATAGCGTCAATATTCCGCTCACCCATCGTGACTATGCGCAATCCGTCAAATTTGTGACAGGATTCTTGAAGGCAGACACGCCAAATGAACAATATGCAGAGCTGCTTGCCGATAATCAAACGGTGGTGTTTTATATGGGATTAAATACCTTGCCAAATTTAACCCAAGGTCTGTTGCAAGCGGGTAAATCAGCCGATACACCATTTGCGATTATTGCCAATGTCAGTCGTCCTAACGAGCAAGTTTTGGTGGCTACGCTAAGCACCATTCAAGCATTGCAAAATGACGCTAAACTGCCATCCCCTGCGGTGATGATTATGGGCGATGTGGTATCGCTGTATCATCAATTAAATACGCCTACTTTAACGTATGCCGCATTGTAGCATTGTTGGGATGATAAGACTGTACAGATTGTAGCCATAATTAATCGGTTAATCAGTAATTAGTCAGAGTGAAAACTATGATGACAGAGGGGCGCTGAATGCTTGCCCTCTATTGTTGTCACCACCTAAAACATAAAAAAGGCATGCGGTTTTCATGCCTTTTTTATGTTTGTGAGAATGTTGTGCGGGGTTTGGGCAAATTCAATATGTCCTTACAGTTAATAAAGACTAAATCATTACCACGCCATTGGTCACGCTCACAGGATACGATTTTAACGCCACTTGCTCATCATCAATGCATTTACCTGTCGCCAACTCAAAGCGTTGTTTGTACATGGGTGATGCGACATATCGTACCTTTTTCCCGTCAATTTCACAGCTACCGAGTAGTCCACGAGAGATAACATTGGCTTGGCTAAAAGGGTCAAAGTTGTGCATGGCAAAAACGTCATCATTTTGGGTACGAAAGATAGCCACTTGCTCACCGTTTACCAACGCACACACGCCTGTTTCGGGGATGATATCGTCAATTTTACAGATTTCGTTCATCGTAATTTTCCATTGTTTTAATTGAAAATGGCAGGCTAAATTAGCGCCATTTTGCTATGGTTAACCATTAAGCAAGCTCGATGTCCGCTTGGGATGGAATGGCGTTGTAAGCTAATCCTTGCTTTTCCTCAGCCGTTGCAGGGCGGATTTGGTGACGCTCTTCAACAAACACCACGTTGTCATCGACTTTGTCGCTGTTGATAAAGTGCTTAAAGCGTTTAAGGCGCTCTGGGTCAGAAAGGGTGGTTTTCCATTCGCACTGGTAAGCGTCAATGTCCGCTTGCATTTGTGCTTCGAGTTCTTCGGCAATACCTAAGCTATCATTGATAACCACGTCTTGAATATACTCAAGACCACCTTCCATTTTTTCACGCCAGACTGACGTGCGTTGTAAGCGGTCGCCTGTTTTTATGTAGAACATTAAGAAACGGTCTATATATTTAACCAGCGTGGCTGTGTCCAAGTCACTGGCAAATAGTTCAGCATGTCTAGGACGCATGCCGCCATTGCCACAGACGTATAGGTTCCAGCCATTTTCAGTGGCAATAATACCAACATCTTTGCCTTGGGCTTCGGCGCACTCTCTGGTACAGCCTGATACACCGAATTTGATTTTATGCGGGGCACGTAAGCCTTTATAACGGTTTTCCAGTTCGATCGCCAAGCCAACGCTATCATCTACACCATAGCGACACCAAGTGCTGCCGACACAAGACTTAACAGTCCGTAGTGATTTGCCATACGCATGACCTGTTTCAAACCCTGCATTAATCAAGCGTTCCCAAATATCGGGCAATTGGTCACTACGTGCACCAAATAAATCCACACGTTGCCCACCAGTGATTTTGGTGTAAAGTCCAAAATCGCGTGCTACCTCACCTAAGACAATGAGTTTTTCGGCGGTAATTTCACCGCCCGCAATACGCGGCACGACTGAGTAAGTACCATCTTTTTGGATATTCCCCAAGAAAGCGTCATTGGTGTCTTGTAGCGCAACCAGTGGTTTATCTAAGATATAGTCATTCCAACATGATGCCATAATCGAGCCAATGGTAGGCTTACAGATTTCACACCCGTCACCATGACCGTATTTTTCAATCATCTCTTCAAAGGTGTGGATATTGCTGACACGCACCAAGTGATACAACTCTTGGCGAGAGTAAGCAAAATGCTCGCAGATATGATTTTTAACTTCGATACCGCGCTTTTTAAGTTCTGACACTAAGGTATCTTTGACGATTTGGGCACAACCGCCACAGCCTGTACTGGCCTTGGTGCAGCTCTTGATGTCTTCATAAGTCATGGCCCCATTGTCCACGGCTGCGCAGATTTGACCTTTGCTGACGTTATAACATGAGCATAGGGTAGCGGTATCGGGCAGATTTTCAACGCCCATAACGGGTTTTTCGACATTTGGTAAAATCAAACTTTCTGGGTGTAATGGTAAATCAATACCATTTAAAAATAACTGGAGCAAGTTGCTGTAATCTTCCGTATCACCCACAAGTACCGCACCGAGCAGGCGTTTGCTGTCTGGGGTAGTGACCAATTTTTTGTACACGCCTGTTTTTGGGTTTTGGTAGACAAAGCTTAAACTGTCTTTGATTTTACCATGAGCATCACCGATACTGCCGACATCGACGCCCATCAGTTTGAGTTTGGTACTCATATCGGCACCGTCAAATAGGCTGTCATGCTCACCTGCTATTTGTGAGGCACATACGCTTGCCATGGTGTAGCCTGGAGCAACCAGCCCATAAATTTTGTTGTCCCATAACGCACATTCACCAATGGCATAAATATCTGGCTCGCTCGTTTGACACATATCGTCAATGGCAATTCCACCACGTTCACCAAGTTTGATTCCAGAATCTCGTGCCATAGTATCTTCAGGGCGAATCCCTGCACTAAATAAAATCAAGTCGGTATCGAGCAAAGTGCCGTCAGCAAACTGCATGGTTAAAAAACTGGCGTCATCGTCATGGTTGTCGATGATTTGTTGGGTGTTTTTGCCTGTTAGTACCGTCACGCCCAAGTCTTCGATTTTTTTCTTCAGTAGTTCACCCCCTGCCGCATCCAGCTGTACACCCATGAGCTGGGGGGCAAACTCGACTACATAGGTGGTTAAACCCAGTGTCACTAAGGCTTTGGCGGCTTCAAGTCCGAGCAGACCCCCACCCACAACCACGCCACGCTGTACTCGAGAATTGGCGGCGGTGGCGATGATGGCGTCTAAGTCATCAATGGTGCGATACACATGGCAGTGGGCATGGTCATTGCCATGCACGGGGGGTACGAACGGATACGAGCCTGTTGCTAACACCAATTTTTCAAATTCTAAGGTGTTGCCCTTGCTGGTGATAAGGGTTTTGGTTTGCGCATCAAAACTTGCGACGCCTTCACCCAAATGCAAAGTAATGCCTGCTTGCTTATAGTGCGCCAAATCCACCAAGTTTAATTGACTGGCATCTCTATGTTCAAAGTAACTGGATAAATAGACACGGTCATAGGCAGGGCGTTTTTCTGCACTAAATACATGAATCTGATAAATTTGGTGCAAGTTTTTTTCAATCGCTTTTTCGATAAAGTGATGACCGACCATACCGTTACCGATGACAATGAGATTTTTCATGTATTTATCCCTTCTAACGAAACATTGGCTTTTTGACTAGGATAATGACTGGCTTTTGGCGTGTATTATCCCAAGTTTTTCTATACTGTTATATAAGCAAACTTTATGCCAATATTTAAATTAACTATAAATTTCAATGGGTTAAAAAATATAGGTTAATTGTCTGTTAAGAAAAATAAATCACATTGTTAGTGATTTAACGCAACCAGTAGCCAAGTGATGAGCAACAGCGCCGTTAATATGCCACTGGCCAGTTGCCAAAATAGTACAGGATGTTTGTCAATCAGCGGCTGCTTGGCTTTATCGTCGGCATGGCTTTTGGGGTCAAGGTCGGTGAGAAAATCGCCAATGCTCTGATAGCGGCGGTTGCTATCTGCTTGCAGAGCACGAATCAGCACGTCATTGACCCAAAATGGTAAATCCGTGCGCAATTGTCGCACGTTTTTGAACGCCAGTTTTTGGGTAGTTTGGGCGGTCATCGCAGTGGTCAAGGTATCGACATCAAACGGCTGTAGCCCCGTCAGCATCTCATAAGTCACCACACCCAGCGAGAAAATATCGGAATACACCCCTTTTGGTGCATCGCTAAAATATTCAGGGGCAATATAATGTAAATCGCCCACAGGCGGTGTATGTCCTGTTCTTAACAGCAACGAGCCAACCGAACCAAAGTCAATGAGCTTGATATGACCCGATGGCAGCAGCATGATATTTTCGGGCTTGATATCTTGATGGAGTAGATAATTACGGTGCATGACTCGCAGCGCCATACCGATTTGATTGACAATAGCAAAGGTTTGGGCAACCGATAACGGCGGCTGGGTGTCGATAAATTCACGCAAGCTCATGCCTTGCAAAAATTCGGTGACATGGTACAGATACTGGCTATTCATCGGTTTGGGGTAAAATTTTAGTAAGCTTGGGTGATTGAGGCTTAACCCTATTTTTTCTTCTTTTAAAAACAGTCGTAAAAATCCGCTATCGTCTTCATAATAGGCAGATGGCACTTTGATAATACGCTGATTATCGGCTGTGTCGGCGGTGCTGTCGGTTGCCAAATACACGCTACTGCGTGGGGTGTTTTGCACCACTTTGTCAATGGTAAAATGATCAAGCTTGTCGCCGACAGTCAGCACAGGCGGAATGCGTAAACGGGTAACGGCATGACGATTGTCTGTATGTTCGGCAAGGTCAGCTTTGTCAAAATCTGCATTCGCCAAAATTCTCGCAACTTTTGGTAAGACGGCTATCATCACGCAACTGACATTGTCATTACTGCCATTTTCCAATGCCACTTGGCACAAGGTTTCTGGCAAATTTTCTAAGTCTAGGGTGGTGGAATTATCCAGCGCCAACAATTTGCCCAATGCCGATTGGGTGAGTAACAATAATTCATCATCACCGATAAATTCATATACGCCATCGGTCATTATCAAAAACACATCTTCGGGCAACACATCAATTTGGGCGAGTTGTAATTCTACATGGGCATCTGCGCCAAGTGCAGCGGCTAAGGCTCCTTTGTCTCGCCCTCGTTTGTGTCTGTGGTCTTGGGTGAGTATGCGCATTTTGTTGTGTCGTAGCCGATAGATACGGCTGTCACCCGTGTGAAATAACACTGCCGAGTGCTCGGATAATAAAGGCTCGGTAAACAGCAGCCCAGATAAGGTTGAGAGTAATTTGGGCAAATACCGCTGCGAGGCTGAATCAAAGCTGTCATGGTGATCACTAAAATACAAAAAATCATTGATAATATGCACGCTTTTGGTGAGCATTTGCGCCAGCGTTTCGGCATTGTTGTTATTCAATGACTTGCTAGTAACAGGGCTAGTAACTGGGGTTGTCACCATGTCAGCTTGGTGCATGGTTAATTGGTCGATCAGCGTATCAATCACCCATTGACTGGCGAGCTTTGGCTGTCCGCAGCTGCTGACGCCGTCAGCTAAAGCGGTGACTTGCCATGCAAGCTGAGCGGCGCTGCTATCCCTTGTCGGCACCAGCGTTTGCACCGTCAAGGTGTCTTGGTTTTCCGCTTTGCGCCCTGCATGACTAGCAGCACGGGTCAGCAGTTGCGGCAAGGATTGAAAACTGGGGGTATTTTGCTGAATGGCTTTTGACATGGGTTTTTCCTTACTAGCACGGTTGCTACGCATTGTGCAAAAATGAAAAAAGGGCATACACCCTTTTTTGCCTTACTAACTAGACTTCCTTGTCCGCTGGTCGACTGTTTTTTGGTTGGATTTAAAGAGCGATTACGCTATCGCAATTCGCTCAATCGTGCCATCTTCGTGCACCTCGACCATATGTCCTTGTGGCTCGCTCAGGAAGGTCGCGCCAATAAAGGCAATCCCTGCAAAAATCGCGAGGGTAATAAAGAATCCTGTTGGCGATACCATAGAGAAAATAGTCAAAAACAACACCCCACCTACGTTACCATAGGCACCCGCCATACCAGCAATTTGCCCTGTCATACGGCGTTGAATGAGCGGAACCACTGAATACACTGCACCGCATGCTGCTTGCACAAATACAGAAGTAAGCAGCACGATTGCCACTGCACCCGCCAATGGTAACTTGGTCATTTGCGTCATTAGCAGATAACCCACCGTTTGTCCTGCCAATGCAATCATCAATACTTTACGACGACCGACCGCATCGGACATAAAACCACCGCCAGGACGAGCAAATAAATTCATCACCGCAAAACAGCCTGCAGTCAACCCTGCTAAAGTATGCGATACACCATAGTTGGTAATAAAAAATTGCGGCAACATCGACACCACTGCCAACTCAGAGCCAAAACATGCCAAATACGCCATGTCTAAAATCGCCACTTGTTTGAACTGATAACCATATTCTGGATTTACCGCAGGGCGAGATGTATCAAATAAATGCTTATTGACTGACCAGATTTTGATATATTGATAGACTACAAGCACCGCCACCACCGCATATGCCAGCATGGTTTGATTAGCGGTTAATAATTTTAATCCGCTAGGTGACAAACGCCACGCCAACAAAAACAAAATCGCATAAACCGGTAAAATCATCACCGCATAAAAGTAAAAGTCTGCCTTGTTTGATACTTCCAAGCCGCCTGATTTTTTTGGTTTAAAATAAGTCGCGCCTTTGGGTGTATCACTGACGCCACGATAAAAAATGACCGAATAAACAATCGCAATCACGCCTGTGGTAGCAATCGCATACCGCCAACCGTCTGCACCGCCATACATTAAGGCAAGAATCGGCATCGACATCGACGCTACTGCCGCCCCAAAATTGCCCCAACCGCCGTACACCCCTTCTGCCGAGCCGACTTCATTGACAGGAAACCATTCTGAAATCAAACGAATCCCAACCACAAATCCTGCACCGACAAAACCTAGCAAAAATCGCCCAATCGCCAGCATTTGGAAACTTTGAGCAAAAGCAAACACAAAACACAAAAAACCGCTAATCAACAACACAGCACTATATGAACGCTTGGGGCCGTATCTATCGACCATCGCGCCGATTAGCAAACGAGCAGGAATGGTCAAAGCCACATTGAGCATCAAGATCGCTTTGACTTGTCCATCGCTCAAATGAAAATATTGTTTGATGGTGGGCATCAATGCCACATGAGCAAACCAAATTAAAAAGGTGACGAAAAAAGCAAACCAGGTGTAATGTAACACCTTGATACGGGGTAATTTCATAGCAAACAGCGGTAAACGTTGGGACATCTGCTTCTCCTTTAAGTAAGCCTGTACGGTTCACGGTAACAAGGTAAAAGCAATATTTATGCCATTGTCATAAACTTTTGTTTTTGCAATACTTTTTTTGAATGACCCATCAATTAGCTATTTTGCTGTGAAAAAACTTTCACCGATTGGCATAAATGATAAAAATTTGATGCTGTACTGCACTATTTTGGTAAGTAATCGATAAGGTAAAAGAATAATGCAAATAAATAAGCAAAAAAATGTCTAAAAATATTTTAAAAACCCTCAAACAGTTATCTACAGTTAAAGAGGTTAAATTCAAAGAGTGGTCAACATCCATCACACTGTCCGACAAATAATAGCCAAAATTTAAAACACCATAAAAAACAGTAAAAAAAAACGGTTTAAAACGGTTGGCATAGATTTTGAATTATTAAATTTTAAAGTGCTAGATTCTAAAGTATTAAATATCGGGTCGGATAAGCAAGGTCAGCCAAATAATGCAACACACACACATTCTTATCATAGGGGCAGGGATGGCAGGGACACGCTTTGCCATGCAGTATGCCAAAAGCAGACTGAGTACCCACAGCGGACTGGGGATTGACAGCCAAGGCGAACAAAGTCGAGATGAGTTTGCCATCACGCTTATCAACAGCGAGCCATATGCAGGCTATAACCGTATTATGCTATCGCCTGTATTAGCAGGGGAAAAACGCTTCGCTGAGATTTATCTATTTTCTCAAGAGGAGTACGCCAACCATAACATCACTGTAAAGACAGGCTGCACTGTTAGCGATATCAATCTTGCTGCTCATCAGGTCATCACCGACAGTGGCGAAACTATCGGCTATGACAAATTGGTGTTTGCCACAGGTTCAACGCCATTTATTTTGCCATTGCCCAACCATACCGCAAAAGGCGTCATGGGTTTTCGTACCAAAGCCGATGTAGACGCTATGCTAGATATCGCAAAAAACAATCATAATGGCAAAAAATCTCCAAAATGTCTGGTTATCGGCGGTGGATTACTCGGTCTTGAGGCTGCTAATGCTTTGGTACAACAGGGAGCGAAAGTCACTGTGGTGCATGGGGCAGGCTATTTACTCAATCGCCAACTGGATAAAACCGCTGCCGATTTACTGCAAACTTACTTTGAAAACAAAGGTATTGAGTTTGTGCTCAACGCCAACTCCCAAGCGATTTGTGTAGATAAGGATAACCAGGTTACTGGACTGACTTACACGGATAATGTCGACACATCCATCCCTGCCAAAACCATTGACAGCGATTGCATTATCATGACCGTCGGCGTGCGACCCAATATTGCCCTTGCGCAACAGGTCGGTATCACTTGCGAGCGGGGGATTTTGGTTGATAACAAAATGCGAACCCATACCCCAGACGTGTATGCGATTGGCGAGTGTGTACAGTTTGACAACCAGCTATTTGGGCTCGTCGCACCTGTGTATGAGCAAGCCAATATTCTGCTACATACCTTAAACGAGCAGCCAGGCAGCACCTCGCCCGTGTTTAGCGTACAACCAACGGCAACCAAACTAAAGGTCTCGGGCGTGGCGCTATTTTCGGCAGGTGATATCGATGTGAGTCACGACTGCGAGCAGTTGATTTATCAAGACCCTAGCCATAGCATCTATCAAAAAATCACCGTAAAAGACAACCGTATTTTATCTGCAGTGCTATATGGTGATGTACAAGAGGGCGGTTGGTTTTTTGAACTGATTCAAAACCAACAAGATATTTCAGCCATCAAAGATAAATTACTGTTTGGCAAAGCGTTTTGTGAAGAGTTGCTGGCGGGCTGATCTGACTGGTAGAAATTAAAAATAGTAAAAGGTTAACGTGTGACAACAACTATACAACATTTAGCATCACAAAAATCTCCCCTGACCCAAGTCAAAACCACCTGTGCCTATTGTGGTGTTGGCTGTGGCGTGTTGGCGACGATTGATGAGAATACCCAACACGTCAGCATTGACGGTGATCCAACCCATCCTGCCAACTTTGGCAAATTATGCTCCAAAGGCAAAGCGTTGGGCGATACGCTCGATCGTGACCGCCGTTTGGCACATCCGATGATTCATGGCGAGGCAGTCGATTGGGATACCGCCACCGATTTTGTTGCCAAATCATTGCAACAGACCATTGATGAATATGGCGCCGACAGCATTATGCTATATGTATCGGGACAACTGCTCACCGAAGATTATTACGTGGCAAACAAATTTACTAAAGGTTTTTTGGGTACCAATAATTTGGACTCCAATTCTCGACTGTGTATGTCATCAGCGGTGGCTGGCTACAAGCGAGCATTTGGCTCGGACACTGTGCCTTGTAATTATGAAGACATCGAAAACAGCGACCTATTTATCATTATCGGTTCGAATATGGCGTGGTGTCATCCGATTTTATTTGGTCGGTTAAAATCCAGCAAACAAGCCAATCCCAACAAAAAAATCGTGGTGATTGACCCACGAGCCACTGACAGCACCGCGATTGCTGACTTGCATTTGCCGATTCGCTCTGGCACAGATACCCATTTATTTGTCGGACTACTCAATTACTTGCACCAAAACGGCTATGCCAATCACGATTATCTCAGGCATTGTGACAATCTTGCTGATGCGCTTGCAGCCAGTGACAGTTGGACGATTAAAAAAGTTGCCAAAATCTGCGGTGTCAACGAAAGTAATTTAACCGAGTTTTACCAATTGTTTGCCACTACCACGAAAACCGTGAGTTTTTACTCCATGGGTGTCAATCAAGCCAGTAATGGCACTGATAAAGTCAATAGCATTATCAATTGTCACCTTTATACAGGCAAACTGGGTTATCAAGGGGCAGGGGCATTCTCAATTACAGGACAGCCCAATGCCATGGGTGGGCGAGAGGTCGGGGCGTTAGCCAATCTGCTTGCCAGTCATTTTGAGCTCAAAAACAGCGACCATCGTCAAACAGTAGCCAACTTTTGGCAAGCACCGACTAGCATTAGTGGTAAAGATGGTGTCAAGGCAACCCAATGTGCCGATGCTATTTTGGAGGGGCAAATTAAAGCGATTTGGATTATGGCGACCAATCCTGTAGTCAGTCTGCCAGAAGCAGACAAATTTGCCATGGCATTACAGCAATGCCCACTGGTCATCGTGTCTGACTGCTCAAAAGACAGCGACACGCTCGACTTTGCTCATGTGGCTTTGCCCGCGCAAGGCTGGAGTGAAAAATCAGGCACGGTCACCAACAGCGAACGTCGTATCTCTCGCCAGCGCCGCTTAGTCACCCCATTTGCTGACGCCAAGCCTGACTGGTGGATAGTCAGCCAAGTAGCACAGAAAATGGGTTTTGTGGGTTTTGATTACACCCACGAATCGCAAGTGTTTGCCGAACACGCTCGGCTTAGTGGCGAGAAGAATGGCGGTGAAAAAAATACAGATAGCCGAAGTTTTAATATCAGCCATTTAGCCAATATTAGCCAAAACGAGTATGATAATTTGGCACCGTTTCAATGGGGTCAACCGCATTATTTTGGACTACAAAAACAAGACGCACACACCACTATCGGCACCACTTATACCGATACCCAAAAACTGCATTTTGTCACCGTTAATCCTGCAGTACCCAAGTCATTGCCTGATGAGCAATATCCACTGGTGCTTAACACAGGTCGCTCGCGTGACCAATGGCATACCATGACCCGCACAGGGATTGCCCCACAGCTCAATCAGCATTTACCGCACCCACTGGTTGCGATTCACCCGAGTGACGCCAAACCTTTGGGTCTACAAAATAACGATTTTGTGCAGATTAACAGTCCCAATGGTACTATCTTAGTGCGGGCGGATGTGACTGAAAAACAACGCCAAGGCGATGTATTTATACCTATGCACTGGAATCAGCACTTTGCCGCCAATGCGCGTGTCGGTAAGCTTATCAGCAATCATCATGACCCATTTTCACAGCAACCGCAGCTCAAGCACCAACCTGTCAGGCTGCAAAAACGGACCATGCAAGCATTTGGATGGTTATTGATTGATAAACACTGTGATGAAAACCTGCTAACTTGGCTCGAATCGCCAGATATGACTTATTGGGTGCGTAATCGCCAGTCAAACAGTAGCCAGTATTTTTTTGCCATTGATAATCAGTCTGCGGCCATGACAACTTGGTTTGATAAGCAATATTGGCAACAGCAGTTAAGTGTATGGCTCAATCAACAGGCGCAAGCCTACAACTTCGATATTATCCATTATCAACATATTGATACCGATAACACCAGCCAGGATTTACGACTTGCGATATTGCAAAACGGGCAAGTCCATGCGCTAGTATTTTTGAGCACCCACGAGCATAAACTACCCACCCATAACTGGCTAGATAGCCAATTTGGCAGAAGTCTTGATAACCATACGCGTAAATGGCTACTAATGGGCAAACCTGCTACGGGTTTTATTGATACAGGGCGGATTGTTTGCTCTTGTATGTCCGTGGGTGAAAATACCATTGTTGAGACGATAAAAAAATATCACTGTAAAACCGTCGTTGAGGTTGGCAAACATTGCAAAGCAGGCACCAATTGTGGCTCCTGTCTAGGAGAGATTAGCAAAATTTTAGCGGGGTGAAATTGTTATAACTTGTTGAAAGGATGATTGGGTGAACTTTAAGCCACTTTATAATTTCGCTTAAAGTTGCCTGATTTCACTTGGTTGCTTATTGATAACTAGCTTTAGAGAATTAAAAAAAAGCAAAAGAATTGAAAAAATTAATTGATAATGATTATCATTTATATTATCATTCTTGCTGCTTTGTAACGCTTCTCTTTTTTTATATATCTGAGTGATTTTATGAATACTGCCAATGCTAGTTTACCGCCGCGTGGTGCTTTGCGCTATTTAACTCTGTGTGTATTAACCACCCTTTATTCACCGTTGGCAACAGCGAGTGAGCCAGAACCCGTCACTACCTTGCAGACCATTACTTTTAATGCCCGTCAATATACCCCAGCCAAACAAACTGAGAACGTCCGCCATGACAGCTCAGTCAAGGTACAGCAAGCTGATTTACTCAATCAATATTTACCGACGGTTGCTGGGGTGAATGTCGGTGGCACTTCGGGGATGGATCAGCATATTTATATTCGCGGTTTGGGCTCAGACAATGCAGGCAGTGCCTTAAAAATCACCGTGGATGGGGTGCGCCAACCGGAAACGCGCGGTTTTAACCACTCCGGAATTAGTGGACTTGACCCAGATTTGTATAAAACAACAGAGGTGTCAGTGGGTAATAACTCGGTGACTTTGGGCAATAATGCCATCGGTGGCGGTGTGGCGTTTACCACGGTGGATGCACAAGACTTGCTACTACCAGATCAAAAAATGGGGGCAAAGGTTAAACTTGGCTATGCCAGTAACGATCAGCAATTTCAGCGAAGCCTAACGACCTATGCCAAACCCAATGACCACTTGGACATGATTGTGTCTTATAGTGAGCGTGACAGCGATGGCGGCGAAGATGGCAAAGGCAACCACATCCAAGGTGATGATATTACCATCAAAAGTATACTAGCCAAAGTCAATGTGATGCCGGCAGAAGGTCACAAAATTACTGCCAGTTACCAAAGCTATGATAATGACGGCAACTATCCATTTCGCCCCAATATCGGCTACCAAGCCAATTTACCCGATAATATTCATCCTGGCTACAGCAATAATGAAACCTATGCACTCGGCTATGAGTATAAACCGCATAGCAATTTTGAGCTAAACAGCAAAATTTATCATTTAACCAATGAATCGCTATCGCAAGGACTGCGCGGCACGACTCCCTCGCGTGTAGCCACATCAGGCAAAACCGATGGCATGACGGCAAGTATCAAACAGCAACTGACGCAGCATCATGGTGACCATGCTTTGACACATACGCTCAACTATGGGGTAGAAGGCTATAAAAAATCAGCGACGTTAGAGAGTAGTGATATCACAGAAGACGCTACCAGCGTAGGGGTGTACTTACAAGACCGAATCGAATTGGGACGATTTGCGCTGACGCCTGGCGTACGCTTTGACCATTATAAGCCGTCAGAGCGCTTAAGCAGTGACGACTACAATCAACTGTCGGGCGCATTGGCAGGGGAATTTAAACTAACGCCAAATCACAGCTTATTTGCCAGTTATACCCAATTGTTTAATGGACCACCCTTGCCAGAAACCGTCTACCAATCTGGGCAAACCTTCGTCAATAAAGACCTCGAAGCAGAAACAGGCGCAAATGCAGAGCTGGGTATCAGTAGCCGTTTTCAAGGGGTATTTGACAGTCAAGACAGTATGTCGCTGACAGCCAAAGTCTTTGATACCCAGTATGACAATAAAATCGACCGCGTAACAGGCGTTGACTGTGCCACAGGCAACTCAGTGACAGGCGGGCAATGTGCTAGCTACATCAATGCCGGTGAAACTACCGTCAAAGGCTACGAGCTGAGCGCAAAATATCGGCTAAACAATATGCGCTTAAATGCAGGCTACGCCCATGCCAAAAGCGAAACCGAGCAAGGTTACCAACTCAATAAAGACTCAGGCGATCAGTTAAACCTTGGCTTTAATTATGACATCAATGACAAATTCAGCCTTGGAAGTGCCATCCGCCATGTCAAAGGTTTAACGCGTCGCACCAGCGCTACTGCTGTGGCTGATTTGCCAAGTTTTACCACCTATGATGTATTTGGTAGCTATCGTCCAAGCGCGTTACCGCAATTAACCGTGGATGCTGGCGTGTATAACCTTACAGATGCTTACTACTATGAGCACGTATCCAATACCGGTGATAAAGCCATGGGACGCAATGTCAAAGTAGCGCTAAGTTATCAGTTTTAAACTCAATGGGCGATAGCCATCAGCATGATGGCTTGCCCATTGCGGTTTAATATTTTCATAAAATATTGCAGAGACACTTTGCTTATGTCCAAAATCCAATTTTTTACCCGTCCTACTACCACAAGGTTTGGCGGGGTATCAAAACAATTGCCTAGGGTATTCATCGGTGTATTTTCTACGTTTACTACCATGGCTTATGCCCAGACGGATACGACTGCCAGTGCAGTGGATACGGCGGCTTTAACGGATAACGGCAATGACCCACAGCTTGCCGTTACCACGCTTGACACCATTATCATTCGGGCAGAAGATGCCAGTCAGCAATATGCTGCTACCCAAGCGACCACTATTTTAAAATCGGATGAAAAATTGTTTGATAGCGCAAAATCGGTGAGCGTGGTCACGCAAAATCAGCTGCAACAAAAACAGGCGACTACGTTAGCCGATGCGCTTAAAGGCGTAGCAGGGGTAACGACAGGGCAGTATGGTCGTCGTGGTTGGGATGATATTGCGATTCGCGGACAATTAGCAAGCTCACAGATCCTGGTCGATGGGATGCGCACAGCGACTTCTAGCAATTTTTTAAATAGTATGGATATCTCTGGGCTAGAATCAATCGAGGTGGTCAAAGGCCCCGACAGCGTCGGCTTCGGGCAGATGATGCCGGGCGGTGTGGTTAATTTAACCACCAAAAAACCCAAAGACGAAACATTCAAAAATCTCACACTCTCAGCAGGCAGCAACGATTTTTATCAAGCAGCCTTTGATATCAACTATGCCCCCAATGGTTCAACCGATGGGGCGTTTCGTCTCAATGGGCGTATTTCTGACCAAAATGACCCCACCGATTATGTGTATTTCAAAAATTACTATCTAGCGCCTTCTTATCGTTTTGCACTCGGTGATAACACGGATGTCACTTTGTTGGCAAGCTACCAAAAGCATGATTACATCCGCCAACAAGGGCTACCACTACAAAATAACGCCTACAAAACATACCCATCAAGTTTATTTTTTGGTGAGCCCAATTATACTGTCCAAGATGAGCGCTATAGTCTCGGCTATCAGCTTAACCATGATTTTGACTCAGGTTGGCGTCTCAAGCAAAACTTTGCGCTATCAAGACGCGTCGCCGATGCCGATGCGATTTTGGCAAGCGGTACATCGCCGATAACCACTACGGGCAATATCAAACGCCAGTTAAGCTTGCTCGATAAGCAAGACACTATCGTGTCAATGGACAATCGTTTTGACAAAACCTTTAGTCATGGTAACGTCAGTCACGCGGTGTCAGTGGGGTTAGACGCCTTTCATGAGCGTAGTGATTATCAGCAACAAGTGTATGCTTATAGCCCCTTAAACTTAAACAATCCTGTCTATGGTGTGGGCAAAATCACCAATACCACACCCACCACCGACAAGCACAGTGTAAATTATTTACAGTATCTGGGGCTATATGCCAAAGATATCATCAAAGTGAATTCTCACTGGATTATCGACTTGGCAGGGCGTCATGATTGGTCAGATGTCAAAAGCAACGATTTGCAAAAAGATACCACCGTCAAAAATTCTGACAATGCTTTCACCGGCTCAGCCTCATTGATGTATCAAGTCAATGACAAAATTGCGCCGTATATCAGCTATGCCGCCGCATTTTTGGCGACCACGGACGCGGGCAAAGATGGCGATTTACTTGACCCAGAGAAAGGCGAACAATACGAAATTGGCGTCAAATTGCAAACGCCAGACGAGCGCACCCAAGCCTCGCTGAGCTATTATGATTTGACGCGAAAAAACGTCAGCGAAAGTTATACTGATGGTACAGAGACTTATAATGTGGCGGTTGGCGAGCAACAAACCAAAGGTTTTGAGGCTGAACTGACTTCAGTAGTCAATGACAACTGGAACGTTAGCGCAGGCTATAGCTATATCCCCACCGCCAAAATCACCCAAGCGTCCAACAAATCCGATTATGTTGTCGGTCAGCGTATCAACCATATACCCAAACAAGCCTTCAATATCAGCACACAATACTATTTTGCGCCATCGCATTTGGGCTGGTATGTCGGGGCAGGGGCTCGTTATGAAGGGCAACATCATGTTGAGCGTGGCTCATCTAAAGTCGATTTACCAAGCTATAACCTATATGATGTTGAAGCAGGCTATAGTGCTAACCATTGGCAATTGGGTCTGTCGGTCAAAAACTTAACCGATAAAGCCTATTATTCAGGCACAAGCCCGAATGCCGCTATGATTATGTTTGGTGAGCCCCGTACTGTGCGAGCAAATTTAACCTATAAATTTTAGGCGGTAATGTGACAAAACTTTATTTTGACTAAGATAAAGCTAACACAAAGTGAAGATAAAAAAGTATGAGGTTTTAAAATTAATTAATTTTAAAGTTACTTCATCTTAAAGTCATTTGATTTTAAAATTGCTGGATTTTAAAGTTGCTTGTTAAATCGAACCTAATTTTTAATATTTTTGTTGATAATGATTATCATTTATACTAACATTTAAAGTTAGTTATTATATTTATCGTGTTATAGGAATGATTATGGATTTTGCAAATTACTGGCAATATACAGATGTAGTGACCAAGACGTTATTTTTTGTGTTAATTGTCTTATCGATGCTGTCTTGGATTACAGGCATTTTACGTATCTTAAATAGCCAAAAAATTGCCAAAACAGTGTCGCAAGATTTGACCCAGCAAATTTACCAGCAGCAATCTCAACTGCCCCCCTTATCCCTAGACAATCAAAAATTAGTCACTGAGCAGCAGCTACTGCAACAGCTCAATCGCTACCGTTTTGCCAGTGAGCAGGGCTTAAATATCCTTGGCACGACCGCTGCCATTGCCCCTTTTATTGGGCTATTTGGTACCGTGTGGGGGATTTTTCATGCCTTGCATAGCATTGCTAAATCAGGTCAAGCAGGACTTGGTCAAGTCGCAGGACCGGTTGGGGAGGCTTTGATTATGACTGGGCTTGGGCTTGCGGTAGCGATTCCTGCGGTCATTATGTACAATGTCATAGTACGAATAAATCGCAAAGCCATGCACCAAGCGAATGACACAGCGCATACCTTGCTTGCCAACGTGTTAATGAATTCTTCCACCCAAGTTACGCAAACTAGTTTAGCGGCTCAACCCCATTTGCAAACTAGCTCGCCGCCCAAGCAACAAACTAACGCCGCTGACTTAATGCTGAAAAACGCCTAACCTTGACCCATCGCTAAACAGATAAATAGATAAACAGGGAATAACTTATGGCATTTCAACTCGGTGATGACGCTTCGACGGGCATGAATGAAATCAATCTGATTCCACTGATTGATATCATGCTAGTCTTGATGATTATTTTTTTGGTGACGGCAACGGTAATCAATCCCAGTGTACCGCTAAATTTGCCTAAAACCTCGGCACAAGTCAATGAAGCCCCGTCCAAAGTGATACAAGTAAGCATTGATAAAGATGGCAAGATTTTTTGGGATGATGCCAGTATCAGTTTGGCGCAATTAAACACGCGCTTTGCCGAACAAGGCAAATTAAGCGAGACCCCAAGCATTCAGCTACGCGTCGATAAAGACAGTCGATATGATACCGTCGCACAAATCCTAGCAATAGCGAGCGAAAACAAGCTAACCAAGATTGCGTTTGTCAGTGAATAACCTGATTGAGAAAATTTCTATTGATAATAAGAATAATTATCATTATTATATAAGAAAATTTATCAACGAGGTGCGTATGTTTGTGTGTATCTGTAATGCCGTCAAAGAAAGTCAAATCAAAACAGCCATTGAACAAGGTCATGACAGCTTAGAGGCATTACAAGCTGAGCTTGATGTGGCTACTTGTTGTGGTGGCTGTCAGCCAATGATTGAAGGTTATCTCGAAGAGTACGCGCAGAGTATCAATAACTATACGCACCTATTTATTGAAGTTGCCTAATGCGCTGTTAGCGTACACACCCAAACTTATTCATTAATCTCAATGAATGAGCGACTGACAAATATTGTAAATTATTTGCTGCGATGAATTGTTTTTAACGTCACTTTAATTTAGTATTTCAGATAATACCCAACCTTTGTTTCTGTTCATTTTTCAAGGATATACCCATGAAAGGCAGCCAAGCTGTTATTGATTATCTAAATTTCTTAATTAGTGGTGAACTGGGGGCTCGTGACCAGTACTTTATTCATGCGCAAATGTATCATGAATGGCATTATCTAAAACTTCATACGCGTATGCATCATGAAATGGAAGAAGAAAGCGATCATGCGCGTGCCTTAATCAATCGGGTGTTGATGCTAGAAGGCACACCCAACATGAAAGTTGCCGATATCAACATCGGTCATGATGTGCCAAGTATGCTAAAAGCCGATCTGCAGCTTGAATATGCGGTTCGTCAACATCTCAAAGACGGCATTGCGCTTTGTGAGCAAGAGCAAGACTATGTAACCCGTGAGATTTTGGTCGCCCAATTGGTCGATACCGAAGAAGACCATGCCCATTGGTTAGAGCAGCAGTTAAGACTGATTGATATGATGGGACTACCTAATTATCTGCAATCTCAGCTCGGTGACATCTCTGAATAAGGCGACCAAGCAATAAGGTAGCTAAGGTAAACATTATGCAAGTCGATAAAGAAATTCTAAGAGCGCTAAACCAAGTTTTGGGTCAGGCATTGATTGCTATTAACCAGTACTTCTTACACGCGCGTATCGCCAAAAACTGGGGACTCAGTGAACTCAATGAAAAATTGTATCATCAGTCGATTCATGAGATGAAATGGGCAGATGACCTCATTGAGCGTATCTTAATGCTAGATGGTCTGCCAAACTTGCAAGAGCTTGGCAAAATTTTAATCGGTGAAAATGTCGCTGAAATTTTGCGTTGTGATTTGCAATTAGAGTATCAAAAAACTGACATCATCAAAAATGCGATTGCTTTATGTGAGCAGAAAAGCGATTTTGTCTCTCGCAAATTATTGATCAAACTCAAAGACGGGAGTGAAGAGCACATTGATTGGCTAGAAACCCAGATTGAACTAGTGACTTCGATGGGCATCGAAAATTATACGCAAAGTTTATTAGAATCATAAAGCGTATTGGCGTGTCGGAATAACTGTATGAACCATCAATATGCCCAAGCCGCGTTGATTTCTGTCATCTCTATATTGATGGCATCGCTTATCATCATCTTGGTGGCAGTAATTTATTGATTATCGTTTTAGTTGTCGAGTTTGGCATATTGGCATAGCCAAGATGATGAGTGATTTCGGCTGGCAGTTTTCGTTCTGCCAGCCGTTTGGTGAGTTACTTTAAGGGGCTTTTTTACCCAAGATATGTTTTAAAAGATGGGTTTTACAAGGTGTGTTTTAAAAGCTTTCTAGTACAATTTTGCCTTTTGATTTGCCTGATTCAAGCAGCTTGTGCGCCTTCTCCAAGTTTGCAGCGTTAATATTGCCTAGATTTTGGTTCAAGGTACTTCTAATTTTTTGCTGGTCAACTAATTGGGCAACCTGTTGCAGCAATTCACCTTGCTTTTCAATATCATCGGTTTCATACATTGAACGGGTGAACATCAACTCCCAATGGATAGAAATAGATTTAGTCTTAAACGGCATAATATCAAATGTTTGTGGATCATCGATCAATCCAAGCTTACCTTGGGGTGCAATCAGAGAAACTATTTGCTTGATATAGGTGTCTGTATGATTGGTAAGGTCAAGGGCGCAAGGTTAAGGATACAAGCTAAGCTCACATTTTGCGCCTGTGTTTTCGCCAAAAATAGCCCTTGGTAAAACGCCGCCATTTATTGTTGTACCAGTGTACCCAATCAAGGGTAGCGAGTGCAACATCATTTACACCTTATCACTTATGCTTGTTTCTTTGTTATGGTTAAAGCAAGGTTATGGTTAAAGCAAGCATAAAGGAAGGGGGTAATATCAACCTCAAATTTAAGCTGATACAGACATTCCCCACGACTTAAAGCATAAATGTTTATGTAACCTTTATACAACAAAGCTATGCGCTAAAGCCGTTTGACATGAATATAACAGTGGTTTAGACTCAATTTTGATTCTAGTCAATGTCGGCTAGTCAATATTGGAGTATTAGTGATGCTTAAAACCGCTTTATATGTCCGTCTTGAAGCTAAACCAGGTAAAGAACAACAAGTAGAAGATTTCTTAAAAGCTGGTCTGCCTATCGTCAATGAAGAACCCGCCACAGTTGCATGGTTTGGTTTACGCCTTGGCCCATCAACCTTTGGTATTTTTGATGCATTCCCTGATGAAGCAGGTCGCGAGGCTCATTTATCGGGTAAGGTTGCCGCCGCTTTGATGGCTCAAGCAGATGAACTATTTTCAGAGCCGCCTTCTATTGAAAAAGTAGATGTGTTGGCAAGTAAACTACCAGCTTAGATTGAAGCCCAATTCTCTTGAGCTTAAGCCTCTTAAAGAGCTGCCTAAAATATTAATTAAAAAGCAGCTCTTTATTATATCACTTCACTTAAATCATTCACTTAGCTAATCGGTCATCCCATACTGTATCATTGACGATTATTTGACTACATATATCCAATTACAATATTTTCTAAACTTGCTGATAGCAAGCAATGGGCAAATTTAGACTTTGCGCCATTTAACTACTTACCCTGCAATTAATCTTATCGCTTTGTTGTTTTAATCGTTACCAAGTTTTAAATCAAGTTTTAAGCTAGCTATCTTACAAAAACTGCTTTTCCCGATGGATTAAATTTTATTATTTACACTATCAATAAATCTACACTACAAATAAATAGACGACTGGTCTATTTTTGTGTATAGTGACGGCATGATTACAGCAAAATCCCAGTGTTGACTAGCGTTGACCAATGTTTGCAGTATTGAGAAATTTTTTAAGTTTGTTGGGCAGATAAAGTTTGCTTAAATATCCGTCACGCAGTCTTTTTCAATGCTACCAATCAGTGCTATTAAATAAAGGATTGATTTGCCCGGCATCTTGTACATTGCGCACACGACTTCCTGCTGTGCTCATGTAGCAATAACCTTAATTCTAAAAACTATCAGAGAAAATAATATGAAAATTTTAATTGTTCTGACCTCACATGACAAACTCGGCAATACTGGTAAGAAAACAGGTTTTTGGTTAGAAGAACTTGCGGCACCGTATTACACCTTTATTGATGCGGGTGCTGAAGTTACCCTAGCATCACCTCAAGGTGGGCAGCCACCGCTAGACCCAAAAAGTAACTTAGCCGATGCACAAACTGAAACCACGCACCGCTTTGAAGCAGATCCTGTAGCTATGCAAGCGTTGGCACAGACCCATAAACTTAGCGAAATTTCTATCGCTGATTATGATGCTGTGTTTTACCCAGGCGGGCATGGTCCATTGTGGGATTTGGCAGAAGATCCGATTTCAATTGCTCTCATTGAACAAGCAATTGAGTCAGGAAAACCCGTTGCTACAGTTTGTCACGCCCCAGGTGTTCTTCGTCATGTAAAAACCAGTGATGGCAAGCCTTTGGTTAGCGGTAAATCCGTGACAGGTTTTACCAATACTGAAGAAGAAGCAGTAGGATTGACCGAAGTTGTACCGTTTTTGGTCGAAGATATGCTCAAAGAAAAAGGTGGTCATTATTCTAAAGCGGGTGACTGGCAAGTGTATGTCCAAGTAGATGGTTTACTAATTACTGGACAAAATCCTGCATCTTCTGCTGCAACCGCCAGCGCACTACTTGAATTGTTAAATAAGGAGTAGCCCATGTCTGCATATGTGGTATTTACCCGTGAGCAAACTACGGACGCTGAGGAACTGGCGCAATATGCACAAAAAGCGCCGCTTGCTCGTGAAGGTCGTGAGCTAACACCCTTGGCTTTTTATGGTCAATTAGAAGTGCTTGAAGGCAATGAAATTGAAGGCGCTGTTATTCTACGCTTTCCTGATATGGCAGCCGCGCGCGATTGGTATAACAGTCCCATCTATCAAGAAGCATTACAACATCGCCTAAAAGGGGCAAATTATCGTGCCTTTATCATTGAAGGTGTTGAAGACGCTATTTGAGAAAAAGCACTGCTATCAGATGTGCTAACCTACGAGTTAGTACATGAGTGATACGCATTGTTATAAAATTAATGTAATAGCAGCCCAGTCATACATAATGATTGCGCTGCTATTATAATTTTTGCAGCTATTATTATTGTGAAGTCAAGATAGTGAAGCTAAGTTACTGAGGTTAAGCCAGCAAAACTAACTTTTAAGACTTTCCACTTTTTAATAAAAATGCCGTCGCTTTTAGCGCTTGATGTAATGGTGTTTTATCTTTTTGCAGCTTACTTAGTAACGCCGCGCCCATCCACATTTGGTAAATCACTTGGGCTACCGTCAAGGCATCAGTCCCTGCTTGGATAGACCCATCTTGCTTGCCCAAAACGATGACTTCAGCAATCCGCTGGATTACCTTATCAACGCCATCGGACATAATAGCGCGCATATCTTCAGATAGGTCAGCGACTTCTGCAGCAAGTTTTACAATTAAACAGCTATCTGCCCAACTACATGGCGCATCAGGATCTTCAATCCATAGGTTAAAATACCCGATTAGTTTTTGATAAGCGGATTGGTCGCCACGCCATAGTTCATCTAAACGGCGTTGGTAATTATCTACATAATACTGTACTAATTCACAGCCGAAAGACTCTTTAGATTTGAAGTAATGATAAAATGAACCTTTAGGGATCTCGCAGCTTTGTAAAATTTCTTGTAATCCCACACCGCTAAAACCTTTATGCAAAATTAGATCAGAACTGGTGTTAAGAATGTGTAAGCGTTTTGCTTCAGACTTCTTGATACAGGTAGGCTCCATAGTTATTGTGTACGCAATTATAAAAAATAGACCAGTCGTATTGTTTTTATTATAACTTATATAAAATGAATGTAAAGAAGTTTTCCTTGAAAGCATTAACTATTAGCAAAAATAATTCAATATAAAACAAGTATTTATATCAAATTAGATAGTGATTGGATGATTGATTCAAACAGTCAAAACCACGTAACAGTCAAAACCGAATAACATGAGTATGACTTTAAAATAGGGATTGACGCTAATTGCTATCTAATCATTGCAAGCTAAAAAATAAAAAACCACTGAGGATTAATGCACCTAAGTGGTTATTTTATATGGTGGGCCCACACAGACTTGAACTGTGGACCAAAGGATTATGAGTCCTCTGCTCTAACCAACTGAGCTATAGGCCCGAAAGGGTAGCGTCACAAATATTGCTAAGCAAATTTGTCAAAACTAGGCTGATTATAATACCTTAAAAAATTATTTTTGCAATGTGGAAATGGATAATTTTATGCAAAACGTTGATTAATCAGCATAAACTTGTCTCACCGAATACGCATTATTTGTCTTGTGTCACCGCAATCATCACACCCATATATTTATTGTCATTGCGTGAGAGCGTCTGACTATACAATGCCGAGGCGCTACCGCCATCCAAAAACAACGCATTGTCACAGCCCAATTGCGATTTGAACAAATCGGCAAACTCATAAAAGCTGACAGGCGTGTCGCTTATTACAAATTTGACGCGGCTAGGATTGCGACCACACACGCCAACACCATTGCGGTATTTTCTCGAGGTACTATTGGCATCAAATGCCGGATGGATGTTGCCATCGATGACCAGCATAGGTCCAGATTGGGTGGTAAAAATCGGTTTTGCCCCGCTTGCCAGTTTTTTTGCCATGCTTTGACTTTCAGTGATATAAAAACCTTGACGGTCTTGCCAAAATACCCCATTGGGCATTAGGTGAAAGTTACCACCGCCCTGCTTGAGATTTAGGGCTCGGATTTGCTTGCCATTGATGACCGTATAGCCAATCGGGGCAAAATTGCCATCGTACATCCCTGCATTCATCGCAAATAACAAGGTTTTGGCAGGTTGCTGGCTTGCCAAATAATCGCGTAGGGTAGTAAAGGTGAGTAGTAATGGGTGGCTCGTGGACGAGGGATTTTGCCACTGCAGTGAAAAATTCGCCGCGTTTTTAGCATCAAGCTCGCAGATACTATAATCGAACGGCTGGCTTTTTTGCTGACAATCTGGGACGGTTTTGACAGTAAACTGACGTGCCAAACCGATACTGGCCACCAATAATAGCGCCAAGCATAGGCTGACAACAACCGCTTGTGTCTTTGTGATATTTGAGAGCGTCATACCATTGAGAGAAAATTTAAGCTATTGGCTATTATACCATTTGCGTATCACAGAATATATCCGCGATTTATTACAAAAAACTTGTTCAATTTGATATTCTAGCAATTTCGACTTAACAGTGATGAATTAAACTAGTTTTTGCCATCAATATCATTATAATAGGCAACTAAGAACAGCATCCCCGTTTGTTTAAATCGTGATTTGACATGCCCAATGGGCAGGGTACAGGCTGTTTTTACAGTTTCTCACATTTAAAATCATAATCCCCTTCAATTTTAAAGGAATTTAACATGGCCATTGAACGTACCTTATCAATTATCAAACCCGATGCAGTCGCAGGCAACCACATTGGCGAAATCTACAGCCGTTTTGAAAAAGCAGGCTTAAAAGTTGTGGCAGCAAAAATGTTGCATTTAGATAACGAAAAAGCAGGCGGTTTCTACGCTGAGCACAAAGAGCGTCCATTTTACAACGATTTAGTATCTTTCATGACTTCAGGCCCAGTGGTGGTATCAGTACTTGAAGGGGAAAACGCAGTGGCTCACCACCGTGAAATCATGGGCGCTACCAATCCAAAAGACGCCGCTGAAGGCACTATCCGTCGTGACTTTGCTAACAGCATTGATGAAAATGCGGTTCACGGTTCAGACTCAACCACATCTGCAGCCCGTGAAATCAGCTATTTTTTCAGTGATAATGAAGTTTACCCACGTACGCGTTAATCTTAACATAACAAAAAACGGCTTAAATTTTAAGCCGTTTTTTTATTGGCTATCGTTTTTTTATTGCCTATCAATAGGAATGATTTATTACTCAAAATTAGAGATAAAAAATAGGATAAAAAAGCAAAGATGCAAAAATAATATTAATAGTTTTATTAAAGAAACTAAAGAAACTTAATTTAACAATTCATAACAAAGAGCACATAGAGCACAGGGGCAAATACGCTAAAATAAATTCAGAAGGATATAAAAAACACAAATTTTTTTGACTAGGATAAAAAGAAAAAAAGCCATAATGTAGTATTATGGCTCACCTAAGCAGGACAAAGAAGAAGAAAGAAACAATAAAAATAAAAACAAATAGTGCATTACCCACCCCATCAAGCTCCCCACTTGATGGGTTTATTTTTATATTATATAACGTTATATAATAAAATACTATAGTAATTTACTAGGATTTATCAATTTTTTTTAAATAATATAGGCTAACTTGTTTAATAGCCGATTTTTATGCTATGTAGCGGTAGCGCCAGCAATGGGGTATTAAAAGTTGCTATTCACAAGTTGTTTTTCCCAATTTGCTATTCTATTCCCAATTTTCTAGTCTAAGCTGCCTAGCTACTTGTAAATCATGCTTTAACCGTTAAAATAGAGACCGATAAAATAGACACCATTAAACCAAACAGAATAGCCTACCAAAATCACGACAGTAAGATAAAAAAATAGGATTAACCATGATAAGAATCGGTCAGGGTATTGACGTCCATGCCTTTGTCAACGACGGCACAGAAAACCAATTTATAACATTAGGCGGGGTACAAATTCCCCATACCCACAGTTTGCTTGCGCATTCTGATGGCGATGTGGTGTTACATGCGTTGTGTGATGCGTTGCTTGGTGCATTGGCACTGGGCGATATTGGGCAGTTTTTCCCGGATACCGATGAGCGTTTTCGCAATATAGATTCGACCATTTTGCTGAACCAAGTGTACCAGTTTATCCAATCAAAAGGCTTTGCGCTTATCAATGCCGACATCACCATCATGGCGGAGCGTCCAAAACTATTGCCTTATCGTAGCGAGATTCAATCGCGTATTGCCGGTGTCATGGGCTGCGCGGTTGACCAAATCAGCGTCAAAGCCACCACGACTGAAAAGCTTGGGTTTACCGGTCGTCAAGAAGGGGTTATGGTGAGCTGCGTGGTGTTGCTTGAACAAGTGACTTCATCAAGTTAATGGAATTTGTGAGTGGTTTTGCTGCTGACTTTTTTGGGGTGGGCATCTTGAATGTTTACTTTCGATAACCATTATAGCGTATAATAGCAACCCTGCACTCATCATTAGTGAGTCAAATTCTAGCTGTGAAGATAGCGCTCTACTTTAAAGGGCTTGATAAAGGAATTTCATATGACTGATATGAACCAAACTGACATCGAACAAACCATCCGTGACCAAATCGCTCAACACAGCGTATTGCTTTATATGAAAGGCACGCCACAGTTCCCACAATGCGGTTTTTCTGCGCGTGCGGTGGATGTATTAACCCAAATTGGTCGCCCATTTGCGTTTGTCAATATTCTTGAAAACCCAGAAATCCGTGCAACTTTGCCACAGATTGCTAACTGGCCAACTTTCCCACAATTATGGGTGGCAGGTGAGCTGATTGGCGGCAGTGATATCATCTATCAAATGTTCCAAGACGGTGAATTACAGCCCCTAATTGAGGCCAATAGCCCAGCAGTTTAGTTTTACTACTAGCGGGTTAAGGTTATTTCTTTTTTAACGTTTTTGTTGTCATGTATCCATAACCATGTATCAAGTCCTAGCACGCAAATATCGTCCAAAAAACTTCCATGAGCTGCTGGGACAAGAACATGTGTCCAAAGCATTAATCAATGCCATCCATAACCAGCGCTTGCATCATGCGTATCTATTTACGGGTACGCGCGGCGTCGGCAAAACCACCATTGCCCGTATTTTGGCAAAATGTCTCAACTGCGAAACAGGGGTGACAAGCGAGCCTTGTGGCGTGTGTGGTGTATGCCAATCCATCGATAGCGGTCGCTTTATTGATTTGATTGAGATTGATGCGGCATCACGTACCAAAGTTGAAGATACCCGTGAATTACTCGACAACGTGCCGTATGCACCGACCCAAGGTCGCTACAAAGTCTATCTAATTGATGAAGTGCATATGCTATCGACGCATAGTTTTAATGCGCTACTCAAGACCCTCGAAGAGCCGCCAGCGCATGTGAAGTTTCTGCTTGCGACTACTGACCCACAAAAACTGCCCATTACCATCATCTCGCGTTGTCTGCAATTTGTACTCAGACCTTTGCCGCAAGTGGCGTTAGCTGAATATCTTGGCACGATTCTTAACAAAGAACAAATTAGCTACGAGCCTGATGCCTTATGGCAGCTATCGAGCAGTGCCAAAGGCTCCGTGCGCGATGCGTTATCACTCACTGATCAAGCCATTGCGTTTGGCAATGGCAATGTCACAGATGAAGTGATTCGCCAGATGCTTGGCTTAATTGACCAAGCCGATGTCATTGCTATCCTTGCCAATATTTATCAGCAAAATACCCAGCAGCTGACGCAATCCATTCAGCTTCTGCGTGAGCAGGTGGTGGATGCCAAAGCCGTATTTGACAGGTTGGCTGAGACGCTGCATCAGTTGGCCATTTTGCAGGCCTTGCCAAATTTTGATTTGCAAATCAATCGCCAGCAAAGCGAGCAATTGCAACAACTGGCTCAGCAGTTACCCGCAGAACTATTACAACTATATTATGACATTGTGGTAAAAAGCCGTGAAAACTTGGCATTAGCCAATACGCCGATGCAAGCGCTAGAAATGTGTTTGCTCCGCTTGATGGCGTTCAAGCCACTGCATCGTAATCAAATCCCGCTTCGTCCGCCAATCGCTAATAACCCTGATTCTCAAAGTCCTGATTCTCAAAGTCCTGATTTTCAACTTGTTGACACAATGCCTAGCGAATCCATGCAAGGTGAAAAGTCTTCAGTGGTGGCTGAAGATAGCTTACAAGTAACCTCCGAGCAGAGTGATAACAACTTATCGGATGACAATCTACTCAAATCTGCGCCAAACGTTGATGATACCATTGAACAAATCATTGAAGAAAGCATTGAACAAGGCATTGAACAACAGGCATTTGATGATACCCATTTAATATCTAACGATACAACCGCGGCAATTACCACCGCAGGGCAAACTCCAACCAGACAAGACGATACCAATCGCTTAGCTGATTTGCAATCAAGCGATAGTCATCATGAAACTAGCATGCCTGGCATTGTTACCGCACTTGCTATGGTTACGGAAGATAGCAACCCGATAAAAAAAAATGAGCTAGCGCTAGTCCCCGTAGCTACCAATGTCAATGTTAATGTTGACCATTCCCACCACACTATGGCGGCAGAAGGGAGTGATATTGCTAATGTATCGCCCCTGGCATTACTCAAACCCACTCATGTAACCCTTGAAGGCGAGTGGACACCTGCCAAATGGGATTATTGGGTGTTTAATGCCCGTGAGCAAGGCTGGCTCGATGAGGATGAATTAGTGCTTGCCAAACGTGGAGTCATGACCGGCGAGATTCATGGGGTCAGCCAATTTGTCACCGAACAAAACTTTTTGACCCATACCGCAACTTTTGATAATTTTTGCCAAAAACTGCAACAGCGTTTTGAGGGTATTGATATTCGTTTGGCGGAGTCGGCAAGCAATTTTCAAGCGCTAGAGAAATTAAAACCAGAAGCACTACAAGAAGCCCGCGAAAAACTAGCGTTACAACAAGCTACCCACCAGCTTGAACAACAAGCAGTTACCCAGGCACTGGTGCAGCAAAACGCCTCGATTAGCTCTGTTAAGTTAATTCAATAACTGAATTTAATTTATATAAATTCTAATTTTTACTTTTTTAATAGACGAATAATTTAAGAAAACCAATATTTGTTAAGAAAATCAATAAAATACAACATTAAATAGTTGAAAAAATATTAATAATTTTAGTTAATAAATCCCGATGTCGTTTAATTTATCTTGCTAATAACGTATAATACATCAGCTTTTAAAAGTGACTTTGATTAAGTGATAAAATTGGGTGAAATATGCTTGATAATTTAAGAGGCATGGCGGTTTTTGCAAGTGTTGTACGTCATGGTTCATTTAGTGGTGCTGCAAAAGAACTGGGCATAACAACAAGTGCGGTTAGTCAACAAATCCGCTCGTTAGAAAACGATATGGGTGTGGTGTTATTGCATCGCTCAACTCGTAAGTTAAGCTTAACAGAAGCAGGCAGTAGTTTTTATGAAAGTGCCAAAGATGTGGTTGCGGCAGCCGAACAGGGTCGTATCCGTGTCAATCAATTACGCGATGAGTTAGCAGGGAACTTACGCATTGCGACCACGCCAGAACTGGGTGTGAATCATATTTTACCCGCGTTATCGACTTGGATTTCGGCGCATGATGATTTAACCATCCATTTTGAAGCGGACAATCAGTACGTTGATTTGATTGAAGAGCGTATTGACATCGCCCTTCGGATGTCACCAAACCTTAATGACAGTAGTTTATCGGCGTTTCCTTTGACCGAGATACGTCAGTTGCTCGTGGCTTCACCGCATTTTTTACGTCAAAATGAAAAATTGACCGAGCCAAAAGATTTGGCCAAACTCAATATGATTGGTATTAGTCTTATCAAAGATCCCAATCAAGTCGATATGATCAATGTCGAAACAGGTAAAAAATCACGCGTGCGTATGCCAACGCGTATTCAAACCAACAATATTATGCTTGCCACGACCCTTGCCAAAGAAGGGCATGGCGTTGCCCGTATCATGTCACTAGATATCCAAAAAGAATTGGCAAATGGCGATCTAGTAGAGGTATTGCCAGGTTACCAGTTACCAAGTTATATGCTGTATGCGGTAACACCCAGACATGAACAACAACCTGCGAAGGTGACGCGCTGTCTTGAAGTGTTGACCAAGTATTTTGCTAAAGTTTAGCGGTTGGGCTGTCAGTAGTATCAATAATTAGTAGCAATAAACAGTTGAATAAAAAAACAGTGTAATAAAAAGCGAATAGTGAAGGCTATTCGCTTTTTTATTGAGGCTGATAGTGGCTATCAAGGCTGTCTGTCAGGGGGCGCTTGGGTGACACCATAGCGAGTAAGTTGTTGATGCAGGATGCGACGCAACTCCAAAATCGCCTGCGGGCTAGTATGGACATTGTGACGACCGGTAAGCAATTTTTCAGATTCCACGCCTTCTAAATGCGAGCTGTTGTACGGCACAATACCATCGGAGACACGGTCGGTTGCGCCATATTTGACCGATTCTAAGAGTTGCTTTTTCTCATCCAGACTTTGCTTGGCTTGCGCCAGACTCGTGGTGTTATACAGCTTGGTCTCTGTGGCGGGTTTCACGGTCGCGGTTGTATTGTCATTGTTCAAAGATGTTATGGATGCCGATACATCATCAGTAGTGCCATTGGTTGCCTTAGCGGTAAACTGATTGAGCGCATTGGACAAATCCTTATCATCAGTGGCGATCATGTTATTGACGGCAACATTGGGTGCGATTGTGACATCTGCCGTCAATTGGTTAAAGTAAGAGTGGTTGCTCAACTGGCTCGCGCCATTTTCCAAAAATAGCTGTGCCAAAGGATTACTTGAAAACACGCCTTCAGTAAATAGCGAATTTAAATTGCCATACACGGTGCGGATAAATCCTGCTGGTAGTGAGATGATACGGCGCAAACTGCGAGTAAACCAGCGATCGGCATAATCGGTACCGCGAAATGGTGAAGAGATAAAAATCGCGCGATCGACTTGCGGCAGCGCTTGAAGTTTGAAGCGGTCACTGAGCGTTTTGTTTTGCGCATGACGGACAAATGCAGCGTAGCCTGCTGAAAAATTATTCAGCTGTGAGTAATTGGCAACCAGCGATTCGACTTTGGGCGTTAAGTCATCATTCGATACCAACAAACGCCCAATCACCCCACCCATACTATGACCAATCAGCACCGCATGTTGACTGGCAACATCCTGCTGCTCAGGATCGACAGTTTTAAAAGTGCGTTCAATCAAGTCATAAATTTGGTGTCGGTTTTCTAGCATCGGGATATTGGTTGGATAAAAAATCTGCCAAACTTGGAAATTTTCGCGAAGTTTTGGGTCATTAAAAATGTCATTGGTCAGTCCAATCCAAGTTTCAGGACTCGATGCCAACCCATGCATCATGATAATCACGCGTTTATTGGGGTTGTAGGGCTCAAGCATAAATAAATGCGGCTGGGTCTGCTGATAGGGCGAGGCAAACAAACTTAGATAGCTGATATTGCCTAGGCGATTGTCCTGTGACCACAAGCCGTAGGCTGCCGAAAAATTCGCCGATAGCGCAAAATCTTTGTTGAGTATAGAGACGCTTTTAAACTGATAGGGATCATAAATATTGAGCGAAAAATCGGTGGTTTTTTGCAACTCATCAATGGTATCGCCTTTGGGCACCAACACCGCGGTCATAGGCAAATGCCCTGTTTGGTGGATACGCTCTTCTAGCGGTGTATCATTGGCATAGTGTTGCAACAAGTCAATAATCACCGCCGTATTGATGCGACTATTGAGTAGCGCCACGTAATTGATGCCAAACCCGTCTCGGCGACTGATGGTATTAAATTTTGATAAATCAATCTGGTAGCTTGAAATCAGCTTCATCGATGCTGACCTTTGGGTAAACGGCTGTCCATTGATATTGACCCGCAGGTTGTTGCCAGTGATTTGATAATTTTCTGCCATTTTTTGATGATACAAGCGATCACCTAACGCGTCGATGGCAGCGTAATACAAATCCTGAATTTGGGTGTCGCGTTCTTTTGGCAGATAATACAATGGTGACGGTTGTTGATTGACGACGGCTGGATTGAGGATATCGTACATCAAATAAATGTAAGAAAACCGAATCGATTGCAGCATATCGTCTTGAAAAGCGGTGGTACAAGAGATTTCATCAGGTTTGGGCGCTACCACGTCGGTCTTGCCAACCAAATCTTTGGCATAGTCTGTGGCCAAGTCTTTTGGCGGATTGGTACAAGTTTTGGCTTGCTGGCGCTGCTGGGCAGAGGCATAAAACAGCTCACTAATTGCACCATAAATCCCTTTATCGGCATTGAGATCCGCTTGCTTGAGCGTCACTACACAGGCAGGCATGTTTGCCAAGCATTTTTCTTCATCTAAACCTGCCTGCACTAAACGGCTTTTGGTGTCAGAACTCAAGCGGCTGCCCGATAACACGCTGACGCGCTGATCTATGATGGCTCTTGCAGTATCGCGGCTACCGATTTTGGTGGTGGCGCAGCCAGTAAGGGTGATGATAGCAACCAATGTCGTTGCAGTGATTAGAGACTTTTGACAAAATCTAGTCGATTGGATTGTGAGCGGCATGATGATTTACTCGGCTAAAAGAGCAAAAAGGGAGACAGCAAAAAAGGTTAGCGCAAAAAAGTTACATATCGTTAAATGACAGCATGAAAAAAATCACCATGCTAAAACGCAATTAGCATGGTGACTTAGCAGTGATATTAAACCACGGCTAGGGTATGAACGCAAAAAATTATTGAACGACTTTTGCAGGGATATCCCAAATATAGTATTTACCGCTATCAATGATGCGTAATTGCTCATCGATATATGGATTGTCTGGGTTTTTGGCTTTAAATTCGGTTAACCGTTGAATGGCGCGGTCTTTTTTGTCATCCAGCAAATCCGCTTGCGCCAAACTTTGCGTAGCTTCTAAATAGCCCATTTTTTCGGCTTTTTCTAAGTACTTGGTACCTTCTTTAAAGCCGCCACCTTCAGCGAGCATTGCGCCATATAAGAAGTTGGCTTCTGCTGTGTCATTGAGTTTAATAGCACGGGCGATATAATTGCCTGCACGCACGGCATAATCAGAACCTAAATCCAAATTGCGACCCATGGCATTGAGTTTTGCTGCCCGCAGTAGCACCTCATAGGAGGCATTTGGGTTTTGTGCATAGCTTTCAATCCATGCGGTCAAAGATTTGAGTCGCTCAGTGGTATTGTAGCGCTCAGTACGGCTCGAAAAAACAGGGGGATAGTGACGTGCCATTGGGGTAGCATACGTAATAAAATCGTCTAACACGCTGACATCTAACTGTGTACTGTTATCCGTGGTTCGTGGAATCAAAACGGTTTTTACTGTTGAGATATTACTAAGCGTTAAAGTCGGTAGCGGGATATTGGCAAAGTTTTGCGCTGAAATATCCGTGCCTACCAATTGTACGCTGTTGGTAGATGGATACATCACGTTGGCAACCGTGGGAGCGGTCAAGACAGGCACTATCATTGAACCTGTATTTGAGGTGGCTGACGGCGGTGTCGTTTGCGGGGTAGTATCCTTCACGCTATTGACCGTATCAGCTGATTTTTCGGTTGATTTGTTGGTAGTTTTGGCTTTGGCAACCGTGGTTTTTTTAGTTGCTGTTGTCTGAGTAGCGGGTTTTGCCGTGGTGGTTTTGGTAGTGGTGGTCTTGGTCGTCGTTTTTGCGGTTGCAGCCATCGCTACAGTGGCATTGGTTGCCATCAAAATAGCTAAAGTATAGGCTAGGGGTTTTACCATGTGAGTCATTGAAATTTCCTTAAAAAATTGGGTGGGATAGATTGCATAAATCAATCAGCTTATCCCATAGCAACAATGTAAAGCAACAATCTAAAAATACTATCAAAAAATAATAAAGTTATTGTTATATTTTTACGCGAAAACAGCGCGATTAAGCAAGGTTATAGCAATAAACACGCCAGCCAACGATTGAGTGTATCAGTCATGTCCAGTTAAACACGCTCGGTTAAACACGCTTGGTTAGATATGATACGCCACCGTTTTCATGCAATTAGCCAACAAACGCATCGTGGTTTTAATGGATAGTGGCAATGGGCTGGCGCCTGACTCGACTGCTTTATCACGGTGGTGTAATTCTTCTTTATCCATTTGGCTTAAAATCTCAGCACTGCGTTTATCGTGTGCAGGCAGCTTACCAAGATGGCTGTGCAAATGCTCGCTGACTTGGGTTTCCGTCTCTGCGACAAACCCCAGACTAAACTCATCAGAAATCAATCCTGCTACCGCACCCATGCCAAACGACAGCCCATACCAAAGTGGACTAAAAATACTGGGATGGCTACCCAATTCATTTAACCGCGTCTCACACCATACCAAGTGGTCAATTTCTTCTAGCGCAGATTGGTGCATGGCTTTTTTGACCGTTGCTTGTTTGGCGGTAAATGCTTGACCGTGATACAGTCCTTGCGCGCATACTTCGCCCGTGTGATTGATACGCATGAGACCTGCGACATGACGCGCTTCTTCCACGGACAGTTTTGGCACATCGGGGCTAGAGACAGGCAACGGGCGGGTGCTAAGATTGCTGTTTGGAATAAACGAGCGAATCGCCCGATCAAAGAAGACAATATTGCGGTCTAGCTTACTGAGTGATAGGTTGTTTTGTGCTGGTTCAATCGACATAGGCGCTCTATTCAAAATGTTTCTAATCGCTATTATGCGCAGAATATGGCGTTAATTCTACTCAATATCACAACTTTTGACTAGCAAATCTATGTAGCTGATGGGCAATTTGGCTATTTTATAAAAAGCCCGTGAGAGGCTAGGCAATCACGGGATGTTGTAATAACGATATATTATACCGGTGGTAATTGTGAACGGTAAGCTTCTGCAAAGTTATGACCCGTTAAGGCTTCAGTCGCTTTGACCGTGACATAGCTACCTGGGGCATCGCCATAGGTCGGGATTTCTTTACCTTGGCTATTTTGACCGACGACACGGGCATTGATTTCGTTGCCCTCAAATGGTTTGATCCAGTCATGCCATCTTGTCCACCAGGTGTCTTTAACATAGGTGGCGTCTTTGTACCATTGGTCGGGGTCCGCAGGGTAGTTATCGTTGGTGTAGTAACCATATTTACTACCTGGGGGGTTCATGATACCCGCAATATGACCTGATTCCCCCAACACAAATACTTTTTCACCGCCAAATACTTGCGTGCCTGCGTAACAGCTTTTCCATTTTGCGATATGGTCTTGCAAGGTTGCGACCATAAACACGGGAATTTTGACTTTTGATAAGTCAATTTTCACGCCGTCAATTTCAACCCCGCCCGGTTTACGCAGTAAGTTGTTGATATAGAACTCACGCAGTAGAAAATGGTGCAGCGCAGCGGTCACGTTGGTACAGTCTGAATTCCAGTATAACAAGTCAAAAGGTACAGGGCGTTCGCCTTTTAGGTAGTTTTGTACGTAGTAGTTCCAGTATAGGCTATTCTCACGAAGTAGGCTAAATGACGCGCCCATCATTCGTCCATCAAACACGCCTTTGTCAGCATTCTGCTTGTCAATCGCCGCAACGATTTTGTCATCGATAAAGACGCCGATATCACCTGGATCTGAGAAGTCAATAATAGTCGCCCAAAGTGTCGCACTGGCAATGCGGCTTTCTTGCTTGGTCGCGGCAAGATAGCCTAACGTCAATGCGGTCAACATACCCCCAATACAGTAACCTGTAATATTGATGGTTTTTTCACCCGTGATGGCTTCAATTTGATCCATCGCCGCAAGCACACCGTCTTTCATATAAGTGCTCATGCCAACATTTTTGTACTCAGGCGTCGGGTTCGCCCAAGAGATGACATAAACCGTATGACCTTCCTTGACAGCCCAATGCACAAACGAGTTGTTCTCACGTAAGTCCATGATGTAGAATTTGTTGATCCAAGGCGGCACCATCAGCAACGGACGTTGTTTTACTTTTTCGGTTAAAGGGTCATACTGGATGAGCTGCATCATGTGGTTTTCAAATACCACTTTACCTTTTGAGGTGGCGATGTTGTCACCCACCCGGAACGCACTCTGGTCAGTCATACGGATATTGAGTGTATCAGCGCTATTACCCATGTCCTCAGCCAACTGCTTCATACCTTGAACCAGATTTTGCCCCCGACTTTCGATGGTCAAACGGAGTACTTCTGGGTTGGTCATTAAGAAGTTGGTTGGGGCGACTGCATTGATCCATTGGCGGGTAAAAAAAGCCAAGCGTTGACGGGTTTTTTCATCAATACCTTCAACGCCATCAATCGCATCCATCATCGCTTGGGTGGTTAATAAATAATACTGTTTTAGGAAGTTAAAAATAGGATTGTCTTCCCATTCTTCATCATTAAACCGTTTATCGCCTTTTTCAGGGCTTGCCACTGGGTCGATTTTTTTACCGGCAAATTGTTGTAGCGTGTTTTGCCACAAGTGCATTTGGTCTTTGAACAACTGCAATTGGTCTTCAACCATCGTGCCTGGGTGATTGGTCACCATTTGACCCATTTTACGCCAGCCATCCATTAAATCCATCATGATGGAAGTATTGGTGTACTGTGGCGCTTGGTTGGCACGCATCGACTGCTGTGCAATTTGTTGGCTCAGTTTGGTCATATTGCCAAAAAATTCGCTATAGAATTCACCGACCGCGGGATTGTAAGGCGGAATACTAGAGGCCATGTGAGCAAATGGATTGGTTTTGCTCAAAAAATCCAGCGGATTTTGCGGCAGATTAAAGGCGTTGGTTCCGAAGTTGCTAAAAGGATTGCTACCAAAACCAAATGCATTATTGCCAAAGGGAAAATTGGCAAATGGGGTGTAGCCAAAAGCATTGGTATTGGTATTCTCTGCGCTTTGGGTGTTGGAATCATTGCTATTTGAAGCGCTATTTGAAGCATTGTCGCTTGAGGAATGGGCGTTCGTTCCTTGATATTGGGTGTCTTTATTGTCTGCCATGATAAGTCCCGTTATTATGCTGTGCTTGATAAGAATTCGCTGTGAATATGCGCGCTTACTTAAAAATAAGGTGGATTAGGCATCTGTCTAATCCACCAATTTTATAAATTCATAAGCCGCTATTCATCTAGCAGGTAACATAAATAGCTGTTTATAAATGATACAGTCTTAAGAATGACTACGATGCATCAAACCAATTATTTTGCCGCAGGGGTTGTTTTTGCTGCAGGTTTTACCGCTTCACTATTTTGTGTTTGTGCTACATCATTAGTGGTGTGCGTTGCTGCAGCATTCACGTTAGTCGCAGCTTTGTTCATGTTTTGGGTGGTTTGTTTAACCGCTTCTGACATTTGGTTTGCCGCTTTGTGCATGTTTTCGTTTACTTTGCGGTTAAAGTCTTCTGCCGTTTTTGATGCATTGCTAGCGGCGCTTTGCATGGCATCTTGCATGCTTGATGCATTTTGGCTATAAACTTCATTCATCGCTGACATGATTTCATTACGGATTTCGTTGGCAAGCTCAGTCAAACGCTGTGCATCTGACAACATCTTTTGACCCAACTGGTTAAGAAGCTCAGTTTGTTTTTGGTTGAAGCTTGAAGCTGCTTCTGGACAGTCAACAGAAGAAACATTGCGAAGCTGCTCAAGACCCATCTCTGAGTAATGACGCATTGTTTCTAAAGAAAAGTCAGTCATTTTTTCCGCATTTCGTAACATCGCTTGGTTGAAGCGCGACCATGGTGCGTACATTTGACGTGAACTATCTTTCATTTTATCCATAAAATCGTTGTTCATAATTGACCTCATTAGGCTAGCAGAAAAAACAAGAAAGGTTTAAACACCACCAAATTACAATCCATCTTTTAATCAAAAATATCACTAAAATGAATGTGATAAGCTTTAAGCATAGTATGTTTGCTTGATATTACAATATCATGAAAAAATGCTAAATTAAACCTTATTACTCGCTTAAAAGTAAAAAACAATCATAATTTATGTTAATATTTGTAATAACATAATCAAACCTACAATGAAAGTAGGGAATAGATAAAAATCGGTTATATCTGATGTGCTATTGTGGACATAAGTAAAGATTTGGTAGCTTTTACGCTTCAGTTTCGATCGTGATTGCATGCTCAAGTGATAAGGCCAATTCAAGTTGCTCATCGGTCAATATGACATAAATTTGTTTGTCATCATCTGAGTTGATTCGTAAAATCGGCACATCAATACGGCCATCGATATTTTTATCCGCATCCAGACTAAAACCTAAAAAATCAAGTTGTTCGACAATCATCTGACGGATAATTGCCGACTGCTCGCCTATCCCTGCGGTAAAGATAAGCGCATCACAGCCTTTCATACTAACCATCAGGCTTGCGATTTCTTTGGCGGCATGGGTGGCAAAATACGCCAGTGCAAATTTGGCACGTGGGTCATCACTAGCGAGCAAATCACGCACGTCATTGCTAATTTCAGATAAACCGAGCAAGCCCGACTCTTTATATAAGCATTGGTTCATTTGCTCGAGCGTCCAACCTTGCTCGACCATATATAAAATCACCCCAGAATCCAAACGACCCGGACGGGTACCCATTGGCACGCCATCTAATCCACTAAAGCCAAAGGTACTGTCTTTTGATTCGCCATTGTCGACCGCGGTGATACTACAGCCACTACCCAAATGCGCGATGATTAAGCGTTTTTTGGCAATCTTTGGGAGATAGGTTTCAAGTTTGCGCATAATCGCCTGATACGATAAACCATGAAAGCCATAACAGCGCACGCCCTGATCGCGCAGCGATTTTGGCAGCGCATAGCTAGACCAAATCTCTGGGCGATGGTAGTGAAAGGCGGTATCAAAGGCAGCGATGTGCACCAGATTTTTATCCATGGCTTGCAGCGCGTTGATCACAGATAGGGCAGGGGGCTGATGTAGCGGACATATTGGTGAAAGCTCCACCAAATGTGCCATCACTGTCTCGTTAATCACCACAGGAACATGATAGCGTTTGCCACCATGAACCACTCGGTGGATACAGACAATCTCACGCGCGGGAAAGGCCTGTTTGACACGAGTAAACAAGCTTACCGCGGTGTCTGTCAGGGTATCTTGGGGTTCCCAATCAGCCAAAGATTGTGGCATGGCGTGCCAGACTTTATTTTTGGTTTTTAGGTTGATATTGACATCAAACAAGGGTGACCACGCAAGCGGGGATGAGTCGACTGCTTTAGCCGTGTCATACGCCGCCATTTTGATAGTCGCTGAACCTACGTTAAAGGTCACCACAATCGGGTGAGTCGAGTCAGTGTGCCTCATTACAGAATCGTTCATGCTAGTAATCTCAATTAATCTCAAGTAACCTGAATTAACATCAAGCTTGTTTACGCTTTTGCGCAACGTAGGCGCCAAGGGCAATAGAATACAGGCGGTCGAGTTCATCATCCGAACGGCTGGTCAACACAATCGGCACTTTTGAACCCATAACAATGCCAGCGGCTTTGGCTTCACCCAAATAAATTAACTGTTTACCTAGCATATTGCCCGCTTCTAAGTCAGGTACCAGTAAAATATCGACATCGCCGGTGACAGGTGAGTGGATATGTTTGATATCCGCAGACTGTTGGCTAATCGCATTGTCAAACGCTAGTGGCCCATCAAGCAAGGCGCCGGTGATTTGACCCCGGTCTGCCATTTTGCATAACGCAGCGGCATCAATGGTCGATTGCATTTGCGGTTTGACTTCTTCAACCGCTGCCAAGATGGCTACTTTAGGCTGCTCAATGTCCAGCGCGTGCGCAAAATCAATCGCATTTTGCAAAATGTCTTTTTTGGTCAGCAAATCTGGCACCACGTTGAGTGCACAATCGGTCAAGGTCAAAAGCTTGTGATACGTGGGACTTTCCATTAACCACACGTGGCTCATACGGCGCTCGGTGCGTAGATTTTGGGTTTTATCGACCAAGACACCCATTAACTCATCGGTATGCACCGAACCTTTGATGATAAAGTCGGCTTGCTGTTCACGAACCATTTTTGCGGCGATTTCAACCGCGTCGTGGCTATGCTCAGCATCCACTAACGTAAAGCCCGAAATAGCTAAATTGGCGTCAGTAGCGGCTTTTTCGATTTTGTGTTTTGGACCGACCAAAATCGGGGTGATGATGTGGTGCTGATGTGCTTGGATACAAGATTGCAAGATGATATCGGTAGTAGGGTGCACCACCACGGCAGGGACAGGCGAGACAAAGCGCCCTTTCTCTAAAAGCTGCGAAAGTTTGGTTAACATCGTGTTGCCCTTATGAGTTGACACAAATAACCCTGAGCACTTAGGTTTTGATTAAGCGAGGGGTAAACATTAAAGTAGTATTACCCAATGACATGACAGCAAGATGAATCGGTTTATAAATCGGTTGTTGCGATGGGTTTACCGCACCGCTTAACTTATTAGCTTAGCTTAATTTGGCTTAATTTAGCTTAACCAAACCTAGCCTAGACTGCGTTAACTAAGCTTGGTAATACCGGCACCGATAATTTTACTGATGCCACCTGTTTGTGGCACTACTTGGATTTGACTACTGATTCTATCTTTAAGCGCCTGAATATGGGAAATCACGCCAATTAGCTTGCCCGATTGCTGTAGGTTGGTTAGGGTGTCGAGCGCTACATCGAGTGCTTCTTCATCGAGCGTACCAAAGCCTTCATCCAAAAACAGCGAATCTACTTGCATGCGGTGACTAGCCATATTTGACAGTCCCAATGCAAGCGACAAGCTGATAATAAAACTCTCGCCGCCTGATAGATTTTTACTGGTGCGGATTTGCCCGCCTTGGTAATTGTCCATCACGTTGAGCATCAAGGGCTGCTCGCTATCAGCTATCAGCAAATAGCGGTCGCTCATTTTTTTGAGCTGCTCATTGGCATGGGCAACCATGATATTAAAGGTCAAGCCTTGGGCAAAGTTACGGAACTTTTTGCCATCGCTTGAACCAATTAACTGATGTAATACCTTCCATTCTTCGGTATGGTTGCGCTGTTGGTTGATGGCATCTAATAGTTGCTGTTGGTTTTGTTTAAGGGCTTCATTGGCTGCTAGCTGCTGTTCAACGGCGCCCAATTGTTTTTGCTGCTCGCTAAATTGCTGTTGCAATTGCTCAAGCGCATCAAGCAATTGCTCAACTGACAGCGCAGTTTGGGGATGATTGAGTAACTGCTGCTGTATGCGTTTGGCTTCAGACAGTAGGTTATGATTGCGCTGTTGGCTATCATGGAGTTGATTAGCAAGCTGTTGTAAGCGTTCCCGCTCGGTATCGACCAACACCGCAGCGCGATAATCCGCCTCATCCACAAAACCCAATGTCGCAAAACGCTGCTGAATATCGGCTTGTAGCGTTTGCTGGGCAGTTTTTAGTTGGGTGGTGCTAGTGGTCAAAGATGCGATTTGTTGTTGCAAAATCTGCAGCTGACTTAGCTGCTCATGAAAAGCGGTTTGGCTGGTTTGATAATCCTGCAAAGCCTGATTTTTTGCTTGGATTAACGCGTGAGAGACGATGTCTACCGCTTGTTCGCCAAACAAGGCGTATCGCTGCGCCTGTAGCTCGCTAATCTCTTGCGCCAATGTTTGCTGTCGCTGACGGACTTGGCGTTGATTTTGGGTTAAATGGTGCTGATCTGCCACCAATCGGGTGAGCGCTTGCTCAATTCCTGTGATAGCTTCATTGATATGGCTAAGCTTAGTTTCTAATCCCTGATAGCGCTGTAAAAGTTGCGCAAGGGTATCGATATGCTGATTTAATTGGGCATTCACATCCTGTGTGATATCAAAACTAAAAGTGCGGTCGCGCGTTGCAAACGGCATCAGCAACTTGTCAATGCGCTGCATTACTTGATGTTGTTTATCGGCGATAACCAATTGCTGGGCATCAATATCGCGGATTCTGTCTTGGCGATGTTGCTGCTGATTTTGTAGCAGGGTTTGTTGCTGCAAAGCGTCATTGTATTGCTCGGTTAATGTGGCTAAGCGCTGCTGGGTTTGCTGCTGCTCGGATTGTACGGCTTCGATTTGCGTCAGTGAATCTTGCAGCGCTGCCAAAGATTGCTGATTGTTGGTTTGTTGAGTCTGGATTATCGTCGCCAATCTTTGAAGGGCTTGGTCGTCTATATCATTATCACCGTTAGGGGTTATAACGGACGCTAATGCTTCAATTGCGTGTTGTACAGGCTGAGCATGTATAAGGTGTTGGCTGGCAAGCTGTAATTGATTTAATAAGCGTTGGTTGTGTGCCTGTAGGTGCTGCAAATGCTCATTGAGCTGTTGCTGGTTATTTGTGAGTGCATGTTCTTCAAGCAATAATTGCTGTAATTGGCGATTGATGTCATCAAGCCGTTGTTTGGCAATCGCTAATTGTTGCTCTGTATCATCGGGCGTGTAGGGCTGATGGGTGGCGAAAGGATGCGAGGTTGAGCCACACAGCGGGCAAGGTTCGCCGTGGCGTAATTTATCGCGCTCCTCGGTCAAATCTTGAATTTTTGCCAATAAAATTAAGTTGCGATTTAACAATTCGGCAGTCTGCTCGGCGGCTTGTTGCTGCTGCTCGCTAGTTAGTCGTTGGCTAGCAATCTGAGCCAGTTGAGTTTGACCCTCGGCTAATTGCTGCGCAAATTGCTGATAGTGTTGCAGGTTGGTTTGCCAAGTCTGCACATCGCTTTGCATGGCGGCAAGCTGCTGGCCGGTTTGCCAATAAGTTTCAACCTGCTGTCGCAATGCTGCCGCTGATTGCCCTTGTGTCAGATGATATAAGTGACTGGTTTGGCTCTCTAAGTTTTGTCGATGCTGAGAAATTTGTGATTGCAACTGCGTGAGCTGTGATTGCAGAGCGCTGGCTTGCTGTTCATTGTGCTGAAAATCACCCTGTAGCTGCTGCTGTTCGTTGACTAAAGCCTGCGCTTGTTCACTGAGTGCTTGGCTAGTTTCTTGTAGCTGGGTGAGTGAAACCAATGTTTGAGGCAAGGTTGTTGCCTGAGGGATTTGCTGCTGCGCTTGGGTAAGCTGTTCACGGTCTACTTGCTGGCTAACAAGCTGCTGCTGCTGACTATCAATGCTCTGGGCATTATGAGCCAATTGCTCACTAAGCTGTGACAACTGCTGCGCAATGTCTTGAGCGTACTGATTTTTTTGCCCAAGGGTAGTGTCAAGCTTGCGCACTTGGTTTAATAACGGTTGGGCTTGTTGCCAGTCGTTTTCGGTTTGCTGGGCTTTTACTTGACGCTCATCTTGGTTTTTTTGAGCAAGTTGGTAATTGCGTTCGGCGGTGGGTAGCTGGTACTGATAACTGGCAAGCTCACTGAGCTGTGCAGTCAATAAATCGCGCTGATAATCAAGTTTTTTAATATCACCCGACACTTCAAGGGCTTTTAGTGCGCGCTGTAGTCGGGTTTTTTGTGGGGCAAATTGGCTTTCTTGCTCGGCAAGGTCGCGTGCTTCATGCTCAAGCTTATGGATTTGGTGCGTGTAGGCGTCAAGGTTTTGTCGCCATAGCTTATCAGACTCGATTTTAGTCAAGGCGGTTTTGGTTTCATTAACGATGTCCACTAGAGCGTTTTTTTGTGAGGTTAGGCTTTGTACTTCTTCATCAGATAACACCGTCATGCCTGATAAGCGATCGGTAAGCGTCTTAAGTTCAGCGTCTGATTGGGTTTTAAACTCGTGTACTTTTTTTGAGATATCGCCATAGATTTCAGTGCCGGTGATTTCTTCGAGCAGATTGGAGCGCTCATCGCTATTGGCTTGCAAAAAAGCGGCAAAACTGCCTTGCGCTAGTAGCATGGCACGGGTAAAACGGTCAAAATCCATGCCGGTGAATTCAGCGACCAGTTTTCTAGTTTTTCTGGTTTGGGTTTCAAGCGGTGGTAAATCTGTAGCATCATCGGTAAAAGGGGCGATTTCGTGCGTCGGCGATTGCAAATTGCCTTCAGGGTTTTTTCTGGCGCGCTTTTGTAGCCAAGTACAGCGATAACTGCCACTTTTGGTGGCAAAAATTACTTCGCTTCGACATTCGCCGGTATGGCGTGACATGAGGTCATTTTTGCTTTGGGTAATCTCGCCCAAGCGTGGCGTCGCACCGTATAAGGCAAGACAAATGGCATCTAAAATGGTGCTTTTACCCGCCCCTGTCGAGCCTGTGATGGCAAAAATACCTTCATCAGCATAGGCGGCATGACGAAAGTCAATTTCCCATTCGCCTTGCAATGAATTAAGGTTTTGAAAGCGAAGCTTTAAGATTCTCATTGCTGCCCCCCTTGCAAGCTTTCAAGCACTTCAGTATATCTTGACCATAGCATGGGTTTTTGCTCTTCTAGCACTTGATGGGCAATTAGGCAGCGTTCAAATACTTGTGTCGGGTTTAACTCTTCAAGTGACTCATCCATGCGCTGGCTTTGCATCACCTGATCGCGTTTTTGCTGATTTTTGATGCGTAGTACTTCAAGCCTAGAGTCTTTAACCAGTTCTGCAATTTTTTCTGATAAATCACCCACGACTTCTTGCCCGTCATACACCACTTCAAGCCAAACCGATTGTTGGGATTTTTTTAGGCTGTGTAAGCTGGTTTTGATGGTTTGCCAATCGCCTTTGAGCGTTTGTATGGGTTGGAACACAGGAACAGGCAGTGATTGCAGGAGGGTAGTATCGCTAAGCTTGGCTACATTGTAAGGTTGCCCAATAATTTGCCTACTGAGATGTTCACCGGGTTTATCATACGCTTCATAGTTCGCTTGTACATCAGCCTCTGCGTTAATCCCAGCCTCTGCATTTATCGCGTCAAGCATGGATGATTCAGGCAACTCTTCATCCGCAAATAAATCCATCGACGTATGGCTCACCCTTTTGCGTTTTTTGACAGGGGTTGGTGCAGAGACAAGCGGTTTTTTTTGAATGGTTAAAGTTTGTAATGGCTGAGACAGTAAGTTAGGGTTGGCATCAAATCGCAGCAAATGCACTTGTTTTTGCTGGCGACTTTCACCAAAGCCCATGGCAATCGGTGAGCCAGCGTAACGGATGTGTGGTTGCCCGCCAACCACTTGCGGGATATGTAAATGCCCAAGCGCTACATAGTCAATCTGTGGGTGAAAAATCTCGGCACCGATACTACCAAGTGACCCGACATACAAATCACGCACTCCATCGCCCTCCATCGTTTGCCCGCCCACAGTAAATAAATGTCCTGTTGCCACAATCGGAATGCTACGCTTATATTTAGCTTTGAGCTGCGCTTGTTGCGCAATCGCAATATCGGCAATCTGTGCATAATGGGCTTTGATGCCTTGGGCAAGTTTTCGTTCTTTATCATCAAGGCGTTCGCCATGCCCGACGGTTCGTACATCACGGTCACGCAAGTAGGGCACTGCCATGACAATAAGTTCAGGTTGCCCTGCTTTATCTGATAACGTAATCACTTCATCAGTCGGCGTATCTGTCATACTACCGATGATATGGATGTTAAAGGATTTGAGTAGCTGTTTGGGCGCCTCCAAAAAACTGGCTGAATCATGGTTGCCCGCTACGATAATCACATGGCGGCAATCGGTATCGCAAACTTGACTTAAAAAATCATAATATAAATTTTGCGCTTGATTGCTGGGCGCGGTGGTATCAAAAATATCCCCTGCAATCAATAGCACATCGACTTTTTGCTCACGCAGCGTCTGTAACTGCCAGTCTAAAAACTGCTTAAATTCATCGTAGCGTGGCTTACCATAAAGCCTACGCCCCAAATGCCAATCTGATGTATGTAATAAAGTGAGCATAAAAAATTATGCCTCTGTGGTGGGCTTCGCTGAAGTCATGGACTCAGAGTCTGCGATGGCTGGCGCAGACGCCAATTCACTATCGTGTAACCCTTGGGCAAACAAGCGACCCAATAGATTAACATCATCGACCCGCGCATAGTTGAGACGGGTAACAAACGCCAAGCGGCGATGCGGACCGGCTTCATTGAGCGGCACTAACGACACATTGGCAGTCTGCTGGCGCACTTGCCCAGCTGCCATTTGCGGCACTAGCGTGGTGCCCATACCGCTGATAGCCATTTGAATTAACGTATGTAGGCTTGCTTCACTAAAGGCGTGTTTGACGCGGCTTTTATCGAGGTGACACACCGATAGTGCATGATCGGTCAAACAATGTCCTTCGCCTAGCAGCATTAAGTTACTGTTGGCTAACTCATCGGCATTGATGCTAGGTAAGTTGGCATGTTTACTGTCTTTAGCAAATACCGCCAAAAACGTCTCTGACCAAAACTCAAATGATAACAAGCCGTCAGTATTGTAAGGTAGCGCAATAATGGCGGTATCAATCGCGCCATAACGGACTTTTTCAAGCAGTCGCTCAGTTTGTTCTTCTACCACATTGAGCTGAAATTGTGGGAATTGTTGGCGCAGTAGCGGCAATACCTTGGGTAGCAAAAACGGCGCAATCGTTGGGATGATACCAATCGTCATCGGGTAGGCGAGTGGGGTTTGGTGCGTCTGGGCGCGGGTCACCAAATCATTGACTTCGGCAAATATCCGCGTGGCTCGCTCAAGAATTTCCTCCCCAATCGGGGTGATTAGCACTTGCTTGTTGTTACGCTCAAAAATTTGGGTATCAAGCTGTTTTTCCAGCTCTGCAATCCCTAAGCTTAAAGCAGATTGTGAGATATTACACTCTTCTGCTGCCCGTTTAAAATGCTTGTATTTGGCAACTGCCAATGCAAATTCTAATTGTCGTAATGTAATCATGGTTTGAATTTTAACCTTTAAAATAGCGTACAATCTTCGCTAACGCGTTTTAGTTAAAGATAAATAAAAAGATAAAAAGGTAAAAAAACTGACGGCTACCCTAGCAAACAACACGTAAAAGATGCATGCTAAAAACTTCAATGAACCGAATCATTTCAAATTTAGTTTACCATTTTTGTGTGCTTTTACGAGGGGAATCTTTTTTAATCTATCATTAATTTGGTTTTGGTATTGAATTCATTATCGAGCCTTTCAAAATAATTACAAGATAGCCTAAAGATTGAAACTACAAGACATAACTAGCAAGGTTAATTTAAAAAATTAATCAATCAATTAAAAACTTTAAACTAGACTGAATCTTAAATTGTACTAAGATAGACCCATCGATAACAACGTTTGATGATTAAAAAACAGCAACCGACTATAGCCTAACAAGCTAGAAGCCTAAAAAGCTAGGTTGCCAATGACATCAAATTTGTGTTATCAATATAGCACTCACTGATTTGGCTTTGTCAATTGGTGATGTTGCTAAATTTTTAACCACAACAATAGCTTATATAAGGAAAAATCCATGGCTGCAATTATCAACCAAACCATTCCAGAATTCAAAACCCAAGCATTTGTGAATGGTGAATTCAAAGAAATCTCATCTGATGACGTTAAAGGCAAATGGGCAGTATTTTTCTTCTACCCACATGACTTTACCTTTGTTTGCCCAACTGAACTTGAAGACATGGCAGACCATTACGAAGAAATCAAAGCATTAGGCGCGGAAGTGTATGCGGTATCGACAGACACCCATTTTGTACACAAAGCATGGGCAGATGCGTCACCTGCAATCGCTAAAGTAAAATACCCAATGCTTGGCGATGGTACTGGTAAAATCACTCGCGGCTTCAACGTGATGATTGAAGAAGACAACGCTGCGCTTCGTGGTACTTTCTTGGTAGACCCAGACGGTAAAATCAAAGTGGCAGAAATTCATGACTTAGGTATCGGTCGTTCTGCCAAAGACTTAATCCGTAAAATCCAAGCCGCTCAATACGTGCGTGACAACGACGGTGAAGTATGTCCAGCGGCATGGGAAAAAGGTAAAGAAACCTTAAAACCAAGCCTAGATTTAGTGGGTAAAATCTAATCTTTCTTGTCTATTTTTATTGACTGACAATTAGATAAAATTAAAAACCTCAAATTGAAAGATTTGGGGTTTTTTTATTCAACTACTGTGGTTAACAATGATAAAATCAGCTTCTTTGAAGTTTGAGAAAATAACCATGGATAGCGCACAAACCACCCACCAAACTGGCAGTCAGACCACAAGTAGCCATCACGCCTTGCTGTGGGCAGGGGCAGCGGTGTCAATCGCTGAGATTTTGACGGGCACCTACCTTGCGCCGTTGGGGTGGGAGCGCGGCTTGTTAGCCATCGTCATTGGGCATATGATAGGTGGGGTGCTATTTTTTTTAGTCGGCTATATTGGGGCAACCCAACGCAAAAGTGCCATGGAAACAGTGAAGGGTAGTTTTGGTTTTCAAGGTGGGATGCTTTTTGCTTTGCTAAATCTTGTGCAATTGGTCGGTTGGACAGCCATCATGATTTATGATGGGGCATTGGCGGTCAATGGGATTTGGGCTATCGGACAAGCGGCCTGGTGTGGCGTGATTGGTGCGCTGATTGTGCTGTGGCTATGGATGGGCAACCGCTTCTTTGGCAAAATTAATGCGTTGGCCGTAGCTGGGTTATTTATGTTAACGCTTATTTTGTCGTATAAAATATTTGAATTGAGCACGGGACATGCGGCAGCGACAAAAGACATGGCAGCAGCGATGAGCTTTGGGGCAGCGGTGGAGCTCGCGGTCATTATGCCATTATCATGGTTGCCACTGGTGAGTGATTATACTCGCCATGCGCAAAAACCTTTGCAAGCGACGCTTGTGAGCACCGTGAGCTATGGGGTGATGAGTGCGTGGATGTATGCGATTGGACTGGGCATGGCGTTGTATACCCAAACGTCGGATTTTGCCCAAATGCTGTTACAGCTTGGATTGGGCGTGACAGGGTTATTGTTGATTGTGCTCGCGACGGTGACAACCACATTTTTGGATGCGTACTCGGCAGGCGTGTCGGGTGTCTCACTGTGGAAAAAACTCCCAGAAAAAGGCTTGGCAATTGGCATTACCCTCATCTGTACCATCGCAGCGATGCTGTTTCCCATGGATGATATCACTGAATTTTTATACTTTTTAGGCTCGGTGTTTGCGCCAATGGCAGCCATTCAAATTGTGGACTTTTTTATTTTAAAAAATACCGGTATCAAACAGCGTTTTAATGTCAAAAATTTGCTTGTCTGGGCGATTGGTTTTTGCTTGTACCGTTATTGGCTTGCCCATCCACTCGATATCGGGAATACCTTGCCGGTGATTATGGTGACGATGCTATTATGCTTCTTGGTTAATATATTCACAAAAAATAATGCCGTCAGCCACGCTTAAACCAATTTTTTTACAGTCCAATTTTTTTCATAGTAGGGTTGATTGGTTGATTTAAGCCTTACACTTGCTATCAATAGCAAAAGCCCTGTCACAGAGAACAGGGCTTTAATCAATAAAATCGAATTTAGCTTAGAACTTATTTATGTTTATTGTCTTCTAAGATTTTGTAGATTTCATCTTTTAATTGCAGTTTTTGTTTTTTTAATGCTTCAATTTCGTCGTCACGGCTGCCTGCTGCAACAGGATCTTTTTCTAGGTTAATGATTTGAGCATCTAATTCGTTGTGTTTATCAAATAATTTTTCAAAGTGTTTATCAGAAGTTTTTAGTTTGCTAATAAGTTCGCGATGTTCTGGAAACATAGTCCTTTCCTTTTTTTGGTTGTATGTAAAAAATAATGCAAAGGGGTCAATACATAAGACAAATTTGATTGAGTTGGTATATTGCATTTGTCTTATTAGCATTGTAACGAAAAATTGTAGGGTTGACTATACGCTAATCGGTAACAATTGGTGAGGGGAAAAAGCCATACCATCAATGGATTGAGGCAATTTATGTATTAATATTTTGTTATATAAAATAATAAACGTTTTGTTTTTTAAAACATAGCTATCAACTTTCTCACATTGTCAAAGCCCACAAAAATCACAATAATAAGGTTAACAAAATGACTTACCCAATAACTAGAAGGAAAATACTATGTTAGATCAAGGTCTATTAGATGCAGTGAAAAGTTATAGCGAACGTATGACTCGCCCGATTGAGTTTGTGTTGGGTGAGGGTGAACATGAACAGCGCGCTGAACTGGTGGATTTTTTGACCCAAATTGCAGGAACCACTGACAAGATTAGTTTGAGTCAACAATTTGACGCCAATCTATCACCGATGAGTTTTAAAATCCGTAGCCAAGAAAAAGATACGGGTATCATCTTTAGTGGTATTCCAGGTGGTCACGAGTTTACCTCGTTGATTTTGGCGATTTTACAATCAGGTGGTAGTGAACTCAAACTTGACCCAGGTATTCAAAATATCATTCAGGCGATTAAACAGCCGCTAAAATTTGAAACTTTCGTCTCATTGTCTTGCCACAACTGTCCTGACGTGGTGCAAGCGCTAAACCAATTTGCGTTACTCAATGACAACATCAGCAATGAAATGATTGATGGTGGTGTGTTCCAAGACATGATTAACGAGCGCAATATCCAAGGCGTACCTGCGGTATATTTAAATGGCAAACCTTTTGCCAATGGTAAAATTGACACTGCCAAACTCATTGGGAAACTGCAACAGCAATATCCAGATTTGATGAGTGGTGCCGCAGCAGCCGAACAGCTTGAGCAGCAAGATGTAACCATCATCGGTGGCGGACCTGCGGGTGTGGCGGCAGCCATTTATGTGGCACGTAAAGGGTTAAAAGTGACCATGGTAGCTGATCGTATCGGTGGGCAAGTGAAAGATACCCAAGATATCGAAAACTTGATTTCAATCCCATTGACCAATGGTAACGAATTATCTGCCAATTTTGTCAAACATATCACCGCTTATAGTATCACGGTCAAAGAAATGGTAAGCGTGACATCCATCACCGAAAATTCTGCACAAATGAATGAGCAAGGCGAGGATAAGCCAACCTACCAAATCACGCTTAATACCGGTGAAAGTTTCGCCACTCGTGCGATTATCGTCGCCACGGGGGCAAAATGGCGTAAGCTTAATATCAAAGGTGAAGATGAAAATATCGGTAGTGGCGTCGCATACTGTCCGCACTGTGATGGTCCTTTCTTTAAAGGCAAAGACGTGGCAGTTGTGGGCGGCGGTAACTCAGGGATTGAAGCGGCAATTGACTTGGCAGGCATTGTCAAACACGTGACCGTGTTAGAATTTGCTGACACGCTCAAAGCAGACCAAGTATTGATTAATAAAGCCAAAGAGCGCGATAATATCGATATCATGACGAGTGTAGCGAGCCAAGAAGTCAAAGCAACCGATGGTAAAGTCAGTTCGCTAATTTACCAAGACCGTACCACCGGTGAAAACAAAGAATTGCCAGTATCTGCTATCTTTGTGCAAATTGGACTGGTGCCAAACTCGGAAGTGGTCAAAGATTTGGTACAGGTGACCAAATTTGGTGAAATTGAAATCAATGAGAAATGCCAAACCAACAAACCCGGGATTTTTGCCTGTGGTGATGTGACTACCGTGCCATTTAAGCAAATTAATATTGCGATGGGCGAAGGTAGTAAAGCGGCACTCAGTGCGTTTGAATACCTCATGTTGCAATAATTTTTTACTTATTTTTCAAAAAAAGCCAAACCTTATAGTTTGGCTTTTTTTTGGCGGCTAATTTTTTTTGGCGAGTAACTTTTTTTTGCAGGTAATATGGTGTTGCCTTGTCAGTCTATATTGGCGAGGTAGGCATACTACCCAAAATCCGCTACAATAACTTGTAAACTATCATAACGATTTAAAGGAATAAATCATGACAACAGCAAATATTTCATCCATCAAGCAGGTGACGGTAGCCGGCGGCGGCGTACTGGGTTCTCAAATCGCTATGCAAAATGCCTTTTTTGGCTTTAACGTCACAATCTTTGATAAAGAACCCGAAAAGGTGAAAGAGCGCATCGCAAAACTCATGCCCATCTACGCCAAATTCTATGACAAAAGCCCAGCACAAGCCCAAGTAATCACCGATGCGATTCGCTATGTGACTGACTTAGGCGAAGCCGTGGCAGAGGCTGATTTGGTGATTGAAGCCCTACCAGAAGTCCTCGATATCAAAAATGAATTTTATAAGGCGCTGGCAAAGGTAGCCCCAAGTCACACGATTTTTGCCAGTAACAGCTCAACGTTGATTCCTAGCCAAATGGTCGAAGCCACAGGTCGTCCCGATAAATTCTTGGCTTTACACTTTGCCAACCGTATCTGGGTGAACAACACCGCAGAAGTCATGGGCTCAGCATATACCGACCCGACAGTATTTGACAGCATTGTTGCTTATGCAAAAGCCATTGGTATGGTGGCGTTACCCCTCAATAAAGAACAGCCTGGCTATATCTTAAATACCCTATTGGTGCCTTTCTTAAATGCCGGTATGCACTTGTATGCCAATGATATTGCCGATCCCCATACAGTCGATAAAACCTGGATGATTGGCACAGGCGCACCGATGGGACCGTTTGCCATGATGGATATCGTAGGGGTCAATACCATTGTTAATATCAGCCAGCAAAAAGCCAAAACAGGCTCAAAAACTGCCGAGCGATTTATCCAAAAACTGCAAACCGAACTGATTGATAAAGGTCGCACAGGGTTTGAAGTGGGAAAGGGTTTTTATGATTATCCAAATCCTGCTTATAAAGACCCTGATTTTTTAAAATAAACGTCAAAAAAGTTTAAAAGTCAGTATTTAAAAGTCAGTAGATGACAAAAGCCCATTGACTCAACATGGGCTTGGTTTTTTATCTTTTATTGCGGCAGCACCCACGGCTAGCACTTGCCAAAGCCAACAATTTACCCCAAAATGATAAAAAATTGTTGCCAAAAAACCTCGATGAAGCCGACCACCGCCCAACAAGTCAACACCCTATTATATTATTTGCAGACCAAACAGACACCGCCGTTTAAGATACTGTTTTGGGAAAACTTGCAAAAGATTGACTTTGATTATTCAGCCAACAGCCTACAACAACTCAGTCGGTTTTTTGCAGCAATGGCAAAACGCCACATTCAATTGCCACAATTATTGGCACACCAAAGCGGGCAAGCGTTTGTGGTAGCGCTCGCCGCCTATATTGCAGACTATTTAGCCAAAACCACCGGGCAACCGATTGCTTGGTATGACTATGACAGGATGTCAGCGCAACTGGCACGGCAAAATAAGCACCCCACCCAGTCACAGTTACCTGCCGATTTTTATGCGTCACTCACCGCGCGTATCGGGCACAAAATCTATTGCCAACCGCTTAAGCTATTACCAGATTTGCTGCAGGGTAAGGATGTGTTGCCACAGTTTATTGCCCAGATGACGCAGACCGTGTATCAGCAATCGCAAGTCAACTTATTGCAATCGCCTGAGGCAGTGTGTCAGGGTTATTTGGCAAAAGTGAAAACAGGCAAACTACAGGATGCCGCTATCGCATTTTCTACCTATCTGGCAGCGGTGAATTTTGATAATAGTCGTGATAGTTTGGTGCAAATTGATGAGGCGTTATCGGCTATTCAGCAGGCGGTTGGGTTTACGCAAGCAGATTATCTGGACTTTTTGCAAGACGCCTCACGTCAAGCATTTTGCTATTTGCTGGGGTTTTATATTGGCGTGACCAGCAGTCGATTGGCAAATGCGCCCGTGCGCTGGGTATCTTTTGCGCAGATGTATGACAGCTTGGGCGAGGCGTTTGCTGAATGTCTTGAGCATAGTTTTGTACTGCTGTTTGAGGACTGCTATCGCACACCCATGCTGGTAGTGACCAATCGGTTATTTGGACTTGCTAGCAATTTTCCGACCACCGCTGCTGAGTTTGCGGATATTTTACAACGGCAAAATGCAGGTAACATAGCGGTTTATCCTTATCAAGACGCTGTGAGCTCTGCCGCTGAATTGCCAGCGCATTGGACGTCAGCCATGCAGGCGGCGGGTGGATTGGTGGCGTCTGTGCTATCAAGGCTATCACAAGGTGAGCCGATTGTACCTTGTGTGTATCAAGCCCATACCAGCGACAATACAGGGGGTGAATTAACGGCATTTAATCCATCCAATATTAAGCTGTTATCTCCTAGCGACACGGATTTAGATACAGACATAGAAAAAAACACAAACACAGACACGCTGATTGATAGCCTCTACCAAACGCTGCATCAAAATCCACAATTAGCGCCCATAATCGTAGGCTGTTTTGATAGCTATACCAATTTGCCGATGGGGCGTACTGAAGGGGTGGTCATTGAAATATGGGTGTATGAAAACCCTCGCTTACAGTTGCAGCTTGTGTTGCCGTATCAGTCTGCCAATGATTGGCACAGTCTAAAAATTTATCCGTTAGTCAGTCATCAAAACGGCGCACAAACAGCGCTTACCTCGGAACAAATAGCCGCGTTAACCACTCACTTTTACCAAGCACTGCTAAGCACGCCTTCAACACAAAATACCGCGGTCAAAACGCTGTGGCAAGATGCCTATGTCAATCAGCTTGATAGCTGGGTATTGCCGCCCAAAGACCAACGTATCCAGCAACAAAACGCGCAGCTGGTGACGCATTTTGATTTTGCGCTATTGCCGATACTCGATCATCAACCCAATGGGAATATGGCAGCTTTTGACTATAACAGTATTGATTGGCGCGGGTTTGATTTGGCAAAACATATTTTGCAAGCCAGCCACCATGAACAAAGCTATTTGCAGGTATACGTCAGTGATAACTTGATTAAAGATGAACTGTATCGGCAAGTAGAAGCGATTGAGGATTTATATCGCTATGGCAAAGTGGTGTGGGGTGTTGTGACAAAATCTGATGCAGCGTTAACCGAGCCTATGTCAGAAGAGGAACGAGACACGCCTTTTGCTAACTATCGAGTAAGTTGTGCCGACATTTTGTTTGATCCAAGCGGGCAAGCAAGGGTAGAAGATTTGCAAGCCAAGGCAAGTCAATTAATGGATGCGATTGGTAGAGTCAATCAGCCGCCAAACACTACGCCCGATTTGGCGTTTTATCAATTACATTACCAAGACGACACATCTAGGGTGTTCAATTTGGCTTATCCAGCCAGTATCGCAGCGACAAACTATCGGATAACTACCAGTTGGATTTGGCGGCGTCATTTGCCCAATGGCATGTTATCGAATAACGTAGTGCCCATTATCATTCATACTAATGCTTACCAAAATAAAGCCGAGCAGGGCGAAATTATGGTATTGCCTAGCCAATTATGGGATAAAGCCTATTATCACTATTGGCTAAGCTTGGCTTATGAGCAGTTTGGGCAAGATTATGATTTACTTCCCTATATCCACTGGCAGCAAAAATACGCACAGGATAGCACCGATGCCGCAACCCAAAAGCGGCTATGGCCAAAATTTAAACCCAACCGAGTGCCAAATTCATCTAAAGCAATCATGGCAGAAAAGCCAGCAGCTGCTAGCAAACAACAGGGCAGTGTGCAACAAGCAACTATTCAACAAGCTGCTATTCAACAAACGACTGGGCAAAAATTTGCTGATGTAAAGCCAATTTCACAGCCATCAACAGAGTCACTAACTCAGACAGCACAGACATCAAAAGCACCGCTGCCATCTTCGCTATCCAATGAGTTGACGCAGCAACTGATGAATGACAAGCTGCGTTTACAAACCCAATTATCCACCAAAGATACAGCCAAAGATAAAAAACTCCTAGTGATTGCTATCGGTGGGGTGCTTGTTTTGATTATCATGGTGATACTGGTCAAATTGATGCGATAACTTTGCCCAATTTTTATTTGAAAAAAGTCAGCATACGCATCAAAAGGTCATAAAAATTTGTTATGCTAACGGTCTGTAAGTTGGATTATGACAACAAAAAGAAAGATAGGGATACAATATGAAAATTATTGCTGATGGCAATATTGCTCATTTAAGCGATTTTTTTAATGAACACACTTTAGGGCGACCCATCGAATTAATTGCGATGGCAGGGCGTGAGATTGACGCGGCTGTGATAGATGAGTATCAGCCTGATATTTTGCTGGTACGTTCCGTCACGCCTGTCAACAAGCTGTTATTAGACAACAATAAAAGCGTCAAATTTGTCGGTAGTACCACCATCGGCATCGACCATGTCGATGTGGAGTACCTCGCCAAGCGCGGTATCATTTTTGCCTATGCCGCTGGCTGTAGTAAACACTCGGTTGCACAATATGTGGTGGCAGCGATTGCCAATTTGCGCCCTGACTATTTTTTCAAACCCATCAACCTTGGCATTATTGGGGTGGGTAATATCGGTAATACGCTAGCGCAATATGCGATTTCCTATGGCTGGAATGTACTGGGCTATGACCCACTCAAACCACCGTCGGTGGTGAACAATGCCAAACTTGAAACTGTGCTGCAAGAAAGCAATGTGATTAGCTTTCACGTGCCACTGACGCATGCGCACAACAGCTCATATCCCACCCACCACGACTATCTGATGACCCAAGCACGTTGGCAAACCGTATCTGACACTGCCATCATCATCAATACCTCGCGCGGTGAAGTGCTCGGTCGTGATGATATTGTCGCAAGCCCGAATGTGTGTGTGCTCGATGTGTTTGAGCACGAGCCCAATATCGATGCAGAGCTGCTCAAAGCCTGTAGTATCGTCACCCCGCATATCGCCGGTTATACCCTAGAAGGCAAACTTAGGGGCACACAGTTTGTCTACAATGCCTTATGCAAATATTTACAGGTTGCCCCAACGGTTGATTTTCATACCTTGATGCCAGCTGAAGTGCCGCTGTTTCAAGAAGTGCATAACCCACTCAAAGACCACGAACGGCATCAACTGCTCAATAAAATTCCTGTGATGTATGATATCAAAGCCGATGACAAGCGTTTACGTAGTGTGGCAAATGCAAACGGTGATATTGAAGGCAAAGACTTTGATAACCTGCGTAAAAATTACCCGCTGCGCCGTGAATGGCAATCATACGTGTTTAAAATTTGATAAAAATATTCACCATGACATAAAGCAAAAATAGCCAGTATGGGAAAATACTAGCTATTTTTTTTGGGTCTGCTAATATTGTCGCAAATCCAACTATCCAAACTGCTATGTTAACCACTTATCAACCTATTTGCACCCTACAAACCGCCCAAGCCCGTGCTGCGATGTACGCCACCATCCGCCAGTTTTTTGCCGAGCGACAGGTGCTAGAAGTGCAAACCCCAGTGATGTCACAGGCGGGTAATACCGATATATTTTTGCAATCCGTCTCTAGCAATGTCACTGTATGCGACCATCCAACAACCTACTATCTGCACACCTCACCCGAATTTGCCATGAAGCGTCTATTGGCAGCTTGGCAAGTGCCGATGTACCAGATTTGCCCCGTGTTTCGCGACAACGAAATTGGTAGCCGTCACAACATTGAATTTACCATGCTTGAATGGTATCGTCCCAATTTTAGCTTGGATGAACTGGCAAAAGAGACCAATGATTTGGTGTCCGCGGTACTCGGCTATCCGGTGATTTTTGACCATTATCGCTATGTGGATGCCTTTATGGATTTTGTCAAAATTCATCCCTTCAACGCCAGTTGCGATACCCTCAAAGCCATCGCCAAAGATAATGGTCTTAATATTGATTTGGGGGAGGATCACCAAGGCTGGTTAGATTTGTTATTTAGTCATTTGGTAGAGCCTAATTTGGGAAAAGCGCTACCGACACTTATCTATGATTATCCTGTCGCCACTGCCGCGCTCGCCAAGACAGTCACAGACAAAGACGGCAATCGGGTGGCTAGACGCTTTGAGCTGTATATCAATGGTCTTGAAATCGCCAATGCGTATGATGAGCTGGCTGATGGACAAGCGCTACGTCTGCGCTTTGATGAAGACAATGTGGCGCGTAAAAACCGCGGCCTACCTGTGATGCCAATTGACGAGAACCTGCTGGCAGCTTGTGATGCCCTGCCAGCTTGTAGTGGCATTGCGCTTGGCATCGATCGATTGCTGATGATTAAAACGAACAAAACCCATATCCGCGATGTCATCGCTTTACCCACCCCTCACGCCTAACAGCAGTGAACTCAAAAAAATAGGAATTGATATGAAAATTTGGCATTTATTTTTGGGGCTGATGGCAGGCTTGGGCATCCCGATTCAAGCGGCGATTAATACCCGATTGGGTGCAATGTTTGGTGGTCAACCGTTAATGGCAGCATTTGTATCGTTTACGGTTGGCGCGGTATTATTGTTCTTGGTCTCTTTGCTATTTGTCGATTGGCAAGCGGTACAATCGGGGCTATCAGACATGCAAATCAGTGATTGGTGGAAATGGCTTGGCGGTGCGCTGGGCGCGTTTTTTGTTTTTGCGTCGATTTTTTTAGCGCCAAAAATCGGTGTTGCCAATACGGTGTTTTTATTTATTTTAGGTCAGCTGGTCATGGGCATGGTGGTGGATAGCTTGGGTTTATTTGGTATGCCTGTTAAAACCCTGCATTGGAGTAAATTTTTGGGGATTGTCTTGATGCTGGTGGGCGTATCGTTTTTTATGTTTGGACAAAAATGGTTTGCTAAGTCCTCATAATGCTACGGCTGGGTTAATTTGCAAATCTAATCGCTAATTGATGGATGTAGTCATTGAATTTGTGTTCATCTTGCGAACCAATCATAAAGGCATTGGGAATAGACTCATCCATACCCAGTAACATCACCACACCAAAATCTTCGGCTTGAAAATAGCGCTCATGCGGCTGCCGCAGTTCGATGATTTCATTGGCAATTTGCTGTAATTTTTTACTCAAATCGGCTAGAATTGACCGCCCATCAAAATCATAAATTTGGGCATGGTGTTTTAATCCCCCATTGACGCCATTGACAATCGCTTGCGCCAGTAAGAACTCCGCTAACGGTAATTCATCAAACCAATGAATTTCGCTTGGTTCAATCGCATCAAAGTTGCGGCTCATTTGCACCATCGGGTTATGCTGCTTTTTTGGACTTAGGTCATCTACATGAATGCCCCAAACACCGTCATTATCGCAGGTTTTGCCAATGACGAGATGGTTGCCCAAGCGTTCTAACGGCAATAAGCCAAGGTGATTAAAGCCACTATTGAGACTAGCAATATTGCCTAAAGCCAATAAATAATGATACAAACCTGCAGGTAATTGAACGCCCAAGGCCTGCTCATTTTGCTCAATCATCGCCTGACTGACACCCAGCGGTTCGGGGTGATTTTCCAGTTGATACAATAACTTAATAGCACTAATAGGGTTTAGCATAATCAACTAGCGAATCCAAGCATTTAAAATATTGGCGAAGGCTTGTTTGTCTTTGTCGCTATAGGGGGCTTGTCCACCTTGCTGTGAAGCTTCTAACACGCCTGTACTTCGCATGGTATCCATAAAATCGCGCATATTAAGCTTTTGCTTGATGTTGTCTTTGTCATACACAAAACCGCGAGACGTGACTACCTTGGCACCTTTTTCAATGCAGTCATTCGCAAGTGGAATGTCGCTTGTGATGACCACATCACCCGCTACACAGTGCGCTGCGATATAGTCATCCGCTTTATCAAAACCGCCTTCGACCACTGTCATCTGCAAAACTGGCAACCGCGGCAAAGCAATGCCGCGATTGGCGACAAAAATTGTCGTCGTCTGCGTGCGTTCCGCGGTTTTGATGATGATTTGCTTGGCAATATTGGGAATTGCGTCAGCGTCTATCCACAGGGTGATTTTTGCTGTCATGGCTTTCACTAAAAGGATTAGTCGTCTAGCAAATCAAGCTGTTTGGCAGACTGGAATAACACGTTTGAGCGGTTGCCTGAACGACAGAACATAAATACGGGTTTTTCTGCTTGATTAAAAATCTCGGCAAACTGCTCAACTTGTTCACGGGTTAATTGACCACCAACCACCGGTAGATAATGATAGGCGAGCCCTGCTTGCTGTGCTTCAGTAGCGATATCCGTTTGCAGCGGTTGGTTGGGTTCTTCGCCATCGGGGCGGTTGTTGATGATGGTTTTAAAGCCCTGCGCACCGATTTTTTCGACTTGCTCAGGTTGGATTTGACCATAAAAAACAGTATTGTTTGGCATGTTGTGTTTCCTTATAAAGTTAGCGTTGATTATTCATGTTTTTACTGACTACGACAAGTAGATTTATGGGGTTAATTGTTTAACGGCTTGTTGCGTACTTAAAAATACCTTGCCTGTTAATTTTTGAATCACATCGGTTTTTTCAATCACATCCATCACAGGCCCTTTGACTTCCGAAAAATGTAGGGCGATAGCTTGAGCTGCCAAATTTTGGTTTAGATTGATGAGCATATCTTGTGCCGTCAAATCAATATGATTGACTGCCGATAACATCAGTACCAGATTTTTTGTCTGTGAATGACTGGCAATCGCTTGCTCAATAAAGTGTAGCACTGACTGGGCGTTACCATAAAACAGGCTTTCATCAATGCGAATGATCAACAAATCATCAAACTGGGTCACTGCATGGCGTGCAACATTACGAAAATGCCCGGTATCACCAATTTGACCCACAATCGCGATATGCGGGTGGCTGGTTTGCCAAATCAAGCCTGCAAAGGAGGCAAACAGCCCCGCCACCAAGCCAACATTTAGCCCAAACAATAACACACCTGTGAGTGCCACGCCAAATGCCAGCGCATCGAGTTTGTCATAGCGCAGCGCTTGCTTGAGTGTCTGCACATCAATCAAGCTGATAATCACTGACATGATCGTAGCACCCAATATGGCATAGGGGAGTGGCTCTAAAGTCTGGCTAAAAAATAGCAGCACCAATGCCATCACCAGTACCGATAACATACTGGCAAGCGGACTTTGCGCGCCCGCATCGACATTTACCGCGGTGCGTGAGAAGCCACCGACAATGGTAAACGACTGAAAAAACGCACCTGCGATATTGGCAACGCCCAAGCCTTTAAGTTCCAGATTAGCATCGTAAGCTTCATGGCGTTGTCGCGCAAATGAGCTGGCAACCGAGTTGCTAGAGACAAACGCAATCAGCGCCATCAATCCTGCTGCAGGTAATAAATTAATGAGTTCAACGGGCGAAATCTGATAAAACGGCAGCACAAAATGCGGCAAGCCACTGGGTACATCCGCCACCGTGCGAATACCGATATCGGCAAAATTGCCAACTTGACTGGCGATAATACCGATTGCCAGTACCCCAAGGGGTAACATGCGCGTGATGACCTCAATGACTTTGGCAGCCAATAAAGGCTTGAGCCAAGTTTTAAGATAATAGCGGTTGATAATTAGTAGGGTGAATGCCGCAACACCGACCATCAAGGTGGGCACGTGCAACTCACGGCGGTGAAACAAAAAAGTTTCAACATTCTCTAGCAGTGAATTGCCACTAATCGCGATACCCGTCACATATTTGATTTGCCCGACCAAAATCAAAATCGCCGCGCCACTAATAAACCCTGCCGTCACACCACGGCTAATAAACTGGGTAATCCAGCCGAGCCGAAACACGCTTGCTAGCCATAATAGTGCCCCTGTTATCAGCGCCAAAAACGACGCCATAATGGCATAATGCATCGGCGGTAACTCGTTATAGGGCTGTAGCGCTTGTGCGGTCATAATTGCCGTAATCGCCACAGGACCGACGGCATTGACCGAGCTTGCGCCAATCCACGCATACACCAGTACCGGCACAATCGCTGAATATAACCCATACACAGGGGGCAACCCTGACAGCATGGCATAACCCAAACTTTGCGGAATCACCAAAATACCCACGATAACACCCGCCAACAAATCTTGACTGAGATTTGCCTTGTTATAGTGCGTTACCCAGTGGGGTAAGCGTCGCAAGTAGGCTGCATGTAATGGCAAGGTGGTTATCCCGATACAGTGGTTACTCTGATAAATTAGTGTCCAATAAATTGGCAGACTGGTTAGCTTTAGATTTAATTATTTTGTCTGACAAAAGCGATCATATAGTACATTGAGGATTGCCAAGGCATCGTCACTGGCGACTGAATAATAAATTTGTTTGCCTTCGCGGCGGGTGTTGACCAAACCATCTTTACGCAAAATCCCCAATTGCTGCGACAGACTTGGTTGACCCAGTCCCACTTTCTCTTCAAGCTGGCTCACACAATGCTCACCTTGCGTCAATTGACACAGCAGCATCAAGCGGTCAGGATGAGATAACGACTTTAACAACTGGCTGGCTTTTCCTGCAGCAGCGTGCATTTGATCGAGCATGGTTGCATCCATCGACACAGGCGCATCGGACTGCGGTTCGGCAATTTCAGACATGACTTTCCCCCCAAGGTATTTTGATGGCTGATACGCAATCGCTAATACTAAGTGCTGCTACCATCAAACTTATCACATAATTTTAAAATCAATAAACGTTTGCGCCAATACAATATATTGAAAAACATATTATAAAATAATATAATGAATTGAGCAACGCCTTGCAATGCGGCTATTATACAAAAGTATAAAGTGTTTTTTCAGTTGAAATTGCCATAAAGATATGCCAAAAGCGTTTTTAGATAATAGGAAAACTTATGAACATTCATTCTTTTTTAGACAACGACACTGAAACTTTTACTCACGTCCTAGTCGATACAGCTAGCAAACACTGTGCCATCATCGACCCAGTATTGGATTTTGACCCCGCAGCCGGCAAAATTAGCTATGACAATGCCAATAACGTCATTGGGTTTGTCAAATCACAAGGGTTGACCTTGGACTATATCATCGAAACCCACGCCCATGCCGATCATTTATCGTCCGCGCCTTATATCAAGGCGCAATTAGGCGGTAAAATAGTGATCGGTAAATATATCGATAAGGTGCAAAAAACCTTTAAAACCATTTTTAACTTTGACGACCTAGCCACCGATGCCAGTCAATTTGATATTTTGACTGAGGAAGGCACCGAGTTAACACTGGGTGATTTGAGCATTACAGCCATGCATGTACCGGGTCATACCCCAGCCGATATGGCATATAAAGTGACGGATAAAAGCGGGGACAAAGAAAAAATTGCGGTATTCGTCGGTGATACTATTTTTGCCCCTGATGTCGGCTCTGCACGCTGTGACTTTCCCCATGGTAGTGCCGAGGATTTGTATGATTCGATTCAGCGTTTATTAGCCTTGCCTGATGATACCCTGCTGTATCTTTGCCATGATTATCCACCCAAGGGCGGGCGTGAGCATATTGCAACGGTTTGTGTCGGTGAGCAGAAATTACGCAACATTCATGTTAAACAAGGCACGCCTAAAGCAGAATTTGTACGAATGCGTAACCAACGTGACAAAACACTTGCAATGCCACGTTTGATTTTGCCATCGGTACAAGTTAACATCAATGCAGGTGAATTGCCGAAACCAGAAAACAATGGCGTTCACTACCTTAAAATTCCCTTAAATCAATTATCATAAAATAAGGAAGAATAATAAATGAAAACCAATGTGGGCAACAAAGAACGAGTCGTGCGTGTTGTGGCAGGTCTAGCTTTACTAAAATCAGCGAAAAGCAAAAAGATGAAAATGCTTGGCTTAATACCCTTAGTATCGGGGGCGACAGGTCATTGTCCTTGTTATAGCATGCTAGGTATCAACACCGCCAAATCAGCAGCAGATAGCAAAAAGCACTCTAAAGCGCAATCCAAAGATCATACGAAAGATAGCGCTGATGACAAAAGCACAGTGATTGACAGTGTTATGCAAACAGCTGAAACCTTAAAAGAAACAGTTCAAGAAAAAGCAGCCACGCTTAAAGAGACTGCTCAGGAAAAAATAGAAGAACTTGCAGACGCCAAGAAAGCTGACCATGCAGACAAGGCGGAAAAGTCAGAACAATCAGAAAAAAAAGAGGCTTAATCTAGGCGGCTTTAATTTAAGCGAATGTGACATTCGTTATAGCCTAATAAAAGACTGAGAAAAGGCATCCGTTTGGGTGCCTTTTTTCGTTATACTAGCTTTTATCATTTTCAAGACAAACACAACTCAATGAAAAATACAGCGGTCAAATTTTGTGGCTTTACCCAATTTGAAGATATTACAAATGCGGTCAATCTTGGCGTCGATGCGGTGGGTTTTGTATTTTATGAGCCAAGTCCGCGAGCGGTGACCGCCGAGCAAGCCTGTGAGCTTGCCAAAGCGGTGCCTGCGTTTACCACGGTGGTGGCATTGGTGGTCAATATGCCCGAGCAAGAATTGGTTTATCTATCGCATCACGTGCCGTTTGATATCGTGCAGTTTCACGGTAATGAATCGCCGCGAGAATGCAAGCTGATGGCGGATAGAATCAATAAACGCTGGATAAAAGCATTACGCATCAGCCATGATGACACCCCGGAGACGATTGTCAGCCAAATCCAAGAGCTTAAAGACTTTGGGGCGTGTAGCGTGCTACTTGACGCCTATCATCCCGATAAATTTGGCGGAACGGGCGATAGTTTTGATTGGGAAAAAATCCCCAAACACTCGCCGTTACCGATTATTTTGGCTGGGGGTTTAACGGTGGATAACGTGGGTGAGGCGATTGCCAAAACCAATGTGTATGGCGTGGATGTCAGTGGCGGGATTGAGTCAGCAAAAGGGATTAAAAGTTTGGCGAAAATGCAAAAATTTATTGAACAAACTCGCAAATAAATCGTGCAAGGATTAAAGATTGCTTTTCAAATAAATTGGTATATACTAACGTACTAGTATATTAGTACATAAAATTATAGGTAACAATATGAATATCTTGGTCACAGGCGTAACCGCAGGATTTGGCAAGGCAATTGCCGAGTTACTAATCTCAAAAGGTCATACCGTCATCGGCACTGGCAGACGCCAAGAAAAATTGGACGAACTACAGAGCCAACTGGGCGACAAATTTATCCCGCTAAACTTTGACATATCGGACTTGCCCGCCACCAAAACCGCGCTACAAACTTTGCCAAACGATGTACTCAACAACCTAGATGTGCTAGTCAATAACGCAGGATTGGCACTGGGGCTTGAACCCGCGGATAAAACAGACTTTGCCGATTGGCAACAAATGGTCAATACCAATATTCTAGGCTTGATTCATTTAACCCATGAAATTTTACCTCTCATGGTCGCCAACAACGACGGCTACATTATTAATTTAAGCTCAACTGCAGGTAATTATCCATATTTCGGTGGTAATGTGTATGGCGCGACCAAAGCTTTTGTGACCCAGTTTAGCCTAAACTTGCGTGCCGATTTGGTCGGTAAAAATATCCGTGTCAGTAATATCGAGCCAGGACTATGTGGCGGCACGGAGTTTAGCAATATTCGTTTTCACGGCGATGATGCCAAAGCCGCCCAAGTTTATGACAGCGTGCAATATGTCACCCCACAAGATATCGCCAATATGGTGGCATGGCTGATTGAACAGCCCAAACACGTCAATATCAACCGTATCGAAGTCATGCCAACCGCACAGACCTTTGCAGGTTTAAAAGTAGTGAAGGATTTGTAATGTTTAAGGTTGGCGATAAAGTCATTAAAAACCCTAAGACTTGGAAACAAAATGATTTTGATAGTTGGGGTAGAGGTGAGGGCGTTGGAACTATAGTTGAACCGCCTTTCTCTGTTGATGATATAGATTGTGTTGATGTACGTTGGGATAATGGTCGTTGTTTTGAAGAAATTAGTGGTTTACAACTATGTAACGAAACCAAATGGAACGAATCCAAACCGAAATTCGAATCTTAAACATTAATCTTAGTTATAGATTGCAATATTAAATAAAGGAACAACAATGAACATTCAAAACCCAATCGAAGTAAAAGACTTCAATCAATACCCAGATGCCAGCGGACATTTTGGCATTCATGGGGGACGCTTTGTCTCTGAAACTCTGATGGCGGCACTGGAACAACTTGAGCATATCTATAACACTGCCAAAGCTGACCCCGAATTTTGGAAAGCTTTTCAAGACGACTTGGTTAATTATGTCGGCAGACCAACGCCACTTTATCATGCCAAGCGCCTAAGTGATGACATCGGTGGCGCACAGATTTATCTCAAACGTGAAGACTTAAACCACACAGGCGCTCACAAAGTCAACAACACCATCGGTCAAGCCTTGCTTGCCAAAATGGTCGGCAAAAAACGCATCATTGCCGAGACAGGCGCAGGGCAACATGGCGTAGCAACTGCCACCATCGCGGCGCGTCTGGGCTTAGAGTGCGTGGTGTATATGGGCGCAGATGATGTCGAACGCCAAGCCATGAACGTGTATCGCATGCGTTTGCTTGGCGCAACAGTGGTACCTGTCACCTCGGGTACTCGCACGCTCAAAGACGCCATGAACGAAGCCATGCGTGACTGGGTCACCAATGTCGATAGCACTTATTATGTCATTGGCACTGTCGCAGGTCCGCACCCATACCCCATGCTGGTGCGTGACTTTCAAGCCATTATCGGCAAAGAAGCCAAACTACAACACTACCAAAAAACAGGCAAACTGCCCGATGCGTTGGTCGCTTGTGTTGGTGGCGGTAGTAATGCCATCGGACTGTTTTATGACTTTTTAAATGATACAGACGTCAAAATGTATGGTATCGAAGCCGGCGGCGATGGGGTCGACACAGGCAACCATGCTGCACCGCTTACCGTCGGTCGAGTGGGCGTATTACACGGCAACCGCACGTATTTGATGGCGGATGATGATGGGCAGATTTTGGGCACCCATTCGATTTCAGCAGGGCTTGATTACCCTGGCGTGGGTCCTGAGCATAGTTTCTTAAAGGATATCGACCGTGTGCAGTATGTACCTTGTACCGATGAAGAAGCGATGGTGGGATTTCGTGAATGCACCCAAAAAGAAGGCATTATTCCTGCACTAGAAAGCTCACACGCCATTGCGTATGCGTTGAAACTTGCCAAAACCATGAGCAAAGACCAGTCGATTATTGTCAATCTGTCGGGTCGTGGGGATAAGGATTTGCATACCGTCATGAAACGTGATGGTATAGAGATTAGTTAAAGAGTGTTATTTTGTACAATTCGTTAAGCCAATGAGGATTGATAAAATTGATTTATAATATTTACTGTGATGAATCCTGTCACTTACCTAATGATAAGTTTAGTTTTATGTCATTGGGATTAATAAAATGCCCTTTAGAAAATACGAAAGATGTAAGCCTAAGACTTAAAGAAATCAAACAAAAACACGGTTTATCATATGACTTTGAAATGAAATGGAATAAGGTTTCAATTTCTAAAGTAAATTTTTATCTAGATATAATTGACTATTTTTTTGATGACGATGACTTAATGTTTCGTGGATTAATTGCAGATAAATCAAATTTAAATCATGAAAGTTACTCTCAATCGCATGATGATTGGTATTACAAAATGATATTTTTGCTTATGAAACCAATCCTATCTCCCCAAGATAAATTTAGGATTTATTTAGATAAAAAAGACACACGAAGTGCAGATAAAGTTCGTAAGTTGCATGAGGTTCTAGGAAATTCTATATATGATTTTGATAGAAATATAGTAGAGAGATTACAAGTAATTGAATCACATCATGTGCAACTTTTACAGTTAGCAGATATTTTACTTGGAGCAATGGGATATCATGCAAGAGACTTGGATAAAAATGAAGGTAAAATAATTATTTTAAACAGAATTAAACAGCGTTCTGGATATAATTTAGATAAATCAACATTGCCAAGCGAAGGCAAGTTCAATATTTTTTATTGGAAAGGGAGTTAGCATAAAATTGAGTTTAAATTTTGAATCCGTTGATGATAATTTACCAAGTCTAATTTTACTATCTGAATATGGTGGAATTTGGAATGTATATTTTGAAACAGTCTATTCAGTATTTGAAACGGATTTCGTTCATTCTAAACCAAAATTTGGAAAATATACAGTAAACTTGAAGCATCATCCATCATACGATGGTAAAAGTGCAACCTTTTGGCATATGATTTCACAAGGTAAAATTGAGTCGGAACGCGTACCCGATATAAGAAGATGCGAAAGAATCGGTTGGGTAAAATATTTTATGGAAAAATTTAATGGTGACAAACCCGACGGAAATTCTAAATTACTTTGGTGGATAGAGATTCGACATGGTAGAGGTGGACGAGAAGAGCGAATTCATCTTACAAACTCGAACTATGATTACATTGTTGTTATAGCAAAACGTAAGCAATATGTTTTGCCTTGGACTGCATTTTACGTTGAATATGAACATCAACGAAGAAAATATAAGAAAAAATTTCAAGAATATTGGAAAAACAATAGTCTTTAAAAAGCTGAAGCCGTTCAATGAACGGCTTCGTAACTCCTTCAACACATGGTTGATGAGATGTAATAATTATATGTATTAGGCATCTAATAGTCAATATTAGAGAGCATTTTAGTTACAAAATTTATAAGTGAGATTTTATGATTACGCGTATTGAAACCACCTTTAACACATTGCGAGAGCAAAACAAAAAAGCTTTAATTCCCTATGTGATGGCAGGCGACCCAAACCCAAGTGTTACCGTCAGCTTACTGCATGAACTCGTTGACCACGGCGCAGACATCATCGAAGTTGGCTTGCCATTTTCTGACCCCATGGCAGACGGTGAGACCATCGCCCTAGCAGGCGAGCGCGCATTGGCAGGTGGCACCAGTACCCGCCAAGCGATTGAGATGGTAAAAGCGTTTCGTAAAACCAACACCACCACGCCAGTGCTAGTCATGGGCTATCTAAATCCGATTGAAATCATCGGTTATGACAAGTTTATCAGTCTTTGTCAAGATGCAGGGATTGATGGTGTGTTGATGGTTGATTTACCGCCACAAGAAGCAGGCGATTTTACCCAAAAACTTGCCGCGTCGAGTATGAACGAAATCTTTTTACTTGCGCCAACCACCTTGCCAGAACGCCGTGAGCAAGTGCTAAAACATGGCGGTGGTTTTATCTATTATGTATCGGTCAAAGGCGTGACAGGCTCAAAAGCATTGGATGCTCAAGATGTGGGCGAACACGTCCAAGCGATTAAATCACAAACTGCCTTGCCTGTGTGTGTTGGTTTTGGTATTCGTGATGGTGCATCGGCAAAAGCAGTCGGACAATATGCGGATGGCGTGATTGTCGGTAGTGAACTGGTGAAAAACTTTGCGGATGTGGGCAATGATGAACAGAAAATCGCCCATGCCAAAAAAGCCATCTTAGATAAAATGGATGAGCTAAGAGAAGCGATTGATAGTCTTGAGTGATAGAATGGTTTGAGGTATTTGAGGTTAATCATTTCATTTATTGCTAAAATCAGTTAGCATACGCATTATAAAATGAGTTTGTACTTGTACACTCAAACAACTACTAGTCAATGGCACTCTTAAATTGCACTGTTAATAGGGATTTATTATGAGCACTGATATGAAGCCTCAACCGATGGGACAGACACTGGAAGAAACTTGGTTAAAACGCCCATTACCTACCATCAAGCCGCGTGCCAAGCAAATACTGACGGCGGTTGAGACCGAACCATCGACTCAATGTCCCAACTGTAATTCAATCATCACCAATACAGCGCTGATTTTTAATAATTACGTGTGTCCATCGTGTGATGAACATCTTAGCATGACCGCCCGCACGCGTCTGAACTGGTTTTTTGACCAAGTTGATGACGAGCTAGGGCAGCAGTACCAAGCAGGCAACCCATTAGACTTTGTCGATAGCAAACCTTACCCAACCCGGATGAGTGAAGCGCAAGCCAAGACGGGCGAAACCGAAGCGCTTATCGTCATGAAAGGCAAACTTCAGCGGCTACCCGTGGTGGCTTGTGCGTTTGATTTTGCTTTTATGGGTGGCTCCATGGGCTCTGTGGTAGGCGATCGATTTGTGCTCGCTGCGGAGACAGCGCTTAAAGAACAAATCCCGCTGGTATGTTTTGCCGCATCGGGTGGCGCCCGTATGCAAGAGGGCTTGTTATCCCTCATGCAGATGGCGCGTACTGCCGCAGCAATTGAGAAACTCAAACACGCCAATATTCCTTACATTGTGGTACTAACCAATCCTGTGTATGGCGGTGTGACGGCATCACTTGCGATGTTAGGCGATATCCATTTGGCGGAGCCTAAAGCCATGATTGGTTTTGCGGGCAAACGGGTGATTGAACAAACCGTTCGCGAGGTACTGGGCGAGCCTTTCCAGCGCGCTGAGTTTTTGGTAGAGCATGGTGTGGTCGATCAAGTGGTCCATCGTCTACAAATGAAAGAAACGATTCATCGCTTACTCAAAAAAATGACCTATTTTCGTCAGGATCACTAATTCATTATTATCACGGTTCTATCCATGCAACAGTCAAGCTCACCAGCCGCCCTCTCACCATCCCCATTGCCGCCTAGCGTTTCAAGCTCGTTAACCGAGTGGCTAAACTACATGCAAGGCATCCATGTGTCCGCGATTGATATGGGGCTTGAGCGGGTGATGCCCGTATTTCAAGCATTGGGTATAAAGCAAACCGATGCCTTTGTATTTACCGTGGCAGGCACCAATGGTAAAGGCTCAACCACCGCCACTATTGCTGAGATTTGTCAACAAGCAGGCTATAAAACCGCTTTGTATCAATCGCCGCATTTACTGGTGTTTAACGAGCGTGTCAGAATCAATGGAGAAATGGTCGATGACCAAACTTTGATTGATGCGTTTGCCAAAATCGAGCAGGCGAGGGTTGATTGTGGGTTGACACTGTCATTTTTTGAAATGACGACGCTTGCCGCTTTTTTAATTTTTGCCCAAAACCACTGTGATGTCTGGGTATTGGAGGTGGGTTTAGGCGGTCGCCTCGATGTCGTCAATGTTATCGAGCCAAACCTTGCAGTCATTACCAATGTGGGTATCGACCATGTCGAATGGCTCGGCGACACCCGTGAAAAAATCGCTGTAGAAAAAGCCGGTATTTTGCGTGATAACCTGACATTGGTGTATGGCGAAACCGATATGCCATCGACCATCCCGCCTTTGATTGCACAGCACCATGCCCATTTGCTACAGTATGGCAAAGATTATGGCTACCGCCATACTGACGATGCAGCGACATGGCAATATAGCAATAGCGCGGTGACTTTATCGTTGCCTATCCCCAATTTGTCTTTGCACAATACCGCAACGGCTATCACCGCCCTCTTAGCCAGCCCATTGACCATAACCCAAGAGCACATCCAAGCTGCGTTACCGAAAGTAAAATTGGCAGGGCGTTTTGATAGCAGACGCATGTCATCTCGCCAATGGGTGTTTGACGTTGCCCACAATGAGCATGGGATGCAATTTTTGCTCAAGCAGTTGACGCCGTATGTGCATGCTTACCAACGCCAGCATCCAACCGCCAAATTGCATTTGGTGATATCCATGCTCGCTGATAAAGACATCGAGCCGGTGCTCGCCCATCTACAGCAATTCTCCCAGACGGTAATGCCGATTGACAGTGTTCATAGCGGCGTTATATCTCACCCTAGAGCCAGTAGCCAAGAACGCTTAACTGAGCTGCTACCACGCTACTTTAATTCTGTACGTGTTTTTAAGGATTTGAATTTGGCGACTCAATCGGTTAGTAACCACAGCCAAGAGAATGACCTGATTTTGGTGTGTGGTTCTTTTTATACCATCAGCGGTGTATTGACCAGCCAATCACTCAGCGAATAACGAATTTGTGCGTCAAATGATTTTACTTTTCAAAATTTTCAGTTAATATCTCAACAATGGTAAAAACTGCTAACGCGAATTTTGCTATGATTAGTCAAAATTCGTTGATTTTTGTAGGTTGAAAAAATCATTTATCAAGACATACACACTAGGGTAATTGGCATGAAATTTTCTAAGCAAGCATTATTGGGTACAACGGTATTGTTAGGCGGTAGCGTGTTGTTATATGCCACTATGCACCAAGTCTTGAACGCGCCTGCCAAACCTGCAGCCAATAGCCAACAAGTTATCGCTAAACACACGACAGATAAACAATCAGCAATCAGCAACGAGCCACTCACCGCCGATATCGCAACCGAAAAAAATTTACTGGCACAAAAACAAAAAGAACGTGAGCAACGGGTCGCTGCGCAAGAACAACAAGCCCAGCAATACATGACCGAGCAACAGCGGATTGAAGCCGAAGCTTTGGCGCGTAGCCGTGCTGAAAATCAACTGTATGCCAACAAAAATGCCGCCAATACCAATTCGGTGGTTGCCAGCTCAGTGACCGCGATTACCCAACCTGTGGTAAAGCCCCGACCCGTTGACAGGGACGCCGCGCCGCCACAAACGCAAGCTGCAGTACCCAATAGCGTGCAAAATACCGCACAGACCCAAAGCGCTGCGCAAACTCGAAGCGCTACGCAAACTAAAGAACAAGCAGCTACGCCAAAGCCCACAGTGACAGCACCCGTCGCACAGCCGCAGCCCGTGGCAAAAACCATCCCTAACAATCCTGGCACCTATCAAGTCAAGGCAGGCGATGGGTTGATAGGGTTATCACGTCGCTACAATGTGCCAGTCGACGTATTGGCAAGCGTCAATAATCTCAATACGACCAGCAGCTTACGTGTCGGGCAAATCATCACCATCCCGACTGCGGCACAAATCAACCGTATCACCCAACAAACTCAAGCACGAGAGCAACAACGTCAAAATGAGATTGCTCGCAAAAAGCAAGAAGCTGAACAAAAAAAGCAACAGGCGCTACTAGAGCAGCAGCAAGAAGTCGCCCGTAAAAAACAAGAAGCCGCGCAAAAAGCGCAGCAAAAACAGCAAGAAATCGCCCGCAAAAAGCAAGAAGCCCAGTTAAAAGAGCAGTTAAAAGAGCAAAAACGTCAACAAGAAATCGCCCAAAAAAAACTAGAAGCTCAGCAACAAGCCCAGAAAAAACAAGCGTTCCAAGCGGCACAAGACAATTTAAGGCAGGCGCGTCAAACGGTAAAAGAAACCGATGCCAAAGGTACGTTTGGGGTACAAGTCGCATTGGCAACCGACGAGAAAAAAGCCAATGAAATCACCCAAAAATTACAAGCGGCAGGCTACAAAGTCAAAACCACCCAAACCAGCAAAGGGGTACGTATTGTCGTAGGTCCAGAAAAAGGCAAAGTCGCTGCCTTGGCGCTCAAAGACAAGCTTAATAACGATAGCCGCGTCGATGTCAACAGCGGCTGGGTGCTTTACTGGTAAGCCTATTTAACCTTTTAAAGCCAAACTATGCAAACAAGGCCAAACAACCCAAACAATGCGACATTTTGTGTCGTATTGTTTGTCTATGTGCTTGTGAAAATCACCCAATAGAGGAATAATGCTCCCTTGTGGTAATTATCCTATAGATATGAGTGTGTGGTTAGTGTGATAATTTTTTTAGTGTTAGCGTTTGTGGTGTTTATCCTGTTAGTATTTGCCTTTCGCAGTAGTGGCAGTAGCCGTGAAGAGGTTATTAAGCCGGTTCGGGGAGATGAATTAGCGGTATGGCCGTTTGAGCCAATGCCGATCATGACGCCCACCGAAGTGATATTTTTTAATCGCTTGCAGCAGGCGGTGCCTGAGCTGATTATTTTTGGGCAAGTACAGCTATCACGTATTATCATGCCAAATGACGATGACGATACTGACCAAGGCTTTTGGTTTAATCGTATTTGCCGTATGAGTGTTGACTATGTGCTGGTCGATCAAGACAAGCAAACCGTACTATTGGCAATTGAATTAGACGACTGGACGCACAACACTCGCCGCCGTCAGCAGCAAGATGAAAAAAAAGACAAAGCGCTGTTGAGCGCAGGCATTTCGATATTACGAATCAATGGGGAAGCCATGCCGGACGCTGCGCTTTTACGCCGTAAAATCTTAGCAGCGATAGGGTAAGATTAAAATCGCAAAAAACTATAGAAAGTGTTGCATTCAAAAAAAAACTCGCTATAATACTCAAACTCAACATAGGCGATTAGTTCAATTGGTAGAGCGTCGGTCTCCAAAACCGAATGTTGGGGGTTCGAGTCCCTCATCGCCTGCCACATTTTAGTTAGGTTAGCGTGTACGCTGTATTCTAATAATAAAATACGTTTTAATGATAGACAGGGCAGCCTTATGAAACAAATGCTAGAGAACAAACTAGCAGAGCTCAATGGCAAAAGGATGTCTGGTGAAAAAGTGGTTGTCCACCAACCTGCCGCTATTGAGATTGCCAAACGACACTCCCCTAAAGATTTTGTCCTGTGGATTTTTGCTTTTGTCGCATTAATCAGCGCAACTTTAGTCAATCAATATTTACCCGCATATTGGCAACCCGCTAGCAATTTATGGACGCGCGTGGCTGTTATTGCTGGACTAATCATTGCTGCATTATTGGCACTGGCATTGACCAACCAAGGCAGTGCTTTTAAGACACTTTTGCAAGATTCTCGCGTTGAATTACGTCGTGTTACTTGGCCAACCAAACAAGAAACCCTTGAATACACTTGGCAAGTTGCAGTAGTGGCTGGCATATTAGCTTTTATTGTGTGGTTATTAGATACCGTATTTAGCCAGTTGATTCAATACGTCATTGGTCAATAGCAAAAATTTAGCCAAACCCTTTTATTTGACCCACATCTGTGGGTTTTTATCTATCTAGCAATATCAATATTTTACCTGCATTGCTCATATTTGGTATAGTAGGCGATGTGTTTAGCAATGAATTAGAGGAAGATATCCATGCGTTGGTATATCGTACAAGCATTTTCAGGCTTTGAAAAACAAGTGCAGCGTTCATTGATTGAACGTATCAATCGCAGCGAATACAAAGAATCGTTTGGTCAAGTACTTGTCCCAACCGAAGAAGTTATTGAAATGCGGGATGGCAAAAAACGCAAATCTGAGCGTAAATTCTTTCCAGGTTACGTATTGATTGAAATGGATATGAACGACAACACATGGCACTTAGTTAAAGACTGTCCACGTGTGATGGGTTTTATTGGCGGTACGCCAGAAAATCCTGCGCCGATTACCCCAAAAGAAGCAGATACCATTTTAAATCGTTTAAATACCAACGAAAATAAACCGCGTCCAAAAACTTTATTTGAGCCAGGTGAAGAAGTGTTGGTCATCGATGGGCCGTTTACCGAGTTTAGAGGCTTGGTAGAAAAAGTGGATTACGAAAAATCGCGCTTACAGTTGACCGTCAATGTCTTTAACCGTCCAACCCCGGTTGAGCTAGAGTTTAAACAAGTAGAAAAAATTAACTAATTTTTGATAGCTTTTCTTTTTCATGGGTTTTTGACCCTAAAATTGTAACTAAGTGCCAAATTTAGCAATTTTTGCTTTACCTCGGTAAAAATTCGCTTATAATATGGCACTTTATTTTTTTCTGTTGTCTGCAAGATTGACAATATCACCCGGGGAGCCAGATAGCCATTCGATGAGTGGGTATCTAGCGCTATTACCCATAACAGGAGTCTATCATGGCTAAAAAGATTGATGGTTACATCAAACTACAAGTGCCAGCTGGTAAAGCTAATCCATCACCACCTATCGGTCCAGCATTGGGTCAAAAAGGTGTGAACATCATGGCATTCTGTAAAGAGTTCAACGCAGCTACTTCTAGCATGGAACCAGGTTTACCTGTTCCTGTTGAAATCACTGTTTACAACGACAAATCGTTTACCTTTATCATGAAGTCACCACCAGCGGCGTTCTTAATTCGCAAAGCTGCAGGTGCTGCTAAAGGTTCAGGCGTACCGAATAAAACTAAAGTAGGTAAAGTTGACCGTGCACAGTTAGAAGAAATTGCTAACACTAAAAATGCTGACTTAACTGCTGCTGACTTAGAATCTGCGGTTCGCACATTGGCGGGTACTGCTCGCTCAATGGGTATTGACGTGGAGGGTGTGTAAATGGCTAAATTAACTAAACGTCAAAAAGCAATCGCTGAAAGCTATGATGCGAACAAACAATACACATTGGCTGAAGCGGTAGAAATTCTAAACAAATTGCCACCAGCAAAATTCAAAGAGTCAATCGATATTGCTATCAATCTAGGTGTTGACCCACGTAAATCTGACCAAGTGGTTCGTGGTGCTACTAACCTGCCTGCAGGTACCGGTAAAACCAAACGCGTTGCCGTGTTTGCCCAAGGTGCAGCAGCGGATGCAGCAAAAGAAGCGGGTGCTGATATCGTAGGTTTTGAAGACCTAGCAGAAAGCATCAAAGCGGGTAACATGGACTTTGATGTTGTGATTGCGTCGCCTGATGCAATGCGCGTTGTTGGTCAATTAGGTACAATTTTAGGTCCACGTGGCTTAATGCCAAACCCTAAAGTAGGTACAGTTACCCCTAACGTTGCTGAAGCGGTTAAAAATACCAAAGCGGGTCAGGCAACTTACCGTGTTGATAAAGCGGGTATTATCCATACCACGATTGGTCAAGTAGGTTTTAGTGCTGAACAAATCGAGCAAAATGCGTCTGCATTAATCGCTGATTTGAAAAAAGCAAAACCTGCGACCTCAAAAGGTATCTATATCAAGAAAATCACTCTATCAAGCACGATGGGCCCTGGTATCAACTTAGATGCAGTTCCTTATCGTAATGCGTAAGCTTTAACGCTTGATGGTAGATTTTTAATATATTTTAAATTTAGTTCAGCACAAACGGGTTGTGCTGTCTAAGACCGTAGGTTCTATTGGTTTAATCATAATTAAATCATAAATAGTTTAATTGTGAAAGTTTTTCACAGCCTACGCAGACGGGATGGCAGTTTAATTTACCATTGACTGCCACCGTATCGGAGTGATAATAAGTTGTACTTTAACTTATTATATTAACTAGGTTTATTGGTGCCCTAAGTTAATCATAACTAGGAAACTGATAATATGGAGACAACCCATGGCATTAAATCTTCAAGACAAACAAGCGATTGTTGCTGAAGTAAGTGAATCTGCCAAAGGTGCCCTTTCTGCTGTTGTTGCCGATGCTCGTGGCGTAACAGTAGGTAAAATGACCCAACTGCGTAAAGAAGCTCGTGCAGCGGGTGTTGATATGCGTATCGTGCGTAATACTTTATTACGTCGTGCGTTAGAAGACACTAACTACACTGTGTTAAATGACGTATTTGTAGGTCCAACACTTATCGCATTCTCAACTGAACATCCAGGTGCTGCGGCACGTTTGTTCAAAGAATTTGCTAAAACAAACGATAAGTTTGAAATTAAAGGTGCAGCTTTTGAAGGCGAGTTTATCGCTGCTAAAGATATCGATCGTTTAGCAAGCTTACCAACTTACGACGAAGCGATTGCGCGCTTAATGGGTACGATGAAAGAAGCCGCTGCAGGCAAATTTGTTCGTACTTTGGCAGCATTACGCGACAAAATGCAAGGCGAAGGCGAAGCCGCTTAATTTATTTAAGTAAACTTAGCTACGCTTAGCATTTTTTAAACCAAATTCACTTATTTAGGAACACACATCATGGCATTAACTAACCAAGAAATTCTTGATGCAATCGCTGAAAAATCAGTAATGGAAATTGTAGATCTTATCTCTGCAATGGAAGAAAAATTTGGCGTATCAGCCGCTGCACTAGCAGCAGCACCTGCAGCTGCCGGTGACGCGCCTGCAGCAGAAGAAAAAGACGACTTCACCGTTGTATTAACTGGCGCTGGCGACAAGAAAGTAGCTGTTATTAAAGCAGTTCGCGAAATCACTGGCTTGGGCTTAAAAGAAGCTAAAGACCTAGTTGAAGGCGCACCACAAACTGTTAAAGAAGGCGTAGCGAAAGCTGAAGCTGAAGAATTGAAGAAAAAATTAGAAGAAGCAGGCGCATCAGTAGAATTGAAATAATTCTCGCACTTAAGTTTTCTAAACTTCAAAAAGCTATTATTGCACTTGCAATAATAGCTTTTTTTTATTATAATCATTCTCTTGACCTTTCGTGTCTGATTGAATATAAGATGGCACACGCACCAAGGACAGAATTGTTCCATGCAAGTTAGAAAGTCTGGTAATGCGTAAAAAAACTTTAGCTAAATACCCCAAAGGTGTTTGGCTTTTTGTCGTCTCTACAGTTTTTGTTTGTATCGATTTTATATTATATCGCCGATTAGGTTATCCATCCTGTGATGATTAACTTATCCGCTGATTGAGCAAGGTTTTAAGATTTCCGTTAGGAAATTGGATTTAAGTTGGTGACTTAAGACGTTAGAGATTGGGTCATCAAATCTTTTAGAAATAGATTCCATCGTTAATAAATGCGCAAAAAATTTAATTTCCCAACAGGAAATTTGGTAATTTGTGACTTTATCAGTGCATAGCGGTATCAGTGCACTGAAGTATTGATAGATGGGTAGGCATTAACGCTTTGAATGTTTAAGGACTTTTAATGGCATACTCGTATACTGAAAAAAAACGCATTCGTAAAAGTTTTGCAAAGTTGCCCACCGTCATGGACGTGCCATACTTATTGGCCATCCAAGTTGACTCGTATGAGCAATTTTTGCAAGAAAATAAAAAGCCAAAAGGTCGGGAAAACATTGGTTTACAAGCCGCTTTTAATTCTATTTTCCCTATTGAAAGCCATACTGGCAATGCCGAGCTACAATTTGTCGAATACTATCTAGGTACACCAGAGTTTGATGTGCGCGAATGTATTTTACGTGGTTCAACCTATGCAGCGCCATTACGTGTAAAAATCCGTTTGGTCATCAAAGACAAAGATGTTAAAGACAAAGATGCGAAAGCGGCAATTAAAGATATCCGTGAGCAAAGCGTCTATATGGGTGAAATCCCATTGATGACCGAAAACGGTACTTTTGTGATTAATGGTACTGAGCGCGTCATCGTATCGCAATTACACCGCTCACCAGGGGTATTCTTTGACCATGACAAAGGCAAATCACATTCAAGTGGTAAAGTGCTGTATAACGCCCGTATTATTCCTTACCGTGGTTCATGGTTAGACTTTGAATTTGATGCCAAAGACTTGGTGTTTGCTCGTATTGACCGCCGCCGTAAATTACTTGCAACGGTGATTTTGCATGCCATTGGGATGAATACACAGCAAATTTTAGATGCGTTTTATGAAAAAACCCACGTTTATAAAAGTGATGAGCAATTTGAAATCGATCTTGTCACTGATCGTTTACGCGGTGAAATGGCGCAGTTTGAAATCGTTTCACCGGATGGCGACGTGATTGTCGAACAGGGCAAACGTATCAACGCGCGCGCGATTCGTAAAATCGAACAAGCTGGTATGACTAAATTACCTGTGCCTGATGAATACTTGTATGAGCGTATTTTGGCACAAGATATCGTTGTGGATGATGAAGTTATTGCACGCGCTAACCAATTGCTCGATCACGAGACTTTGGTCAAAATCAGCAATAACGACATTAAAGAATTTGATATTTTATTCACTAACGATATCGATCATGGTTCATACATCGCCGATACACTGCGCGCAGATACCGCGATGAGCCGTGAAGAAGCGTTGATTGAAATCTACAAAGTGATGCGTCCAGGTGAGCCACCAACACTCGATACGGCTGAAAAACTGTTTGAATCGATGTTTTTTAACGCAGACCGCTATGATTTATCAAACGTCGGTCGCATGAAGTTCAACCGTCGTTTGGGCCGAGTCTATGAGCCAACCAATGACCCTGATGTGCAGCGTGAACGCAGTGTATTGACCAACGAAGATATTATTGACGTATTAAAAATGTTGATTGAAATTCGTGATGGTCGTGGGGTAGTGGACGATATTGACCATTTAGGTAACCGCCGTGTCCGCTCAGTCGGTGAGATGACAGAAAATCAATTTCGCGTGGGTTTAGTCCGTGTCGAGCGTGCTGTTAAAGAGCGTTTAAGCTCAGCTGAGACAGATAACTTATCGCCACAAGATTTGATCAACTCAAAACCTGTGGCAGCCGCCATTAAAGAGTTCTTTGGTTCATCACAATTGTCACAGTTTATGGACCAAAACAACCCACTATCAGAAATCACCCATAAGCGTCGTGTTTCTGCATTAGGTCCAGGTGGTTTAACACGTGAACGTGCAGGCTTTGAAGTCCGTGACGTACACCAAACCCATTATGGGCGTGTGTGTCCGATTGAAACCCCTGAGGGTCCAAACATCGGTCTGATTAACTCATTAGCCGTCTATGCTAAAACCAATGAATTTGGTTTTTTAGAAACACCTTATCGTAAAGTAGTTGATGGTAAAGTGACGGATGAAATCGAGTATTTATCAGCGATTGAAGAAGTAGGCACTGTGATTGCACAAGCGGATTCGCCGATTGATGAAAACGGTCAGTTGACAGAAGATTATGTCTCTGTGCGTAACTATGGTGAATTTGTGCGTATGGCACCAGAGAAAGTGACCCATATGGACGTATCACCGCGTCAGGTTGTGTCTGTGGCAGCAAGTTTGATTCCATTCTTGGAACATGACGATGCCAACCGTGCTTTGATGGGTTCAAACATGCAGCGCCAAGCGGTACCTACTTTACGTTCTGATAAACCACTGGTTGGTACGGGTATGGAACGTCACGTTGCCCGTGACTCAGGTGTGTGTGTGACTGCCAAACGTGGCGGTGTCATTATGGACGTAGATGCGAGCCGTGTCGTTGTAAAAGTGAATGAAGATGAAATGCAAGCGGGTGAAGCAGGTATTGATATCTATAACTTAATCAAATACACCCGTTCAAACCAAAATACCTGTATTAACCAACGCATTATCGTCAACCAAGGTGATGTCATTGCGCGCGGGGATATCTTGGCAGATGGTCCATCCACCGATTTGGGTGAGTTGGCATTGGGTCAAAACATGCGTGTGGCGTTCATGCCTTGGAACGGTTACAACTTCGAAGACTCGATTTTGTTATCTGAGCGTGTGGTTAAAGAAGATCGTTTTACCACCATTCATATCCAAGAATTAACCTGTGTGGCGCGTGATACCAAATTGGGTACAGAAGAAATCACTGCCGATATTCCAAACGTGGGTGAAGCAGCCCTAGCTAATCTAGATGAAGCAGGTATCGTCTACATTGGTGCGGAAGTGCAAGGTGGCGATATCTTAGTGGGTAAAGTGACACCAAAAGGTGAAACCCAGCTCACCCCTGAAGAAAAACTACTTCGTGCAATTTTTGGTGAAAAAGCCGCGGACGTTAAAGATACGTCGTTACGGGTGCCTTCTTCTACCAAAGGTACGGTGATTGACGTTCAAGTCTTTACCCGTGATGGTGTAGAAAAAGACAGCCGTGCGCAAGCTATCGAAAAAGCCCAGCTTGATAGCTATCGTAAAGACTTAAAAGAAGAATTGCGTATCTTTGAAAACGCGGCACGCGGTCGCATTATCTCATTGCTTGACGGTCAAACTGTGAGTGGTGGCGCGGGCTTAAAATCAGGTACAGTGTTGAGTGAAGACTCAATGCAAGATATGTCGCTTGAAACATTGCTTGATATTCAGCCAACCCAAGAAGATACCGCAGAGCGTTTATCACAAATTGGTGACTTTTTAACCGATAAACAAAAAGAAATCGATGAAAAATTCACTGAGAAAAAACGCAAATTAACGGCAGGTGATGACTTAACGCATGGCGTGCAAAAAATCGTCAAAGTGTACTTGGCAGTAAAACGTCGTATTCAACCCGGTGACAAAATGGCAGGTCGTCATGGTAACAAAGGGGTGGTATCACGTATCATGCCGATTGAAGATATGCCATACGATGAAAACGGTAATCCAGTGGATGTGGTACTAAACCCACTAGGCGTACCATCGCGGATGAACGTCGGACAGATTCTAGAAACTCACTTAGGCGGCGCAGCAAGTGGTTTGGGTATCAAAATTGACGAGATGATCAAACAACAAGCGGCAGTTGCTGAGTTACGTGATTTCTTAGACAAAATCTATAACCAAATTGGCGGCGAGCAAGTGGACTTAGGCAGCATGAGTGATGACGAAATCATTGCTATGTCAAAAAATCTACGTGCTGGCGTACCAATGGGTACAGCAGTATTTGATGGCGCTAAAGAACAGCAAATCAAAGGCTTGCTAGAATTAGCGGGTATGCCAACCTCGGGTCAGCAAGTATTGTTTGATGGCCGTACCGGTCAACAGTTTGATCGTCCGGTGACCGTAGGTTACATGTACATGCTCAAACTCAACCACTTGGTTGACGACAAAATGCATGCCCGTTCAACAGGCTCTTACTCATTGGTTACCCAGCAGCCATTGGGTGGTAAAGCCCAGTTTGGTGGTCAGCGCTTCGGTGAGATGGAAGTGTGGGCACTTGAAGCTTACGGTGCTGCTTATACATTGCAAGAGATGTTGACGGTGAAATCCGATGACGTGGAAGGTCGTACCCGCATGTACAAAAACATCGTCGATGGTGAACAGAACATGTCAGCTGGTATGCCAGAATCGTTCAACGTATTGACCAAAGAGATTAAGTCATTGGGTATCAATATTGAGTTAAAAGATCATAGCAAAAGTAAAAACTAAGTCATGATTGTGAGTGTGGTGGCTTTAATAACGTCGCCATACTCAAGCTCAATAGTTTACCTTTTTAATGACAAACGAATAAAAATTAACCTTAAATTGAAAGTCAATCTGTAGCGACCTTCAATTTAATCGATGGAGAAGCAGTTTGAAAGACTTATTAGACATCATGAAAAGCCCTGCCGACTCTGGTAACCAAGAGTTCGACAGCATTCAAATTTCTCTTGCCTCACCTGACACCATCAAATCTTGGTCGCATGGGGAAGTTAAAAAGCCTGAAACCATCAACTATCGTACTTTCAAACCAGAACGTGATGGTCTTTTTTGTGCCAAAATTTTTGGACCTGTTAAAGACTACGAATGCTTGTGTGGTAAATACAAACGCCGTAAATTCCAAGGCGTGATCTGTGAAAAATGTGGCGTTGAAGTGACCGCTGCCAAAGTACGCCGCGAGCGTATGGGTCACATTGAGCTGGCAAGCCCAGTTGCGCATATTTGGTTCTTAAAATCATTACCAAGCCGTATTGGTCTACTACTTGATATGACTTTGCGTGATATCGAGCGCGTATTGTATTTTGAAAGCTATGTCGTGACTGACCCAGGTTTAACTACCCTTGAAAAATATCAGTTACTTGATGATGAAGATTACTTCAAAGCACTTGAAGAGTTTGGTGATGAATTCACCGCAAAAATGGGTGCTGAAGCGGTGCAAGACTTGCTGCGCGATATTGACGTGGATTTGGAAATCGACCAATTACGGGAAGAAATTCCTAACACCGGTTCAGAAACCAAACTTAAAAAAATGTCAAAACGCCTAAAATTGCTTGAGTCATTCCGTGATTCGAACAATAAACCTGAGTGGATGGTAATGACCGTATTACCTGTGTTGCCACCCGATTTGCGTCCATTGGTACCGCTTGAAGGGGGGCGTTTTGCCACTTCAGACCTAAATGACTTATACCGCCGCGTCATTAACCGTAACAACCGTTTAAAACGCTTGTTGGAGCTCAATGCGCCTGACATCATCGTGCGTAACGAAAAACGTATGTTACAAGAGTCAGTGGATGCACTGCTTGACAACGGTCGCCGCGGTCGTGCGATTACAGGTAGCAACAAACGTCCATTAAAATCTTTAGCTGACATGATTAAAGGTAAACAAGGTCGTTTCCGTCAAAACCTTCTTGGTAAACGTGTTGACTATTCAGGTCGTTCGGTCATTACCGTGGGTCCATACCTGCGTCTACACCAATGTGGCTTGCCTAAAAAAATGGCACTTGAACTGTTCAAGCCCTTTACTTATGCCAAACTTTTACAAAATGGCATCGCGACTACTATCAAAGCCGCTAAGAAAATGGTTGAGCGTGAAGAACCGGCAGTGTGGGATATGCTTGCCAGCGTGATTCGTGAACACCCAGTGCTACTAAACCGTGCACCGACCCTCCATCGTTTGGGCTTACAAGCATTTGAGCCTGTACTGATTGAAGGTAAAGCGATTCAGCTACATCCGCTAGTTTGTAGCGCGTTCAACGCCGACTTTGATGGTGACCAAATGGCGGTACACGTACCGTTAACTTTGGAGGCCCAGCTTGAAGCCCGTGCCTTGATGATGTCAACCAACAACATCTTGTCACCTGCCAATGGTGAGCCAATCATCACGCCATCACAAGACGTTGTATTGGGGTTATATTACATCAGCCGTTCGCATATCAATGCCAAAGGCGAAAACATGACTTTCTCCAACGTGAAAGAAGTGTATCGCGCCCTAGGTACCGGTGATTTAAGCGTCAATGCCAAAATTAAAGTACGCATTGAAGAAATCACGTATGACGATGAAGGTAATGCCAATAGCGTTACTAAAATGGTTGACACCGTTGCGGGTCGCTGTTTGATTTGGAATATCACCCCAAAAGGTATGAGCTTTGACGAAGTCAACAAAGAGATGACTAAGAAAAACATCGCTCGCCTTATCAATTCTTGCTACCGCAAAATGGGCGTGAAAGACAGCGTCATGTTTGCTGACCAATTGATGTATTTGGGTTTTGCCCAAGCAACGTTGTCAGGCGTATCCATTGGTATGGAAGATATGCTCATTCCACCTACCAAAAACAAAATCATCGAAGCGGCTGACGCAGAAGTCCGTGAGATTGAAAGCCAGTTTGAACAAGGTTTCGTGACCGCGGGTGAACGTTATAACAAAGTCATTGATATTTGGTCACGTACCAATGACCAAATCGCCAAAGCGATGATGGATAACCTATCACAAGATACCGTTATCAATAGCCAAGGTGAAGCGGAAAAAGAAAAATCGTTTAACTCGATTTATATCATGTCGGATTCAGGTGCGCGTGGTAGTGCCGCACAGATTCGTCAGTTGGCAGGTATGCGTGGTCTGATGGCAAAACCAGACGGCTCGATTATTGAAACCCCAATTAAAGCTAACTTCCGTGAAGGCTTAAGCGTTTTACAGTACTTTATTTCGACGCACGGTGCCCGTAAAGGTCTAGCTGATACGGCACTAAAAACCGCAAACTCAGGTTACTTAACCCGTCGCTTGGTTGACGTTGCGCAAGATTTGGTTATCACCCAGCCTGATTGTGGTACCGATAAAGGTATCTTAATGAAGCCACACATTGAGGGTGGTGAAATCATTGAACAATTGGCTGACCGCGTGCTGGGCCGAGTTACCGCCAAAGATGTGATGTCAAATAAAACAGGCGAATTAGCCATCCCATCGGGTACCTTGCTTGATGAGCATTGGGTAAAAGTACTTGATGAACATGGTATTGACGAAGTTTGGGTACGTTCTGTGATTACTTGTGAAGTGCCACATGGTGTCTGTTCACAATGTTATGGTCGTGACTTAGCACGTGGTCACCGCGTCAATATTGGTGAGTCTGTGGGTGTCATGGCAGCGCAATCAATCGGTGAGCCAGGTACTCAGCTTACCATGCGTACCTTCCACGTGGGTGGTGCCGCGAGTGCTGCTGCTGTGGAAAACAGCATTCAGGTCAATAAAGGCGGTACGGTTCGCTTCCAAAACTTGAAATCTGTAAGCCATGCCGATGGTCATTTGGTGGTAGTTTCTCGCTCTGCAGAAATTAGTATTACCGATGAATTGGGCCGTGAGCGTGAGCGCTATAAAGCACCGTATGGTTCGTCAATTTTAGTGGCTGATGGCACTGAGGTTACCCCAGGTCAAACCATTGGTAAATGGGATCCGCATACCCATCCAATCATTACCGAGGTATCAGGTACTGCACGCTTTAGCGAAATCACCGATGGCTTAACCGCCACCATGAAAATCGATGAAGCAACAGGTATGAGCTCATACGAAATCTTGGCGACCAAAGACCGCCCAAGCTCAGGTAAAGATTTACGTCCTGCGATTATCCTTGATACCAAAGAGGGTAAAGAAGTGGTGTACTTCTTACCACAGCAAACCATTATTCGTGTGCGTGAAGGCGATGAGGTAACAACAGGTTCGATTTTAGGTCGTGTACCACAAGAATCATCAGGTACCAAAGATATTACTGGTGGTCTACCGCGTGTTGCTGACTTATTTGAAGCGCGTCGTCCAAAAGATCATGCGATTATGGCGGAAATGAGTGGTACAGTAAGCTTTGGTAAAGACACCAAAGGTAAAAACCGCTTTATCATTACCAATGATGATGGCGAAGTACATGAAGAGTTGATTCCAAAATGGCGTCAAATCAACGTGTTTGAGGGTGAACGTGTTGAGCGTGGCGAGGTGATTGCCGATGGTCCACAAAACCCACACGATATTTTACGCTTAAAAGGTGAAACTGAGCTTGCCAACTACATCGTCAATGAAGTACAAGACGTTTACCGCTTACAAGGGGTAAAAATCAACGACAAGCATATTGAAGTGATTATTCGTCAGATGCTACGTAAAGTTGAAGTTACCGATGGCGGTGATTCAAGCTACTTCAAAGGTGACCAAGCTGAATACGCTGATATCGTCGCCATGAACAAAAAACTCGACGAAGAAAACAAATTCCCAGTCAAGTTTGACCGTTTATTGCTCGGTATCACCAAAGCCTCATTGGCAACTGAAAGCTTTATTTCTGCGGCGTCATTCCAAGAGACAACGCGCGTATTGACGGCGGCAGCAGTTACTGGCAAGATTGATGACTTACGTGGTCTAAAAGAAAACGTGGTTGTCGGTCGCTTGGTCCCATCAGGTACTGGTTTAGCTTACCATGCCCAGCGTCTAGAGAGCGGTAAAACCACCGCCATAGAAGCTACTGAAAATCAGCAGCTAGAAGCATTAGACACCTTGTTTGCCGAAAACATGGAGCCTGCGTCAATGTCATTTGAAGACAAATTTGCTGAAGAGTTTAATAGCCAAGATGCAAAATAAAGGTTAAATAATCGTTAATCAGTCATAAAAAGGCCGGTGCTTGCAACTGGCCTTTTTTTTCATCAAAATATCCGTATCAAATGTCTAAGGAAACAATATGGCAGGTCGTGTTGCACGTTATCAAGCAGATAGAACCAATCAAAAAATGTATTTTTGCCGAATTTATTGTCAGCAAGCTGAACAGACGCCAAAAGGGCAATTACAGGAAGCACATATTGAAAGTGCGCTCATGCATTTGTACGGCGGCTATTTGGCATTTTTACAAGAAGTAGCGCGCTATTATAATTTAACTATGCTAAACCCCAGTCTGCAATCAATTAGTGATGCGTTGGAGGCTAAAACCCAAGTGTCACCTGAGGTGATGCGGTTAACCCAACTATTAGCTAATGATTATTTGGGTGATATCGAAAAAGCATGGCAGCAGATTATCTATAAACCTGTGCCACAAAATCTTGGAAATGAGAGTGATGAAAGCAACAAAAATGCTAAACTGCCAGTGATTGATGTTATGGCAAGCCCATCAAGTACCAATATTTCAGTCGATATGATTCGCCAATGGCGTGGCGATTTGGTTGATACTATCGATAGTTTGCGAGAAGGGATGATTGAATTTTAATTGTTTAATCAACCTTGGTGCTTAGCAAAGACCATAAAAAAGCTCGATAATTAATCGAGCTTTTTTATTAACGACTCATTCGTTTAGTGGTTTATTGCTATTTAACTGAGCGTAGTTGATATTGTTACCCGTCGTGGGCATCGGCACGGATGCTTGTTCCTCAGGGCGTTTTCGGGTAACCGCTTGCGGGGGTTTACTGTCATCACTGGTGATTTCATTGCCCTTGCTATCGACGCGTCTAGTACCATTGTCAGTGAGCTCAATGGTTTCCTGCTCTTGTTTTTTGGATTTGGCGCGATTATTCACTGACACCCATTCCACAGGTTGACCTTTGAGCATTTTAGAGGTGAAATCCATCCAAATAGGTAGCGCCGCCACGCCACCAAATTCTTTTTTACCCATACCGATGGGTTGGTCAAAACCGACCCAAACTGTCGTCACCATTCTGGGATTGATACCGGCAAACCACGCATCTTTGGCATCATTGGTAGTACCTGTCTTGCCACCTACATCTGAGCGACCTAACGCCCGTGCCTTAACCGCGGTACCGCGCTGGATGACATCACGTAAGATATTGGCCATTTGGAATGCCACGTTAGAAGAAAGAATACGGGGCGCTTGCTGCGCTGGAATATACTGAATAGGCATGGGTTTTAGCTTATCAGTGTCGGGGCCGGCATCATATAGTTGCGCTTCAAGGGACGCTTGGCGTGCTAGCATTTGCTGAGTGCTGGCTTCTAATGCCGCTTCTTCTTTGCTAAGTTTTTTCTTATCTTGTTTGTCTAAACTGTCTTTTTCGTTGGTTTTAGCCAGTGGGTTTGCGTTGAATAAATCAGATTTTTCAGTCGCTTTATCGCCTGCTTGCGTGTCTTTACTTTGGTCACTTAACAAAGCAGTTTGTTGTTCTTGGAAGGCGGTTAAGTTGTCTTCATTGGTTTGCTGTAAATCATTGTTAAAACATACCGCACAGGCTTGTTTTGGGTTGGCTTGGTATTGCAGCTTACCACTGTAGTCAAAAATCTGCTGAATAAAATAAGGTTGAATACGGTGACCGCCGTTGGCAAAGGTCGCATAGCCCGTAGCCATCTGTAATGGGGTCGCTTCACCAGAACCGAGTGCCAATGATAAGGTATTTGGCATGCGTTCTTTTTCCAACCCAAATTCATTAAGTAGCTCACGCGTATCAGAGATACCCGCTGAACGTAGTACCCGAATCGATACTAGGTTGCGCGATAGGTATAAACCTTTACGCAGTGGAATCATCCCCAAATTGCGCCCATCTGAGTTCTTGGGTTTCCAGGAACCGACAGTCAATGGATCATCAGATATCATGGTGTCTGGGCTAAAGCCTTTTTCTAAGGCGGTGGCGTAGACTAATGGTTTGATGGTTGATCCCGGCTGACGATAGCCTTGAATCGCGCGGTTAAATTTACTTTTATTAAAATCAAAGCCACCAACGACCGCAAGTAACGCGCCAGTTTCTGGATTGACAGATACTAGGCTACCTTCAACGGCTGGAATTTGCACCAAGCTCCAGCTGCTGTTGTCAGCATTTGATGTGACATACACAATATCATGCAGATTGACGATGTTGTTGGAGATAAATGCTGAGTTTGGATTGCGGTAGTGCAGCGTCGCCCAGCGCATGTTTGACCAAGGCACTTTAATCTGAGTGCCGTCTTTCATGACCGCGTCAAAGCCATTGCCAGGATAGACTTTGGTGACTTCAACGGGATAAAAAGAATGGATAACCGGGAAATTGGCAAGCTTACCAAGTTTTTCTTTATCTTTTGTATTAGCAGGGGCGCCACGCCAACCGTGGCGGCGATCATAGGCAAATAGACCGCGTTTAATGGCGTTTTCTGCAATTTCTTGTGCTTCGCTATTAATGGTAAGCTTCACGCGCCAGCCCGAATTGATGACAGCTTCGCCATATTGTTCCACCAATGAGGCACGGGTCATTTCCGCCAAATACGGTAAGTTTTTATCAAGCTTTGCTTGGTATAGGCGCAGTCCAATGGGTGCGGCAACCGCTTCGTCGTGTTGCGCTTGGCTAATTGCGCCATTTTTAAGCATCTGACCCAAAATCCAGTTGCGCCGCTCTAACGCGCGCTCAGGGTTGGCAACAGGATTGTATTTTGATGGCGCTTTTGGCAGACCGGCAATCATTGCCATTTCTGCAATGGTTAGGTTATTTAATGATTTACTATAATATTGCTTAGCGGCAGCTTTAATCCCATACGCACCTTGACCCAAATAGATTTTATTAACATATAAGGTCATGATGTCTTGTTTGGACAGCTTTTCTTCAATTTTGCGGGCTAAAAATAACTCCGTTAATTTACGATTAAGGGTACGTTCGGAGGATAAAAAATAATTTTTGGCAACCTGTTGGGTAATCGTCGACCCACCTGTTTGGCTATCGTCGTCGCTAACCGCTTCGGTCAGTGCGCGCCCAATACCCTTAATACTGATACCACTGTGCTGAAAAAATGACGAATCTTCGGCCGCTAAAAAAGCATTCACCATATTTTTGGGAATTTGCTCATAACTCACTGGCAGAGACATATCATTACCGTATTGACCAATTAATTGGTTATCCTCGGTATAGATTTGTAGTGGCATTGACAGCTTGGCTTTTTTGAGGTCATCTAAGCTTGGTAGGCTAGGTGAGATATACATCGCCATACCGTAAAAACCGATGGGGAAAGCTAATACCAAAATAAAAAGAAACGCTAAAATTGCAACCAAAAGATTGAGTAAAAATTTCATCCAAGTAAAGGTAGCAGCAGTCGACTGGGTCATAAAGTCATTAGCTCAAAGCAAAATAAAGCTTTATTATACCTAAAAAAATTTGAGTTCTGTGAAAAATCTATTTTGCTTTGCGCTTGTTTTTAAACCACCCAATAAATTAGTGACAACTAATGGTTGAATCAAATAAATTTCTAAAGTATTGTAGCGTGGTAAAAATCACGTTACTGAACTTAGTATACAAGGAACAAACTTGTGAGGTTATTTACAAAAAACAACAAGCTAGTCGTTGGGGTAGATATCACTACCACTGCGATCAAAATGGTTGAAATAACACGGCAGCAAGGTCTATTTCATTTAAGAAATTACGGCATTGAACCGTTACCCCGCGGTGCTGTTGTTGATAAAAATATTGTAGATATTGAAGCGGTCAGTGACGCCCTCGCAAGATTATCTCGTAGCAGAGGTTTTTCCAGCAAAAATATTGCGACAGCCGTAGCAGGCTCTTCGGTTATTAGCAAAATCATTGAGATGGAAGCGGATCTCACAGAGCTTGAACGAGAATCCCTTATACGTCTAGATGCTGATCAATATATTCCCTATCCTTTATCAGAAGTTAATTTAGATTTTGAAGTGATTGGCCCTTCAGCTACGCCTGATATGTGTAAGGTATTATTAGTTGCCTCTCGCACTGAAAACGTTGACCAACGTGTCGACGCGGGTGCTTTGGCGGGGCTGGATACTAAAATTGTGGATGTGGAGTCTTACGCAGTTGAACGCGCCTTTCAATTGATGGTCGATAGCTTGCCAGGTCAACCTCAGCATATAGCCCTTATTGATATCGGGCACAGCCAAACCACGCTTTATATTGCAAAGGACGGGGAGTTTGTATACAGCCGTGAACAGCTTTTTGGCGGTGCCCAGTTAACTGAAAGTATTCAAAATCGTTATGGTTTGACGTTCGAGGAGGCGATGATTAATAAGCGCACCCTGTCATTGCCAGATGATTACTATACGGATGTGTTACTGCCATTTTTAGATGCCATTGTGCAGCAAATTACCCGCTCGCTGCAGTTTTATTTTTCATCCAGCCAAAATAGCCAAGTAGAGTATATCTTGTTGGGTGGTGGTAGTGCCAGCATTGCGGGTCTAGCGAACATGGTTGAACAAAAACTTGGTACCCGCACAGGTATTGCCAATGCATTTTCAAATATGACGATTAATAACCATATCAACACTGAATTACTGATTATGGACGCGCCAAGCTTGATGGCGGCTTGTGGCTTGGCGTTACGGAGTTTTGATTAATGGCAAAGATTAACTTACTTCCTTGGCGTCAAGAACTTCGTGAACAAAGAAACCGTGAGTTTATGACTTTAGTGGTTGCGGTATTATTATTATCACTACTCGGTGCCTTTGCGGCATGGAGTTACTATAAAAATACCCTAGAAAACCAGCAGCTTGCTAATGAACGTATCAAACAAGAAAACGCTAATTTAGACAAGGCGTTAAAAGAAATCGCAACCCTCGAGCAGCAGCGTGATGATATCATTGCGCGTATGAAAGTGATTCAAGACTTGCAAGGCCGTCGCCCTGTCCCTGTCCGTATTTGGGAAGATATTGCCAGAATTATCCCCGCACAAATGTATTTAACCAGTATGAAGCGTGAAGCTGATACCATCACCTTTACCGGTCAAGCCGACAACCCGAATGTGATTTCAACATTTATGCGCAGTCTTGATGGGACGCAGTGGTTAGAAAAATCGGCTGTGGTCAGTATACAGCAGCCCAATGCGGTGGCTTATCAAGCACCCACACCCGCACCTGCTGCTGGTAACATCAGTGCTAGCAGTACCAGCGCAACCTTACCAGAAGCCAATTACGTGACTTTTGTGGTAACAACCATGGTTAAGCAAACCCAAGTCGCCAGTGCCACCGCTGCAAGTGGCGTTGCGGCAAGTGCGAGTAAGGAGAAATAACGGTGAAATTAACCAATCCGCTAAAAAGACCGAAACTCGTCAAAAAACCCGTTCAAATTACCGCAAAAAAATCGTTTGATGTTAAAGCCTTTACCGAAAGCTTTAAATCCCTAGACCAAAACAATTATGGTAGCTGGCCTGTGCCTGTTAAGGTTACCGTCTTGCTATTTATGGTTGCTGTTATCGCCTTTTTAACTTGGTTTTTACCGATTAGTACCAAACGTGAGGAGATTGCCGCTGCCGAAGCCGAGCAGCAAACCTTGTTAGATGAATATCGCCAAAAAGAATCCAAAGCACGTCATTTAAAAGAATATCAAGCGCAAGTATTAAAAATGCAGTCTGATTTTAAAGAACTGCTCAATCAATTACCCAAAGACACCCGTATTTCTGACCTAGTGGATGGGATAAATATGGTTGGTGTAGGCAGTAACATTAAATTTCAGGATATCAAAGTTGAACCTGAAGTGTCTCAAGAGTTCTTTATTGAGCAGCCAATTCGTATTGCCGCTTTAGGAGATTATCACCAATTTGGGTCATTCATTAGTGGTCTAGCTAAATTACCTCGCATTATTACCCTGCATGACTTTGAGGTCACCAACCCTAGTCCTAGCCTAGACAAGCTACCAGAAACCAATCTTGTTTTGAACGTTAAAACTTATCGTTCAAAAGAGTTAACTGAAGAAGAATTAAAGAAGGCACAAAAAGATAATCAAAAAAATTCAGCGGGACCTGACAATAAGGAAGCGAATAATGGCAATTAATAAAAAACCGCTCTCTATTTGCTTAGCCCTATTAGCCCTGTTATCTGGCTGTACCGACCGTGTCGGTTTGGCAGAGCAAAAAATGCAGGACATCCGTAACCAGCCCGCGCAACCGGTAAAGCCACCGCCGACACCCGAAGTGGTACAGGAGTTTAATTATAGCGCTTCACAGCTGCGTAGCCCATTTATGCCGCCCAGTTTAATGCTGCAAGCCAATCAAGTACAGCAAATGAAAGGGGTCAGACCCGATGTGACCCGACTCAAAGAGCCACTTGAACAATTTGAGTTGAATGAGCTTACCTATAAAGGTACGATGGTGTCATCATCTGGCGAGGTGTATGGTCTTGTGCAACGCCCAGATGGGGGGATTGCCAGTGTCAAAGTGGGTAATTATATGGGTAAAAATGAGGGGCGTATTGCAGAGATTACGCCAACCCAAATTAACTTAATTGAAATCATACCAGACAGTCGTGTCGGCTATGTCGAAAAAGCAAACTCAATTGTTGCCGCAGTTAGTCAATAAAACAAAGGGATAACTCAATGAATTTTAATGCCTATCCATTTCGAACTTCAACGTCTAAGCTTGCGGTAGCGATGAGTGCGATGTTAGTATCTAGCAGTGTGTTTGCAGCTGATACCATTAGAAATATCTCGGTTACCACGCCGAGCGCTGTGCTAACAGAACTAAATATCGACTTCGCTAACAGTGCTGTGACGCCGACGGCTTATGAACTTGCCTCACCCACACGACTGGTGTTGGATTTTCCCAATGTGAATAATCAAATTTCATCACGGATGCAAACTTATAACAAAGGCTATGTCAACAATGTCACGACGCTGACCAATGACAGTATGACACGTATGATTATTGAGTTGTCAAATCAAGCGACCTATAGTACGCGTGTGGTCAATAATCGCCTCGTTGTCTCCATGCAGCCGAAGGGAAGCACCCCTGCAGTAACCACCGTAGCTACCAATTCAGCAATCGTTACACCTGTGGTGACTACCCCCGTCGTTGTGAGTCAGCCCGCAGTAGTAGCGCCTGCTGTCGTCGTGACTGAACCTGTGCCTGCCCCTGTGATTGTCACGCCGCCACCTGTGGTCGTGCAAACGCCACCACCTGTTGCCGTCGTGACCCAAACACCAAAAGCCGCCCCACCCGCCAATACCATGGTAGTCAAAGTCAATCCTTTATTAAATCCTGCTGCCGCCGTTGTTCAACAATATAACTATGATGGTCTAGCGGCGATTAATTTTAATGGCACCTCGAACGGCGGCGGTAATATTAGTATTAATTTGGTGAATGACAGCATCCCAGTGGATGTGCAGCGCATGGGTGATGAGTTAGTTATTCGTTTGACAGGCGCCACCATTCCAAGCCGACTGCAAAAACAAATGACCGTGGGTAATGGCTTGGTGCGTGATGTTATCGCAACCAACCAAGGACGCAATGGCGTGATTCGTATTGCCATGACGGGCGATTATGACTATAAAGCCTTTCAAACAGGTAATCAGCTAAATATCAATATCGATCCCCCCAAACGTTTGCGCGAGCCGACTATTGAAGAACGTACCTATAGCGGGGCACCTTTATCACTAGAGTTTCAAGATGTCAGCGTGCGTACGATTTTAGAAGTGTTGGCACAACATACCAATACCAATATTGTTGCCAGTGACAGCGTCAGTGGTAATATTACCTTGCGTCTGATTAACGTGCCTTGGGATCAAGCCTTAGATATTATTCTAAAAAGTAAAAATTTGGATAAACGGGTTAATGGTAATGTAATTTGGGTGGCACCCGCGGCAGAACTTGCCAAACAAGAAGCCGATGAGTTAAAAGCGCAACAAGAGAAAAAAGTATTAGACCCCCTGCGTACCGAATATATTCGACTCAACTATGCCAAAGCAGAAAATGTACGAACACTCATTGAAGCAGGCAGAGCAACATCCGATCGTTCGAGCGGCAATACCTCACTGTTAACAGACAGAGGTACAGTCACAATCGATACCAGAACCAATACTTTGATTGTTAAAGACACCGCTGAAACCATCAGCAACATCCGTGATTTGATTAGTAAAATCGATATCGCTGTCAAACAAGTGATGATTGAAGCCCGCATTGTCAGCGCGACAGACACCTTTAGTAAAGAACTTGGGGTGAAATGGGGCATTTTATCGCAAGGCGCGGCAAGTAATCGTAACCTGCTGGTGGGTGGTAAATTAAGTACCATTGATAGCCTTAAAAACTATAAGATGGAGCCTAGCCCTGACGGTACTAGTTATCCAAAATATAGCGGCCTCACTGCGGCTAATAATCTTAGCGTCAATTTGGGGGTAAACAACGCCGCCGCAGGATCGATTGCCTTTGGCTTGTTGAGCATTTCAGATTTACTATTAGATTTAGAATTGTCAGCCATGCAAGCGGATAACAAGGGTGAAGTCATCTCCAGTCCAAAAGTGCTAACCGCCGACAAACAAACAGCTAAAGTAATGTCGGGCACGCAAATCCCTTATCAAGAGGCGTCGGCTAGTGGCGCAACATCTACATCCTTTAAAGATGCCGCACTTAGCTTAGAAGTTACTCCAAATATAACACCTGAAGGAAAAATAGGATTAGAGCTATTGATTGAGAATGGTACACCTAATTATTCTACTAATCCAGTTTCTATAGATAAGGATTCGATTAATACGAGTGTGGTTGTCGATGATGGTCAAACTGTAGTTTTGGGTGGAATATTTAAAAATACTTTAGGAAACAATGTTACAAAAGTGCCTTTCTTAGGAGATTTACCTTATGTTGATCGCTTCTTTAAGCGCACCTCAAAAACCAATAACAAGCAAGAATTATTGATTTTTGTGACCCCAAAATTGGTGAATGACACAGGTCGTATCAATTAATTGACAACCCAACAGACGTTTTGCATAACAAAATAGTGTTATAGCGCATTGCCACAAATCACAGTATAATGTTTTCAATATATTATAGAGTGATTTGTGGTTTTTTTATGGAGTGTAATCAACCTAAGCCGTTAATTATTTTGATTGGTCCAATGGGTGCGGGTAAGACCACAATTGGTAAACTGTTGGCGCAGCAACTTGGGTTTACGTTTTATGACAGTGATCAGGAGATAGAACGCGTCTCAGGTGCCAGTATTAGCTGGATTTTTGAAAAAGAGGGTGAAGTAGGGTTTCGTCAACGCGAAACACGTGTGCTTGATAAACTAACCCAGCTCGATCATGTCGTACTAGCCACAGGCGGTGGGGCAGTAACGATCGCTGAAAATCACCATTTTTTAAAACGGGGTATAATCATCTATTTGCGGGCAGAAGTTGACATTCAATATGAACGCACATGTCGTGACCGCAACCGCCCGTTATTACAAACAGACAATCCTAAGCAAAAGTTAACCGAACTGTTTTGTAAACGTGACCCAATTTATCAGCAGCTTGCTGACATCACCGTTGTTACGGGTCACAGTTCCCCAAAAAAAATGGTGCATGACATTTTGTTGCAATTGCAAGATGCCAATATAACCGTCTAAATGTAGCACTATAGATATGACAAGCTAATTGATGACAACCTACTAGATGCTAAAAAGATAACATTGATATGAGTACTGCCATGCGCCGTGAGTTAATTGTCCATACACGTTCACACGACTATCCCATTTTTATTGGGGAAAATCTCATCGAAACCTTTGATTTTGCTGACTATATTGGTGGCAAACAAATATTGGTTGTCACCAATGAGATAGTTGCACCCCTATATCTTGATAAACTCGTCGCACGTTTGCCTGCCGATAAACTCATTAAGACTTGTATTTTACCTGATGGTGAGCAATATAAAACCCAGCAAAGCATTGACCGTATTTATGATCAGTTGATGGAAAATCACTTTAACCGTGACTGTACGCTGATTGCCCTTGGTGGTGGCGTCATTGGCGATATGGTGGGTTTTGCGGCAGCAAGTTTTATGCGCGGTGTAGATTTTATCCAAATTCCCACAACGTTGTTATCGCAAGTGGATTCTAGCGTGGGCGGCAAAACAGGCATCAATCATCGCTTGGGCAAAAATATGATTGGCGCGTTTTGGCAGCCGCGTCTTGTTTTGGCAGATATGACTACCTTAAAAACCTTGCCACCACGTGAATTATCAGCAGGGTTAGCAGAAGTCATTAAATACGCGTTAATCGGCGATGTGGCGTTTTTGGCTTGGCTTGAAACCCATATGACATCGTTACGCGCGCTCGATTTGAATTTATTAGCCCAAGCTGTACTGATTTCTTGCCAGCATAAAGCAGATATTGTGGCGCAAGATGAGTTTGAAGCTAATACGCGTGCGCTGCTTAATTTTGGTCATACCTTTGGGCATGTGATTGAAACGCATGAAGGTTATGGCAATTGGCTGCATGGTGAGGCAGTCGCGGTAGGCATGATTCAAGCGATGCAGTTGTCACAAAAACAAGGTTGGCTCAGCGCGGATGATGTTGACAGAGCCAGTTCTTTAATCGCTCGTGCTGATTTACCCACCCATCCGCCAGTCATTGAGGTGAATACGGCACTGGATTTGATGGGTCATGATAAAAAAGTCAAATCCGGCAAAATTCGTCTAGTATTACTAGAAAAATTGGGACAAGCGGTATTAACGTCAGCGTATGACCCAGCGTTACTAACAGACGTGCTGGCTTTGACTGACAAAGCTAATTGATATAAATTTTATAGATGGGTTAAAGCGTCATATTGGACGTTAACCTTACCTCGGATAGAAGGTTGTTTTATGGTGCATTCTTTATCTACGCTGTATCGTTCATGGGCATTTAAAGTGACCACTTGGCTGATTTTAGCGGCGATTGCAGGCGGCTTGACGGTCATGGTGTGGATTGCTTCTGCGGTAAAGCCTGCCAAAAGTGCGGTGAAAGCGGCGAGTAATGCCAATCTCAATCAAGATCCCACCGCGCTACTATTGGCAAAAACACCTGAAGAGCTTAATACCAAAGTTAGACCCATCAAATTTGATGCGGTAATTCGTGATATGCGCAACTATCCCAAAGAATTTAAGGACAGTCGCTTTATCAAGGCCAATAACGGTAAATGGACAGTTCAAGTCATGAACGTGGTGGAGCACGAAGTGGTCACCGATTACCTAAATAGCCGTGACGATCGTGACAAATTTAATTATTTTCGTATCGTTGATGCGCATAACCAAAAACGCTTTGTGGTCACCTATGGCGTATTTGGCTCAGTACAAGAAGCGGTTGGCGCGGCTAAAGTAGTGAATTTTAATTTACCAAAAGAGGTCAAGGCATTTCCTGAAGAATTTAAAATGTATGCCCCGCAAATGGATGAGTATGAAGTCGCGCCGCCCCTTCGTGATGTCGGTAAGACAGCCGCGCGAGAAGTCAAACTAACCTCCACACCAAAATTATTGCCTGCGCCAAAAGCCAAAGTTGAACGACAACCACAACCGGCTACCCCTAGAGCAGCAGAACCAAAACGCATGGCGCCAAAAACCAGCATTGAAAAGTCAACTAATCCTCAAGAGACCCTTTCTATCCAAGAAGGTAAAGTGATTGCTGAAAGCGACAATCATAACGCTTCAAACGCGCCTCGTTCAGAACCAAAAGTTATCAATAGCAAGAATGATAATGCTGATGTCAAACTTAAACAAACCCACAGCAAGCCGGCTGAAGAAAAGCCAAAACCCAAAGATGCCTCAAAGGATAGCATGGGCGAATTAATCAACCAAAAGTCCCAAGCCAACTAGTGAGGTTAGACAGGTTGGTTAGTTTTGGGATTCAAATAACAGTGGATTTTTATAGCCTTTTTCGTTAATATAACGAAGGGTATCATTTTGATTTCTTATGGTACATATAGATAACAAACATGACAGTTATCTATTCCAATCTTTTATGATTCAATAGCAAACATTGCACATATTTATAGTATGCCCATTTCTTTGCTACCAGCTTGTTAAGGGAACACGCTTATGTCTTTAAATCAGTATTCAGATCAGCATAATCTTTACCAACCCGATGTGTTCAAAGACAACTGTGGGTTTGGTTTGATTGCGCATACCCATGGTGAAGCTAGTCATGACTTAGTGCAAACAGCGATTCATAGTTTAAGCTGTATGACCCACCGCGGTGGCGTAGCAGCTGATGGTAAGACAGGCGATGGTTGTGGTCTATTGATTGCGACGCCCAAAGTATTTTTTAAAAAAATCGCTTCAGACAATGGCTTTACCCTAAACGAAATTTTTGCCGTCGGCACGGTATTTGTTAACCTTGATAAAGCATTAGCACAGCAAAGCCAAGATACACTAAGCCAAGCGATTGAAGCACAAGGTTTACTAGTCGCTGGCTGGCGAGATGTGCCGGTTGATTTAAGTATCGTCGGTGACATTGCCCGTGAATCACTCCCAGGCTTTAAACAAATTTTAGTTAATTGCCCAATCAATATGGACGAGGCAACCTTTAACCGTAAATTATTCGTTGCACGACGCAAAGCAGAAATCGAACTGAAAGATGACCCGTTATTTTATGTGACGTCATTGACCTCACAAGTGGTTATCTACAAAGGATTGGTCATGCCTGCCGATTTACCCGCGTTCTTCTTGGATTTGCAAGACGAACGTTTGGCGTCACACATTGTGGTATTCCACCAACGTTTCTCAACCAATACTCTGCCAAGATGGCCACTGGCCCAGCCTTTTCGCTATCTTGCCCACAATGGTGAATTAAACACGATTGACGGTAACCGTGACTGGGCAGTCGCTCGTACGCCAAAATTTGTCACCGATTTGATTCCAGAGCTGCAAGAATTACAACCACTCGTCAACCGTGTGGGCTCTGACTCATCAAGCTTAGACAATATGCTTGAGGTACTGGTATCAGGGGGTATGGATTTATTCCGTGCGCTTTCTATCCTCGTGCCACCCGCTTGGCAAAATGTTGACACGATGGACATGGATTTACGCGCGTTTTATGAGTTTTACTCACAGCACATGGAAGCGTGGGATGGTCCAGCCGGTCTAGTCATACAAGATGGTCGCTATGCGGTTTGTATGCTTGACCGCAATGGTTTACGTCCATCACGTTGGGTGACTACCAAAAATGGCTATATCACCGTGGCTTCAGAAATCGGTACTTGGGATTATCAGCCTGAAGACGTGATTGCTAAAGGTCGCGTAGGACCGGGTCAAATGCTAGTGATTGATACCGAAACTGGTAACATCATGGACACCAAAGCAGTGGGTCGTCAACTGAAAAAAGCCCACCCATATCGCCTATGGTTACGTGAAAATGCGGTACGTCTACGGGATGATGAACAGCTAGAAGAAAAAGCTTACGAGCAACGTGAAACAGGCGAGAATCTGTTAGCGCTGCAAAAAATGTTTCATATCACCAATGAAGAACGCACAGAGATCATCCGTCCTTCAGCCGAAAACGGTCAAGAAGCCGTTGGTTCGATGGGGGATGATACCCCGATGGCGGTACTGTCAAAACAAGTTCGTCACGTGGCTGATTTCTTCCGTCAACAATTCGCTCAGGTTACCAACCCACCAATCGATCCTCTGCGCGAAGCGATTGTGATGTCATTGGAAACTTGTTTGGGTAGCGAAAAGAATATTTTTGAGCCCACGCCAGACCACGCCAACCGTATCGTATTGTCATCGCCTGTGTTGTCATCGAGCAAAATGATGCAACTACGCAGCGTCACAAAACCAGGTTTTGAAATTGAAACCATTGATTTAAATTATGATGAATCAATGGCGTTAGACGATGCCATCAAACATATCTGTGAGCAAGCTGCCCAAGCGGTACGTGCAGGTAAAGTACTGATTGTATTATCTGACCGCAATATTGAAAAAGGTAAAGTACCTGCCAATGCCATTATGGTGACAGGTGCGGTGCATCATCACTTGATTAATGTGGGTTTACGCGCAGATGCCAACTTAATCATCGAAACAGGTTTGGTACGTGATTCGCACCAATTAGCGGTCTTGCTAGGGTTTGGTGCTACTGCGGTTTATCCATACTTGGCTTACAATGTGATTGCAGACTTGGTCGATAAAGGCGACTTGCTTGGTGATCCGCTTTACGCCAAAAACAACTTCCGCAAAAGCTTGGATAAAGGCTTATTAAAAATCCTATCAAAAATGGGTATTTCCACCGTCTCTTCTTACCGCGGCGCGCAATTGTTTGAAGCCGTGGGTTTATCAGAAGAAGTGGTTGAGCTTTGCTTTACTGGGGTTGAAAGCCGTATCTCAGGTGCTACGTTTGAAGATTTGGCGATTGACCAACAAATCTTGGCAAAAAATGCCTTTACTAAGCGTGTACCGCTTGACCAAGGCGGCTTGTTAAAATTCGTCTTTAACAAAGAATACCACGCCTTCAACCCAGATGTGATTCAAGCGCTACATAAAGCGGTACGCACGGGCGACTACGACAACTACAAAGAATATGCGTCGATTGTCAACAGCCGCCCCGTAGCGACGTTACGTGATTTGCTGCAGTTAGATACCAGTAAATCCATCAGTGTTGATGACGTTGAGCCCATTGAACAAATCCTAAAACGCTTTGACTCAGCAGGTATGTCATTAGGCGCCTTGTCGCCAGAGGCACACGAGGCGATTGCAACCGCGATGAACACGATTGGCGGACGTTCAAACTCGGGTGAGGGCGGTGAAGATCCCACGCGTTATGGCACGATTCGTAACTCAAAAATCAAACAAGTCGCCTCAGGTCGTTTTGGGGTCACACCGGCTTACTTGCGTTCTGCCGAAGTCATGCAGATTAAAATCGCGCAGGGGGCAAAACCCGGTGAAGGCGGTCAGTTACCCGGTGGTAAAGTAAATAGCCTAATTGCGCGTTTGCGTTACTCAGTGCCAGGCGTGACCTTGATTTCACCGCCACCGCATCATGATATTTATTCGATTGAAGACTTGGCGCAGCTAATTTTTGACTTAAAACAAGTCAATCCAAACGCGCTTGTGTCAGTCAAATTGGTTTCGCGCCCAGGCGTAGGTACCATTGCAACGGGTGTGGCAAAAGCGTATGCCGACTTGATTACCATTTCAGGGTATGATGGTGGTACCGCAGCGTCTCCTTTGTCATCAATTCACTATGCAGGTTCGCCTTGGGAACTAGGTTTATCTGAAGCGCACCAATCGCTTCGTGTCAACGGATTACGTCATAAAGTACGCGTGCAAACAGATGGTGGTTTAAAAACGGGTTTAGACGTAGTAAAAGCAGCAATACTGGGAGCGGAAAGCTTCGGTTTTGGTACCACGCCGATGATTGCCGTGGGCTGTAAATACCTGCGTATCTGTCACCTAAATAACTGCCCAACGGGCGTGGCAACGCAAAAATCAGAACTGCGCGATGAGCATTTCATCGGTGAAGCAGAGATGCTGATTAATTTCTTTAGATTTGTGGCACAAGAAACCCGCGAGTGGTTAGCGGCATTGGGCGTGCGTTCAATGGAAGAGCTTGTGGGTCGCACCGACTTGCTATCAGTCATGTCAGGCACTACCAACAAGCAACAACACCTTAACTTAGCGCCGTTATTATTTACCCATAGCAAAGGCGATGGCAAACCACAAACTTGCCAAGTTGAGCGCAATGAGCCATTTGACAAAGGCTTGCTTGCTGAACAAATGGTTATCGATATGATGGAGACCATCAAATCAGCCAAAGGTGGTGACTTTAGCTATCGTATTGGCAACTGTGACCGTTCCATCGGTGCGCGTATCTCAGGGGAGATTGCTGCGCTGCATGGCAACAATGGTATGGCAAGCGCGCCAATCAACTTGCACTTAACCGGCACTGCGGGTCAAAGTTTAGGTGTGTGGAATGCAGGTGGCTTGAACATTAAGCTTGAAGGCGATGCCAACGACTACGTAGGTAAAGGCATGGCAGGGGGTGAAATCGTGATTTACCCACCAAAAGGCTCGACGTTTGCCAGCCAGCAAACTGCTATCATCGGTAACACGTGTCTGTATGGTGCCACAAGCGGTCATCTGTATGCGGCAGGTACTGCCGGTGAACGTTTCGCGGTTCGTAATTCAGGTTGTTTTGCGGTGGTCGAAGGTACCGGCGACCACTGCTGTGAATACATGACGGGCGGTGTGGTGACAGTGTTGGGTAAAACAGGGCTAAACTTCGGTGCTGGTATGACAGGCGGTTTTGCATACGTGCTTGACTTAGATGGCGATTTCTTTGACCGTTGTAACCATGAGCTTATCGATATGCATCGTATCTCAAGTGAGCAAACAGAAAATCACCGTATCAACTTGATGTCGATTATCAAAACACACGTGGCAAAAACAGGTAGCCAATGGGGTCAAACTATCCTTGACGACTTTGAGCATTATGTTCGTAAATTCTATTTGGTTAAACCAAAAGCCGCGAACATTACTTCGCTACTAAAAACGACCATGGCAGACCCACAATAAGCGATTGTGTAGCATAATTTGATGATATTGGATTGCTAAAGGTAGCGCGTGACCAGCGCTCTACCTTTAACTTAAATTTTAAAAGTTCGCTGTCAAGCAGGTCGGTATACAGTGAATCGCTGGATACCACTCACTTAGGAGCATTGCTTTAGGAGCATTGGGGCATGGCAAAACGATTACACAACGATTTTCAGTTTTTAGACGTCGCACGTGTCGACCCTTCAAAAAAAGACATTAATACCCGTACTCACGAGTTTGTTGAGATTTACTATCCATTCGAGCAAGACAAGGTAACTGACCAAGCGCACCGCTGTCTTGAATGTGGTAACCCTTATTGTGAATGGAAATGTCCCGTTCACAACTACATTCCAAACTGGTTAAAACTGGCTACCGAAGGTCATATTTTCCAAGCGGCAGATTTATGCCACCAAACCAACACGTTGCCAGAAGTCTGTGGGCGAGTATGCCCTCAAGACCGTCTATGTGAAGGGGCTTGTACCCTCAATGACGGCTTTGGGGCGGTCACCATTGGTAACGTTGAAAAATACATCACCGATACTGCGTTTGCGCTAGGCTGGCGTCCAGATATGAGCGGTGTGACTTGGACGGATAAAAAAGTTGCGGTGATTGGCGCAGGTCCTGCGGGTCTTGGCTGTGCTGACATACTGGTACGTAATGGCGTCAAACCTGTGGTATTTGACAAACGCCCTGAAATTGGCGGACTACTGACCTTTGGTATTCCAGAATTTAAAATGGAAAAAAATGTCATGCGTCGTCGCCGCGAAGTCTTCGAAAGCATGGGCATTGAATTTCGTTTAAATACCGAGATTGGTAAAGATGTCACCATTGATGAGTTACTCAATGAGTATGACGCGGTGTTTATGGGTATGGGTACCTATACCTATATGCGTGGCGGTTATGCCGGTGAAGAGTTATCTGGCGTGTATGATGCGCTTGATTTTTTAATCGCAAACGTCAACCGCTGCCAAGGTTGGGAAACGAACCCACAAGAGTACATCGACTTACAAGGTAAAAAAGTGGTCGTCCTTGGCGGTGGTGATACCGCGATGGACTGTAACCGTACCAGTATCCGCCAAGGTGCAACTTCTGTGACTTGTGCCTATCGCCGTGATGAAGAGAATATGCCAGGCTCACGCCGTGAAGTACGTAACGCGCGTGAAGAAGGCGTGCAGTTTTTATTTAACCGTCAGCCGATTGAAATTATCGGTTTAAACGGTAAAGTAACCGGTGTTAAAGTGGTGACCACTAAGCTTGGCGAACCTGATAACCGTGGTCGCCGTAGCCCAGAGCCTATTCCCAATTCAGAAGAAATCTTACCAGCCGATGCGGTGATTATGGCATTTGGTTTCCGTACCAGCCCAGCTGAGTGGTTTACCACCCAAGGCATCGAGATGGATAATAGCGGACGGGTGATTGCGCCTGAGTTACAAACCTATAAGTACCAAACTAAGAATCCAAAAATCTTTGCAGGTGGCGATATGGTGCGGGGTTCAGACTTGGTGGTAACTGCGATTTGGGAAGGTCGCGAGGCCGCTAAAGGTATCCTAGATTACCTAGATGTTTAAGCATGAACCTTCTTTAGCTAAGAATTGCTGTTAATTACGTCAAAAAACCCAATATTGATTGGGTTTTTTTACAGGTAAATTTCGGTGCGTTTTTGTCCACTTTGGGCTATTATGTCGCATAAATTCATCATACTACTAGGTCAATGACATGCCATTTGCGCAGCATTTTCGTCCCGCTACTTGGGCAAAATTACGGTGTCAACATGCCAATCTTTATCAAATCGATGAGCAGCTGTTTCGTAGTGAGCAGCTGACGCCCGATGATATCGGTATTATCCAGCAATACGGCATCAATACCCTTATCAATTTACGATTTTTTGATCGCGATGATAACGAAGAAAATTTAGCCAATTTACCGCTGACCTTTATCAATCACCCATTGATGACTTGGGCGATTAAGCCGCAGCAACTTGCTGAAATTTTGTATGATATTTTGTGGCACCAAGCGCGTGGCGACAAGGTGCTCGTGCATTGTTATCATGGCTCAGATCGCACGGGTATTAGCGTTGCTATGTATCGCATTTTGGTACAAAACTGGACGATTGAACATGCCAAAATTGAAATGCAGGACGGCGGGTATGGCTTTCACTGGATTTGGATTAATATCAGCAATTTATTGACCGAGAAAAAAGTGCAAGAAGTGCAACATGCCTTATTAGCACTACAACGCCAAAAGCCTATTATTAGCCAACCTTAAAACCCATCAAGCGACATTAACTTTGGATAGCCTGTGAATATCAAACGACTGTTAGGTGAAACCATTATCTATGGTATCGGTGCGATTTTACCCCGTGTCATTACCTTTTTACTCAATCCGTTGTATATCAATTACATCGATAAAGAAGCCTTTGCTATTTTTACCAGCCTATATGCCTGGATTGCTTTTATCAATATTGTGCTCACTTTTGGTTTTGAAACATCTTATTTTCGCTTTTCAGGAGAGGATAAAACAGGCGCCGCCGAAAAAAATGTGTTTAGCACGGCGTTTTGGTTTATTGCCATGTTAGCAGGCGGTTTTTTGGTCATGGTGTTGCTGTTTAGCAATCCATTATCAATCCTGATGGATTATGGCAATCACCCTGAATTTTTGCGCTGGTTTGCTTGGATTGCGTTTTTTGATGCGATTTGTACCATTCCGTTTGCCTGGCTACGTTATCACAACCAACCTGTGAAGTATTCAGTGGTGCGGGTGGTGTCGATTTTGATACAGACTGTGGTGGTTATTGCGCTGTTTCGTTTTGTGCCCATTGAGGCTGCCAAAAGTTTCGGTTTGACCGAGCAAGTGGCGTATCCGTTCTTTGCCAATTTAGTTGCCAGTCTCGCCACTTTTATGATGCTGTTTCCGATTATCAAAAAAGTACGCTTACATTTTGATAAAGCCTTGTTCAAACGTATGATTCGTTATTCTTATCCGGTCATGCTGGCAGGGTTGGCGTTTATGGTGAATGAAAACTTTGATAAAATCATTCAATATTATATGATTGATAAAGGCGATGCGGGGGCATACGGCGGCTGCTACAAATTGGCGGTGTTAATGACTTTGTTTGTGACCGCGTATCGGATGGGGATTGAGCCGTTTTTATTCAAACAAATGCACCACGCCAATGCCAAACATAATTATGCCATGATGACAGAGTACTTTGCTTTATTTGCATCGGTGGTGGCGCTTGGAATTATTGCCAATATTTCATGGCTCAAACGGTTATTTATCACCGATCCCAGTTATTGGACAGCGATTAATATCGTGCCGATTATCGTCATTGCGAACCTATGTTTTGGGATTTATTACAACCTATCAACTTGGTATAAGGTAACTGACCGTACTGGGATTGGCTCAGCCATCTCGTGGCTTGGGGCGGGACTGACTATTTTGCTCCATATGCTGTTTTTAAAACAATACGGCTTTATGGTATCGGCGTGGGTGACGCTTTTTGTTTATTTCCTCATGATGATAGTATCGTACGCGCTTGGGCAGCATTTTTATCCGATACCTTACCAAACCAAAAAAATCGTTTTCTTTTTGGGCACGCTGATGCTCTTTAGCGTGATAATCGTCAGTGCTTTTCAAATGAATTTTTGGTTATCCAATACCTTATTACTGGTCTATATTGGCTTAATCGGCTATAGCGAGCGCGCGCTGTTAAAAGGTTTGGTAAAAGCAAAAGCGTCATGAATGAACCTTAATAACATTTTAATGGGTCCCAGTATTTAATTTAGCCAAATTACCCTTATATCAATTACTAATCGCAATTGATTCACCTTGCGCAAAAAAGTTTGCTATAGTAACAGCAGGAGAATCAATGAATTGCTACTTACCTGTGATAGACATGGGTAAGTCATCTCATGAGAAGGAGTTTTTCATGCAACAATCAAGTACGCCGCAAGCAACTACCCAGCTAGACAATCCTCTATTAGCGAATAATGAGCAACTAGTAGCAGTGTCTGCCAAAGACATTGTCAAACAACATCTCGATAAGCTCGGTATACCCCAAGATATTCAGATTGACGATGCCGAATTTGCAGAAAAAAAACAGCGCATTGCCGATTTGTTAAAACAGCATAATGCCACGTTGATTGCTCACTACTACACCGACCCAAAAATCCAAGCAATTGCCGAAGCTACAGGCGGTATCGTGTCGGATAGTTTAGAGATGGCACGGTTTGGGCGTGATAGTGATGCCGATGTGCTTATTGTTGCAGGTGTCAAATTCATGGGTGAGACCGCTAAAATCCTAAGCCCTGCAAAAACGGTATTAATGCCAACCCTAGAAGCCACTTGTTCATTAGATTTGGGTTGTCCGATTGAAGATTTTAGCGCGTTTTGTGACCAGCATCCTGACCGTACTGTGGTGGTGTATGCCAACACGTCAGCGGCTGTTAAAGCGCGGGCAGATTGGGTGGTGACATCGAGTATCGCGGTTGAGCTCATTGACCATCTAGACAGCCAAGGTGAAAAAATCATTTGGGCACCTGACCAGCATTTGGGACGTTATATTCAGCAAAAAGTGGGCGCAGATATGCTACTGTGGGATGGCGCTTGTATCGTGCATGAAGAGTTCCGTAGCCGCAGCCTAAAAACCATGAAAGAGATGTACCCCGATGCGGCGGTGCTAGTGCACCCAGAATCACCGATTGAGATGACCCAAATGGCAGATGCCGTCGGTAGCACCAGTCAGCTGATTAAAGCGGCACAAACCCTACCGCACAAGATGTTCATCGTCGCCACCGATCGCGGTATTTTTTATAAAATGCAGCAAGCGGCGCCAGATAAGGTGTTTATCGAAGCTCCGACGCGTGGCGAAGGTGCAACCTGTCGTTCATGTGCGCACTGCCCGTGGATGGCGATGAATGATTTAGACCAAATCATCCATGCACTGGAGAAAGTAGGCACGCCCGACGCCGTACCACACGAGATTTTTGTTGATGCGCAGCTAATCGAACAAGCTAAAAAACCCCTAGATCGAATGCTCGCGTTTGGCGCCACGCTCAAAAGATAGGCATTAACAACCATCGTCTGTTTTTAAAATATTGAAAAAAGTCGTTGACAGCCTAACTAACTTGCTTTAATATACGCACCACTTAGCGATGATAGCCTTTAAGCTTACCATTGCTAAAGTGTTGAAGTAACAATTAAGCCTAGTTAGGCAATCGGAGTGTAGCACAGCTTGGTAGTGCACCTGGTTTGGGACCAGGGGGTCGAAGGTTCGAATCCTTTCACTCCGACCATTCATTCTTTAAACTTCCCTAAGTTGAAAAGATGAATCAAGAGCCGAGCAGGCTTTTTTTATGCGCCTGTAGCTCAGTTGGATAGAGCACCCGCCTTCTAAGTGGGTGGTCACAGGTTCGAATCCTGTCAGGCGCGCATTTTGCTAGTCTGTAAAACCTACCTTATGGCGGATGTAGCTCAGTTGGTAGAGCCCCGGGTTGTGATCTCGGTTGTCGTGGGTTCGAGTCCCATCATTCGCCCCAATCTTTATTACCTATTGTTACCTAGAATTACCTAAATAATTCTCTAAACCTTGTAAGCACTAGCTTTCAAGGTTTTTTTGTTACTTGTCATTACCTATTATTACCTTTATTATTACCTGAGAGCACCACGTTATTTGCGTTACTTTTAGCGTTACTTGATGATATAGGAGGTTAACTAATGGCAGAGCGTCAGAATTATAAGTTAAATGACAAGCTTATTAGATCTATCTGTAGTGAACCTCCTAAAAAAGTAGTGAGACATGGTGATGGAGATAACCTGTATTTATTTCACAAACCTGATGGTGGTATTTACTGGATTTTTGAATACAGTTTTCAAACAGAAAAAGATTTAAAGCCTAAACGCAAAAACATTCAGTTTGGTATATATAAATCTACGAACAAGCAGCTTACTGCAACCTTTAAACCTGAAATGAGTATAAAGGATGCTCGGATTGAGCGTGACCGTCTTAAAGCTCTTGTTAAGCAAGGTATTGATCCATTAGAACAAAAAAAGAAGCAGAGAAGTCATGCAACAGAAAGTGATTTATTCAAAAACATTGTTGCAGGCTTCTTACAACATAAAGAAGCTACTACTACGCCAAATTATGTTAAAAAAACAACGCGCTTTTTTAACAATCACATTCTCAAACATTTAGGTAATTATCCTATTCAAGCTATTACTGCTCAAGATGTTATAAAAATGGGTCAAGAAATTGAAAAAAAATTTTTAGAACAGGGTAAAAGCACTTCTTATACTGCTCATAAATCAATTGGTTTGGTTAGTGAGGTTTTTAACTATGCGATTGATGTCAAAGGTTTCAATATACCTAATATTGCAAGTGGTAGAACAAGAGCTCTAAAAGCTCACCACGCCAAACGTATGAAAAGGGTAGAGCCCCAAGAATTTCCTGAACTACTTAAAAGAATTGATAGCTATTGTGAGAAATATCAACGTGCGGATATTCAAACATCATGCGCATTGAAATTGATTGCCTTATGTTTTGTTAGAACCCAAGAACTAAGACTTTTTGAATGGAATGAAATAGATACTTTAAGACAAGTATGGCGTATTCCTGCTACAAAAATGAAAATGCGTCGAGATCACGTTATTCCATTGTCTCCACAAGCAATGAAACTAATCAGTGATATGAGACCCATTACGGGTAATACCGACTATGTATTTTTTAATTTTAGAACTAATAAACCATTTAGTGAAGCTTGGTTAAACCAAGCACTTGCAAAAATGGGTTACAAAGGGCAGATGACAGGTCATGGTTTTAGAGGATTGGCTAGTACAAGTTTAAATGAGATGCATTTTAATAAAGACATAATTGAATTGCAGCTTGCTCACTTAGATGAAACTAGTACTTCTAGCAGATATGATACTTCTAATAAATTGCAGCAGCGTCAGGACATGATGTATCAATGGGCAAACTATTTGGATGATTTGAGAGCTGGCAGAGTTGTTAATTTTGATTTAGAGCCAATTGAGCAAAATAACGCCGATGTAAAGGATGAGTTTGAACTATTTAAAAAATTGAAATCAGCTGGCTTGCTTGAGGATCTTATAAAAAAATTAGATAGCTACGATATAGGTTAAAAATTTTAGAAATATTGCATTAACTTTAGATGGAGAAAAAATTGAAAAACGCTGAAAATGACATTGACTTTAATGAGGGTTTTGATTTTCAAATAAAAAATAATAATATTTATGAAGCTTATGAATACTTTCTTTACTTTAATTTAACTCCTCTAGATATCGCTCAAGAGTTATTGGATTTTCCATATATTATTAATGATCCTTTCGATAGAGATGAATATGAGCAAGCATTAGATCAAGGTCTAATTACTAAGCAGAATGATGATGACTTTGACCTTATATCAACTTTAAATAAGTATTATTGTGAATTTTCGGAAAGTAGAAAGTTATCCGAAATTGAGAATTATCGTCAAGCACTTGATTACTATTTGGCTGAGAGTAATATCTCAGACTACGTGCCTAGTAGTTTTAAGAAAAAGATGAGGGAGTTTCGGAAACCTGAGATTCTATCCAGCTTATGCACATATTTACAGTTAAGTAATCTGAGCAGGCAGGCATATTCTGACAAAAATTATGTCGCTTCTAATATGATGTATCACATGGCTCTAGAATATTTAATTGATATTAAACTAATGCTCGATAAAAGTGTAGTTATAAGCTCAAACAAAATAATTAAATCAATCATGAGTGAAAATGGGAAAAAAGGTGCTAATGCTAAAGCAGATTTATACTCTGATGCAAGAAAATTAATAATAGACTTACATGATAAAAAATACAGTCGAAAAGATAGAAATGGAAATTATGTTTATAAGCCACCAAGCGCAGCAGAATTAATTTTTGATGAACTACAAAATGAAACTGATGCAAACCTTAAACGCTATTCAGTGGGAACTATAGCTAATTTACTTAGAAGGCATCGAGACTCAGGAATTAAATAATTACTAATTCTATAAAAAATAATTAAAACTAAATAATATTTTTTTAACCTATTTTTGGCTGCCAAAATGCATTTTGGCAGCTAGCGTTATGAAATTATTTTTTCAAAAGCATAAGATTCAATTGTAGCCAAAAGTCGTTACTAGACTTAACTACACATAACCTTTTATTACCTAATAATATGGAATGAATCTTATGAAATTGCAAAACCGTTTTCTAAGGATGTCTGATTTAGCAAACACATCTGCAAAACCCGCCAAAATTGTCATTGATAAATCAACAGGACAAAAACGTCAAATACAAGCCAAGCCTGCCAAACAAGGTATAGTTGGTTTTTCAGCAAAACATATTTATCACCTAATTGCCCAACATGATTTTCCAAAACCGATAAAAATTGGACGGGCAAGTATGTGGCGCTACTCAGAAGTTATGAAATGGATGAAGCAGCAAGGAGAGCAAAATGAAAATTAATCTCCTGATTCAAGCTATGGCTTCATTAAATTTAACAACTAATCAGCTACAGCCTTCACCTCGAACTTGTGAAAATACTCGACTAAAAAGAAGCAAAATAGGAAAACATCAGCGAAAATTTAACCCTCAAAGATTACCTACCCCAAAGGTTTTTTATCAAAATCTAGGCATTGAAATGAAGGGTCGTGGTGAGTGGCGAGTTGCTAAATGTCCATTCCATGATGACAAGCGTCCAAGTTTAAGCGTCAATATCTTGCACGGCGGCTATAAATGTCATGCCTGCGGTGTATCAGGTGACATGATTAAATTTTACACAAGCTATAAATGTCTAGATTTCCTTACCGCTTGTGATGAATTAGATTTATGGGATGTGCAAAAATGAAAGAGATTATTGCTCAAGCTTATGATTATGCAAAAAAAATCGCGGCGTCAAAACAAAATCAAGGTTTCAAATTTATTGATTTGCATATATACACTGATGAAAATGGCAATTTCATTTATGCAAAACTAAGATTAAAAAATTCTGAAACAGGGGAAAAGTTTATTCGCTCAATTAGCATGGATGATAATGGAAATTGGCAAATGAAAGAGCCAAATTTTTCACAGCTTTACCCTGAAGGTAAAGGCTTAAAACCATTATATAGATTAGAAAAATTAGCGAAAAATACTAACCCCATCTACTTCTTTGAAGGTGAGCAAAAAGCAGATATAGCGGTTAAGCTTGGCTTCAATGGCACTACTACTGGTGGATGTGGTTCGCTTGATTCTCATTACTTGCAGTTACTATCCAATAAAGAAATATTTTTCTGGAGAGACAATGATGAAGCAGGAAAAAAATATTTAATAAGTTTTTTGAAAGCATTGGTAGAGAATAAAATTGTGGATTCTAGTGAAATCGACATCAAAGTTATTGATGTCGACCAATTAGATTTACCACTTAAAGGCGATATAGTTGATTATGTAGAAAAATGTTACGTAGAGGGCGATGATGATTTAACAATCGCTCAAAAAATTAAGAACTTGCCCACCCTGACCGATGAGCAAGTTTATGATTTATTACCAAATGAAATCAAAAAGAATATATCACAAAAAGTAGATTTTGAAACTATTTTTGAATTTGAAGGTGGTTTTTTTGAGCTACACCAAAATGGTTTATATTATGTTGTCTATGATAGGAAAGGTGAGGTCATACAAAAAACTTTCATATGCGCACCCCTGAAGGTTATTGCTCGTACTCGTGATGTGAATAATCAAAATTGGGGAATTTTATGCCAATGGAGCGATTTAGAAGGGATCGAACATACACACAATATATTAATAAGTTTATTACACAAGGACAGTCGTGAATATCGTCAACCGCTCGCAAACAATGGATTAAATATTTCGACAGCGAAAAAATCTATTGAGTATTTGGATGGCTATTTGAACTTCCACCCAATTAAAAAAATTGCTTTGTGTGTTGATAAAGTTGGCTGGCATGGTAATCAGTTTGTTACGCCAAATAGAGTCTTTGGGCAAGGTGAATTAATTGTCTATCAGCATAATGCAGCTCAAAAAACGCATTATAAACAGAAAGGCAATCTTGAGAGTTGGCGTAAAGCAATATCAGAAAAAGTAGCCGAACAGTTTAAAATAGTGTTTGCTATTAGCATTGCATTTTCAGGTCAATTATTGCCATTGGTCAATGAAAATGGTGGTGGTTTCCATTTTGTGGGCTCATCGTCAAAAGGGAAATCCCTGACCTTAAAAATTGCTTGTGCAGTCTGGGGTTTGCCAAAAGAATATATACATTCTTGGCGTGCGACTAGCAATTCTCAAGAAAATATCGCTGCACAGCACAATCACGGCTTTATTGCACTTGATGAAATTAATTTAGCTAATCCATCTACTATCGGTGATGTGGTTTATATGCTTGCTGATGGTGAAGGCAAGGATAGGATGAGTAAAGATGGTCAAAATCGCCCAAAGATACGATGGCAAGTAATGTATCTTTCAACAGGAGAGGAGACATTAGAATCCATTCAAAAACGGGCGGGCAAGACTACTAAGGCGGGTCAGGAGGTTCGTTTCATAAGTTTAGATGCAGTCACCAATGAACATTTGGGAATTTTCGATACGCTAATTGATGGTTTTGAGTCTAGTGCAAAGCAGGCTGAATATCTTTCCCGAGCAACCATAGAACATTATGGGGTAGCAGGTCAAGAGTGGCTTGAGTTTATAACCCATGATAAATCAATGATTGAAAAAAATGCTCTAAACTATATTGATGAGTTTTTGGAAAATTATAGTAATTTATCGAGTCAGGCTGGGCGTGTAGCTAGATTATTTGCAGTAGTTGCAGCCGCAGGCGAATTAGCAACACATGCAGGTATTACAGGTTGGTTACCTGGTACGGCTACCACAGCAGCTCAAAAATGTTTTGAAAATTGGCTTAGCAATTATGGGCAAGACACTGATCATGAGGAACAGCAGATTTTAAAACAAATCCGTTCGTTTATTCAACAACATGGCGAAAGTAGATTTTCCAACTGGAAAAGTGATGGATTTATCCAAAAAGTAAATAATCGTGTTGGCTATATACGTAATAATGACTATTTATTTTTTAAAGAAAATTTCGTTGAAGCTTGTGATGTATTTAATCAAAAACTGGTAATTCAAGTTTTAAAGAAACATAATTTATTGAAAACTAATGAAACTGGTAGAGATACGTTCAAGATAATTGATAAAGAAGGTCAAAAAAGTGGTAGATACTATTATATAAGTAATACCATTTTGACTCTAGATACTGATAATCTGAATGCAAATATAAACAAGTAATTATGTGATAAAGTTGATAACTACGAACACGGAATCTAAAGTTTGTTCCGTCTCTATTAAAGTTTAAAAAACGGTCTTATTTAAAGATAATATATTCTCAATAAACAGAAGGAAAATTCTATGACAACTTCAAACAAAGCACAATTTAAACATACTCCATTAGCTACTTTTAGCGATTTCAATGATGACTATTACGGCACATACGAGCATGAATATTTAGGTGATAAATATCTGCGTCATGAAGTTACAATCTACAATCACATGTTGCATAAAGCTAAAAAAAGAATTGCTGTTTTTCAAACAGGAAATGATTTTATTGGTGGTGATTATGAAGCAATCAGTCCAAAAATAGAATTAAGCAGTGAAGGAGGTTCTGATGACTTTATAACCGCATTAGCATTTGCTGATACAACTTACATCGAAAAAATGACTGATGAGAAGGCAATAGCTTTTGGAAGTGAATATGATTGTGATATTGAATCAGCAGACGAGCTAAAAGAGCTCAAATTACTGATTGATGAAAATTGTGAAAACGCCGTAGAGTATTTTAATAATCAATATGATAATGATGAATTCAATCAAAAAGCTGAAATTCTTAATTCTGATGATAACGATATTATTTTTCTTAATTCTGATGATAACGATATTATTTAAAGTCGGTAGCGTTCAAAAAAATGTGTCATTCCCTTAAATTTATATCTAAACAGGAATGACACTTTACTAAATTCTAACTTCACCGAAAAACTGTACTGTAACTAACGGTTCTATAGTCATAACTGAATTATAGTGAACAAGGTTGTTCGTGGTGAGCCTGTCGAACCATAACGACCGTTACCCTTCGACAAGCTCAGGGCGAGCGGTGCTTATTATAATTTAGGATTCACTATAATAACATCAATTGATAGACTGACATCTGAATGTTAATTTATTCCCTCTATTTTTACAAAAAAAGGCTAAGGAGTATTTAGTCTAAAACGGTGTTTAGTTCAGCATATCCCAAAAATCCCATATTTCCCAACCCATATAACTACGCTATTAATTGAACAATCTATAGTCAAATTGCCTAGATGTGATATTTATTTAATACAGTTTGAAATTATAAGAGGATTTTGTTTTCTACTTAAATTAATTATTCAACTTTTGAATGTGAGGCTTTAATGCTTTTATAAACTTATCTTTTTCCACTTTGATTATATTGTTATATTCATTACTAGCTGAAGCTCCCATTAATAAATTAACAATTCGCCAAACTACAAGGGATGGGATTAACATTATAAATGTCGTAATTGTAGAATTTTCTACCCAAGAGTTTATCTTTCTAAAAAACATTAAAAATAAAAAACCTACAATTATATATCTCAAAATTCTTTCCCTGTTTTTATACTTATTTTGGTAGAAACTCGTTACATCTGGTGCAATAATTGAGGTCAGATTATTATAATTATACCAATATTTTCCTAGTGTTAAATTATTTACAATTAAATAAGGGCTACTTTGGTCATTACAGCTAATCCAAACTAAATCAAGCTCATGACCTACTCTTAAGGCTATATCCCAATTAGTTAATCTAATGAGACGCTCTTTACCAGCATTATCATTTAAAAAAATTTCTAATGTTTTTGTATTAGTTGTATTTATTTTTATTGGATCAATATAATTTTGTTTAGTTAAATGATCATATCTACTACCACCACCCGAGCCAGTGGTTATTGATTCTGTTGAACCATTTACCTCTAAAACTGTGCCTCGCAAGTGATGAACAGTTGCGATTTTTTCATTACCCCCTATATCTATAAACTTTATTTTATTTTCCACATTTACCTCTTAAAATTCTAATATTGAATGTCATTTTTAAATAAAATCTGATAGTTGATTAAAACTAAGTAAAAGCTAGGGCTGTAATTCATAATCATAAACAAACCCTGCTCCAAGCATTTCATCATTGCTAAAAGTATAGCAAAGTGGTTTACCTTGACTTTCAGAACTCATAGCTGATCTGTAAGCTGAATAATCACCTTCAAAACAAAGTTTGTTTGAGTTTTTATTAAACATATATTTTTGCTTTTTCGTGGTTTTTATCTTTGGGTTTGGCGATGACAATGGCTGGAATGCCCCTTGTTCAGTATATACTTCCTTGGTAGTTTTATTAATCACCACAATTCTGTCACCACCTTTACCTTTGAAAATATGCAATACTTTATTACCATCAAAATTTGCAGGGGTTGATTTAGCAATTTTGGCATACGATTGTATCAAACTATCAGAGCAAAAGTTTTGATCATACTCATCCATATCCCCATGCACACACTCATCAACAGTAACACCGAACTTAGACTTTCCTTGTGCATTAGCATTCTGCGTTAGACCTAAAATAGAAATGATAATGACAGCGGTGGAAGTAAATTTAATGCTCATTTTTAAAATATCCTTTTCCATTAAAATTTAAAAATATTATGCAGCAGCAACAACTTTGCAACTAACGACAGTACCTTTACCTGATTTACCTTTTTTAAGGCTAACAGAATGCTCATAGGTTTCAGTAGATTTCAAATCATATTGGCTAGGTATGTGATACTCTTTAGCCATCCCAAAACCACCAGAGGTAATATCAGACTGGTAATTTGAAAATTTACCGAACTTTGGTTCAAGGATCGCTTGTGTCGTAACATAAGTTGTTGGGGTATATAATTTCACATTCATCATACCGCCTGACCAATCTGCACTACTGACATCAACTTGAGAAATTGGTAACCCTAATAAACTAATAGATTTTTTAGGAATATATGTCGTTTTATTTGGCGCATCGCCACCATCATCATTTTGCTTGCCCTTTGCTTCTTTAAACAATGCTTTAAACTGAGGACTTTTTAATAATTTTAGATGCTCAGTGACATAATTTTTAGTTGACTGGCTTTTGCTCGGTTGTTTAAACAACATATTATTAAAACAGCTCAAATAATTATATTCACTATCAGGTAGATTCAAGTTGTTGGCAGCAAAGCTACTTTGAGCCAAAGCCAATAAACTAACTACTGTCATTAACTTTTTCATAAACATTTATCCTTAAATTTTTATCGAACGTTATATCCAAACTTCTTAATGCCTTTGTCTAAGTCACCTTTATAGCTATGGCATAATTGCATATAGAGTATGGCACGGTGAGCTAATATAGAATCCATGCCAGTATTGGGGTGTAATGGCAGATTGTCAGTATCCTCATCATCAACCTGAATCGTTGGATGGGTTTTTGAACAAGTAAGAGCATACCGATGAGATTCGTTATTCCATTTAACTTTACCGTTAGGATATTTGTCCCCACCTAAGATATTGACTAGAATCGTAGATTCAGTAGGTGTTTTCTCAACAAGTTTAAAGCCAGTTACTTTAGTAGCAATACAGGGACTACGATCACAAATATCATGTCGATAATTTGGTTTAGCAGCAGTGTGGTTAAAAAATGAAGGAGCTGCCTGAGCTATTACACTCGCAGACATAAATAATCCAAATAACATTTTTTTCATCGTATTCATTCCTCTCCTTAATTTATAAACTTTAGTATATCAATAAAATATTTAAAGACAATGACAATTAAAAACATTACTGTAACAATTAGATTAATTGTTACTTAAATTTACAATTATGAGATTTAGCGAGTTGGATTTGGTAAAAAAATTATTTTTTGATAGATATATAAATGCACTGATATACTACTCAGGAATGATTTAATAATTGAAAGGTATGTTATGAACCACGCTGTACACAACAAATTAGTTGCATTTATTTGGTCAATCGCAGACGATTGTTTGCGAGATGTGTATGTGCGAGGCAAATATCGTGATGTCATATTGCCCATGACTGTGCTAAGACGTTTAGATAGTATTCTTGAACCGACCAAACAAGCTGTACTTGATGAAGTTGCGTTTCAAAAAGAGGAAGGATTTCATGAACCTGATATTGATGGTTTATGCGATGCGTCAGGATATGTATTCTATAATGCGAGTAAATGGACGTTAAAAACCCTAAGAGAATCAACTAGTAATAATCAGCAACTATTACTCTCAAACTTTGAGGAGTATCTCAACGGCTATAGTGATAATGTCAAAGATATTTTGGTGCGGTTTAAATTGCTTGAACAAATCAAACACATGGCAAACAAAAATGTACTGCATGATGTTTTAGAAAAATTCGTATCACCTTATCTCAATCTATCACCGATTGACCAATATGACCCACAGGGTAATCTACTACCAGCTCTTACCAATCTTGGCATGGGTTACGTATTTGAGGAGTTAATACGCAGATTCAATGAGGAAAATAATGAGGAAGCAGGCGAGCACTTTACCCCTCGTGAAGTAATTGAATTAATGACCCACCTTGTATTTGACCCCATTAAAGATAATTTGCCAAAAACGTTGACTGTCTATGACCCTGCTTGCGGTAGTGGTGGTATGTTGACAGAATCACAAAATTTCATTCATGAAAAATACCCCTTAGCTGATACACAACGCACCATTGAGCTCTATGGCAAAGAAATTAATGATGAAACTTACGCTATTTGTAAATCTGACATGATGATTAAAGGCGATAATCCTGAGAACATCCGTGTGGGTTCTACGCTCTCAACGAATGAGTTCGCAGGTACGCATTTTGATTTTATGCTCTCTAATCCACCCTATGGCAAAAGTTGGGCTGGCGAGAAAAAGAATATCTACGGTAATGATGGCAAAACCGTCGTTGATGAACGCTTTATTGTCACGTTGAAAGACTATTGGAATGCACCACAAGTTGTCGATGCCACACCACGCTCCAGTGATGGGCAGTTGCTATTTCTGATGGAAATGGTCAGCAAAATGAAGTCAGCAAGTGATACAAGTGTTGGCTCTCGTATTGCATCTGTCCATAATGGCTCGAGCCTATTCACAGGTGATGCAGGAAGTGGAGAGAGTAATATCCGCCGTCATATTATCGAAAATGATTGGCTAGATGCAATTATCCAATTACCTAACAATTTATTCTACAATACAGGTATTACTACCTATATTTGGTTACTATCCAATAATAAGCCTAGCAACCGAAAAGGCAAAGTCCAACTCATTGATGCAAGCCAAATGTATCGCAAACTCAAAAAGAATTTGGGTAGCAAAAACTGTGAATTTAGCCTCCAAGATATTGCAACTATTATCAAAACCTACCTTGAGATGGATACAATAAAAGGTCAATTAAACGATAAAGGCGAACCCACAGGCATAGCCAGCCAAGTTTTTGACAATCATGATTTCGGCTACTATAAAATCAACATCGAACGCCCTGACCGCCGTCACGCCCAATTTAGCGATGAATTAATTGCCAAATTACGCTTTGATAATGGCTTACTAGATAGTATGAGTGAGTTATATAGCAAGTACGGTAATGAGGTCTATCAAAAAGATTTTTATTCCAAAAACAAAGATGAATTAAAAAAATGGGTGGAGTCCGACGAATTAGGGCTCAATCCTGCTCAGCGCAAAAAGGTGCTAGATGTAGATGTCTGGAACAATCAACTAGCTATCTTAAATCACGCCAAAACACTACAACAAGCAATTGGTAGTGAGTTATACACCGATTATAACGCATTCGTAAAACGCGTAGATGAGACGCTTAAAGCTAGTAACACTAAACTTAAAGCCACAGAGCGTAAGCAAATCCTTGATGCGGTCAGTTGGTATGATGAAACAGGCGAAAAGGTTATCAAATCAAACAGCGTATTTAAAGCCGATAAAATTCAAGAGCTCTGTGAGCGTTTTGGTTGCGAAAAATCGCAACTAGCCGATTTTGGTTATTATCTTGCCAAAGATGTGGGCGTTACCGATGCTAAAGCCGACCAGTATGTAGTGTATGAAACTAGTAGCGAGCTGCGTGATAGCGAGTCGATACCGTTAGGACAGTCGATTTATGAATACTTTTTAGCGGAAGTACGCCCCCATGTGAATGAAGCATGGCTAGATATGGATAGCGTTAAGATAGGCTATGAAATCAGTTTTAATAAGTATTTTTACCAGCATAAGCCATTACGCAGTCTTGAGGAAGTAGCTGGCGAGTTGCTACAGCTTGATAAAGAAGCGGATGGCTTGATTCGTGATATTTTGAGAATCTAGCTACGCTAAAGAAATATAAATATTATAGCATGACAAGTTCTGTCGTTTCCTATACCTTTCTACTACTTCAAAAAAAACGATGTTAAAATGGTGAAAATTTTTATAAGGCAAAGTATGCAAGCAAGCGTAACTCTCAAGCCGTACAAAAGCTTTCAGGAACAGTTAGAAATTCTGAAAGCAAGGGGCTTGATTATTGATGATGAAAGTAAGGCTTTGGGATATTTACAAACACTTGGTTATTATCGGTTCAGTGGATATTTTTATCCTTTTAGAGTGATAGAAAACGGAAAAAGATTAGATACTTTTCTGCCCGATACTCATTTTCAAACAGTTAAAGATTTATATATGTTTGATAAAAAGTTGCGTCAACTAGCCTTAGATGCATTAGAACGTATTGAAGTAGCGATGCGAGTGCAAATTGTTTATCAGCTTGCTAAACGTAGCCAAACTGCCTATTTAGACGCTAATAATTTTGATAAAGAGTTTGACCATGCAGACTGGTTGTATAGATTCAATAAAAAATTGAAAGATCATAAAAAAAATGATTTTGTTAAACATAATTTAAACGTTTATGGTGTATTACCGATGTGGGTTGCTTGTGAGATATGGGACTTTGGTGCTATGTCCAAGATGTATGAAGGAATACAATCAACAGATAAAGAAAAAATAGCTTCTTATTTTAATTTTGCAGGAGCAAAACAGTTAGAATCTTTACTTAAATCTTTTAACTTTATTCGCAATATTTCTGCTCATTACTCTAGGCTATGGAATAGAATAATGGTGCAAAAATTTTCACTCAAAGGTGATGAGTTTGAATCTGATACCAATTGGCAAAAGTTTTCAGTAAATAGAACTTTCATATATTTTTGTTTAATGAAACGAATGCTTGATATTCTTTGCCCAAATTCTCAATGGGGAAATCGCTTTCTAGAAGCTTTAGAGGAATTTCCTGCTTGTTCGAATAATGCGATTAGCTTAAAAGATTTAGGATTAACCGTATCAATAGAGGAACTGAAAAAGTGGGATTTATGGAAATGATTTCTATTCTATATTTTTCATAGTTCCAAAAATAGAAAGCCCCAAGCCTGTGCTATCGACTAGCGATAGTAGGTTCTTGGGGAGTTGTTGAAGCGTATTATACAGATATCAAAATGTTTTGTCAATTAAACAAGAATAAATCAAATGGTTGTAAATTCAATGAATTATCCAAAATATGAGAGTTATAAAGATAGCGGTGAGTCTTGGATTGGTGAAATCCCAAGTGAATGGGAAATTATAAAATTAAAAAATATTTTTTATGAGAAAAAACATACTAGAAATATGTCTCTAAATTGTGGCTCAATTAGCTTTGGTCAAGTTATTTCAAAAGATGATGATAGAGTTCCCGTAGCCACTAAAATGGCTTATCAGGAAGTTCTAAAAGGCGATTTTTTAATTAATCCTTTAAATTTAAATTACGATTTAATTAGCTTAAGAATTGCGTTATCAAAAATTGATGTAGTTGTGAGTGCTGGTTATATAGTACTAAAGAATAAAATTCAAATAAATAAAGAATTTTTTAAGTATTTATTACATCGTTACGATGTCGCTTATATGAAATTACTTGGTTCTGGCGTGCGTCAAACTATTAACTTTAACCACATTGCTAATAGTTTATTGTTTTTACCGACCGATAATGAACAGGAAAAAATCGCTAATTTTCTTGACGAAAAAACCGCCCAAATTGACCAAGCGATTGCCCTAAAACAACAGCAAATTGAAAAACTCAACGAATATAAGCAAATCGTGATTCAAAATGCCGTCACCAAAGGCTTAAACCCCAACGACCTAATGAAAGACAGTGGCGTGGAATGGATAGGTGAGATTCCACAGCATTGGGAAGTGAGGAAAGTTAAATATTTATCAGAAATATTTAGAGGAAAGTTTACACATAGACCTAGAAACGACCCTGCACTATATGATGGAAAATATCCATTTTTCCAAACAGGAGATGTTGCTCAAGCTGGAAAATTTTTATCAAAATATAGACAAACTTTAAATGAGAAAGGTTTGAGGGTTTCCACTTTGATACCTAAAGGGACAATTATTATTACTATTGCTGCCAATATTGGTGATGTAGCAATATTAGATATAGATGCATGTTTTCCTGATAGCCTTGTAGGCTTTAAGCCCTTTGCTGAAATCGAAAGAGATTTTCTGTATTACAGTCTTATAAATTTAAAGGAGCAATTTCTCAAAACTTCTATCAAAAATACGCAGATGAATCTAAATGTTGAAAGAATTGGTGAGCAGTTAATTTGTTTGCCCCCGCTTGATGAACAATGTTTAATTATTGACTATATTGAAAAATTAAATCAAAAATTTAATAAATCAGTCACTAACTATCAATCTCAAATAGACCGTTTAAAAGAATACAAAAACATCCTAATCAACCAAGCCGTTACAGGCAAAATAAAAATAGACTAACAGAGACAGTAATGACCATCTATAACATATACTGCGACGAAAGTTGCCACCTAGAACAAGACCATGCCGACATCATGGTATTAGGTGCATTACTATGTCCAAAAAACCAAGCAATCGAAATTACAAAACACATCAAATGGCTAAAACACCAACATGACTACCGCCCAGAACTAAAATGGTCAAAACTCCATAATAAACAATGGGGGCTTTACAAAGACCTTATCGACCTATTTGTCAACCAAACCGATATTAATTTCAAGGCTACCATTGTCATGAACAAGCAAGCCTTAAATCACGAGCAATACAACGAAAATTCCCATAATACTTTTTACTATAAGATGTTCTACTTTACCCTAAGAGACTTTTTACAAGAAAATAATGACTATCGTATCTATCTCGATTACATGGACACACATGGCTCATATAAATCGAAAAAGCTTACCGAAGTATTAACAAATGGTAGCCACGGTAAGATAGAACCACAAGTCACTATTATTCGCTCATACGAATCCGTACTCATACAATTATGTGACTTAATTATAGGAGCAATCGCTTATAAAAATAGAACTGACATTGATAAGACAAGTGAAATTAAAAATCAATTTGTATGCTATCTTGAGCAATCTACCAAGACACGGCTTAATATCAGTACGCCCCAGTGGGAAAAGCAGTTTAATCTATTCAAGTTTCAACCCAAGCTTAGAGAAATAGAATGCTGAATCCACCACTAGACCTTGGAAAAATGAATGGTGTTGATATTATTGATAATCTATATGAGATATTTCATCGAGACTTTATTGCTCAACGAACACATTTAGCAAGTCTCATATATGTTAACCCACAATCTAATAGAAAGGATGACGGCAAAGAACAATCGTTTTGGCATTTAATCACCAAAAATGATGGTCAATGGGTTTATATCGGAAATAGAAAGACTTGGCAACCAAGCAGTGATAGACTTATAGACTATGGGCGGGCAAGCCGATTAGAATGGGTAAAACAGATTATCGATAACTATACTCATCCATCAATTAAACTATTCTATTATCAAGAGAACCCTAAAACTATTCGATTATATTTATGGGCTTATGATGAGGATTTTGTAGTAATTTTACAAAAACTTGGAAAAACAGACTCTTTCCTAGTAACTAGCTTTTTTGTCACATATGGTAATAAAAGAGTAGATTATGAAAGACGTTTTCAAGATTATAAAAACAAAACTAATAAAGCATTAGTTAATTGCGAATGGTTTTAAAGAAAGGAAAAAAATAATGGTCGCCTATTATAAAGCCCGACGATAGGGGCTACCTCTTTCTACTCAATAGTAGGTGAGCAAGGTTATTATCCTTTTTTTACCCCTACTGTTCAATGAAAAAATTGTAATTTTTAGTCATTTTTGCAATATTTTTAGAAATTCAAAAACGGCTATTTATTAATAAATATATATTAAAATCAATTACTTAATTTACCTATAAGCTTTAAAATTTAGTCATTTTTAGACATTGTATAAGGGGTTTTGTCATGTCACTCACACGCACCAACTTTAGCGAAAAAGAACTTGAGGACTATATCGTTAATGCTTTAGTCCTCAATGGATACCAACAAGGGGATCCCTCTTACTTTGACAAAACCTATGCTATTGATACTACTTTTCTTTGGCAATTTCTCCACGCCAGCCAACAACAAGCCCTAGACAACATCGCCAAATTTAATAATGATTGGCAAAAAACTATTATTCACCGTCTAAACAACACCATCAAAAAATACGGTATCTTGCAAGTGCTAAAAAAAGGCTTGGATGTCGACAATGCTCACCTCGATTTTCTTTACCCATTGCCTTTAGCTAGCTCCAGTCAAATTGCTCATGACAAATATCAACAAAACATCTTTAGCGTTACACGCCAAGTGCGCTACAGTCACAACAATGGTAACTCGGTAGATTTGGTGCTATTTGTCAATGGATTAGCTGTCATTACCCTAGAACTCAAAAGCACTCACAAGAATCAAACCGCTCGTTTCAACGCCATTGAGCAATACAAACTTGACCGCAGTCCTGAGGATACGCTATTTAACTTCGCCCGTTGTATTGTTCACTTCACCCTAGACAATCAAGAAGCTTTCATGACCACACGGCTCAATGGGTGTAATACCTTCTTTTTGCCATTTAACAAAGGCAATAAAGGTAGCGCAGGTAATCCAGCCAACCCCAATGGCTTTAACACGGAATACTTATGGAATGAAGTATTGCAACCTGACAGTTTGGTTAACTTGATTAGCCATTTTGTGCGATTAGGCACAGATAATCTTGACATTAAAAAACCTACGCTCAATGATATGAACCTATATTTCCCAAGATATCATCAGATGAGCGTGGTACGCAGATTGATGAGCGATGTAGAGCAGGCTGGCGTGGGGAAACGCTATCTCATTCAGCATTCAGCAGGCTCTGGCAAATCCAACTCAATCACATGGCTAGCTTATCAGTTAATTGAAGCCTATCCAAATCAAACAGAGCAAAATGCTGATCGTATTGAAAAACCGATTTATGACTCGGTTATCGTGGTGACTGACCGCAAAATTTTGGATAAGCAACTCAAAGAGAATATCAAACAGTTTAGTGAAGTGAAGGGAATCATTGCCCACGCTGAACGGTCAAAAGATTTACGTACAGCATTAGAAAATGGCAAAAAGGTCATTATTACCACTATCCAAAAGTTCCCCTATATTCTCGATGACATTGGCGAGATGGCAGACAAAAAGTTTGCCATTATTATTGATGAGGCTCACAGCTCCCAAAGTGGGCAAGCTCATGATGGTATGAATACCGCTCTAGGTATTGATAGTGACAACGATAAAGACAGTGATAGCGACGATAATCAAGACCGTATAGTTCAAGCGATGGAAAATCGCAAAATGCGAGGGAATGCGAGCTATTTTGCATTTACCGCTACACCAAAAGACAGCACACTTGAAAAGTTTGGCGAAAAACAAATTGATGGTAGCTTTAAACCCTTTGACCTATACTCAATGAAACAAGCCATAGAGGAAGGCTTTATTCTTGATGTGGTGCGAAATTACACAACCTTCAAATCATACTATGAAATTCAAAAATCAGTAGAGGACGATCCGCTATTTGATTCTGCCAAAGCTCAAAAAGCTCTTAAATCGTATGTCGAACGGCAACAGCAAACGATAGATGTCAAAGCAGAAATTATGCTTGACCATTTTATCAGTAATATCTATGCCAAAAAACGCCTAAAAGGTCACGCCAAAGCGATGGTAGTTACTCAAAATATTGAGGCGGCTATACGTTACTATCAAGCTATTAATCGTTTACTTGAACAAAAAGGTAATCCGTTCAAAGCTATTATAGCCTTCAGCGGTGAAAAAACTGTTAATGGAATTTCATATACAGAAAGCCAAATGAACGGCTTTGAGGAAAGCAAAACCAAAGATAAATTTGATACTGATGAATATCGTATATTAGTAGTTGCAAATAAATATCTAACGGGATTTGACCAACCTAAATTGTGTGCGATGTATATCGATAAAAAATTGCGTGATGTTCAAGCAGTACAAACACTTTCTCGTTTAAACCGTTCTGCGAATAAGTACGATAAAAAAACCGAGGATTTGTTCGTATTAGACTTTTTTAATACTTTAAAGGATATAAAGGCAGCTTTTGATAAATACTTCACAGTCACGACATTAAGTGAAGCAACAGATATCAATGTTCTAAACGATATTAAGACCAATCTTGATGATGTGGGCGTTTATGAGCAGCACGAAGTTATTGAATATGCTGATTTATATTTTGGTTGGGCTGGCATGGAAGTGTTGCAGGGCAGAATCAATATCTTTGCTGAACGATTTAATCATGAGCTTGAACTATCCGATAATGAGAAAATAGAATTCAAAATGCAGGCAAAACAGTTCGTTAAGTTGTACAGCCGATTAGCCTCGATTCTACCTTTTAATAAAATCGAATGGGAACGATTATTTTGGCTACTCAAAGCCCTAATACCTGAGCTGAATGTTAGAACGACTGAGGATGATGCCATTGATGAATTACTAGAATCAGTAGATTTGAATACTTATGCCATTGAGCGAACAGCATTAGCTTCAACTATCAACCTAGATAGTGATGAAGCGGTCATCGATCCTACTAATCCTAATCCTATTACCACCCATCCTGAGCCCGATCAACAAGATGAACTTGACGAGATTGTGAAAAATTTTAATGAGAGATGGTTCAAAAATTGGCATGCTACACCTGAGGAGCAGAGAGTAAAATTTGTGAATCTTACAAAACGAATTCATGAACATCCTGACTTTAAACACAAATACTTAGCTACCCAAGATGAGCAGCATCGAGCAATTGAATTTCATAAAATCGTTAAAGAAATCATTGTGGCAGATAGACGTAAGGAAATAGATTTTTATAAACAATTTGTACAAGACGAAGCGTTTCAATTGGCATTTTTGCATAGCCTAAGGAATATAGTTGATAAACCCATACCATTCGCAGAAATTAAATAAAGTGTATTATCATAATGGGAAAGGCGGGAAATAGGGGATATGACGCTAAGAAAGTGGGGGGTATAACACGTTACAGATGAAAATGGCACTTTATTACTTTTTTGGGATAATCATAAGTTTTCAACCTTAATAAAGATAACCAATTTATATTGATAATTTGTTTACAGCCAAAAAAATTTGTTTGTAGCCAAAAAAATTTGTTTATAGCCAAAAAAATTTGTTTATAGCCAAAAAAATTTGTTTATAGCCAAAAAAATTTGTTTATAGCCAAAAATATTTGTTTCTAGCTAAAAAAATTTGTTTATAGCCAAAAATATTTGTTTCTAACTAAAAATAGTGGTTTAGGTTAAACTTAACCTGCTTTAATATTATTTACCTATTTTTTGAAAGTTTTTGACATGCTTCTATTCGGTAATAACAATAAATATCTTTAAATATTTCACTGTAACGATATTAAAATTGCGTTATTTATTGCGTTTCTTTTCGGAGAAAAAAATTAAATGTATAATTAAATCAATTGCTTAATAAGTATGTTTGAACCCCATCATTCGCCCCATATTTTAAAAAAGCCCCTAATTCAATGAATTAGGGGCTTTTTTTATGCCTAATTTATTTCTTTCATTTGCAAATTTGTTATACAAAAACAACTGTTTTGCCACACTTTTTTAGGATGAACAATTATCTATTTTATATACTAGGGTCATATAGTGTACTAGAAGATAAGCTCGTAAAGGTAAATTGCCAATAGCGTAACTTTACCTGATGGAAAACCTCAAATAAAATGGCGTGAGACCCTGAATATGATACGAAGTACAACGATGTTTTATCAACTTGCTATGACCAGTGTTGCGATAAGTGGCTGCATAGTTGTCAATACTGCCCAAGCGGCTACTAGGCTGCCAAAATCCCCTTGGCAATCGCATGCATCACTCAAAAGTAATCAAGTTAGCCCAATTTACCACCAGCAATGGCGACAATCTGATTATAAATATTGCCCAATTTTAGCCATTGCTAATCATTCCTCAGTCAATGTTAAAACTGCACAATCACGCGCTGCCAATTTTTCAGGTGGCTTTGCGGTGGCGTATGATTTGAAAAACTATAAAGGCAGGCCTTTACGCAGTGCTTATGGCGTAGCCAATGCAGGTACCACATCTAAGCGTGACTTGTACCAGGGCTGGGCATACCGTAAAAACTATGCCGATGGCAGTTATGTGACGCTTGGGCGAGAAGGCAATAACCCGCAGGGTAAAATGCTGGCTTACCTAGTGCTGGACAATGGCTGTTTTTATAACATCTGGAGTCAATTAAGTAGTGAGCATTTGCAAAAAATGATAGCTCAATTACGCTATGTCAATTGATGAATCAAAAAGTAGCTAAAAAAATAGCTATGAAAAAGTAGCCATAAAAAAAGCAACGTTATTGCGTTGCTTTTTTTGAAAGGTGCTTTTTTTCGAATTTGTTTTTTTTGAATTTGATTTTTTCGAAGTGGCTTGTTTCAAAGTGGCTTGTTTTAACAAAAGTCATGCAAAGAAATTTTCTAGCACCTTACGCTGACTGCTTTGCCAGTGTGACCAGTCTTTGGCTGAGTCGGCCAGCGAGCCCCGCCAGCCTTTGATATTGCCTTTCATGGTAGATAACCGATGTTGGCTGGTGGTATTAAGCAGTGTCGGCTGTTTTTGCAAACGCTCAAGTGCAACTAAGGCAGCAGGGCGGTCATTACACAATAATCCCATATCGCAGCCTGCCGTTAAGGCAGCCGCAATACGGTCACCTGCATCACCTGCAACATGTGCCGCTTTCATCGACAGGTCATCGGAGAACAATACCCCATTAAAACCTAGCTTGCCACGGATAATTTGCTGCAGCCAAATCGATGAAAACCCTGCAGGTTTGTTATCAACTGTGCTAAATACCACATGAGCGGGCATGAGCGCATCAAGTAGCGGCTTGTTGCGAATAAATGGCTGCATATCGTATTGGCGAATCTCATCATAACTGCGCTCATCGGTGGCATCATCCACATGAGAATCCGGTGCAACTGAGCCGTGACCGGGAAAATGCTTGCCCGTGGTTGCCATTCCTGCAAGCTTCATGCCGCGCATAAATTCAGCAGATAAGGCGGTGATTGCAATCGGATGGGCGTGAAACGCGCGATCACCAATCACGCGGCTAACCCCATTGATATCAAGTACAGGCGCAAAACTAAAATCAATCCCAACTGCTAGGACTTCGCTTGCCATCAAATAGCCCGCACAATAAGCAAGATCAAGCGCAGTGATAGGGTCATGCTCAAACCTTTCACCGAGTTTACCCATCGCAGGTAGCGGCGAAAAACCCGCGCGCAAGCGAGCGACACGTCCACCTTCTTGGTCAACGGCAATTAGAATATTGGGCTTGATGGCACGCATACTATCGGTCAGTTCGCGTACTTGCTCAGGGCTTTCTACATTGCGTCCAAACAAAATCACGCCGCCAACTTCCGGTTGGCGTAGCAGTGCTTCATCTGCTAGGCTAAGCGCTGTGCCTTCAATATCGAGCATGAGTTGACCGACTGCTTGCATGCGGTAATCCTTCTGGGTATTGCTTGCCGCCAACTACTAGGTAAACTTAGTTTTAGGCAGGAAAATTTTGAAAAAACATAGCATACGCTTTTTTTGATAAAAATGCGACTAGCTAACTGGCGATTATTATTAGCGATTATTACTGACGGTTAAGCCGTGACGGTGGCGGCAACAAACTGATATCACTCACCCGACAAGGATTGATATCAATCCCGCCACGGCGTGTGTACCATGCACGTACCATGAGCGTTTTTGGCGCAAAGACTTGGGTTAAATCACTAAAAATCTGCTCCACGCATTGTTCATGAAAGCCATTATGCTGACGAAAGCTCAAAATATACTCAAGCAGTCCTGCTTGGTCAATCGCTTGACTATCTATCTGAATCTCCAGTGTTCCCCAATCTGGCTGATTGGTGACAGGGCAGTTTGAACGCAGCAGATGCGAATGCAAGATTTGTAACTGGCTATCAGAGGCGCCTTGATGGGCAACGGTCAAGCTTGAAGGATCGACATCACTGACAATGGCGATTTTTTTATCGCTACTATCCAACGCGTTATCAATACATTTACCCTGTGGCGCGCTGATAGGTAAGCTATTTGCGATGTTTACCTCAAAAATCTCAAGCGTCACATCAGTTTTTAGACAAGCGGATAAATCTTTTTCCACCGCTGCTTTAACAGCTTGTTGATTGTCAAATTCAGTGAAATTTAGGCTATTAAAATAAAGTTTGAGCGATTTTGATTCGACAATGTAGTCTGATGTGGCAGGGATGGCAAGGCGCGCCATTGCCACCTGTGATATACCGTGCGAGTTAAGCCAAGACATCTCAAAAACCTGCCACCAGTCCATGCCGATACTTAAGGCGTCAGCAGGCAGCGCTAGGTTTGCTCGTCCTAATGCGCGAGGGATGGGGTAGAGCATATCGGGGGCGTAGGTTTTTGGGTAGCTGGTGGATTGACCCAAAATACCGTGAGTTTCAAGTGGTTTCATATTTTTTTAATTTAACTAAGTTATAAACGAACGCGTGAGCCATCTGCTAAAAGATAATACGCAATACCATAAAATATCGCGGTAAAAATCCCAATCGCTACCAAAGATGACCATACATTGACATCTGAATGACCCAAAATACCATAGCGAAAAGCATTGACCATATAAACAATGGGGTTTAGTAGCGATATGTTTTGCCAAAATCCTGATAAATCTTTAAGTGAATAAAACACACCGCCCAAATATGTCAAAGGTGTCAACACAAAACTGGGTACGATGGAAATATCATCAAACGAGCGCGCAAATACCGCATTAATCATACCGCCCAGCGAGAACAATGCTGAGGTCATCACCACGGTAAAAATCGTGACAAACGCATGCACCAGTGATAACTGAGTAAAAAACAACGCGAGCACCGTCACAATCGCGCCAATGGTCAACCCCCGAAACAAACCGCCCGCGATAAAGCCCAGTAAAATGGTATGTTTAGAAATCGGACTGACCAGCATCTCTTCAATATTACCATGAAACTTGGTGGCAAAAAAACTCGATACCACATTGGAGTAGCTATTGGTAATCACCGACATCATAATCAAGCCAGGCACAATAAACTGCATGTAGGAAACACCGCCCATATCGCCAACGCGCGCGCCAATCATTTTACCAAAGATGATAAAATACAAACTCATGGTGATGGCAGGGGGCAACAGCGTTTGCGGCCAAATGCGAAGAATTCGGCGGATTTCTTTGACTAACAAGGTGTTAAATGCAACCAACTGGTGCTGAAAATCCATGTTAATTCTCCAATTTTTCAGTCAAATTATTTTCAACAATCCCCAAAAACAACTCTTCAAGGCGATTGGCTTTGTTACGCATACTCGCTACCTGAATATTTTGAGCAGTTAACTGGGCAAAGACGTCATTTAAACTGTCGCCTTTTTTGAGTGTGACTTCAAGGGTCAACGGGTCTGGCTGCTTGGTTTTTACCACATTGGTTAAAGCAATCGATGCCAGATAAGGTTGCGCCAAATCAAACACAAAGCTTTCCACATCAAGGCTGGTAAGCAAACTTTTCATATCGGTATTGATACGAATTTCACCTTGGTCAAGGATAGCAATGTTTTTACACAGCTGCTCAGCTTCTTCTAAATAATGGGTGGTTAAAATAATGGTCGTACCTTCTTCGGTGTTAATTTGCTGCATAAAATCCCACATCGAGCGGCGCAGTTCAATATCGACCCCTGCAGTCGGCTCATCCAAAATCAGCAGTTTGGGACGGTGCATTAAAGCACGCGCAATCATCAAACGGCGTTTCATACCGCCAGAGAGCATACGCGCTTTGTCATCGCGTTTTTCCCAAAACCCCAATGCTTTAAGGAGTTTTTCGGCACGCGGGCGAGATTCCTTGGCAGGTATGCCAAAATAGCCCGCTTGGGCAATTAAAATATCTTCGATTTTTTCAAACTGCATAAAGTTAAATTCTTGCGGCACCACGCCTAAAAACTGCTTGGCTTTGGCAGGCTGTTTAAGCAAATCTACCCCAAAAATTTCTACTGATCCTGAGCTGGGTTTAAATAGCGAGCTGATAATACCAATGGTGGTGGATTTACCCGCACCATTGGGACCAAGTAGGGCAAAAAATCCACCTTGGGGTACGGTCAAATCAATGCCTTTGAGTGCTGAAAAACCATTTGGGTAGGTTTTGGTGAGCTGGGTAATTTTTAGAGCAGGGATGGTAGTGTCAAAGTTTGCCATAGCAATGCAGGTTCTGGTTAAAGGTGAGACCTTAATGGGGATGGGTTGGACAGTTTAAAGATTTGCGTGAACTAAGTTTATAGTGGTTAAGCTAAATTATATCAATGATACAATTAAAAAAGCCTATCAGTTGATAGGCTTCATCGGGGCTAAAAATGATTATTTGGCTTGAGACACCATATAATCAACCGCGTTGGTCACTTCCACATCTAGCAAATCAGCGTTACCACCTTTGGCTGGCATGGCGTTAAAGCCTTGTAGCGCGTGTTGGTGAAGGGTAGCGGTACCTTTAGCGATACGGGGACCCCAAGCGCCTTTGTCACCAAATTTTGGTGCACCTAACAGACCTGCTGCGTGACAAGTATGGCAAACGCCTTCATAAATCACTTTGCCTTCACGTGGGTTGTTAGGATCCGCGGCGCCTAATGCAGCGGCAATAGTGATATCACACTCTTTACCTTCAAAACAAACTTTACCTTGGGGGGCAATACGTGCGATTAGATTTGGGTATAATGCAACCAATTTTGCAACTTGAGGTGGGTCTTCAGGTGCTTTTTCTGCTTCCTTTTTAGCGGGAGCGGCAGAGGATGCAGGGGCTGAAGCAGTGGCAGTACTTGAGGCTGTCGCGGTACTTGAAGCGCTAGCGGTAGCTGATGCCGCTGCGGGGGCACTGGCTTTATCCTCAGCTTGGCTGACAGCGATACCCGCAAGACTTAGCATAGTAACCGCTGATAACATCACTACTTTTTTCATTCGTCACGTTCTCTCAAACAGGTGAATTAAATTATCGTAATACTTTTAAAACGAGCAATACGAGCCATTAGATTGCTCGATTGTATCCGTTGATGCAATATTGATGCGATAAATGTTACACAGATTTATTTTCCATACTATTATAAGGGAAAATTATCTGAAAAAGCTATGCTTATTTGATATGTGCTATCAACTTTGCGGCGCAGTTTTTGGCAGTAATTTTGATGATTTGCTTATTGCACGAAAAGTTTGCTAGAATAGCCCACTGCTTTTTTTCAATGCCAATCAAAGCGTTCGTAGCTCAACTGGATAGAGTACAGGTCTCCGAAGCCTGTGGCGTGGGTTCGAGTCCCGCCGAGCGCACCATTTTAATTATGTAAATCATTGTATTTATTATATTTAACTTTATATAAAACTTAATTGGGTACTTACTGGGGTACTTGATAATTAAGTCTTAATATTTTGTTTACCGTTATAAAAATTTTATCCTTCACTATTTCTAGCTATTTTCTTTTTCAATCTAATATTCCTTGACTTGAGCAACCTCTTTATTTGCTCTAAAACTTCTTCAGGATTTTCAATTATTTTAACTTTTTCTTTCTTACCGACATATCTAAGTTGATATTTACCTTCGGGCAATGAACTTGCTAGTATAGGTGTATGTCCTCCATAAAACGTCCTTGTATTTGGAACGTTATATCCCTCAACTACAATATATTTGTATTTATTACGATCAAAGCCATATCTATCATCAGCTAAAATGATAACACCATCCTGCGATGCAATCATAATATTTTGATTTGGAATAACTTGAAGTTCACCATACTTATCTTCAGATAATTCCCTTTCTTCGAATATGCCATCTTTAGGTATCGAATTAAGCGAAGCGATTACCAAGTTCAATTTATCAACTCTATCAATAGCGAAAAATCTTTCCTTTAATATTCTTAGACCTTTTTTATCTAAACTCTCTAATATAGCATCTAACTGGTCATCTGTTGCCTCATAAATTTTTTTCAGCTTATTTTTTGGTATCTCATTTTGTAAGTAGTGACCCTTTAACTTATTAAATTCATAGATGATTTTATCTTTATTGATAGGTTTACCAAAATCAATTTTTCTAAAAACAACTTGACCTGAAATAATATCTTCCTCTGGTATGCTAAAGTTAATCATATTCTCAAAAGCGTCTTTTAATTCATCTAGCCCATAAAAAACTTTAGTTAATAGCTCACTGGGTAGCATGTGAGCGTAAACTAACATTGCGATGCTATTCTTATAAATCCATTGATGAGTACCTGTTGGCAATAGGCTATCAGACCTAAATGACAATAGTTTACCTAAATTCTTCGAAGGGGTAGGCATGTTTTGAACGATGGTATTCAATTCAATTAAAACATCTTCTTCGGTTAAAAAGTCGAAGTTAGGAAACAGTCCTTCATATAGCCTATAAATATAAATAAGTTGCTTGGCATCATTGATAGAAAATGTCCTTATGATATTTAAGTAATATTTATAAAAGTCCTTGTCTTGAGTAATTGCCATCCCTACATTATGAGATTCAATCTTCTGTAAAGAACTTTCTGAAAATCCAGAATTCACGTGTAAAGTTCTCAATTCATTATTCACTTTATTCTATCCAATTCAACAAAAACATGAGTCAAATATATACATTTTTCGTATCAATATCAACTCCTAAAAATAACTTAATCATATCTAAACCGTAGCTAAAACGTATACAAATACCGATAAATAAGCTATTTAGCCAAAATATAGTTAAATTGTAAAGAGAGCACTAAAATTTGAGTTAAAATATATTTTTAAGCAGGTGTTATATGATTATCTGTAAATTTAAATTCTGTATCACTCTAATTCGGTAAAGTTTTTTCAAAAGTATTAATTTTGTTAACATAATCTTAAAGGTTGGTTGGTAGCTAAATTGATAAAAAAGTTGTTTAGGTAGTTTTCAGATTTCTAAAAAAGCTCTGATTAACAATTTAAAATGCAAATTCTGAGTCAAGTCCATTTTTAAATTCATCTGTCCTAATACCTTAATAAATCCCTTTTTTCTAATTAGTTATTACTCAAAATTGTTGTCATTCTAGGGCTCAAATTTTTTGGAAGACGAAGGTATATATCTAATAATAATAAATATAAGATTATTTGATCGATTTTAGTTCAAAACTATTGGACTGAAAAAATATTGATTCTCCATTTGATATGAAATCAATCAAATGGAGTAAAGGTAATGCCAGTTTTAAATCTAGAATCTATTAGCATTTTTCACCAAATCGATAGCTTTGTAAAAAACATTCTAAATCAACATAGCAGTCTACGATCGATAGATATACTAAGTGTTGTTTCGACTCTAAATCAGTTTCAAAGATCATTTTTTGAAATTTATGATAATGATTACTGCTACAGCAGAACCATTGATGCGTTTGTTGGTGCGAGTCATGCTTGTATTGGTGAAATATTGCTTAGTGAGTATATTTGGAATGCAGAGTCAGCAAATCGATTTATATTAGGACTTACGCAAAGACGACCGAAGGCGAGCGTAACTGCTCACGCAAATAATCACTGAGTAAACCCCTTTTAACCTGATATAAAGATTGTTTTAACCGTTTAGCCTGTCTGGCTAACTGCAGCC
>BMPS01000004.1 GCA_014647715.1 Streptomyces cinereus
TTGGAAGCCTGCGATGCGACAATTCGTGATGTTATATGGACATCGGGTGGAGGGGTATTAATACAAGATATTTGTTGGTTATTAATTATGCTGCTACTTTAGGCTACCTTCATAGGTTTACACAAAATATTTTACAGTCTCGTGAATTGATAAAAAAAGCACCTTATATATAAAAGGTGCTTTTTTGGTTCAAAAAATAAAAACGGACCATGAGCGGCGTTATAAAATACTCACCACAATGTTATTGCCATTGTCTAAGGCATTATTATAAAACCCCAATAACTCATTATATGAAGCTAGCAATTCTTTATCCAAGTGTTCCTTTTTGTCTTGCCAAATATTGGGTGGGAAAATGGCTTGCTCACGTAGTGACTTCATCGAGACTTTTTCTAAGCGTTTTTTAAAGTTTATTTGTTCTAGTGCATCGACGATTTCGACAATATGTGCCCACGGGGTAAAAGCAATAAAATCGGCATCTTCACTGTCACTAAAAGTTTCCACACCCACCACAAACTCGCTGACAGGCTCATCAGGTACAGGTTGGGTAGCGCTGTGTTTGGTTAACACAAAATGGATAATGTCCCACAGTTTGCCCAAATCTACCAATTGCGCTTGAGGCTGCTCACTCATACTTTCAAGTAACGCGGTTCGAGCTGTATCAGTGGCATTTTGCAGTTGCTCGAGCAGGGCGTTATCGACCATCAAATATTGTGCGATCATACAATTTCCTAGTTATAAAGTAGCGGGATATTAGAATAGCGGTATATTATAGTCATATAAATTTATGTTAAGTCGAGGAAGACAAGCGACGATAGTATAACTCATACAGCAAGCGATTTTGACGATGTATTGCCTTGAATTGAACTGACTTATTTAGCTGACTTATTGGGCTGATTTATTTAGCCGACTTATTTAACCGATTAGACCCGCTGACATATTAATTAATGAGGCTAAAATTGCAGTATTAAAGAAAAATGATAACACACAATGAATGGTACCGATGATCCGACTTTGTTGGGTATTGAAGGCGACATCCGCTGTTTGACCAGATGTGCCAATAATGTAGGAAAAATATAAAAAATCCCAGTAGGCGGGGTCATCATCGTTAGGAAAGTCTAGCATTTCTGTGTTTTTTTCTTCTTTAAGCAAGAAATACTCGTGGGTGTAATGAATAGCAAACATGGTATGGATAAACAACCAAGCCGTCAAAATCGTCATGGCGGTGAGCGTGATATGAAACAGCATCAAAGCGCCTTTGGCGTCCTTGCTCGCGCCCAACTCTACGACAATCGCGAGCATACTGACAATGGCTGTGACAAAAACCAAAATCAGCATTAACACCGTGCCTTCGTCTTCAGCATGGGCTTTATCCAAAATTGCATTTTGATCGGCTTTATACATCATCCGAAAAATAGCCAGTAAATACACCCAAAGCCCGATATTCCAAGCCAGCAAAAATTGCGTCACAAACTTTAATTTATCGTAGGCTACCGCCAACGTCCAATCTTTGGGTAATAGACCAACTAGCGCTGATAGTCCAAAATACACCACCAACATCGTGGCAAATCCTAACAGTAGACGAGGGCGGCTTTGAAAAAAACGATAGATGTAACCAATCATGGCTGTTTCCTTATGGCTGCCTACGTCGTCGGCTTGTGGGGTGCTTTGATTGTGGCGATTTAGGCGTTAACAGGCGAGGTTTTTTGCGCGATTGTGGCGTTGTCGTTGCCGCGGATAAAGGTTGGACACCCAGTCGCTTTAAATCGGCAGGTGATAGCGGTATTTGTGTGGATGCGCCAACCTCTAAATTTCCCAAGCTAAAGCCACTCGATGCCATGCGAATCAGCCGCAAACAGGGCAGCCCCACATGGGCAGCCATGCGACGTACTTGACGATTTTTACCTTCAAAAATAGTAATGGCGAGCCACGTGGTGACTTTGCGTTTGGCAATCTTGTCAGGCGCTTGCCAAATATGCTCGGCAATTTGTGCTTCGCTTAGTCTTACAACTTCGGCAGGTAAGGTGATACCGTCTTTGAGTGGCACCCCTGTTTGTAGTTGTTGTAACTGGGCATCGCTTGCATCGCCTTCCACCTGTATCCAGTAGGTTTTGCCTTGTTGTTTGCCTGCATTGGCTTTGGGTGGATGGGTCAAGGCTTTATTAACCTGCCCATCAGCGGTTAACAGTAGCAATCCTTCGGAAGTGGCATCTAATCGCCCCGCCACGCGTAGGCTTTTATCGCTAAAATAATCGCTGAGCGTCGCAAAATTGTTATTGTCATCGCTGCGAAATTGGCTGAGTACGCCATAAGGTTTGTTAAATAAAATCAGTGTCGGCATGGTAGAGGATGACAAGTGAGTGAAAAAGCTTAAAACACATCGAGCAGTTGGCTGCTAAGTTGTTCAGTGTAAACGCTAATCTTGGCTATTGCAATTTGGTTATTGCAACAAAGTCACCGTTATAAACTGCTCCGCCCAACGCCATACATATTTTGCAAAATTGTGCCAAATTGTGCAAAAGGATAAGCCCGTATTTTTGGCTAAAAACAAGGTATAATAATCCCTTCATACAACTACAATAATACTAACATATGTCCTATCACTATCAATTTACCACTGAGTTTGACTGGCGCTCACAGACAAAGTGGCAGACGCCTGATACGCCCTTTATGCACTTTGATTTTTGGCAAGCGCTGATAGATGCAAAGCTGATTGGCTGGCGCAGCGATTGGTGGGTGCAGTATGTGCAGATTGTCGATGACAGTGCTCAACTGATTGCCGTGATGCCCGTGTTTATCAAAAAGCATCACCAAGGCGAATATGTGTTCGATTTTAGCTGGGCAGAAGCCTTTGAGCGCTATGGTAGAAATTATTATCCAAGATTGGTGACAAGCGTGCCCTTTATCCCCGTCACCGGCGAGCGGATTTGGGTGGCACAAGGCAAGTCATTAACCGCGCCACTGTATGAGACCTTACTACAAGCGATTGATGACTTGGCGAGCCGCTATCAAGCATCCACTTGGCACGGACTGTTTTTCTCCCCGAAAAACGTCCAAGCGTTGCAAAATGTGCCCAATCTTTGTGAGCGGCTAAGCTGTCAGTTTTTATGGCAAAATCGCAATCTAGAGGATAAAAAATGCGCCAATTTTGATGAGTTTTTGGCAACATTAACTGCCAAAAAACGCAAATCAATTAAGGTTGAACGCCAAAAGGTGCTTAAACAAAATCTAAGTTGTCAAGTTAAACTCGGTGACGATATCACCGAGGCGGATTGGGCAGTTTTTTATCAATGCTATGCCATGACCTATCTGGTCAGAGGGCGGCAGCCGTATTTGAATTTAGCGTTTTTTAAGCAGCTTGGGCAGACTATGGCAGACAAGCTGATGCTCGCTCAAGCGCATAACGCGCATGGCGATATCGTGGCTTGTAGTTTGTTTTTTTTCGATGACGATGCCGCTATCAGTACGTTATATGGTCGCTATTGGGGCTGCCTAGAAGAATATGATTGTTTACATTTTGAGCTGTGTTATTACCAAGGCATTGAGTTTGCTATCAAGCATGGCCTTCGCTACTTTGACCCTGGTACCCAAGGGGAGCACAAGTTGATTCGCGGCTTTTATCCGGTGTTGACTCATTCGCTACACCGTGTCTACGACAAAGTGTTTGCCCCTGCCATTGCCCAGTTTTGTCAAGACGAACAGCACGCTGTATTGGCGTATCAAGCCGATGCGATGACCGCACTACCTTTTAATGACACCTATAAAAGCCAATTTTTTGGCGACGTTGCCGCGCAAGGCACAATACCCGATAATGAGTTTTTGAAAAAATAATGATAAATGTTGGTCTAAACCTAAACCTAAACTTAGCTTTCGCGCATTTGAGCGCAGCACACAAACAGCAGATACCGCCGAAACTTATCCCTTGGCTGACGTCAACAGGGTCGCTCACCGCCAAATTTGAAGCCTTATCTCAGCATAAACTCATCGTACAGCCGACGTTTGAAGGGCGGCAAACCTTGTCCCTGAGCGAAAAGCGCCAACTGCAGTTACCGCTTGGGGTGAGCCAATCGGCTTGGGTGCGCGAAGCCTTATTATTTGGCAAGCCTAATCAAGATGCGTGGGTGGTGGCGCGGTCAGTATTTCCGTTTGCCAGCCTTATTGGTAATGCGCGAAAACTGGCGAATCTGGGCACGACACCGATTGGTTATATTTTATTTGGGCGGGGTGGGGCAGTGATGACCAATCGCTGGATTGATGTAACAGCGCAAGGCTGGCGGCGCACCACCCTTTACCAGTGGCAAGGCAGGCATTTTTTGATTAGTGAGACTTTTTTACCGGCATTTGAAAATAGCCTTATGGGTGAAGAAGAAAACGGCATGATTCATGTCAGCACTGACAAAGGAGAAGGATGAGTACAAAAACCACTGGTTGCTGTGCGCTAGTGTTTAAATAGTTAGCCAAAAAAAAGACAGTTAGGGTAACTGTCTTTTTTATGAAAATTTTTTGGATGGCGCATTGTATTAACGAGTTTTTCAAACCAATATCAGTCAGGTCAGTAGTCGACGACAAGTAATAGGACAAATTCAGCCAAACCTGTGGATTATGCTAACTCAAACAACCAAACCATGCTAAACTAAGCCATATTTTCGGTTTTATCTGCCCATTTTTTGACTCACTTAAAAGGAAATTGCCATGTTTAAAAATGTCACTATTCACCAGTTTGACGCTGAACTTGCCCAAGCGATGGACAATGAAGCCAAACGTCAAGAAGACCATATTGAACTGATTGCCTCAGAAAACTACTGTTCACCAGCGGTGATGGAAGCGCAAGGTAGCCAATTGACCAATAAATACGCGGAAGGTTATCCAGGCAAACGTTATTACGGTGGCTGTGAATATGTTGACGTGGTTGAGCAATTAGCGATTGACCGTGCCAAAGCGCTATTTGGCGCAGACTATGCCAACGTTCAGCCACACGCGGGTAGCCAAGCCAACAGCGCGGTATTTTTGGCCTTATTAAAAGCAGGTGACACGGTACTTGGCATGAGCCTTGCCGATGGCGGTCACTTGACGCATGGCGCGCATGTAAACTTCTCTGGTATCAACTATAGAGCCGTACAATATGGCTTAAACAAAGAAACGGGCCTAATCGACTATGATGAAGTCGAACGCCTAGCCAAAGAGCACCAACCCAAAATGATTATCGCGGGTTTTTCTGCTTATAGCCAAGTGGTTGATTGGCAAAAATTCCGTGACATCGCAGACAGCGTTGGCGCATACTTGATGGTCGACATGGCGCACGTAGCAGGACTGGTTGCCGCAGGTGTTTATCCAAGCCCTGTGCAAATCGCTGACGTTACTACCACCACTACCCACAAAACCCTACGCGGTCCACGTTCCGGCTTAATCTTGGCAAAAGCCAACCCAGAGATTGAGAAAAAACTCAACTCTGCCGTGTTCCCTGGCAACCAAGGTGGTCCATTGATGCACGCGATTGCGGGTAAAGCTGTGTGTTTTAAAGAAGCGTTAGGCGAAGATTTCAAAGCCTACCAACAACAAGTGGTTAAAAACGCCAAAGCCATGGCAGACGTCATCATGTCTCGTGGTTATGACATCGTCTCGGGCGGCACGGAAAATCACTTAATGCTGATTAGCTTAATCAAACAAGAAATCACCGGTAAAGAAGCGGATAAATGGTTGGGCGATGCCCACATCACCGTCAACAAAAACGCGGTACCAAATGACCCTAAATCACCGTTTGTGACGTCAGGGGTGCGTATTGGTACGCCCGCAGTCACTACCCGTGGGTTTGGTGAAGCGGAAGTAAGAGAATTGGCTGGCTGGATTTGTGATGTGCTCGATAGCCGTGGTGATGAAAAAGTTATCGGCGAAGTGCGTGAAAAAGTCCAAGCAATCTGCGCCAAACACCCAGTGTACGAGCAAACAGCTTAATCATTGGCTATCAAATACCGTTCAAAAAACCGCCTAAGTCGTGACTCTGGGCGGTTTTTTTATGGCTAACATTGATTGAGACGGCTCAAATGCGACGCTTTGAACTTGTTATCTTACCCACTAGATTTTAAGCTAGGCAAAGCGCGATTTACCAATACCAAAGCGTGATAAGAATTTTTTGACTTTATTACCAAAACTACGCGTTTCAACTTCAGTGACCGCATCAACGACATGTCGCGCTTGTAATTTTGGTTGATTGACTAAGGTTTCGTGATAATCATAAGCGCGCTGAATACTGATTTCGAGTAACAACAAATTACTGGGGCGCGGTAGGTAGCGATAGACTTGCCCTTTATTGATCAAGTCGATTAAGGTGTGGCTATCGTTGAGTGAGGTGAGTACCAATACCGCTAAATCTGGAAAGCTTTGTTTTAATGCATAGATTACGGGTGAAATATTCTCGCCACCCAAGGACACATCGGTGATTGCCACCCCAAAACGGTCATTTTCAAGTAACTCAATCGCTTTTTCTAATGAATTTGCCCAGTGCGTTTCAAACTGGGTGAATTTTTGCTGCATCTGTAAATATACCATCTCACTGTCATCGATCACCAACACTTTGCGTTTGGCGATGGTTGGCTGAGCGACCTGCAGATTTTCTTTGAATACATCTTTGGTTTGCAGCGCGATTTGGGTGGCTTGATTGACGATATTTTTAAGCTCATCCGTCTGCCAAGGTTTGGTGATATAGCGAAAAATCTCCCCTTCGTTGATGGAATCAATTACTGCAGTTAAGTCTGCATAGCCGGTCAATAAGATGCGGATAGTATGGGGTGATATGTCTTTGACCTCTTTTAGTACTTCGACACCCAGTTTTTTTGGCATGCGTTGGTCGCTAATCACCACTTGGACCTCGTTATTTTGCACAAAGCTTAGTAGCTCATCGGGCTCGGTAGTGGTAAACACATCATGGGTGGCGCGAAAATGCATTTTTAGGCTGCGTAGAATGCGGTCTTCATCATCGATAAAGGCGATTTTGGGTTTGGTTACAGTCGTTATCATGGTCATGTCACTTAGGTATGTTGACTAAAATCAAGGTTGACTACAATTAAGGTTGACCACAATCAAGTGTGGCTCGTGTATGGCTGAGCAGATTGCCTGTCAGCCATCGGTTATCTATCATTAGCATTAGCTTTCTTCTGCGATTAAAAGCTTGGGTGATTGCTCGCTGCTAATCGCTGTTTTGGGCAATCTGATGGTAAATGTCGTGCCTTCGCCAAGTTGTGATTGCACATGAATATCGCCGTTATGCTGTTCCATGATTTGGGTCGAAATGGCAAGACCCAGTCCCGTACCTTCGCCTGCCGCTTTGGTGGTAAAGAATGGTTCAAAAATCTTGGCTTGGGTCTCAGCGCTCATCCCAGTACCGTTGTCCGCCACGCTGATATACACATTGGCGCCGTCTTCTGTGCTAGTAATGTGTAATGTGGGGTGCTGAGTTTGCCCCATCGCTTGTGCTGCGTTATTAAATAGATTTAGCAGCACTTGGTTAATCTGGGATGGGTTACAACTAACCGGTTCGATAGCATTTAACTCAGTTATCACCTCTAAATGCTTGATATTGTTACGGGCAATGACTAGGGAGTTTTTGATACAGTCGTTGATATCGACGGCTTTGATTTTGGCTTGGTCGATGCGAGAAAAATCACGTAAATTGACGACCAATTCTGAGATTTGGCTAACCCCAAATTTGGCATCATCCACCAATCCATGCAAATCATCACTCACCGCATCGGCGACCAATTCATCACTGCAAGCAATGGTTTGTTCAATCGTTTGATTGATGGTTGCTGTATCAGTCGGCGACGCTTGCATCAGTTGTTTGAGCTGCTGGGTATGGTCAATCAGTTCGTCATAACGTACGATATTTTCATCAATCAACTCTAAATTACTACCCACATAGCCCAATGGCGTGTTCACTTCATGGGCAACACCTGCGACCATTTGACCGATGGTTGCCATTTTCTCTGATTGTACTAACTGCACTTGAGAGGCTTTTAAATCTTTTAATGCTTGGTGTAAGTTTTCGGTACGCTCTGCCACTTGCTGCTCTAAGCGTTCATTGACTTGTGCTAATGCGCCTTCGTTCTCGACCACCCGATCAACCAGCTGGTTCATCGAGTCAGTAATCACGCCAATTTCTTGAATGTTTGCCGGTGGTAATTTGTGATCACTGAGTGACAGATATTTTTTTTGTGCAATCAACTGACCGATTTCACGGACGTTACGAGCGACTTGGTGCAGCGGTACCGCCAAAATACGGTGGAAAATATAACCACTTAATAGCAGTACCGGTAAGAAACCCAATAGCATATACCATTGCAGCTGTTTACCTAACTGATTGGCAAATAACATCAGCTCTTGATTGGGTTTGACGATGACCATTTTCCAATTGGTCATCGGCATGGCAAAAATAAACGCTGTGGAAGGGGTTTTGAGCAATAAATCGTTGTCTAAGCTGACTTGTTCGACAAAATGAGTAGCGTTGAGATTTTCATTTTGCCCGCTTTGGGTCATTAGCATGGCTGAAATGATGCGTGCCTCTGAGGGAGAAATTTTTTGTAGGTTGGTACTACTCACTAGCGTATTGGCGGTAAAATCAAATTTACCACCGTCTATTTTTTGCGCTTGCTTGATGATGTTGTCATTGATGTTGTCTAAGCTTTTGGCAATGGGGGCAAAATCAGGGTTTTTCTTGGCAAAACTATTGACGTCAATCATTTCGCCTTGCGGATTAGTAGCAGTCACTTGTTTGACTTGGGCTTCATTGGGGAAGGTCAAAAAGTTGTTGTTCATATCGACCAAAAACACATAACCGCCTGTTTTGCGTTGCCATTCTTTGACCATCGACTGCATACGCCCGAGCAGCACATCAAAACTCACCACACCTTCAAAACCATTGTTTTGCGCATTAAAAATCGCCTTGGCACAGGTCATGACGGGCTGTTTGGTCGCCGGGTGAATATAAGCACGGCTCCACACACAGTGGTCATGATTGGCATATACGGCGGGCACATACCACCAATCACGGTAATAGGGCATGGCAAGCTGTGGTTGGGTTTTTTGGTCGGCTACCCGATTTGCGGTAAGTTTGCTTGGTGCTTGATAGCCAGGATTGATGGCTTGATATTGGCTGGCAGACTGCATGACACCTTGCATATCGCGTTGCCAAACAAACGCGGCTTCATCGACGTTAGGTTTGTACATCAAAGGGTCGTACCACACACCGCCACCGACAATGCCTTTATCCATATTTGCCATTAAATTGCCAACACTGGTGTTGATGATATCGGCATTCTTGGGCAAACTGCCGGTCATACGGCTCGCTGTCACTGCCATGCCATCAATTTGACTTACACGCGACAAAATACCATTCACCGCCTCATTGCCAGTTTCAATGATAGTCTGAGAGGTCAGTTTGGCGACGTTAGGCTTGGCTTGTTGGTCAATAATCCAATACACCATCGCCAAAAACACCAAAAAAACCAGCAATAAAACGCATAGCAAACGTGTGGTAAGGTTGGAAAAATTCATCATTGTCACTTATCTGTTGGCAAATTGATTGGCTAATTAAATGACCTATTGCACCGCTTAGCCCCAAGTAAAAAAGCTTACAAACTCTAACAGCAGCCGTTAACGCAAAATAAAAACGATGGTTCATCTCAATTTCCCAAATTGCGTCATCCTATTGAGAAAATCGATAAACCATCGTCCGTCGGTGACGGTAGTGTAGTTAGGTTATATGACAAAATGATGAATTATACCGATGAAAGGTAATGGGGCAATCCATAGCAATTTTTAAATCACATTTTGCTAAATTATTAAACTTAAGTTGTATAAAAAGTCGGATGAAATGCAGAAAATGCTACAAATTCATTGCGTGATAGGATGGTGTGATAGCGTGATGTAATAGGATGGACATGAAAAAAGCCCTCAATGCTGTTGAGCGCTTTTCCATGGCTAATAGTTAATGGTGAATGGTTACCGTGTAAACTAACGCTACATTAATGAGATGCTTTATCATGCTCTGTCAAACGATTAGCTGCTTTATTCATAGCCATTTATGGTATGGATTAATTCGTGCAATTCTTCATTAGATAGCACAATAAATGGCTCACTGGGCTTAATACGGCTGTCCATTTGAAACAACTAATCATTCATATTTGTATCCAAATATTTACTAGCGTAAAGGTTTTAAAAATGCCCATCGCTTTGCGATAACATCGGCCAAATAAAGCTAAAGCGTTCCTGCCCAGGTGTGCCATATAGACCAATGCGTTAATGCCCCCTCTAGCGCTAATTCACCGACTGACTAGATTTGGCAAGAGGGTTAGGGGCATTGGGGTATCACTGTTTATAACAGCTAAAAATTGCGTAGACTGGGCAACACCAGATGATGGATTGCCAACTCGAGCAGGCGCATTAAAGACTAAGCGCTAGTGTTAAGGTATTGTCTGTCGCTGATTGATAAGCGTGAGCGACATCAGCGGTGAGTTTAGCGGCAGCGGATGGCATATTGTCGACAGGCATACCAGAAAAAAACGGCAATTGTGAGAACAACCACTCGCTCAATGGCGCAAAATCTTTGATGGGTAACACCAATAAATCTTGCGATAAATAGCCGTTTTCCGTCTCACTACGAGCGGTATAAATAGTGGCTGTATTGGGTTTGCTATTAATTAACTTTTGAACGCTTTCAGCATGACGAAAATCATGATTGACCATAAATAAATCAATTTGCTGATTGTTCGCTGATACCCATTCAAGGTCTGCTTCGAGTCTCAGCAAGATGCGTAGATAGCCTTTTAGCATCACTTGGTCGCCAGGCTTGATGCCAACCAAAGCAATCCGCATCACTTTTTTTAGACGATCTGAGGCAGACGTGACATTCATTGAGTAAACTCTCCAACAGCTAGCGAATTGACCTTTTACACAACTAAAACGCCATCAAGCATCCTTGCAATAAATTAACCTAACCCTTGGTGAAATGGATACGTTAATTTATTGCAATTTTTGATGAGAGTAGCAAATAAATGTCGTCTAAAACTAGCGGGTTTTAAAGTTGAGATTTTAGCAATATTCCTATGATTAAGGTAGGTTACATATCTATTATTTATGCCTTTCATACCAATTCTGACAGCACAAAAATAACATAAAACAAAAAAGCGCTTTTATCCTTGGCTTGGTGTTATTGATAGCCAAAAAATTGGTTTAACCACAATTTTTAGCAGGCGCGGTGACTTTCACAGTGACTTGTACATTTGCCAGTGCAAATAGCGATTGCACTTGTTTTTGGGCATTATCATTGGCAGTTTGTAAAATGCCAGAGCGGCAAGCCGATGTCAGCACTTGGTTTTTGCCAGCCTCTTGCGCTTGGTTAAATATTTGCGGGTCGGCTTGCACCATGCCAAATACCCCTGTTTGGATATCATACACTTCAATGTTATCTAAATAACTATCCAAAATCTGCGCAGCGGGCAAGGTGATACTGACATGGCTACCATCTGGGGTCACTTGTACATCAGTGGGTTTTAATTGATTTAAGTCAATGCCTGCGGTCACCCGTCCATGAGCGACAAACAGCCCCTTTTGTTGATCTTGCCACAGGGCGTACCAATTGCCCTCTTTTTGGCTAGTGATAACGGTATCGACATTATAGGCCACGGTTTGTAGTCGATTGAGGCTTTGAATCTTAGTGACCACGCCTTCGCGGGTTAAAACCTCAACTTTTTTAGGCGTATTTGCTTGTTGCCACTGCAAAAATAGCCAACCCGCCACCGCAATCACCGCCAGTAAAAATAAACTCAGCCAAAAAGAAACCGGCTTTTTGTTACCCGGTGCGGGCGGTTCTGGCAAGTTTGTAGTCGGTTTTGCCTCAGCTGATGGCGTAGAAGATGAAGTGGGGAGTTGGGTCATGTATCCATTCCTAATCGTTTATTTAATAGTGGATGCTATTTTGTATGGTTATGACTTGCCATAATTTCAATGCAGTTAGTTTAAATAGCCAATAGGTATGACCAAATTGTCCTAATTTATAAAAATGCTAAAACCAAAAATGATAAGTGCAAAAATGCTAAGTCCAAAAATACGGCATCGACTTGGCAAAAATTAAAAAAACTATTGCACCACCCAGTGGCATAAAATAAGATAATCGGTTTACCAAATAGTCTATCCATTCTCGTTTTTTTCTTATTTCAAGCCGTACAAACAAGGTGTGCCATGCGAGCCAGTCAATTTACTTTTGCAACGTTAAAAGAAACCCCAAGTGATGCTGATATCATCTCCAGCCAATTAATGCTCCGTGCAGGGATGATTCGTAAATCTGCGTCGGGTCTCTACACGTGGCTACCGATGGGTCTAAAAACCTTACAAAAAGTTAAAAAAATCATCCGTGAAGAGATGGATGCCATCAACTGCCAAGAGCTGCTAATGCCTGTGGTGCAATCGGCCGAGCTTTGGCAAGAATCAGGTCGCTGGGAAGCCTATGGTCCTGAACTGCTGCGGTTTAAAGACCGTCACCAACGCGACTTTGTGTTAGGTCCAACGCATGAAGAAGTGATAACCGATATCGCGCGTAACTTGCTAAAAAGCTATAAGCAGCTCCCTGTGAGCTACTACCAAGTACAAACCAAATTTCGTGACGAAATTCGCCCACGCTTTGGGGTGATGCGTTCACGTGAATTTATCATGAAAGATGCCTATTCGTTTCATATCGACCAACCCTCATTACAGCGCACCTATGATGATATGTACCGCGCTTATCATAATATCTTTACCCGTCTTGGGTTAGACTTTCGTGCGGTGCAAGCCGATACTGGCTCGATTGGTGGATTTGCGTCGCATGAGTTTCAAGTACTCGCGGGCAGTGGTGAAGACGATATCGTGTTTTCAGATAGCTCAGATTATGCGGCCAATATTGAGCTTGCTGAAGCGGTGGCGGTCGGTGAACGTGCTGCCCCAACGCAAAATAAAACAGCGGTCAGTACGCCCAATATGCCAACTTGTGAGCAAGTGGCTGAGCATTTAGGCTTGCCATTATCACAGACGGTCAAAACTTTAATCGTCGAAGGTGAAGCTACCGAAGAAGGTAAAACCACCTTAGTCGCGTTAGTGTTAAGGGGCGATCATACCCTAAATGAAATCAAAGCCGAAAAATTGGCGCAAGTCAAAGCCCCACTCACCATGGCGAGCGAAGAGGCGATGCAAGCAGCGGGGCTGCACAAAGGGTATATCGGGGTGTTTGATTTGAACATGCCAGTGATTGTAGATCGTGCTGCTGCACTGCTTTCAGATTTTGTTAGCGGTGCCAATAAGCCAGATTTTCATACCACAGGCGTCAACTGGGAGCGTGATGCGTCCATCACCGAAATTGCCGATATTCGCAACGTGGTGGAAGGCGACCCAAGCCCAGATGGACAAGGTACTTTACAAATCCGCCGCGGTATCGAAGTTGGTCATATCTTCCAATTGGGTGACAAATACGCCAAAGCGTTAAACTGTGCGGTGATGGGCGAGCAGGGCAAACCTGTCATTACTATGATGGGCTGTTATGGTATCGGCGTGACCCGTATCGTCGCCGCCGCCATTGAACAAAACCACGATAACAATGGTATCATTTGGAAAACCAGTAGCACAGGTGAGAGCCTTGCGCCATTCACTGTGGCGATTGTGCCGATGATTAAAGGCAAAATGAAAGATGCTCTAGACCCAGCGAAAGGGGACAATGCAATGCAACTTGCCGAAGCGCTTTACACTGAGCTAAAAGCCCAAGGTGTTGATGTGCTACTTGATGACCGAGACGAGCGCGCTGGGGTAAAATTCGCCGATTTAGAGCTCGTTGGCATTCCCCATCGTATCGTTATCTCAGAGAAAAATATCAGTGAAACAGGCGAGGTAAAATACGAATATGTCAATCGCCAAGACGGTGAAAAACAATTGCTCACTGCCGCGCAATTAAACCAACTGTTTAAAGACAATCAATTGATTGGCTAACCCAACAACTTACCGCTACAAACGGTGAGGTTTGATAGATGATTTGAGTCGAACATTTACACGTTTTGTATGGTGTGGAAAAACTGACAGTGCTAAGATGGGCTGTCAGTTTTTTCTGTTTATCGCTTCATTAAATAGAGTAAGGAAAGTCATGCAATACAAACAACTTACCGCCAGTGTATTTGCCCTGTTGATGGGTGGGGCGATACTGGGACAAAGTTACCAAACCGCCATTGCAGCGTCGACGAGCGTCGGGCAGATCAATAACGAGCAGCGGCAGGTGACTCGGCAAGTCGCAGCGTTGTTGGATCGTAGCCATTATCTAGATAAAAAAATGGACGCTGCAACAGGCAAGCAAATTTTAGGCGACTATTTTGATGCGCTTGACCCCAATCATAGCGTATTTTTGCAGTCCGATATCGATGAATTTACCCAAAAATATGGCAATAGTTTCGCCGATTATCTCAAACGCGGTGATTTAAAAGCGGGTTTTGAAATTTATCAGCGTTTTATTGAACGCTCAAAAGCGTATTACACCTTTGCCGATAGCTTGTTAAAATCCCCTGTGAGCTTACAGAGCAACGAAACGGTCATTATGAACCGTGAAAAATTGCCACGCTTTAAAACCGTTGCCGAGCAACGCGATTTTTGGCGCAAACAGCTGACCTACCAGCTGATTGGCATGACCATCAATCAAGATGAAGACAAAAACAAAGACAAGTTTTTGCAAGAAAATGCCGATAAATACAACGCCAGTGATTTAGTCAAAAACGAAACGCGCTCACCAAGCCAAGTGCTGGCCCAGCGTTTAAAGCGCCAATATGCCCAGCTGCAGCGTATCGATAGCGACCAAATCGTTGAAACCCTATTAAATGCAGCGATGGCAGCCTATGACCCGCACAGTAATTATTTTGCCCCCGTGCAAGCCAATGAGATGCAAATCCAATCGACGCTTGAATTGGTCGGTATCGGTGTCTCGATTCAGCCCGATCGCAAGAATCCTGACTACACCCGCATTATCAGCTTAGTTGATGGTGGGCCTGCCGCTCGTTCGGGTCAAATCAAACCCAATGACTTAATCATCGGCGTATCGACTGAAGATAAAGGCATGGTCGATACCGTCGGTTATTCGACACGTGAAGTGGTGAACCTCATTCGCGGTAAAAAAGGTTCATCCGTTACCGTGCGCGTCAAAGCACCTAACACCCCAGACAGTAGCGCGCGTAATGTCACCCTCATACGTGATGTGATTCAGCAAGAAGAATCGGGCGTCAATCATCGGGTAATTAGTGTCAAAGATAAAAACGGACAAGCCAAAAAAATCGGTGTGCTAGAAATCCCAAGTTTTTATCTCAACTATAAAGCCCGCCGTGCGGGAGAAGACTATCGTAGCGTCAGCATTGATACGGAAAACGCGTTAAAAGCCTTGAATCAGCAAAATATTGATGGCTTGGTGGTAGATCTGCGTGATGACCCAGGTGGCTCACTCGATGAAGTCGCTAAGATGATTGGCTTGTTCGTCAAGTCAGGTCCGCTGGTACAGATTCGTGATAACCGTGGCAATATCCAAGTGTATGAAGACGAAGACAAAGGTAAGCAGCTGTATACAGGCCCTATGAGCGTACTCATTAACCAAGGCTCGGCGTCAGCCAGCGAGATTTTTGCGGCAGCGATTCAAGATTATGGTCGCGGTCTGATTGTCGGCAGCACGACCACAGGTAAAGGCTCAGCGCAAATTCAGCTTGATAACCTTGCCTTAGGGTCAGCAACCTTAACCCAGCGTAAGTTCTACCGTATCACTGGCGGCAGTACCCAAAATAAAGGTGTGGTACCCGATGTCCGCTTAGTCAATATCTATGAAGGCATGGAGTTTGGTGAACGTAGCATGAAAAACCCACTTGCGTGGGATACCATTCGTGCCGCGCCGTACCAACCTGCGGGCAACTATTCCCGTGAGACCTTACAATCGCTCAATGCCTTGTCACAGCAGCGTCAAGCAGCCAATGCCCAGTTTGCTTATCTAAGCCAACTCAACAGAATCCGTAATGAGGAAGATGATAAGAAACCTGTCAAATTGGACATCAATGACCGCCGTACTTTCCGCAAAAACATTGAGGCGAAAACCTTGGCAGCAGAAAATGCAAGACGTCAAGCCAATGGGGAAAGCCCTTATAGCACGTGGACAGCGTACCAAGCTGCGCAAGATGCAGAGTTAGAAGCCCGTAGCCATATGAAACAAGCCGAACGTCCAAAGCTGCCCGAAAGTGAAGCTTTTGTCATTGAAGCGGCTAATGTGATGCTTGATGCACAGACAGCCAATAACCAACGCCCCTAATGGCAAAATGCGTGTAAGCAAAAGCTTACATGCATTGACGTTTGTACCACTGTTACTGAATATTAAATTTTGTAATAATACCTTCAACGGCACAGGGATGGTTCTCAAGGATTGAGATAAGGACAGAATTGCCAATAAAGGAATGGTTTATCGTAGTATTAAGGAATGATGCTTGATAAACAGGTGGAGTGAGACTTAGGATGAGTCAAGAAATTCACTACCAGTTAGTAAGGATCTTAGGGATGAGGTCAGTGATGCTAGGATAGCAGGTAAAAAAGCCATATCAGATGATATGGCTTTTTTACTTTGGAGGATGAGTTAATCTATTCTAGAAACGATAGTTGTTACGGGTTGACCAGTCGTCGATTTCTTTTTCTACCACATCTTCGGCGCGGCCATAACGCTCTTGGATTTTACCTGATAGCTTTTGGCGATTACCTTCCAATTGGGTGATTTCATCATCAGTTAAGTCACCCCAAGTTTCTTTTACAGCGCCTTTAACTTGTTCCCATTGACCTTTAATCGTATTCTCGTTCATGAGTAGTATCCTTTTTTGTAATTAATTTAATGTTATATAACTAAAAATATATACCCAATCATGCATCTTTATTATTGCTTGGATTGTTTATTGGGTACGAAACTATTATGCCAAAATTTAGCGCACAGTGTGTGGTAAAAACTGTAGCAAAGCATCAAAAAACGTAACTAAATCAATGATTTTGTAAATAATATCAAGTGTTTCTTACACCCCGTAAAAGTATTTCATAGGGTAAAATTTTGCACAAAAAAAGAAGGCTATAATCATAGCCTTCGATTTAATTTTCGCTAATGACTTAGTGGTGATGACCACCTGCACCGTGTACGTGACCATGTTGTAACTCTTCATCTGATGCATCGCGAATGCTTGCCACTTCCACATCAAAATGAAGTTTTTTGCCTGCTAAAGGATGGTTCGCATCAACAATCACTTTGTCATCTTGTACATCTTTCACAGTGACTAACATCACATGACCGTCTTCAGTTTGAGATTGGAACTGCATGCCTGGTTGGATATCTTCGACACCTTGGAAGTTTTCGCGTGGGACTTCTTGTACTGCCGCATCATCAAATTCGCCATAAGCATCTGCAGGTTCAATGCTTGCAGTAAATTTATCACCCACTGATTTGCCCGCCAATTGTGACTCAAGACCTGGAATAATGTTTTGATAGCCATGTAAATACGCTAAAGGTTGACCTTCTGGTGATTGGTCAATGACGTTACCTTCGTCGTCTTTTAAGGTGTAATGAAAATGTACAACGTTGTTATTATTGATAGTAGACATCGCTAAAATTCCTTATGAATCAATGAGTGGATTGGCAAATCGCTTTTTTGGCACAATAAATTAAAAATTGCTAGGATTTTTCACTATAATTACCTTGAAAAATAATCACCGTGAAAATCTTTCAATTTTTGGTTAAACCTCAAAATACGCCAAAAGATGTTGATGTAAATTGTAACATCAATCATTAAAAGTTTGGCAGTTATAGATGTTAAAACACATTTTTAATCATTCAACCATACAACACTGTAACAATAAAGCCGTGTTCTGTTATTAATGGCGATAAGATTTAAAAATTCAATTTATTGGGCAAATTATTTATTAATGTGTCCTGTACCCAGTAGGGGAGTTTATATAACCCAGCCTCTATCTGCCAAAATGCGTTTGATTTGGGCATAAATCACTGGCGCACTAATGAGTCCCGCCAACCCAAACGTCGCTTCAAGCACCAAAATAAATAACAACAATTCCCAAGCAGATGCTCGGATTTTGTGACCAATGATTTGCGCATTTAAAAAGTATTCAAGTTTATGAATGCTTACCAACCACGCAAGCGATAAAATGCTGATGCCAAGCCCGTGAGTAAGGCTAAGCAAGACGATAACAATGTTTGAGACCAAATTACCAACGACAGGGAATAGCCCTGCACAAAAGGTGATAAGCACAACGGTCCACGCCATCGGTAGCGGATGACCGAGTAGCGGTAATATCCCTAGCAAAAACACCGAAGTTAAGATGGTATTGATACTAGAGATTTTGACTTGCGCAAAAAACACATCATTAAACCCCATGATAAGTTCATCAAATTTTTGGCGCAAATGCTGGGTAAATGGGGTTTTATGCGCCGCGCTATTCACAGGTACTTGCAACGCGACAATACAACCAATCACAACACCCGCTAGCACATAACCAAGCCCGCGCAACGTATGAATACCCACTAACTGTAGTTGTGGCGCATGACTTTTGATAGTACTCATGAGTATAGCTTGAAATGAACTGACTGAAATGGGTAGATGCTGAGAAATACTTGCGGGTAGTAGGGTATGAAGCTGGTCAAATATGTCCAATATCTGTCGGATAAGCTTATTAAACACATCAACACTGGCTTTATCAGCAATCCAATCGCCAAATACATACACAGTAAGCGAAATTATGGTCGCCAAAATGGCAATAGCAAACCATTCTGCCACTTTACCCATACGCTGCTGACGCGAGGCGCTATGCATATAGGCAATGACATGCCGATGAATCCAGCCGGCAATACCGCGAACCAGCGCATAAGTTATTAAAGTTGCAAAAAGCACCAAGGTAAGATGTAGCAATAGCACAGGCACCCAGACAACAATCACGCTACTAATCGCTAACAAAAAACTCTTCATATCTGACCACTGTAGTCGATCGTTGGTCAAAAAAGGATCGCCTCCATGAGGAATGGTCGAAACGTTTTTTTTATTTTCAAGTGCTGGTTCAGGATTGTTGCCAAGTGGTTCAGCGGTCATAAATAACATCTTAACAAGATAAAAAAAGATAAGCTAAAATTAACACAATTTTAGTGATTAAAGTATTAGATTTATGCCAAAATTTTGTCAAAATCATCCGCGCGATGCGCAATAATAACCCGTGAAAATCGCAATCAAACGTAAAATCGGCTACAATATGCCATCTTTTTTATTCTTTCTTTTATCGGTTATCAAGCCTCGCTACTTTTAAGTCAAACACTATGTCACTACATTCTGAAATCGCCAAACGCCGCACTTTTGCTATTATCTCGCACCCCGATGCCGGTAAAACCACCATGACCGAAAAATTACTGCTGTGGGGGCAAGCGATTCAGCGCGCAGGCGAAGTCAAATCACGCAAAACCGACAAACATGCGACATCTGACTGGATGAGCATGGAGCAAGAGCGTGGTATCTCAATTACCACTTCTGTGATGCAGTTTCCCTATGCCGACAACATGGTTAATCTGCTAGACACCCCAGGTCACGCCGACTTTTCAGAAGATACCTATCGTACCTTAACCGCGGTGGACAGCGCACTGATGGTGATTGATGGGGCAAAAGGGGTCGAAGAACGAACCATCAAGCTGATGGAAGTATGTCGGATGCGTGACACGCCGATTATCTCGTTTGTCAACAAGCTTGACCGCGAAATCCGTGACCCGCTATCACTGCTTGATGAAATTGAAAACGTCCTAAAAATCCAATGTGTGCCGATGACGTGGCCGATTGGTACAGGTCAGCATTTTGTTGGGGTGTACAACATCAGCGAGGATAAAACCTACTTTTATCAAAAAGGTCATGGTACTGAGATTGTCGAGATTGAGAGCCGTGACGGCTATGACTATCCAGATGTCCGCGAGAGAATCGGTGAAATTGCCTTCCGTGAATTTGAAGAAAGCCTAGAGCTTGCAAAAATGGCACATGAAGATTGGGATGTCGATGAATTTTTGACCGGTAAACAAACGCCTGTGCTATTTGGTACGGCATTGGGTAACTTTGGGATTAACATGGTGCTTGATGTACTGACCCAATACGCCCCAGCCCCTAAAGACCATGACACCGTTGAACGCACCGTCAAAGCCGATGAAGAAAAATTCTCGGGCTTTGTCTTTAAAATTCAAGCCAACATGGACCCAAAACACCGTGACCGTATTGCCTTTATGCGGGTGTGTTCAGGCAAGTACGAAAAAGGCATGAAAATGAAACATGTGCGCTTGGGCAAAGAAGTACGCATTTCAGATGCCTTGACCTTTTTGGCAGGTGACCGCGAAGCGCTGGAAGAAGCGTATTCGGGCGATATCATTGGCTTACATAATCACGGCACCATCCAAATTGGCGATAGCTTTACCGAAGGCGAAACTTTAAACTTCACAGGCATTCCCCACTTTGCGCCAGAATTGTTTCGCCGTGTGGTACTCAAAGACCCACTAAAATCCAAACAACTGCAAAAAGGTCTACAGCAGCTATCAGAAGAAGGCGCCACCCAAGTATTTATGCCGCAAATCAACAATGATTTGATTTTGGGCGCGGTAGGGGTGCTACAGTTTGAAGTGGTCGCGCATCGCCTCCTTGAAGAATATAAAGTGCAATGTACCTTTGAGCCTGTATCGATTGCGACGGTGCGCTGGGTACACTGTGATGACAAAGTGGCGTTTGAGAAGTTTAAGAAAAAAGCCCACGACCAGTTATCTGTCGATGGTGGTGGTTATTTGACCTATCTTGCCCCAAGCCGGGTTAATCTTAAATTGATGGAAGAACGTTATCCAGAAATTACCTTTAGCGCCACACGAGAGCATTGATACATTGATACAGTCATCACCATAACCGCAGAGAAGCTGACAAACCCTGTCAGCTTTTTTTTAACCTTAAAAGGATTTTACCCAGTTTACCAAACGATAACCCAATGATGGCAAACAATAAATATTGGTAACCTAATTACTTTAGTAAAATGCTTAAATTTTGGCTACAATAAACCCATTAGCGATAACTATTAATTTAAGATTTTAACAACTACAACAAAAGTGAGGATACTATGCAATTCCCAAATGGTGTAAACAAATCAAACCTTATTAAACTTGGCGTACTTGGTGCCGCTTATTATATGTTAAAAGGTCGTAACAAAACCCAGCCGACCATTGAAAACAAAGCAAATAATCCAGCACCGGTTGATAATGAGCCTGCTAACAATGCTGCGGCAAATTCAAATGGCACGAAACCTGCCAAAACTACCGCATTTACCATGGGTAAAGAGCTAGCTGCTAAAGTATTGGGTAAAAAATTCTAATAGTTATCGAATACTTATCAAATTACGTTATTATATAACAGCTATATCCATAACGGCATTTGAAAACAGCCCATTAGTCCACCATTAAACGGGTATCGACTGATGGGTTTTTTTATAGCAATACTGTTAAAAGCTAAGGTTTAAAAACTAAGGCAGGGAAAGGAAAGGTATGAGCATATCGAGGGTGATTAAACTAGGGGTTGCTGCCACAGCTTTATTGTTGATACCAAGACGCAGTAGTCCACGGGCTGATAAAGTAGCTGATTGCCATAAAAGTCTATCCGCTACAAATACAGTTAAGCAGCCTATCAATAAAAATATTAAGCACGATAACCATAACTAAAACAATGGCTAAAATTTTTATGTTGTGGGCAGATAACACATAAAGGATAAATAGATGACGTGCGTGGGCTGCACCGCAATTGACGGTGCCTTACAGCGAGCTAAACGGTATTGTCAAACCACAGTATTTGAAATGATATGACTATGATAAATGATCCGACTTGCTCGTTTGATTTGCCATTAATTGATACGCATACCCATTTTGATGTGGATAGCTTCGATCATGACCGTGAAATCCAATCCCAATTGGCATGGGATAATGGCGTTCATCATCTGGTTTTGATAGGCTTTTTAGCAAAGTATTTTGCACAAATGTTGGCGTGCCAACAGCAAATGCAAGGTTATGGGCAGCAAGGCAAAGCCACACCTTTGGCGCATTTAGCTTTTGGGTTGCATCCTTTTTATATCACTGAGCATAAAGACAGCGATTTGCAGCGGCTAGAGCAGTTTATTCAGCAATATTCTCCCATTGCGATTGGGGAAATCGGGCTTGATACTTTTACTGCGCCGATGAAAACTGCGGAGAATTACGCTAGGCAGCAAGATTTTTTTGTTCAGCAACTTGAATTGGCAAAACAATACCAACTGCCGGCGCTGCTACATATTCGCCGCGCGCATGGCGATGTGATTAAAATGTTAAAATCACAAAAATTTACCCAAGGCGGCATTGCCCATAGCTTTAGTGGCGGTATCCAAGAAGCCAAAGCGCTGGTCAATCTGGGCTTTAAAATCGGCATCACTGGGCAAGTGACCAATCCGAATGCCAAAAAACTGCGCCATACCCTTACAGAACTTGTCAAAACCGTTGGGCTTGATGCTATTGTGATTGAGACGGACTGCCCAGACTTTACGCCGCTGCCCTGTCATGGGACGCACGGTAGGCGCAATGTACCTGCCAATCTGCCGTACGTGTTGACAGCATTATCAGACTTATTAAGAAAAGATCAATCACGGCTCGCCGAACAGTTGTGGCAAAATAGCTGCGCTGCACTACAAGTCAGCTGGGATTATCCTATCCCAAACAAATTGAATATAAACCCTGACCAAGATTAAGATAAACCATGACAATGACAGCCGAAATGACGCCTGATATGACATTAACTGATGCCCAATACGAACGCCGTTTTACGGGTACCCAAAAACTGTATGGTGCCGCGCAATTTAGTAAGTTTGAGAATCTGCATGCGTATGTGGTAGGCGTGGGCGGTGTGGGCTCATGGGCAGCTGAGGGACTGGCTCGTACAGGTGTGGGCGAGATGACATTAATTGACATGGATGTGCTAGTAGCTTCCAATGTCAATCGACAATTACCCGCTACCGATAGCAATTTTGGTAAAAGCAAAATTGAAGCCATGGCAGCACGTATCAAAGAAATTAATCCGCATATCAAATTACATTTGATTGACGATTTTTTGAGCCAAGACAACGTACAATTGTTAATACCTAATCGTGCTTTGCAATCACAGCTTAAACAGTCAGGTAAACAGCTTGTGGTGTTAGATTGTGTCGATGATATGAATGCTAAGCTTGCGCTTGCGTTGCATTGCCGATTTAATAAATTAAAGTTAATTATGGCGGGCGGGGCAGGTGGCAAGACGGATCCGACCCAAATTCAGGTGGCAGATCTTAAGGATACTTATCAAGATCCGCTACTGGCTAAAGTCAGACAGCGACTTCGTCAAGATTATGGCATCAATCGTGCGATGAAAGAAAAGTTCGGCATTCGTTGTGTGTTTTCATCACAGCCGCCGATTGTTGATAAGTCTTGTCAAGCAGGTGGTTTGCATTGTGGCGGCTATGGGTCAGCCGTTGCAGTGACCTCAGTGGTGGGGATGATGTTGGTTGCTGAAGCGTTAAAATAACCTCAGCGTTTAATTTTTATCACGTAGTAGGACGGTGTTAACAAGATGATATCATATCCTATAGCAAGCAATGAAAAACAGCGTCTAGCGGTATTGGATGAATACCATATTATCCGAACAAATAAAGAATGCGAATTTGAGCGTATTAGCGCTTTGGCTAAGGCGTTTTTTGGTACTAAGATTGTCGCTATTACTTTTTTGGATGCTGATATCCAGTTTTTTAAGTCAAGAATTGGTCTAAAAGAACCTTCAACCAGCCGTGATGTTGCTTTTTGCAATTACACCATTACACAAAATGACACCTTTGTCACGCTCGATACTCACCAAGATACTCGATTTAAAAACAATCCTTTGGTTACCGGTTATCCTTATATTCGGTTTTATGCTGGCGCACCCATCGTAGTTCACGACAGTCAAGGTAGGGAATTTGCTTTGGGCGCGCTGTGTGTGATTGACGACCAGCCGCATCAAGATTTTGATGCCCATCAACAACGCGTGCTAGCAGATTTGGCAGCGATGGTGAGTGATACCTTAAAATTACGTCAGCAGCGTTACCAAGCTGAACGCGCCGATGAGGTAAAGACCGCATTTTTGGCCAATATGAGCCATGAAATTCGCACGCCGATGAATGGTATCATGGGTATGCTTGAATTACTTGAGCAGACGCCGCTCGATACGCAGCAGCAACAATATATCAAATCGATTAAAACATCCAATGAGCATCTGCTTACCATCGTCAACGATATTTTGGATTTATCCAAAGTAGAATCAGGTAAGATACGTTTTGAGAGTATCCCCGTTGATTTAGCACAGCTATGCCAAGACGTGTATCAATGCTTTTTAGCCACTGCAAAAGAAAACAGCGTGGAACTCATATTCGACTACCCTGATAACTTGCCCAAATATGTCAACACCGATCCGGTGCGCCTGCGACAGATTTTAATCAATCTAGTCAATAACGCCATCAAATTTACCCCAAAACAAGGTAAAGTGACCATTCAAGCCATGAATGGCGGTGATAGACACCAAATCAAATTCAATGTGATTGACACGGGTGTTGGCATCAAGCCTGAGTCGTTGGCGGTGATTTTTGATGCCTATAATCAAGCTGACAAGTTTACCCATCGTTTATATGGGGGTACAGGACTAGGGCTATCTGTTTGCAAAGCGTTGGCAGAAGGGATGGGCGGCACGATTAAGGTAACCAGTGAAAAAAATAAAGGCTCGACCTTTACCCTATCTCTACCAATGATAGCAACTGATGAAATCAGCTATCAGCAGTGGCACCAAAGTCATGATGAAACCACAATACAACCGCTAGAACGGCTGCCTGCCCATGTTCTGCTAGCAGAAGACAATGAGCTAAATGCCATGGTCGCGGTCAAAAGCCTAAAAAAATATGGCTATGAAGTCACCCGAGCCAAAGATGGGTTAGAGGCCGTCAATTTTTATAAGGCTGACCCTAGCAAATATCACATCATTTTGATGGATCATCAAATGCCCATCATGGATGGGGTGGAAGCCACCAAAATACTCAAACAGTCCTTTAATCAGTTGCCGCCTATCATTGCAGTGACGGCACACGCCATGCATGGGGACAAAGAAGTATATCTTAATGCGGGTATGCAAGATTACTGTACCAAGCCCTATAAGCCTGAAGCGCTTGATGTGATGATTCAGCGCTGGCTGCATCATGTCGCCAACACGGTTTAAGAGATATTAATCACAAAATTTGCTTGCATTTGCGCAAACAATTGCTTACGGTAAAACCCTACCACAGTTTGTGGTAGGGTTTTCTTTTTGTTGAAGTATTTTTGCTTTGTCACGGCTAAAAATGGCTTTGGTGACAGTGTTTTATAGAATGAAGAGCTAAAAAAACGCCTATGGGAAATTTTATTTTTTTACAAATTTTGGCAGCCGTCTGTGCCTTGTCCATCATTACCACGCTATTTAACAAGCGGATTTTGGACTTTCCACAAGCCATTGGGGTGCCTATTGTGTCCGCGGTACTGGTTTTTATTTTGCAGTGGAGTGCAAGCCTGCTCAATGGCAACGAGTTTATTACCATCAATATCACCAGTATCCAAAATGCGGTGCGTGATATCGATTTTTACGATTTTCTAATCAATGGGGTGATTTGTTTTATTTTGACGGCATCGGCGCTGACGTTTAAGGTGTCCGATCTCAAAAACTATTGGAAACCGATTGGGATTTTGGCAAGTATCGCATTGGCACTGTGTGCGCTGTTTTTTGCAAGCCTTATGTTTGGCTTTCAGTGGCTTATAGGGGCAAGTATTCCGTTCGCGGTATTGCTGTTACTGGGTGCGGCACTGGGCGCGACTGACCCGATTGGCATCAAAGGCGTGCTTAGCTCTATCAAAGCGCCGCGCCATTTGATGATTAAGCTAGAAGGCGAGTCGCTGTTCAATGATGCGGTGTGTATTGCGCTATTTATGACTATTTTGCATGGTCTGCAAGGTAATGGTTTTAGCATCGTGACCACAGTAGAAGTATTGTTGTATGAAATCGTAGTTGCAGGGATTATTGGTTGGTTTTTTGGGCAGATGACGCTACGGATTTTAAGCGGTAAACACGAGATGGAGTCACTGATTTTGACCACGGCATTTTTGGCGTGTGGGTCGTATTTGGTGGCATTGTATGCGCATGCTTCCGCGCCCATTGCTTGTGTGGTCGGGGGCTTGATTGTCGGTAACCGTTGGCACCAGATTTTAGACGAAGGTGAAATCACCTATGTGAATCACTTTTGGCACGCCATTGAGGGGATTATTAATTCATTCTTATTCACCCTTATCGGTCTAGAGCTATTTATTTTAGAGCTGAATACCTCCTTGATTTTGGGTGGTGTGGTGGCATTTATTTGTCTGCATTTATCCCGCTTTTTGGCAAATTTTGCGTCATTTAGTCTGTTGTCTGATGTCCGAAAAACCAGTTACAACGGTAGTTTGACGATTTTATCGTGGGGCGGGGTACGCGGGGCGATTTCTTTGGCGTTGATTTTATCAGTTTCTAACGTCCCTGAATTGCAGCCTTATAGCAGCTTTTTGGTGGGTTATACCTTTATCGTGGTATTGATGTCAGGCGTGGTATGTGGTCTGGGGCTACCTGCGGTGATGAATGCGTTTTATCATAACCCCAACGAACCCACGACAGGTTTTGCCGGGTGGTATCAAAGGCTAGTTAAACGCTTTAATCGCAAAGGCTACCAGTATGTGCTCAGCGAGGATGAGCAGGGTAATGAAGTGATTACCCGTTACCAGCCGCCGCCTGTGGTGATTCAAGAGACGCCTAGTAGTGTCGGTATGGCGTTACCACTGCCAAAAGTGATTGATAAAGATGGGCATGATGAATTGGCCCATCCCAATGGTTTTTAACTGTTGCTACCACAAAAAAAGACCTAGCCAATCGCTAGGTCTTTTTTTATACCATTAGATGATTAGATGGCTGCGCGCAAAATCCGCTCAGACACTGCCAAATCATTGCTACGATGTTCACCGAGTTTGACCATATTATGTTCTTCTAATTGGCTTAAAATTGGCGCAATTGCAGACGCATCAAGGTCGGCATCTGACAATCTCACCGGTAAGCCAAGCTCACGGAAAAAGTTTTCGGTGTTAACAATCGCTTGCTCGATTTTATCCTCATCGCTACCTTCAGTGATATGCCAAACGTTTTTGGCGTACTGTAGCAGCTTGTCTTTTTTACTATCTTTGAGCTCACGCATCACCCCAGGTAACACAATGGTCAAGGTGCGGGCGTGGTCAATGCCGTGTAGGGACGTGAGTTCATGCCCAATCATATGGGTAGTCCAGTCTTGTGGTACGCCAGTGCCAATAAGACCATTGAGTGCCATTGTTGCTGTCCACATGATGTTCTTACGCGTTTCCATGTCATTAGGATTGGTTTTGACGGCACGGCCTTCTTCAATCAAGATTTTGAGCAGGCTTTCAGAGAAACTATCTTGGACTTTGGCGTTGACTGGGTAAGTCAGATACTGTTCCATCACATGCACAAACGCATCGCCCACGCCATTCATCACTTGACGCTCAGGTAGCGTTAAGGTTTTGGCAGGGTCAAGAATCGAAAACTGTGGGAATACTAGCGGGTTACCAAAAGGCAATTTGGCATGACGCTCGCTATGGTTGATAACGCCGCCTGAATTCATCTCTGAACCTGTTGCAGGAATGGTGAGTACAGTACCGAGCGGTAGCGCATTTTGAATATCACGGGTATATCCTTTTAATGCGTCCCACGCTTTTTCATGGTCTTTGTCGTCATCTAAGGTGGCAGTCAATGCAACAAATTTGGTGCCATCAAGTACTGAGCCACCACCGACAGCGAGCAAAAAGTCAATGTTGTTGGCGTGTACCATATCGACGGCTTTCATCAAGGTATTAAATTCTGGATTTGGCTCAATACCGCCAAATTCAAAGATTTCACGCTGTTTACCTTGTAGCGCGGTTTTCACCTCATCGAGTGTGCCGGTTTTTTTGGCAGAGCTGCCACCATAAGTGATAAGTACGCGGGCATTATCAGGGACAAGATTGGCGAGTTCTTTGATTTGACCTTCGCCAAATACGATACGCACAGGGTTGTAATATTGGAAATTATTCATGCCGATCCTTAAGAATTTGTTATTGTTAATACATTGCCACTTGTAAAAATGCACCATGGCACTTATTAAGTAAACGTTACGCTCAAACACAGCGCTATCATAGAATAAAATAGTGAAAGCAATTGCAATAATTTGTCTAAAAACTCGCAACAGCTTTTTAAAACAAATGCTTTTTAAAAACAGATGCTTGCTAAACGGTAGTCTTTGCTCAAGCTTCTAACAGCAGATTAACCTGTGAAAATTACGCTGTGACGAAGTTTGATAGCAACGTATATAAGTCTAAAATCCTTATAAACAAGGATGCTGCAACAATTTTTTTATCAAGTTTGTTATGACTTGAAGCTAGCAGCGTCCAATAACTCAACGAAAGATGAATCAACAATCCCGAGGAATGTATGTCTTACTCCGCTCTTTTATCACCGATTAACGTGGGCGCGATGCGCTTGCCAAACCGCGTCTTTATGGCGCCATTGACCCGTCTGCGTAGTGCTGATTTGCCAAATGGAACAAAAAATATTGGTGGCTTGCCAACGCCACTCATGGCAACCTATTATACCCAGCGCGCTAGCAGTGGTTTGATTATCACGGAAGCCACGGATATCGCAGCCGATGCCAAAGGCTACGCAGGTGCGCCCGGTGTTTTTAGTGATACACAAATTGCAGGCTGGAAAATGATTGCTGATAGCGTACACCAAGCAGGCGGTCATATTGCTATGCAGCTATGGCACACAGGGGTAGTATCGCATTATAGCTTGCGTCCACAAGGTCAGCCGCCTGTATCAGCATCAACCGTGGATTTGGGTGATGCGGTACGCACCTCGTTAAAAGATGACGAAGGCAAAGTATACCGTGTGACTGCCACGCCAGCGCGTGAGATGACCACAGCAGAAATCAAACAAACCGTCGATGATTTTGCCAGCGCCGCGCGTAATGCGATTGAAGCGGGCATGGATGTTATTGAAATCCACGGTGCACACGGCTATTTGATTCATCAATTCTTGTATGAGAGCGTCAACCAACGCAGCGATGAATACGGTGGTAGCTTAGAGAACCGTATGCGCTTTTTGAAAGAAATTTTAACCGCAGTCACTAACGCGATTGGCAGTGACAAAGTGGGTATCCGTATCTCGCCACTGGGTCAATTCAATGGTGTGGATGCCGGTAGCGAAGACGATGCGTTAGCAATCATCAAACTGATTGATAGCTTTAACCTAGCCTATTTACATATTTCTGAGCCAGACTGGGCAGGTGGAAAACCCTTTACCGCAGAATTCCGTCGCCAAATTCGTGATACTTATCACGGCGTGCTTATCGGTGCAGGCGGCTATACGGCAGAAAAAGCAGACGCGCTAATTCGTGATGGCTTAATTGATGCGGTCGCATTTGGTCGCAGTTATATCGCAAATCCAGATTTGGTTGAGCGTTTTCAGCAAAATGCGCCGCTTAACCAACCGAATCCAGCCACTTTTTATGGTGGCGATCAAGAAGGCTATACCGATTATCCTGCGTTAGCCCAATAATCGTACTAGCGAAAATAATCGTATTAGCGAAAATAATTGTATTAGCGAATATGAACACCCCGATCGTGTGATGACATGAGCGGGGTTTTTTATGGTGAGTGAAAAACAAACAAATTTTTTTACTGAACTTATCATGAAAGACCTGCATTATGTGACAGTACGCAGCCCGTATGGCGACCAACAAGTTGAGTTTTGCGCGTATTGATTGTGTGATTAGCCAAAACTTGAAAATATTACCATCAACACTGGTGAGATGATATTGACCAAAAATCCAAAGCTCATCGCAAGCGGTACCACTTCATTCCCCCCTGAGCTTTGGATGACCGGTAAGGTAAAATCCATGGTGGTCACCCCGCCCAAACCCACCGCCGTGGTTGGGTATTTGCGAATCAGCATAGGGATAAATAGTAGCGCCGTGAACTCACGTAACAAATCATTGAGCAATGCCACACTTCCCCAAACGGCGCCATACGCATCAGTCATAATAATTCCCGACAATGAATACCAGCCATAGCCAGAGGATAGCGCTAAGCCTTGGGTGAAGGTCACATCAGGCATTATCAGTGCGTACAGCAAACCACCGACTGCCACACTGAGACAAAAAATCACACAGGCTTGTACGCCGCGTTTGTTAACCAATACCTGCCGCAACGTCATCCCCGAATGCGACAACTGAAAACCGACCAATAAAATCAGCAAAATCAACAAGCCCTTGATGATGCCATCAATCGGCAAATCCGTTATTGGCAGTAATTTGCCCAGTACAAAACCCAACACCACACAGCACAACTGAACGAGGCTTCCGGTGATGCTAAAACCTGCTTGGCTATGCTCATGGGGAAGGGTACGTTGCCAAGGATGCAGCCTATCAAACATCAGCAAACTGATAAAACCTGCACCTAGGGTACAAATCGCCAATACTGCCACATTGGTGCCAATAAACCCAATCTGCGCGCCCAAGTTAGCAATCTGCGACAACGAAAGACCAATAAAGGTTAAAATCACAAACACCAAGTTGGTCAGTAGCTTGTCTACCAGCGGCATAAATCTTTGCGGTAATGGTAGCAAAAACCCGACCACCAAGGGGGTAAGAATCAGAACAAGGGTGATAAAGTTTTCTAACATACCGCGACGCTTCCAAACAGGGTTTAAACACAGGCTAATCGCAATATTTTGCAGTTAGCACTTGGTTTAAAAAATTAAAAGTGGCTATTGTACCCATAAATGCATCAAGTTGGCGAATATTTGCCATAATGCGTGGTTTAAGCGTGCAATCAATTGTTTGGTAACACATTTGTAGTATGATTGAACAAATAGTTGTGTAAGATAGGCACATCCAATCATCTTACGCGTTAGATGACTTTATTAGCCGTTAATTTTTTCAATTTGTAGGATTGTTATGAGACATTTTTATTTTGATATTGTCTTTACCACGATTGCGCTGGCAATTGCAGCGTGGTGGGGTTTTTCACATGGTGGTGTTGGCACTATGATGTCGGCGCTGTTTGTCACGCTGATTTTGGCAGTGATGGAGATTTCGCTGTCGTTTGATAATGCGGTGGTCAATGCCTCGGTACTCAAAACCTGGGATAAGTTTTGGAAAATGATTTTCTTGACTGTGGGTATGCTCATCGCGGTATTTGGTATGCGTCTGGTATTCCCGATTGTCATCGTCGCGGTGACTGCCGATATGGGCATGATGGATGTCATCAATATGGCGCTCAACAACCCGAAAGAATACTCGGCAAAACTCATTGAGCACCATGCTGAGATTGCGGCGTTTGGTGGTATGTTCTTGTTGCTCGTCTTTTTAAACTTCATCTTTGATGAAAAAGAAGTGATGTGGTTTGAATGGCTAGAGCGTAAATTGGCACGATTTGGCAAGGTCGATGCCATGAGCGTGTTTGTGGCATTGGCGTTGTTGATGATAGCACTGTTTTGGGTAGATCCAGCGCGTAAAGCCGCTGTATTGACCGCAGGTGTGTTTGGTATTTTGATTTATTTAGCGACTAATGTGTTATCAAGCCTTTTAGAAGGGGCGGACGATGATGATGAATCAACCCCCGATGTGATTGAAGGCAAAGAAGTCGCTGGCGCGATTGCCAAAGGCGGTATTGCAGGCTTTTTATACCTTGAAGTACTCGATGCGTCGTTTAGTTTTGATGGGGTGATTGGTGCGTTTGCCATTACCAATGACGTGATTATCATCATGCTCGGTTTGGCGATTGGTGCGATGTTTGTGCGCTCCATGACCATTTTCTTGGTAGAAAAAGGCACGCTCGATGAGTTTGTTTATCTAGAACATGGCGCGCATTATGCGATTGGTGCGTTGGCGGTCATCATGCTATTGGCAACTGTGCATATCGAAGTGCCAGAAATCGTGACGGGTTTGATTGGGATTGCCTTTATCGTATGGGCAGTGATTAATTCTATCAGCTACCGTAAGCGCGAAGAAGCCTTGGCTAAACACTAAAAGACGCTAAAATACGCTAAACAGACTGAGGCTCATGCGTAACCGTAGCGGTATTTAGGAGGCTGACTTGAGCTTAATATCCCTTAAGCTTTTGACACATAAATATAACAGCTTAATGTGGCCGAATGGTGGACAAATTCTACCACCAAAGGTATAGTTAAAACGTGGGTTTCGGCTCACGTTTTGTTTTTTAGGCGATTTTTTACGGTGTTTAAAGTTTTTGTCTGGGCGCGCTTTTGGTCTGAGCGTGAAAGGCGCAGCGCATGACAACGGACATCGATTTTCTTATTTGACTTCAAAAATTTATTACAAAGGATAAAACAATGGCAATTAGCTTAACCAAAGGTGGTAATGTTAATTTATCAAAGGAAGCACCGAATTTAACCAACATGGCCGTTGGTCTTGGCTGGAACCCACGTGCCACTGACGGGCAAGCCTTTGACTTAGACGCGGTCGCGTTTTTGGTCAATGAATCGGGTAAAGTACGGGCAGATGCAGATTTTATTTTCTTTAACAACCTAAAATCATCCGATGGCTCAGTAGAGCATACGGGTGATAACCGCACCGGTGAAGGCGATGGCGATGATGAAGTCATCAAAGTAGATTTAACGAAAGTCCCAGCCGATGTAAGCAAAGTGGTATTTTGTGCAGTGATTTATGAAGGTCAAGCGCGTAACCAAAACTTTGGTCAAGTAGCAAACGCTTATATTCGTATCGTCAATACCCAAGGCGGCGCTGAAGTGGCTCGTTATGATTTGTCAGAAGACAGCAGCACCGAGACAGCGATGATTTTTGGTGAGCTTTATAAGAACAATGGCGAGTGGAAATTCCGCGCGGTTGGACAAGGTTTTGCTGGCGGTTTAGGGCCATTGGCTCAGTCATATGGCGTTGCTGTTTAGTTTTTGGCTAAAATCTTTTAACATTTTTTTAACAATGGGGTGGCATCGGCTTGCCCCTTTTTTTCAGCATAACCATTTTTTCAGCCCGAGCGTTTTTTAAGCTTGAACGCTTTTTTAAGTGCAGCTACTTTTATCATCATTTTTGCCACTTAGTCAATAAGGATACATTAACCTATGGCAGCGACGTTTAGTATGATTGGGACGATTGAGCCATTTTTGCATTGTAATCTCAAAAAAGGCGATTCGATTTATTGCGAATCCAATGCCATGGTCATGATGGAGTCAAATCTTGAGCTTAAAGGTCAGATGCGTGGCGGCATCATGCAAGCTTTGATGCGCCGATTTGCCAATGACGAGTCGATTTTTCAACAGCAAATTGAAGCGGTAAATGGTGAGGGTGACTGCTTACTGGCGCCCACACTTGATGGTGATATGCAAATCTTAGACGTCGGCGCCAATCAGTATACCCTCAGTGACGGTGCCTTTGTGGCAGCGACCCATAGCGTTGATTTGCGTGCCAATATCCAGCGCAATTTAGGCGGCGCTGTATTTGGCGATACGGGTGGCTTTATGGTCATGCAAACGCAAGGTCAAGGTCAGCTCGTGGTATCTGGGTTTGGCTCTTTGTTTGAGATTGATGTCACGCCTGATAAAGATGTGATTATTGATAATGGTCACGTGGTATGCTGGGATAGCCGACTGCAATATAGCCTGTCAATGGCGACCAGCCAGAAAAAAGGCTTTTTGGGCAATATCATCAATTCAGTCACCAGCGGCGAAGGCATGGTACTAAAGTTCTCAGGTCAAGGCAAAGTAGTGATTTGCTCACGCAACCGTGATACTTACCAAGGCTGGATTCAAAGTTTACTGGGGTCAAACTCAGGCGGACGCGGTGGCAATGAAGGTATTTTAGGCGGTTTGTTATAGTCAGTTTCTGCTAAACCGTTGTTAAACTCTTAAAACATAGCTAGATAGAATAGTAAAAAATATAGTAAAAAATAAGGAAACCAACATGGCAGTGAATTTATCGAAAGGTCAAAAAATCTCGCTAGAAAAAGAAGCAGGTGGCGCACTCAGCCAAATCAAAATGGGTCTGGGTTGGGATGTCGGTGCTGCGCCGCAAAAATCAGGTGGTTTTTTGGGTGGCTTGTTTGGCGGTGGTGGTGGCGGTAGCGGCAGCATTGACTTGGATGCGTCGTGTATCATGCTTGATGCCAACAAACAAATGGTGGATGCGATTTGGTTTGGACAATTGCAGTCAAAAGACAGTAGCATACAACACACAGGCGACAACCGCACCGGTGCTGGCGATGGCGATGACGAAGTGATTAATGTCAACTTATCTCGTATCCCTGACCATGTGCAAGCCTTGGTTTTTACTGTCAATAGCTTTACAGGTCAAACTTTTGCCACGGTCAATAATGCGTTTTGTCGTTTGGTGAATGCCAGCAATAACAGTAAAGTTGCCCGTTATGATTTGTCAGCCCAAGGCAGTCATACCGCGCTGATTTTGGCAAAAATTTATCGCCATAACGGTGAGTGGAAAATGCATGCCATTGGTGAAACCGCGTCAGGTCGTACCTTTCATGATTTGATGCCTGCGATTTTACCGCACGTGTAACCGCGCTTTTTAATGTGAAGCCATAAATAAAGAAAGCCCTGTGATACGCAGGGTTTTTTATTTTGACAGCTATTTTTGACAAGTTTGTGTGGATTTTGCGTTGGTGGGTTTTGCATACGGTGTGGGTTTGCTAAAATAGCGGCGATTTAGTTTTTGCAGCGTTTAATTTTAAATCACTTTTTTTAAAATCAGTTTTTTCAAAGTCGCTTTTTTTACAGTCATTTTTTTAAGTCACTTTTTTAAAATCACTTTAGCGAATTGACTCAAATAATTTTATGACAATAACCCACCGCTACAAAGGAATCCAACACCATGCCATTTAATCGTTTACAGCCGATTTTGATAGCAAGCTTGCTGCCGCTGCTGGTTTTTACTTGGTTTAGCCGTGACTACATTGGGCAGATTGATTTTTGGTTGTTGTGGCTAGTTGCGATGACCTTGGTCGGGTTGCCATTGGTGTTTGCAGAGATTGGTTTGGCGCATCGTAGTGGTACGTCGCCGCTGGTCGGTTTGCCCGTACTGACCCGTGAAGCTGACGTTTCAACGGTTTGGCGTGGGTTTGGTTGGCTGACTATTGTGTTGTTGCTGGCGGTTGTGGGGCATTTACTGGCAAGTAGTGGCGAGATTATCCATCCGCAGGTGAGCAATATTGCGCTGCCTGCCTTGTTAGCCATCATGGTCTTGATAGTGATTGGTTTGAGTTTTATTAAGCATTTGGCAGGTTGGTTGGCGGTCGGTTTTGCCGTTGCCGCTTTGGTGGTCAATGTCATGCAGGGTGGGTTTGTGGCGTGGCAGATGACAGCGACGTCCTTGACGGAGTGGGCAGGGGCGGTAGTGTTGGCGCTAGTCTGTGTGGGCGCAGGTACGGGACTATACTGGCATGCGCGCACCCACCAAATGCTCACGATGAGCACTACGGCTGCCGATAATGCACGCGAATCCGCGAGTCGCTATGTGTTACCGGTGTGGAGTTTTCAGTTATTAGCGGGTGCGCTAATTGCCATGACTTTATCGCCAAACAGCGCGATGGCGGCAGTGCTGAATGCATTGGCGATGCTGGCAGGGGCGGCGTATTTACTGCATATTTTGACCCATCAAGTGTCACTACGCTGGCAGCAACAGCAATTTAATTTTTTGGCATTGGTGATATTGGCAGTGCTTAGTCTTGCGCTAGCCATGGTGCCAACCGCTTGGCTTAATCAGCTGATTATTGTAATAAGTTTAGTCACGGCGGTATGGCTAGCCGTATTTGCAGGCTGGCAAATGAAAATCAGCCATTTGCGCAAATCATTGAATTTTAGCTCGGAAGGCTTATATAACCTTTGGCGCATTGCGGTGCGTATTATTGTGCCATTGGCGGTGGTTTTGGCGATGGTGGGATGGGTGCTAGGATTGGCAAAATGATTACCGTGGATATAGCCTTTGCGCCCGATAGCCAAACACAGTTGCGGTTAACCCTGCAACTTGCTGATGATAGCCGGGTAATTGATGCAGTCAATGCCACAGGTTGGCAACAGCAGTATCCGCAGATTTTTAGCTATAGTGTTGGTGTGTTTTCCCATAAACTAGACTGGCAAAGTGCTATCAACACAGGCGATAGAATCGAAATCTATCGCCCTTTGACCATCGACCCGCAAAACAAGCGCAAATTACTGTCCAAAAAATCCAACCGATGATGGTGTGAGCCGGTATTCTTGTGTAGCGCACAAAAAAAAGCCAATCACAGCATCACGGCAATGATTGGCTTTTTTAATCAGAAAAAATTACTGAGTCACCGCTGGGCGCTCGATACTGGTGACAATACCGTTTTGGTCAAAATAAATTTTGGCGTATTGTTGGGCGTTGTGAATCGCGGGCTTGTTGGCGCGTTTGGCGTTAGTACCTGGGGTAAAATCGTACAGATAATCCCAACGCATAGGATTTAGGGTGTCTCTAAAGGTTGGGCTACCTAGTATATATAGCACTTGATTGGCATTCATACCCACTTGTACTTGGCTTAATTTGTCTTCATGAATCGGCTTGCCTTGTGGGATATCGATTTTGTACACGCTAAACCATGTGCAACCTGGTAATACGCTGACGCTGCTAATTACGGCAACCAAAGGCAGGACTGCCAGTTTTTTTGATACTGTTGTGATAGATGTCATTTGTCAAACCGCTTTGAGATGGTGAACGATAAAATTTACGACTTATCATACGTGATTTGGGTTTTTTTGCCTACCTATTGACCGCAAAATTTAAATTATTTTACATACAGTTAATGTTTGGGTGTAAAACGCCGCGGTGGTTTGGTATTTGGCGTTTTGGTGGTTGGCCTACTTTGTCTCTAGTATGCATTCGCTTGTTATTTGTCAACGGGCGTTTTTGCTAGTGGTGTCACGTTTTTTTACTGTGGGATTTTATCGAATTTGTTATTATAGTTATAATTTTTAGTTTATAAGCGACACCTAATAGGTGCGAGGATTTATATGTCGTCTTTTACCAACCAAGATTTGCGTCGTGCCGGTTTGAAAGTCACGTTACCGCGTTTGAAAATTTTAGAATTGCTAGAAAAAGCCGAATCCCATCACATGAGCGCGGAAGATGTGTATAAAGCCTTGATGGAGCACGGTGAAGACGTGGGGCTTGCGACTGTTTACCGCGTGTTAACCCAGTTTGAACAAGCGGGGATTGTCGAGCGTCACAATTTTGAAAACAACTTGTCGGTATTTGAAATCGCCAAAGATGAGCACCATGACCACTTGGTATGTGACCAATGCGGCAAAATCATTGAATTTCACAATGAAGAAATCGAAGCGCTGCAAGAAAAAGTCGCCAAAGACTTTGGCTTTACCCTAGCAGGGCACTCGCTGGTACTATATGGAATTTGTGACAACAAAGATTGCCAAAATTCAGTAAAACGCTAATGCCTTGGCGCCTTAATAGATGAATAGGTTAAAAAATTTACGTGCAAAAATCACTCACAAAAATTAATTAAAAACTTCAGTTAAAAAAAGCGGCTAGATAAATTTTATTTAGCCGCTTTTTTCGTCTGTTTTCCGTTGTTTATTTTCTATTATTTATTGAACGCTATGATGCGGTTTTAATTCTGATAGCCTAAAGCCAGCGATTAATAGCGCTGCGCCATACACCATAGCGCCCACCACACACAGCGCCAATAGTGCAACAATACGAATACCTTGATGCGCAGTAATGGGGAAAAAATGAATACCAGCGGCAAGTGCCAACCCCATTGCCCCATTTGCGATGGCAAAGATAACCGCTAATCGTCGCCAAGCCGCACCAAACCGGTAAATACCTTGGGTATGTAAATAAAAATATAACAGCCCCGCATTGATAAAAGACGCCAGTGTATTGGCAAGCCCTAGTCCGGCATGGGGCGCGATTTGCCACTTTTTAAATAACCCAGCCAGGACGAGGCTTAGCACGACATTGGCAATCACGCTAATCACACCGACTTTGACAGGGGTGCGACTGTCATGACGGGCAAAAAAAGCCGGGGCAAATATTTTAATCAGCATAAATGCCAAAACCCCACCCGATAAGCACTGCAGCGCAAGCCCACTCATCATGGCATCTTGCCGCACAAATTCCCCATGTTCAAACAGGGATATCATAAGCACATTACTAATCATGCCAAGCGCGATGGATGCAGGCACGCCGACCAACACCGTTAGCCGCGTCGCCCAATCTAGGGTGTGTCCAAATTGTTGATGGTCATCGCTTGCGATACTTTTGGATAAACTGGGCAAAATCACCGTGCCAATCGCCACCCCAATCAGCCCTAGCGGCAGCTCGCTCATCCGCTCTGCGGTATACAGCCAAGAGACCGAGCCATCAATCATGGTTGAAGCCAGTACCGTGTTGACCAGCATATTGATTTGGGTGACCGATACCCCAAACAGCGCAGGCAGCATGAGTTTTAAAATCCGTCGCACGCCGGGGTGACGAAAGCTAACCTTGGGCATCACGAGGAGCTGATGGCTGTGCAATTGCGGTAATTGAATCAATAGCTGCAGCAAACCTGCCACCGCAACGGCATAACCGACCGCCAAAATTGGCTTGGCAAGCAGCGGCGCTACCCAAATCGCGCCCACAATCATACACACATTTAAAATCACCGGTGCAAAGGCAGGCAACGCAAACCGCCCTACGCTTTGCAAAATACTACTAGCAAACGCGGTCATGGCGATAAATAACAAATAAGGAAAAGTGATACGAAGCAGCTCAACTGCCGTTACAAATTTGCTAGGCTCATGCAGATAACCCACCGCAAACACAGCAATCACGGCGGGCGCGAAGATGACTATCACGGCGGTAAGACCTGATAAAATCAACAATAACGTACCTGCCACCCGACTGATAAGAATTTGAATGCCGAGCAAGGCTTGTTTGCTATCGGTCATGTCGTTATTTTGGGCTTGGTGTTGATAATCGGATAGTACAGGGACAAAAGCTTGGGCAAAAGCGCCTTCCGCGAACAGCCGCCGCAAAAAATTGGGCAATTTGAATGCTACCAAAAACGCATCCATCATGCCACCTGTGCCAAATACGCTCATCAATACCATGTCGCGAATCATGCCCAAGATACGTGAAAATAAGGTAAAGAAACTAATAATAGCGGTGGATTTGATAAGTTTTGACATGAAAGAATCGCTGCAAGTTTTGCCGAGAAGTGAGTGTAGGGATGGGATTTTGTAGTTTGAGTTGGGCGCTGTTATCTTACAAAGTTTTTATCTTGCAAAATTGTTATCTTGCAAAATCGTTATCCTACAAAATTGCCATACGATAAATTTTTGAAAGTCACCTAACGGCATTTAATGGTTGATTTCACTTTTATTGACCGTGTTTCTATTGACCATGCTTCTTAATTTCATCCAATCAAAATACAGCCCCGGGTCGGATTTGCGACCGCGCGCGATATCGCTATGACCGGCTAGATGATTGATGGTTTGGGGATAAGCTTGATAAATCGCGGCAATCACGCCACTTAAAGCTTGGTATTGACTGTCATCAAACTCGCTATAATCATCACCTTCTAGCTCAATCCCAATCGAATAGTCATTGCAGTTTGGCGCGCCCAAATAACTAGATTTGCCAGCATGCCAAGCACGATCATCAAAGCTCACAAACTGCGTGACCCTACCATCACGCTCAATAAACAAATGCGCGGAGACCTGCTGCTGATAAATGGTTGCAAAATACGGATGCGCTTTGGGGTCTAATTGATTTTGAAAAAATGCACGAACAAAATGCTCGCCTTGGTTATTTTTTAGACCAAATTCACTGGGCGGCAAGCTGATGTTATGAATCACAATCAGGTGAATATCATTAGGGTCGGGGCGCTCACCAAAATTGGGTGACGCCACAAACTCGCATGGGCTTAACAAACCCTGCTCAATGCTAAATCCCGACATAACCATACCCCGCCTAATCATCAAAATGGTGTTTCAAATAGTTGGTAAAACGCTACTCAATGCTATGGCTAATTTAGCATAAAATTGGTCTTATCTTCACCTTAACCGAAAGACACAGTTAAAAAAAAGCAATTCTGCAAAAAAATGGTATGCTATCGCTAAGCTGACAACAAGGGTAGAACATCTGATGGATATGATTATAGCGGCGTTGATACTGGCAGTGGTGGGGGCGCTTTGTAAAATTTTTGCCCAACAAAAAGCAATTACCCGGCTTGAATCCAAGCTCGACAACCTGCAAAAACAACTCGCTGACGTCATGGCAACCGTGTATATCTTAAGCAGCGAGGCAAAGCCATCATCTACCCAACAATCGGCAAGCGATATTCGCCAAAACCAGCCTGTTACTGAAACTATTACTGACCCTATCACGCAGCCCATCAGTCAAGCCCCTGTCTCAGCGCCCTTTCCAGTGCCCCTCCCAGCGGCTGAATCTTTGCCAATCGCGAATACGCTTGATGCTTCGGTTAGTTCAACCTTCCCAACGGCAACGCAGCCGTCCGTGAATGACGCAGCCCGTCTGCATCAACCTAGCGTATCACAGCCATCATCTCCTTCTTTAAAAGATGATGAAAGCGCTACCAATATTGTGACATCGCTTTGGGCAAGTGCCACCCAATGGTTCTTTGGGGAAAACTTGGTGGTGCGTGTCGGTGCACTGGTGTTGCTAGTGGGCGTGGTGTTATTACTCAAACTTGCCAGCCAATATATTGAGGTATCGATGCCCGTGCGCATGGCGCTGGTAGCGTTGGGTGGCTTGGTGATAACGGCAGTCGGCTATCGCACCACTGCCAAAAAACGCAGTTATGGGTTGACGTTGCAAGGTGTCGGCTTTGCGGTGATTTATTTGACGGTGTTTGCGAGTTTTAAATTGTATGGACTACTACCATCAACCTTAACCTTCGGCGTGCTTGCATTACTGGCAGGGTTAACAGTGATGTTTTCTGTGTGGCAAAATGCGCTGCCGCTTGCGGTCTTGGCGTTCGGTGGGGCGTTTTTTGCGCCCATACTAGTCAGCCGACCTGACGGTAGTGTGGTGATGTTATTTAGTTATTATTTATTACTCAATATAGCGGTTGCGGTGATTGCCCATTATCGCACTTGGAAGCTGCTCAATGCGCTCAGCCTAGCAGTGACTTTTGGGCTTGCTTATGTGTGGGGATTTCGTGCATTTAGTGGCAATAGTGCAGGTGCAGGCTGGCTGTCATTACGCTGGCAACTGCTGGGGTTATTGGTTGGGCACATGGCGCTGTATTTGTTTATTGCAGTTAGATACTCACAGCAGGTCGTAAGTTATAACCAAGCGCTGCTGCAAATGAACACGGGAGTAGCCAAACGCCCGATTATATCGATAGATTCAGGCTTGTTGTTTGGTACAGCGTTACTGGGGTTTGGGCTGATGGCAAGCTTGCTCAATGATTTGCCTTATCATCTGGCTTTTGCTAGCAGTGCATTATCAGCTATTTATTTGAGTCTAGGATTGTGGCTGCTCAAACATCATCGTCGTAGCATCGCAGGCGACCCACAAGCCAACAATCAATTTGATAACAGCTTTGAGCTGCTCATTGAAGCCAGCCTTGCGCTCGGCTGTGGGTTTTTGGCTTTGGTGATACCACTGGCGCTATCAGCCAAATGGATTAGTATCGGTTGGGCAGTGCAGGGTGCTGCATTGGTGTGGCTCGGTGCGCGTACCCAAAGACGCTGGACGGTATATTTTGGGTTGGCATTGCAAGCCTTTAGTATCCTGTTATTGGTGGGCTTTGATACCCTCATGCGGCATTGGTATGGGCTACTGGATCAATTATCTATTCCGCACCAAACATCTATAGTAGCGGCTTCATCCACTTTGCTACTGACCGTATTGATAGCGTGTGTGCTGCTGTCTGCTTTTATTTTGCGTCACGGTAGAGCCAATATCGCGGCAGCCACATCCCAAGCTAAAGGTCAGCCTCAAACTCAACCTGCGACAGTCAAAACGACGCATAAACGGGTTCAACAAATCGCTGATAATGCCAGTCACAGCTTTGTGGCCACCGCGCTTGTGGTTGTCGGGTTTGTGCTGTATCTGTCGGCGATTTTATCCGCTGACCCCTTTTGGAACAACGGTGGCAAAACCACCACTATCAAACTTGCCGTGGGTATGGCGGTATTTTTAATTGTGGGACAACTGATACATCAGCGTTTTGTTTGGCGCAGTATGCGTAAGGTGAGCCGCTTTATTTTACCGTTTGCGATGATGAGCTGGGTGCTAGTCTGTCTCACCCACGTTAAGGTCGAGACGGTTGTAGACCTAAACGATTATCACATCAAAGCATTTAGCGGGTTGGGGCGTTATTTGCTCGCCATGCTCGGCTGTTTAGCCATCGCAAAATTGCTAGGGGGGTGGCTGCTTAGTCGCTGGCACCGCGACCGACTCGATACAAGCGTTGATGCGCTGGTTTGGTTTTTGACACTGATTGCCATGCTAACTTGGATGCTGCAACAAGTGCCATTTAACTATTGGCAGCATGCCCAAGAGCTTAGAGCCATTATCACTATTTTACCGACCGTGCTGGCTGTGCTTGGATTGATGAGTTTGTTGTTGCTGCCAAAACTTCAGGCGTTTGCTGATCGTTTGCTGGGTTGGTTAGAGGTTGATACGCTACTGAAACACAGCGCTTATATTTTGGTACCGATGACCTTTATTTGGAGTTTATCTGCCAATTTCTCGTTAGACGGTCAGCTATTGGGCGTTTATCTGCCGCTGCTCAATCCACTGGATTTGACCTTAATCAGTATTTTACTGTACCAATTTTATGTGGCACTCAAAGTTGATACCAACTATCGTACTATCGTTTTGGTGGCTTGCGGTCTAGGGGCATTTGTAACGGTCAGCAGTATGTTAGTGCGTGGGTTTGCCAGCGTTTGGGGCACGCCGACGTGGGAACATGGTGCTTGGTCAGTCAGTATGGTACAGACGGGGCTGACTATCTTATGGACTGTCATTGCGATGGTATTGATGTTCTTGGCAAACAAAAAAGCCATTCGCTTGGTATGGTTTGCCGGTATCGCATTATTGACCATTGTGGTTGCCAAGTTGGTATTGATTGATATGTCGAATACCAGTGCGGTATTACGTGTGGTGTCTTTTATCGGGGCAGGCTTATTGATGCTCGTCATTGGTTATCTTGCACCCTTACCGCCTAAGTCAAGTAAACCTAAGGCAGGTAAACTCAAGTCAGATAAACTTAAGTAAGACAAACCCAATGCAGCCAAAAAAAGCTAAGTAAACCCCTGCTAAAAATCGTGAATAACATGGGTTATTTTTCGTATTTACGGCAGGCGGGCTTAGATAAATGTACAAGGACTTTCTGCCTAATTGTCTTTAAATTGTAACATCTGGCTAGAATTTATCCAAAATATGGGTTCTCTTGTTAGTGGTTTGTAGCACGGTATAGAAGTTTTGAATGGGTATTGTTAATATCTTTATAGGGCAAAGTGCAACAGCAATTAAAGTATAAATCTAATTACTATCAATAAGTTAGAAAAACACTTATCGCGTTTCTAACATAAAAAATTAATGTTGTTACTGTCTACTGATGCTTACAATGCGAGGCCATGGTTTTTTTAAATTTTTTTAGATTAACTGCAACTGATGGCTTTATGTTGATACCCAAACACATGCTACGCTGTTTTTTGGTTAAGTCTAATTGGTCTGAGTTTTTGTCAATGTCCATCGCAATCGGTTAGCTTGTAAAGTCATATCCATTATAATTATATAGGAGCTATGAATTCTATAGTAACTATAAATTAACAATGAAGTAAAAATGAAAAACAATAAGCACTGTCACGTAAGATTAGCCAAACACCGCGCCTGTATTTTATCGGCAACTTTAGTTTCGCCGCTATTGTTAGTAGCTATCATTTACACGCAAGCAGATGCCCAAAACCCCACGAAAACGGCATCCGTCACTGTTGCCTCGCAAAAGACCACCACGACCATGGTAGCGCCTGCCATCGTTGACAATTCAGAGCAAGAGCATGACACTGACAATATCAGCTATGGCTTTGAGGCATTGCAAAATAGCTTTGCAATCGACATTGATTTACCGGGAGAAAATCAAGCGGACAACCCCAACAGCGCCCAACTGGTAAAATTTTCGTCGCTAACGCCCAGTTTGTTAGCTTTAATCATGCAGCAAGATGGGGCAACTATTAGCGATAAACAAAATTACCGATTGGTTGATGCCAAAGGTCATATTATGCCGATGGCGATTCGTCCTGTCAGTAAACAATCATCTGTCAATCAAGTATTGCAAGTAGTGAGCGTGGAGACGGATAACCCCAATGCGGTGGAAAAATTACGCCATGCGTTGACTGTACAGCTTGATAACCCAGACCATCAACAATCGATTAACATTGACCTTAGCAATTTGCCTTCAAACCCAGTCGCCGCTGTTACCAATAGCCCAGTCAGAACTTGGTGGTTAACCAATCCCAACTTTGCCAAAAATCAATCTACTTTATCAACCGAGCAAGCAGTCAATCTTTGGCTAAAATTTTTACCCGTGAATTCAGCACCGCCCAGCAAGCGCCCACTGCAACTGCAAATTTATGGCAGTGATGACTTGCAAAGCTGGCAGATGGTCAGCCAAACCGTGGTTAGCCCCTTTGACCCTAGCCAACGTGGTCAACCTAGCCAGGCTACTCAACATAGTCAAATGGTAGCGCCGCACGCTGACGGTACTAATCAGCCGATAGCGACAGGCAATGCTATTGCCATCGAGCCACAGCAAGCCAATTATCGGTATTGGCAAGTGGTGGCAAATCAGCCTATCAATCTTGAGGCAGCAAGCTTAAATCGCATGGTGAGTGAGGCAAGTTTCTTCTTGACCCGTGCCAGTTTTTCAAAAACCAAAGATGACGCCAACGAATGGCGGCTTAGCCTTGCTCAGCCCATGTTGACCACAGGGGTGAGTTTTTTTGTCCCCGAAAATCAGCTGTGGCAATTGACCATCAACGTACCTGAACAAGAAGCCAATCAATTGGCTAAAATCAACAAAACCGCCAATGTAAGTAATGATAAAACTTTAGCCAATTCACAAATTGATAAAAACCATACCACGGTCAGTTGGCAACCGACATTGACCAAGTCGCTGCAATTGGGCGGTCAAATGCAGCAAGATGATTTGCCAGTTGATTTATTAACGCCCATGTATGAGATGTACTTTTTAGCACAAGGCACAGCGCCTTATAGACTGGTGATTAACGAGCCGCGCGTATTACAACAACCCAATATCACCCTATTCAACCAACAACTTACCAGCCTTGGCAATACCGTTGAAGGACAAATGCAAAATATCGAGGCATTGAACAATCCCAACGCGTCGTTTGAACGCTATAAAACATGGGCGCTATGGGGTGTGCTCGCCGCGATTGTAGCCGCTTTGGCGTTGATTGCCCTGCGTTTATATCAACAAACTACTACCCAAGCCCCCAAAGAATAGGCGATAATACAATCAAACATACTTCATCGAAAATGCCCCATCGACAATAAGGGATTATTTGCATGCCTGCTGCTAGCCAAACCATTAGTGACACTTCGACCACCACGCCCCAAATCAACTCATTACTACGTATTGAAATCGCAAAACAAGTCTCACTTGCGCTGCAAGAAGACATCGCCACTGGGGATATTAATGCCCAGTTAATACCTGACACACAGCGCGATACGGCAACGATTATTTGTCGTGAACCGATGGTGGTTGCGGGTAAGGCATGGGTGGATGAAGTATTTCGTCAGCTTGACCCCAACATGCAGCTTGATTGGGCAGTCAAAGACGGTGACGCTGTGGCAGCCAATCAAATTTTGGTGACGCTCATCGGTAACACCCGTGCACTGCTTACGGGTGAACGTACCGCGCTCAATTTTTTACAGACTTTATCATCCACTGCCACTGTGGTTGCCAACCATGTGGCGGTCATCGCAGAACTACCGACCAAATTGTTAGATACGCGTAAAACCTTGCCAATGCTACGCCATGCGCAAAAATACGCCATGCTGTGCGGCGGCGGCAATAATCATCGTATCGGGCTATACGATGCCTTTTTGATAAAAGAAAACCACATCATGGCGTGTGGCGGTATCGCCCAAGCAGTCAGTCAGGCGCGTCAGATTGCCAATAAGCCAGTGGAAGTTGAAGTAGAAAATTTTGATGAGTTGCATCAAGCCATCGCTGCCAATGCTGATATCGTGATGCTCGATAATTTTACCATTGAAGATACCCAAAAAGCGGTCGAACTGGTTGCTAGTCTTGGTAAGCCTTGCCAGCTTGAAGCTTCAGGCGATATTAGCCTTACCCATCTACGCCAAGTGGCAGAAACCGGGGTGGATTTTATCTCAATGGGTGCATTGACGAAGCATATCAAAGCCATTGATTTATCGATGCGTTTTCAGCAATAAATCGGTTAAAAATACATCGATTAAAAATAGTCAGTTTTTTTAATGCCATTCACGATAGGTCATAGCATGATGCAAACCATTTTAATGATTGGACTGGGCAAAATTGGTTTACCAGTTGCTAAGCAATTAGCGGCGCAGGGGCATTGCGTGATTGGTGTCAGCCGCTCCACGCCTACAGATTTGGCTTTCTGCAGCCCCGTGACCGCCAAGCTGCCGCCCGATAATGACCATCTATATCAGGAAAATCTACATTTTGTTGCCAGTGATGCGCGCACGTTAGCCATTGCGCAGCTAAGTCAATGGTCAAGCCAAATTGGCCAAATCTGTATCATTGTCAGTCCAGATACCTTGTCGCTACAAGGCTATCGTGACAGTTATTACTCGATTGCCGAGCATGTGGTGCGATTGGGTGACCATCTGCCAAACCTCAAGCGGGTGGTATTTATTTCTTCAACAGGCGTTTACGGACAAAACGCGGGCGAAATCATTGATATTAATACCCCTGTGTTCGCGCCAGCGAGTGCAACGTCTCAAGTGATTTTGCAGACTGAGCAGTTGTTGCAGCAGCACTTTGAAGATAAGAGCGTTATCATTCGCCCAAGTGGGATTTATGGGCAGTCACGGCTGCGTTTACTGACCATGGCAACACAGTTAGCAGCGCAGTCGCCAAATACGGCTAGCGATTATCCTAGTAACACATGGACTAATCGTATTATGGATACAGATTTGGTGAGTATCATTGTCACTGTCATCAATGCAGGTCAAACCGTGCCAATTTACTTGGCGACAGACAACGCGCCAGTCCCGCTCTATACTGTGCTAAACTATTTGGCGACTGCACAGGGCTTGAACTTATCGCTGCCCTGTATGGAGCCAACAACGGGCAAACGCATTATCACTAACTTGCCAGCTACTTGGTTCAACTACCCAGATTGGCAGTCAGGCTATCAGTATATTTTGTCGAGTTTAGGCGAATAGTTATGGGTGGTGGGTTTCAACAAAAATTTTTCATCATTTACCTATCAGTGATTTTATAGGCGTATATGCCATGACTTATTCCAACACCGAGCGCCAAGCCGTAAAAAACCAAGTGGTTAAAGACAGAGACCAGCTACGCCATCCCAATGTGATGACAGAGGCAGAAAGATTGGCTTTGCCCGATCCTTGTCGCCCGATTGATAAGCGCGTCATACCCGCGCGTCATACCATTGACGTCTATATGCAAAAACCGCTTTCATTGCCAGTGGCGGATACTAACAACAATATCACCGCTAGTGTAAAAGACGTTGCCAAACCCTACCCAATGAGAGATAACACAACAAAAACCCCTAAAAAAAATCCGCAAAGTCATCAATCTGACATGCTAGAGCAGTTACTATCTGAGCAAAGCATTGAGATGCGGCACTTTATCCAGCAGCAGCAACAGCAGGCCAATAGCAGCCAAAGCAAACACCCGTCGTTGCATTTACCGCTGTCTTTGTTGCCACAGCTCGTCAATGACAGTAGTATTTCACTGATGAAAGAGGTGATGGGTCAATACCCACATTTAGCGATTATGAATACGCTTACAACATCCTTACCAAAGCAGACATTGCAAAATTCCTGCGCACATCAAGCTAACGATGCCCCCAGCACACAGTCTGACGCCACCTATAACCAAGCGCTACTCAATATCGAAACCAAACTGTATCTGATGGGACAAATGTACCATCTTGTGCTTTGTGTGTTTTTGCTATGCCAGTGCAAATCACGCAAATCACTCAACCCACAAATCACCTTGCAAGACTTGGCTGATGCTATCAATCAATACATCGAGGCGCATCGCACCCAATTGCATTTTTTGACCCGGCATAACGATTTATATATCGAGCCGACGCATGTTGCGCTCGCCGCCCTTGCCATGGACTGGCAAGTGGGTAAGCAAACAGCCATCAGCAAACGCACTATTACCATTAGCTCGCAAAACCCGATAACAGGCAGCTAATGGTATTTTTTAACTTGTTCTTTTTTGGAGTCGCGTATGTCCCAATCATTTCAAACCCAATCATCTCAAACCCAAGCCGCTCACGCACCGCAGTTTATTCCTCAGCATTTTATTGAAGTGGCACTCAAAAATAACGTATTAAAATTTGGCGAATTTACCCTAAAATCAGGTCGTATAAGCCCGTATTTTTTTAACGCAGGTTTGTTATCAACAGGTGAGCTATTGTCGGTGTTGGCAAATGGGTATGCTGATGCCCTTGCCAAGCAGCTACAATCTACCGAAAGTAGCGATTTGGTGATTTTTGGAGCAGCATATAAGGGTATTCCGTTTGTGGCGGCGACCGCGCAAGCACTGTGGAACAATCACCAAATCAATGCCGATTGGGGCTACAACCGCAAAGAAGCCAAAGACCACGGGGAAGGCGGTATACTGGTTGGAGCCGATCTCAAAGGCAAATCGGTTTGGGTGATTGATGATGTGATGACCGCAGGTACGGCGATGCGTGAAGTCGTGGCGCTATTAGAAAAATCAGAGGCCAAAGTCGCGGGGATTATCGTTGCGCTGGATCGCAAAGAAAAAGGTCAAAGCGAACAATCTGCCATTCAAGAATTGGCGCAAAGCCTCAATGTACCGGTCCTTGCCTTGGTCACGATGGATGACATTACTGAGTATGTCGCCAAAAATGGCACGCAGGAGGAACTTGCCAAAATGCAAGCCTACCGCGAGCAATACGGCGTTTAATCAGCGGTTGCCATCATTCTGGGTGATGATGATTTCACAGATAGTTTTTTACATCATGTTATATAAACGTCATCACCCAACCCCGCTAACGATAGATTGTTTTTAATTAACCATTGAAGAGGACGGCTATGTTGACAAAAGCCTTGCCCACTACACTAACTATGGCACACCTTTTGCGTATTGGCACTGCACTCACCTTATCGGCAATATTATTTGCGCTTGCAGGTTGTAGTAGTATCAATGAACTGATGGCAGAGGGTAGCAAACCGCCTGCGATTGTCAATGTGGCAACTGACCAACAGCCGTTTTATGATGCGTTAAATAGCCTTATGTTGCCGCCAAAATCACCACAAGCTGCGCCACAAGGCATTGCCGATGGTCCTTATAATGGCGTAATGCCAGAAGGCGAGCAATTTACCACCTTTGTGAAAAATGGTTATTTTGATGAATTTTTGGTGGTGTACTACCCAAACTTTGTGACCCAGCTTCGCACCGACTTGGTTAACGGTTTATATGATGGTTGGGTGACGTATCGATTGTCCGATAGCCGTATCAAACAAAAAGTGTTATTCCGTCAGGGTGGGGTACAAGAAGCGATTGTCTACAACCAAGCGGGAAATCCTGAATACCATTTTTGGTTTACCAATGAACAACCGACCAGCGGTATGCGCTATGATAATAATGGCAATGCGGTCGAATCGATGTTTTAATAGCAAAACGAACAATTGATAAAAATTGAACAAGCATACTAACAAGGATCATAATGAAACCACTGAATTTTCTGATCGTCATGGACGATATCCACACCATCAACTACAAAAAAGACACCACGCTTGCGATGCTGTGGGCGATTGCAGATCGTGGTCACACAGCGCATTATTGCCAAATTCACGATTTGTGGCTCGATAATGGCGCATTGCAAATTGATAGCCAATCGCTCAAAACGTCTAAAGACCCTGCACATTTTTATGAGCTGGGTGAAAAAACCACGCAGCCTGCTAGCGAATTTGATGTCATCTTGATGCGTAAAGACCCGCCGTTTGACATGCGGTTTTTGTATAGCCTGTACTTGCTAGAATACGCTCAGCGAGCAGGTGTATTGGTGGTCAACAACCCAGCAAGCGTACGTGACTGTAACGAAAAACTGTTTGCAACGCAATTCCCTGAGCTGATGACACCGACGATTGTGACCAACAAACAAACCCATATCCGTGATTTTATCAAAACCCACCAAGATGTCATCGTCAAACCGCTTGATGGCATGGGGGGAATGGGTATTTTTCGTCTGACCGCCGATAGCCCTAATATCGGTTCAACCCTTGAGATGCTAACCCAGCTTGAAAGCTTGCCTGTGATGGCGCAAAAATACTTGCCCGAAATCAAGGACGGCGATAAACGCATTTTAATTGTCGGTGGTAAGCCCGTGGATTATTGCTTGGCGCGTATCCCAAGCCAAGGCGAAACGCGCGGTAATCTAGCCGCAGGTGGTCGTGGGGTCGCCATGCCACTGTCAGCGCAAGAGCGCCAAGTTGCCGAGCAAGTGGCGCCTGTGCTACTACAAAAAGGCTTGTACTTTGTCGGACTCGATGTGATTGGTGGTAAAGTGACAGAGATTAACGTGACTAGCCCCACCTGCGTGCGTGAGATTGACGACCAATGCGGCACGCATATCGCAGAGGACTTTATTGCGTTTATTGAATCGCATATTGAAACGCAAATTCGCTAGCTGTCATTGCCAAAGCAAAATAAAAAACCCAGTCAATGACTGGGTTTTTTATATCATCGCTTGGCAGGGTATTAAGCTTTAAACGCCAAATAACCCACTGCAGCACTGTAGCCATCTTTAAAGTTTTGGTTAATGAGCGGGCGAACTGCTGTCTCAACGGCGGGGACAAATGTCATATCACCTGGGTGTTGGAAGTTTGACATGATATAAGTATAGCCATTGACTTCATCGACCGCGTGTAGGCCCGTAGACTCAGCGCCCGCTGGTGTTGACAAGATACGCGCTAATTTTTTGGTATCAACATTGTATGCCCAAAGATAGTTGTTAACATGGTAGCCAGAGTCTTCACCGATAAATAAGGTACGCATTTTTTCAGAGAATTTTAGGTTGTCCGGGCAAGAGATTTTATCAATGTTAGACGTGTTACCGAGCGCGTCTTTGGCAATGTCTTCCCCTGCTAAGCCTTCAGGTACATACATACGGGTAGAGACCCACTCAGAGTTAATCGCTTTACCATTGTTATCAACCTGACCGCCTTTAAGCTCATGGGCATACACCGCGCCTGATTTTAGCTGAGCCACTTTGACATCGTACTCGTCTGTGGTCATCGATTTTTCAATGCGCGACATGGCAGAGTAGGCAATTTTATCTTTGATATTGACCGTGGTGCCTTCCATTTTGGTAAACGCCATTGACGCACCTTGCAGCGCTGCGTAGCGGTGGGTTTCTAAAAATGCAGCCGCTTGGGTGAGTTTGTCTGCCGATAATTTGCTATTTGGCGCAAGTTTTACCCAGTTACTTGCCCCGTCATAGCCGATTTTTTTGTAAGAGGTATCATTGGGGTCAGTGTATTTGACATCCATGATATCGGTTGGTACTACTGTATTGGCTAAGGCTTCGATTTCAGCGCTGGTCGCATGTCCTAGATGCATCCATTTGATGCTAAAATCACTGGCAGCGGCAGGGCCACCTTTGGCTGACGTTTGGCTGATTTTGGCAACATAGAGATTACCTGCAGACAGGTCAGCTGCTTTATCGGCAACAAACATGAATAAACCACTGTTAGTGAAGTCATCGCCCATCAACGCAGTACGTTGGTCAGGCATCACTTGAATCAGTTCGTGAGAGATACGACCTAGATTGAAATGTTTTTTCGCGATACCAGAACCATCCGCATTGACTACGATTTCTGGTAAATGACCATAATGGTATGGGTTTGCTTTGGTTTCATCACCGTATAAGTTTTTACTAAATGCTTTAAATTGGGCGCTGTTTTTAGCCATGAAAGCGTCTGGTTCATACTCTTCTGATGACAAATGCGTATTCCAGGGTGACAATGATGCACCACAAGTAATCCATAACCCATACACTTTTGACATATCCACATTGTGGTATTTCACGACTTTGAGTTCGCCTGTTTGTGGGTTTTGGTCAAGTGTCACTACCGCAATGGGTGAAGGTAGTGTACCGTAAGTATTGCTGCCGGCTTGGTCTTTACTTGTATATTCAAATTGCACCACCGCAAATACGGTATTACCTGTTACACCCGCAACGCGTGCGCCTTTAACTGTCAATAATGAAGAGCCATCTGGGCAATCAGAGAAAAACTGGCGCGTAGAGGCTAGCACTGAGCTATCCATGATAGGCTTGTTATAGATATCAAAATAGCCGCCTGCAATGATGTCATTACCCTTTAAGTCTTTTAATTTATCGCCTGTTTTAAAAAACGGTTGATACTGTAGCTTATATTCAGTCGTGGTATTGTCATCAAAGGTTGCTTTTAGCTTTGAATCGACATACACCGTTGCCATATTGGCGGGATTTGATAAATTTGGTGCAGCCATACCGACAAACTCAGTCGCTTTAATGGTTTTTTGTGTATTATTGAGTATGCCTGCTGTGCTATTAGTATCACTATCACTCCCACAACCTGTTAATAGGGTGGCAACAGAGCCTGTGGCAAGTGGCAACGCAGGCACCCCTGCCAAAAAACGAATGACATTACGGCGGCTAATGGTTTGGTTTAATTGATTAACTTCAGTCATGAGTGAATTCCTTGCTGATAGCAGTTAGCAGTTGGCTACGAAATAAATTTTATTGAAATAATGCAGAAACAATTATGCTGAGTATGGTAAAGGGTATATGTGACAGTGGCTTGACTGATTCATGACAGAACGGTGACAACTAATCATCCGCTTTGAATATAAAGCGATACCATGGCTGCAAAATCTTCACGCTACTTAGCAATTCAAGTGATTCACTTTATTATTGGGTGAAATAGTGCTATGATTTTGCCATTTTTATGGTGATTGTTTTACCCGATAAACGGTCAGTCATACGGGGTTTTTTAATCCCCACCTCACCTAGATTGGATTAGTCAAGGATAATAAGATGAGTGAGCCAACGATGCAAAAACCGCGCGTGCTGATGATGGCAGCAGGCACGGGTGGGCATGTGTTTCCAGCGATTGCAGTGGCTCAAGCGTTACAACAATCAGGTGCCCAAGTGCATTGGCTCGGCACCCTAGTCGGTATGGAAAATGAGTTGCTACAACATTACGACTTTACCTACCATGCCATCAATATGCAGGGGTTACGCGGTAACGGTATCAAACGCTTATTTAAAGCCCCGTCAACCTTACTCAAAACAACATTAGCCGCTATCAAAATCATCAAAACCAATAAAATCGACATCGTGGTAGGGTTTGGGGGTTATGTGACCGCACCCGGTGGATTGGCCGCCAAATTTTGTAAAATACCAATTCTCATTCATGAACAAAATGCCATCGCAGGCATGAGTAATAACTATCTATCTAAGCTTGCTAATCAAGTGTTAGAAGCCTTCCCAAATACCTTCACCGAAGTACCTTCTAATAAAGTGATGACAGTGGGCAACCCCGTACGTGAGGCTATCGTACAAGTACCGCCACCAAAAGCCCGTATTGATGTCAATGATACCAGCCCTTTAAAGCTATTGGTGATTGGCGGTTCTCTGGGTGCTCAGGCACTAAATAATCATATCGCGCCTACGCTAAAAAAATTAGAAAGTATGCCAAACGCCAAGCCGTGGCAAGTGCGGCATCAATGTGGTAAAAACAATCAAGAGGCTACCCAAGCGGTATATAGCGAAGCACAACTCCAATTAACCCAGTATGAGATTTTGCCATTTGTCAAAGATATGGCAGAAGCATACAGCTGGGCAGATGTGATTGTCTGCCGTGCTGGAGCGCTCACGGTCACAGAAGTTGCCACGGTTGGATTGCCTGCGGTGTTTGTGCCGCTGCCCCATGCAGTCGATGATCACCAAACGGCCAATGCCAAAACCCTATCAGAACATGACGCTGCGTTTTTAATGCCGCAAAAAGAATTAACGGCAGAGAGTCTAAGTGCTATTTTAGCCAAGCTCGACCGGCATCAAATTTTAGCGATGGCAGAAAAAGCACGTGAATTTGCCAAACCCAATGCCACACAGCTGGCTGCCGATGCCATTTTATCCCAGTTAAAACCTTAATTATTTTCTACAATTTATAAGTCATTTATCATTGAGCCTGTCTATGTCAAAATCAGCCAAAACTGCCACTGCCCAATCCACTGAAAAACCTGAAAAAACCAACCGTGTCACCAAAAAAATTGCCAAGCGCGTGGTCGAAATCCCAGAGATGCGCCGTATTCGCCACATGCATTTTGTCGGTATTGGTGGGGCAGGGATGTGCGGTATTGCCGAAGTCGTCCATAATCATGGCTATATGGTTAGCGGTTCAGACATCAAACAAAGCCCAGTGACCGACCGTTTGACGCAAATGGGCATTCAAGTGTTTATCGGGCATGATTCCAAAAACATCAGTGAAGCCGATGTGGTCGTGGTGTCATCAGCCATTGATCATACCAATCCAGAAATCCAAGCCGCCTTGTCAGGACGTATTCCTGTGGTGCGCCGCGCCGATATGTTAGGTGAGCTGATGCGTTACCGTCATGGTATTGCAGTAGCGGGTGCGCATGGCAAGACTACCACCACTAGCCTGCTTACCATGATTTTAACCGAAGCGGGTTTGGATCCTACTTACGTGATTGGTGGTAAACTTAACGCCTCAGGCAAAAACGCGTCATTAGGTCAAAGCCGTTATTTGGTGGCGGAAGCGGATGAGTCAGATGCGTCATTTTTATCGCTGCGTCCGATGGCAGCGATTGTCACCAATATCGACCAAGACCATATGGAAACCTATGGCGGCAGTTTTGACAAACTAAAAGCGGCGTATGTGCAGTTTTTACAAAATATGCCGTTTTATGGGTTGGCGGTATTGTGCGGTGATGACAAAGAATTGTACGGACTGATTGATAAAATCGCGCGCCCTGTATTGACTTATGGGTTAGAAAAACATAATGATGTGCAAGCCATTGATGTGGTGGCAGATGGCACCAAAACCCATTTTACTGTACTACGTAAAGACCGTGAGCCACTGCCGATTACTTTGAACATTCCTGGTATTCATAATGTCTATAACGCCTTAGCGGCTATTACCATCTCCACCGATGAAGGTGTCAGTGATGAAGCCATTTGTCAGGCGGTCAAAAAATTTGCCGGCGTGGGCAGACGTTTTGAAAACAATGGTAACTACCCTGTAAAAGATGGCGCAGGCGATGTGCTATTAATTGACGACTATGGTCACCACCCAACCGAAGTGGCCATGACCATCAAAGCGGCTCGCCAAAGCTATCCCGATCGCCGCTTGGTGATGATTTTCCAGCCTCACCGTTTTACCCGTACCCGTGATTGCTTCGATGATTTTGTGGACGTATTGTCACAAGTCGATGTGTTGATGCTACTTGATGTGTATAGCGCAGGTGAAGCCGTGATTGAAGGCGCGGATAGTCGCAGTCTTGCCCGTACCATCCGCACCCGCGGACAAGTTGAGCCAATTATGCTAAACATCAATGACATGGATCAAATCCGTCAGGTGTTAGGTAGTATGTTAAAAGGCAATGATTTGCTGATTACCCAAGGGGCGGGTAATGTGGGTCAACTCTGTCTGGATTTGGCAAAAAACAATTTATTTCTAGCGGATAAGTAACCGTTTGATTGAACAACCGCTTGATTGAAAACCAGGCGGTAAACGGTTATGAAACTAAGCTATTGAAAAGCTATTTTAGCTTGCCCATGTTGCCAGCAGGCGATTATTTTATGGGTGAAAAAAATTGCCAAGTCATAGCCAAGCGATAGTTTAAAAAATTTGTGTGAAATAATTATAGCAATAAATTCGGTTAACAAAAGATTAGGAATCAATATGTCAGAGCTTATCGATGTCAAACAATTTGGTAAAGTGGCGGTCGTCTGTGGCGGCTGGAGTGCCGAGCGTGAAGTGTCGCTAACTAGCGGTAAAGCTGTGCTTGATGCGCTACTCGCTAAAGGCGTGGACGCCCATCACTTTGACCCCAAAGAAACAGATATCTCAAAACTGCGCGACTATGACCGCGTATTTAATGTGCTGCATGGCACTTTTGGTGAAGATGGCAGCCTGCAAGGGGTGCTAGACGGTTTTAATATTCCGTATACCGGTTGTGGCGTGTTAGCCTCTGCAATTGCCATGGATAAGTTTCGCAACCGCCTAGTTTGGCAAGCGTTAAATCTACCAAACGTACCTTACGTCGTGCTTGACGACAATACCGATTTTACCGCTATCGAACAGCAGCTAGGTTTACCACTGTTTGTCAAACCTGCCGCCGAAGGCAGTAGTGTCGGCGTCTTTAAAATTAAAGAAGCGGGTGAGCTTGCCAAGACCTACCCACAGCTCAAACAATACCACGGCGCTATTTTGGCAGAAAAAGCCATCACAGGCGGTGAGTATGCTTGCTCAATCCTCGGTGATGAGGTGTTGCCCAGTATTCGCATCATCCCAACCACTGAGTTTTATGACTACGAAGCCAAATACAATCGTGATGATACCGTCTACCAATGCCCATCAGATTTGAGCGAGGCGCAAGAACAAACCATGCAACAAATTGCAAGAAAAGCGTTTGCTGCCATTGGGGGCAAAGGTTGGTCACGCGTGGATTTTTTACGAGATGACGAAGGCACGCTATATCTGCTTGAACTCAATACGGTGCCCGGCATGACCAGTCATAGTCTGGTGCCGATGGCAGCAAAAGCGCGTGGCATGGATTTTGCGACGCTATGCGTGCGTATCTTAGAACAAACGTTGAGCGAATAAGTCGTTTTCGTTTATATTTGTTTACAAAAAAAGTACTTGAATTGTCTAGAAGCGTATTATCTATTTACCATTCATTTCATTGAATTTGCTATGATATGCTTCTAAGCATAAATCCTTGTAATATTTTTAGTTATTTTGATTTTTGTTGTTGAGATTTTAGTAATTAATAATTTTAGACCGAGTTATGATTGGTCAATATGGCAAATTCATTTGTGGCAACTGCTTCTCTAGATACTACGCTCCCTAATCGCTTTCATCAGCTACTGCCAAAGTTGTTAATGCTTGGCGTTGTGTTATTGTTAGTGATATTAGCGGCTTTGGCGATTAATGTATTCAACAAATTACCCAATGCAGCGATTAGTTTGCAGCATAAAGGGTTAAACACCCAGCAAACCCTGCAGCTTCAGCAATTATTGGGCGAAAAAGCAGACACAAATTTACTCAAAGCTGATTTGCAAAGCTATGTAGCAAAACTTGAGACGGTAGATTGGGTAGGGCAAGCCGATGTGCGCCGCGATTGGCAACAAGGTATTGTGGTCAATGTAGTACCGCGCCAAGCCGTTGCCAAGTTTGGTAGTGAACGTTTAGTCGATGCCAATGGTACGGTATTTAAGCCTGCCGATAGCAATGACTTAAATAACGCCAGCTTGATGCAGCTACAAGGCGATAGCCAAAATGCCGTTGTCATGATGCAGCAAATCAAGCAAGTTAGTGATTGGTTTATGCCATTGGGTATGAAAATTGAAGAAGTCATCGTAACGCCCAGAATGGCATGGTTATTTCGTTTTGATAACGGACTTCGGGTACTGGTTGATAATGACAATACGTCAGAAAAACTGTATCGACTGAGCATCATGTTACAAAATCAGCTTAAACCACAGCTCAAAACGCTGCAAACGGTGGATTTACGCTATAAAAATGGCATGGCAATTACCAAAAGACCTGTGATACAGCAAGCCAGTGATACAACTGCCGTCAATGCCCAATCTGCTGATAATAAACCCGTGACCGAGGCCAACTCAACAACCGATTCGAAAAACAAAGCATTAAAAACCACAGCCAACCCTAGCCATTAGGTGAAACAAAATTTTGTAGTGTTCTATGAAAAAGCCAGATCTGATCGTCGTCGTCCACCTAAGTGCTACTGCTATTCACACTGTGATTGGTCAAATCCACAGTGCGCAAGATATTCGTATTATCGGTTTATCTACCGTCAAAAACCATGATTTCGCCCAGGGTACCATTCGCCACCGCGAACGTCTAAAATCTGCTATCAAACAATCTATTCAAAACGCTGAAGACATGGCAAATTGCCGCGTAAACAGTGTTTGGCTGAGCTTTTCTACCCCAGATTTACAAAGCGTCAATAGCGTGGGCGAAGTCAAAATCAAACACGATATCGTACAAGCCAAAGACGTGGTCGCCGCGCTAACCCAAGCCAAAAACAAACATCTCCAAGATGATTTGTATTTGATGCATTATGCCCAGCAAGGTATTGCTTTAGATGGCAATGCTGAGATGATTGATGATGCGATTGGGATGCAAGCGAGTGACTTGATGGTGCTGTATCATCTGATGATGATGCCTGTCAAAGGTCGCCAGAATTTACAGCAACTGCTGCAAGAATGTGATGTCAGTATCGACCAAATGCTATTTGATGCGGTCTCTACCGCCGAATATGGTTTATTGCCCGAAGAAAAATACCATGGCGTATGTCTGATTGATATTGGGGCATCGACGACCAGTATTTGCGTTTACCGTGAAGATAAGCTGATTTATACCCATTGCTTTGCCGAAGGCGGACATCATGCAACACTGGATATCTCTATGCTGCTAGATGTCACCATTGCTGAAGCAGAGAATATGAAAAAATCCCAAGCCAATGTCGATCGCCATGGGATTGACTCAAGCCAATTTTTTACCATCAAGCGTTCACAGCATGACGATGAAAAAACCATTAATATGCTTGAGCTCCTTGAAGTCACGGAAGCCCGCTATATCAGTATTTTAGGTCATATTAAAAAAGAGCTGGATAAAGAAGGGCTAAGTGAGTTTTTACAACAAGGCTATGTGATCACGGGCGGTGGGGCTGAAATGCGTGGATTATTGCCATTAGCCAAAAAAATCTTTGCCAATAAAGTAAACAAGGTCAATCAACACTCAGCGATTTCTGCTTATACCCAATATGGCGATGATGACAAGCTTCGCACCATTGCGGCAATGATTGGTGAGCGTAAATACCAAACCGCGTTTGGCACACTGTTATACAGTCAAAGTGAGGCGTTTCATCATAGCGAGAAAAGCTCGCCTGACTCTTTGCAAGTTAAGCCCATGCGAGAAAAACTCAAAACTGTGAATAAATTTTTTGGTAAATTTTTCTAAAGAAGAGATGTTTAGTATTTTAAGAGGGCTCATGTTATGATTGACTCTAAAATCCACTAATTGTGTAATGATTTAATTGATATTTAATTTAATATGTTTGCTATTTATGCTGCTCAAACCTACTTGACAGCATACGGAGATTTTCAATTATGGAAGCAAAATTTAGTATTGTACAAGATCACACTGATACATTTGCCGATTCAGCCCGTTTAACCGTTATCGGTGTCGGCGGCGGCGGTGGGAATGCCGTTGAAACCATGGTACAAAATGGTGTAAAAGGCATTACCTTTGTCTGTGCCAACACCGATAGACAAGCGCTTGACCGCCTGTCAGCACCTAATAAAATCCAGCTAGGTATCAAAAATAACAACCGCGGCTTGGGGGCAGGTGCCAACCCAGAAGTGGGTCGTGAAGCAGCCGAGAGCGATGAAGAACAAATTCGCCAATTGTTAGAAAATTCTGACATGGTATTTATTACCGCGGGTATGGGCGGTGGTACAGGTACAGGCGCTGCGCCAGTCATCGCCAGACTAGCCAAAGAGTTGGGCGTCTTGACCGTTGCCGTGGTGACCATGCCATTTACCTTTGAAGGTGGCAGACGCAATAAAGTGGCGAGAGAAGGTATTGAGCAGCTTTCTAACTTTGTCGACTCCATCATCACTATCCCTAACGATAAATTGATGACGGTGTATGGCAAAATCTCTATGAAAGACGCCTTCAAAAAAGCCGATGAAGTGTTACTTCAAGCGGTGCAAGGTATCTCTAATATGATTTCAAAAGATGGTTTTATTAACATCGACTTTAACGATATTCGTACAGCAATGACCTCACGAGGGCATGCAATGATGGGTATCGGTAAAGGCAGTGGGGAAGACCGCGCTGAGATCGCTGCTGAAAAAGCCATCAAGAGCCCATTACTTGACAACTTATTGCTCAAAAATGCCAAAGGTCTATTGGTCAACGTAGTGGCTAGCTCAGATTTCAATTTTGAAGAGCAAGAACGCATCACCCAAAAAGTGCATAGCTTGGTGGATATTGACGAAGCCAACATCTTCTACGGCGTGGTATTTGATGAAGACATGGGCGATGAAATCCAAGTAACCGTGGTGGCAACGGGTCTTACGCTAGATAATACCCCAAAGCACCCAGCTAGAGATTTTGTCTCAGATGCCTCTAGCACCCACAAAGTAGAAGCAGGCACGCATGAACCTGCGTATGCGGCACGCCGTGATATACCACAGTCCATCCCTGCACCTCAGCCACCTGTACAGCAAGCTATTGAGCCTGCGACAGCACAACCGCAATCGTCGCAGCCACAACGTACAGGCAACAGTATTCAAGACTATCTACGTCGCCAGCAAAATCGCTAAGATACTGTATGATTTTTCAAAAGCCTCACAGCTTAATTGTTGTGGGGTTTTTTTATCAATGGAGTCAATCATAAAGGTCGATAAAATCAATCAAGCATCACTATGATGTAGCAAGGGACAATGGTAGAATAGCCAAATGTAACAAATTATATCAACTTAGCTTTGGCTAAGGATGAGTGCAATCTACTAGGGGGCATTATGCAGCAGCGTACTATTCAACAACCCATCAATCTTGAAGGCATCGGCTTACATAGCGGTAACCCTGTACACCTGCGCTTTTCTCCTGCACCCATTGACTATGGGATTCAATTTTTACGTAGCGATGTCGCACAGGCAAAGCCCATACCCGCTATCTATCATGCGGTAACCGATACCATGATGTCCTCAAATCTCACCAATGAGTTAGGTCAGCGCATTGGGACCGTGGAGCATTTGATGAGTGCAATCGCCGCGCTTCAAATTGATAATTTACAAATCGAAGTGTCCGCCCCTGAAATTCCAATCATGGATGGTAGTGCCATCGAATTTGTGCAAGTATTGCAACAAGCGGGTATTGCCGAGCAAATGTCTGCCAAACGCTATATTCAGGTGTTGCAACCGATTGAGGTTCGCGTGGAGGATAAAGTTGCAGGATTTCGGCCCTACGATGGATTTGTATTAGATTTCCAAATTGACTTTAATCACCCTGCGTTTAATGGCTCACATCAAAAGTTTAAATTGGATTTTAATGAAGGCAATTTTATCGAGCATATTGCCAAAGCGCGCACATTCGGCTTTTTAAAAGATATTGAATACCTAAAAAGCAATAACTTAGGACTGGGGGGTAGTATGCAAAATGCCATTGTTTTAGATGATAGCGGCGTACTTAATCCTGAAGGGTTACGCTTTGACGATGAATTTGTACGCCATAAAGTACTAGATGCGATTGGTGACTTATACCTTGCTGGTCACCAAATTTTGGGTGAATTTTACGCTTATAAGTCAGGTCATGCGCTCAATAATAAATTATTACAAGCTTTATTTAGCGATGAAAATAACTATAAATTTGTAACAAAGCATGACAATGTTAACTAGATTTATTTAACTGTATTAATTTTATTGTGTATTTTAACTAATCAAATAAATTTACATAGAGATTGATTAGTAACATTTTTTCATCAAGAAGTTATCATTTTATTACACTAATTAAACCCAACCGCCCAATTTTATCATTTAATTTCTGGATATCTTTTTTTAGCCACTAGCTACTATATGCGCCCTAAAAATAAAAAAAAAGATATCTTTATCTCTCCTATTAATTGTAAATTTTTTTCTAGTTTTTTACTTTCACTTGCACAAGCCATCAATGCATTGATAAATATTACTATATTAGTAACATAATTTACATAAAATTACATTGTAACTTGGTTACTTTAGTCTTTTATCAGTTTTTGTAACGCAGTTCTAAGCGGCTCGTTATCCGTGACAAGGTTACATAGCTGTGTTATATTTCGCTTCGTAGATTCGCTTAGCTCACAATTATTTACATTGCTAACATTCTGGTTACACTGTAAATTTGCCATTTGTGAGCCATGAATAGCTTTGACAATCACCACGCGAAATCGTAACTGATTAAATTGATAAAAATTGTTATCGAACGCTTGCAGTGTTGATAGTAGGTGCTGCTGGTTATAATTGAGGTGATTGGCAAGGGTATGACTGGTCGTACTCACCACAAGTATAAACGATTCACAAGCAATCACTTGTAAGCTTGCTAAGACTTCCTCAGTCAACACGTTTTGCCAAGCGCTGCGAACATCATCCGTCAATTGCTGTAATTGCTGCAGCTTTTTTTGAAACGGTAATTGATAGTTGGCAAGGCGCTCAGTGCGAGAAGCAAGATGGTTGGTTGGTTTTTTCATAGTCAATGAGCAGTGTGGTGGGTAGTTAAGCGACAAAAATTTTGATTTAGTCTTAGTATTGGGTCTTAGTGTTAGTGTAGGTGATTTTAAGACCAAATTATAGTGAATTAAATCTTGCCAATGCGCTAAAGCAGCGTTCATATGACATTGGCACAGGGTTTAATAGCATAAGGTTTAACAAAGGATAAAAGATGAAGTTAGCTCTAATCGCATTACCAGTTGTTGCTTTAACCACAATGAGTGTTGCACAAGCTCAAATTCTATCGATTACCAATGCCGGTAAAACCAGTCAAGTTATTGTCCGTGAAGATGATGGTGAAGATTATTATCTGCCTTCAGATGCCGTCAATGCCGCCATCAAAAACCTAAGCCAGCAAACGCAGCAAAAAGAAGACCGCCTCGCAAGTTTAGCACAAAAGCTATCGACTCAGCCAACCACCATTATCAACATGCCTGCAATGGGTAGCTATGCGGGTAATGGCATGTTAGCGTTGCGCCCCATTACGTCATCTGCGCGCATGAGTTCAGGTTTTGGCTATCGTATCCACCCTGTCACTGGTAAATCACAGTTTCATAAAGGGATGGACTTTGCTGCTCCTATTGGCACGCCTATTTATGCCACGGGTAATGGTGTGGTGACTTTCTCAGGTTGGGGTACAGGGTATGGTCGTTATGTTGAAGTAGATCATGGCAACGGTACTATCACCCGTTACGCCCATACCTCTGCAAACTATGTTAACGTTGGCGATACGGTGTATGCAAATCAGCAAATCGCTGCGGTAGGCAACACGGGTCGTTCAACAGGCGCCCACTTACACTATGAAGTACGCCAAAACGGTCAAGCCGTCAATCCGCAAACTTACTTGGCAATGGCGCCAGCGCGTTAATCGTGACACTATCTCGGTACATAAAAAAACTGGCATTTTCGCCAGTTTTTTTATTTTTCGCTGTGCTATGGTTTAAAACGGTTTAAAACCATCATAATTTAGGTTTTTATCCAGTGTGCCTTGTTATGAAAGTCCGTTGGGTGTGCATGTTGTATGGCCCAATAACTCATTTCATCGACGGTTGGAGCTGGGTTATCTGCTAAGCCATTGTCTGACGGTTGCTGAATCACACGCGTTGGATTTAGTGCATAATTACCATTTGCACCCAATAACTTGTCCAATGCGGATTTGGCAAATGTCATACCGACACGAAAAGTACCAACGCTAAACGCATATTGCTGCTGTACCGCTCGTACATGGGTGAGGAGCATTGGACTTGCAGAACACCAAAAAACAAGCGGAAGCTCGGTATCTTGTGTAATAGCTTGGCTAAAAAAATTGATATCCTCACCATAAGTTAGCGCTGTGATAGGCAAGCGCCGAGGGGGTAATACATTCGGTGTCCGATAGCTGGCAAAATAATAAAGATTAAACTCACCATTGGTCGCCAAATTGACCTCAAGATACGGGCTATCCGCTTGGTTATCTTTGGCAATAAAACACTCAAAACAATCTACTTGCCATAAATAATCTTGGCGCATTACACGTTCAAGTGCCAATGGGCTGAATGTCGGAAAATTTGCCCATAGACCAGCTTGGAGAGCGGTTTGACTATCATCAATCTTGGGATGGGCAGCATCAAATAAGATAGTTAAAAATTTACTATCATCGACCACATGTACTGAGAGCTGGTAGTCCAGTGTTGCCGATACGGTGAGTGGTTCAACCGTGCTCGTCAGTGCGAATGTCATACCCTGTAACGCGTCCATTGTAGCCTTAGCCAAAACGTGCCAAGTTTGATAGCTTAGGATTGGCGTCCAAATTGCGACGTAGTAATAACACCATACGACCGATACTAGTGACCAAAATCGCATCAGTGGCTTCAGCAATCGCATTTGCCACAGCGTCACGATCTGCTTTGCTACCGGCTGGAATTTTTACTTTAATCAGCTCATGATCGGTCAGTGCGCGACCAATTTCTTCAATAACGGTTGGGGTAACGCCTTGACCCCCAATCATTACCACCGGGTTCAGCTGGTGACCGATGCCTTTTAAATGTTTGATATCAGCATTTGATAAGCTTGAATTTGCCATAACTGTCAATTGACCTATAAAAAAATTAGCTAGCATTATACCATATTAATCATTTTGCCTGATAAATTATGGGCAATACATAGGCAAAAACGCTGCCATGATTTATCAATCTGTAAAAATCACTGGATTAAAAAAAATCAATAGCCAATCCATGAGTTAACACAAGCTAACTGGGTGAAATATGCTAAAATAACAGCCTTAACCCTTGAGATTGTCAAAATTTACCAATGGTCGTTCTAGGATGGCTTTGGGTTTTTTAACCAAATCCCAAGTGAAGAATTTTTAAACTATATATAAAGGGTAGTTTGTAGAGAATTATGGCAACGCGTATTACCAACAAAAAATTGTCCAAAAGTAGCCGTGCGTGGATGAAAGAGCACATTGACGACCACTATGTCAAACTTGCCCAGCGCGATGGCTATCGGGCAAGAGCGGCTTACAAATTGCTAGAAATCAACGAAAAACTTCAGCTGATTAAAAAAGGCATGACGGTGGTCGATTTGGGTTCTGCCCCAGGCAGCTGGTCGCAAGTTGCTGGCAAGCTAGTCGGTGACAATGGCAAACTCATTGCCTCAGACATATTGCCGATGGATACGCTAGAGAATGTGACCTTTATCCAAGGGGATTTTCGTGAGCAAGCAGTGTTTGACAACATCATGGCAGAAGTCGCTGATAAAAAAGTGGAAGTGGTGCTATCTGATATGGCACCCAACACCTCTGGTTTTACGGCAGTCGATCAGCCTCGCATGATTTATTTGTGTGAGCTTGCCATGGACTTTGCCGAGCAAGTGCTCCCGGAAGGTGGCACCTTAGTGATTAAGGTATTCCAAGGCGAAGGCTCTGATGCCTTACGAAAAAATATGCAGCAGCGTTTTAGTAAAGTGCGTAGTATCAAGCCTGCAGCGTCACGCGCACGCTCAAAAGAAATGTATTGGATTGCCACCAAATAAGATAATTTGCTTCAGTCTATCCGTGAAGTTGACTGGATAAAAATTGGTAATATGTTTTTACTAGAAAATAACAGAGAATTCGCTTGATAATGTTAAGGTAAATCCATATATCATGCTATATTGAAAGATTAATGTAACGTCTATTTTTGGTGAAACATCTACCTATCTTTGGTAAACATTTTGATTTAATCCCACTTTTTAATCAACCCCCTAACGCGAAGGATGAAAAACAACGTGAGCGACATGGTAAAAAATACCTTATTGTGGTTAGTTGTGATAGGGGTATTAGTGCTAGTCTTTAGCAATTTTGATACCCGCAATGAACCTGATAAGCTCAATTACTCCCAATTTGTCACTGCAGTGGCAACTGACCAGGTCAAAAGTGTCAAAATTGATGGTGAGCAAATTTCTGGCGAAAAGAAAAATGGCTCAACTTTTGAGACAGTGCGTCCTGCGGTCACTGACACTGAGCTAATGCCAAAGCTTATCAAGCATAATGTTGAAGTTCAAGGCGCCACGCCTGAACGTCAAGGCGTAATGATGCAATTACTGATTGCAAGTTTCCCTGTGCTATTGATTATTGGTTTGTTCTTGTTCATCATGCGTAATATGAGCGGTGGTGGTGCAGGCGGTGGTCGCGGCATGGGTCCGATGAGTTTTGGTAAATCTAAAGCCAAAATGTTATCAGAAGACCAAATCAAAGTGACATTTGTAGATGTGGCAGGGTGTGATGAAGCCAAGCAAGAAGTGACAGAAATTGTTGACTTCTTACGTGACCCAGAAAAATTTACCAAACTTGGCGCCACTATTCCACGTGGTGTATTGATGGTAGGTCCACCCGGTACTGGTAAAACCTTGCTAGCCAAAGCGATTGCAGGGGAAGCCAAAGTACCATTCTTCTCAATTTCAGGTTCTGACTTTGTTGAGATGTTTGTGGGTGTTGGTGCAAGCCGTGTTCGTGATATGTTTGAACAAGCCAAGAAAAATGCCCCTTGTATCATCTTTATTGACGAGATTGATGCTGTCGGTCGTCATCGCGGCGCAGGTATGGGCGGTGGTCATGACGAACGTGAACAGACTTTAAACCAGTTATTGGTTGAGATGGATGGTTTTGAAGGCAATGATGGGGTAATCGTGATTGCTGCAACCAACCGCGCCGATGTACTCGATAAAGCGTTGTTGCGTCCAGGTCGTTTCGATCGTCAAGTACAAGTTGGCTTGCCTGATATCAAAGGCCGTGAGCAAATTCTTCGTGTACACATGAAAAAATTGCCCTCAACGATTGGTGTCGATATTCGTTCATTGGCGCGTGGTACCCCAGGTTTTAGTGGGGCGCAATTAGCGAATTTGGTGAACGAGGCGGCGCTATTTGCTGCACGTAACAACAAAGCGTCAGTCGACATGAACGACTTTGAAGAAGCCAAAGATAAGCTGTATATGGGTCCAGAACGTAAATCGATGGTACTGCGTGAAGAAGAGCGTCGTGCAACGGCTTATCATGAAGCAGGACATGCCTTAGTGGCTGAAATGCTACCGGGTACCGACCCTGTGCATAAGGTGACTATTATGCCTCGTGGCTGGGCATTGGGTGTCACTTGGCAATTGCCAGAGCATGATCAGACCAGCGTTTATAAGTCAAAAATGCTAAATGACATTGCGATTTTATTTGGTGGTCGTATTGCTGAAGAAGTCTTTATTAATCAGCAATCGACTGGCGCGTCAAATGACTTTGAACGTGCTACCAAAATGGCACGTGCAATGGTTACTAAGTACGGTATGTCAGATGCCATGGGTGTTATGGTGTATGAAGAAGATGAAAACCAAGGTTACTTTGGTGCCTCATCTCGTACTATCTCAGAAGCGACTCAGCAAAAAGTAGATGATGAAGTTCGTCGTATCCTAGAAGCGCAGTATGATATCGCACGTGCATTAATTGAAGGTAATGCGGACAAAATGCATGCCATGGTCGATGCATTAATGAAATGGGAAACTATTGACCGTGACCAATTGCAAGACATTATGGCAGGTATCCCACCACGCGAGCCTAAAGTTTATCAAGAGCCTGTTAGAGTAAATTTTGATAAACCAGCCAATCCACCATCAAGTGGGTCGGGTTTAACGCCGCCGCCGTTACCTGCAATGTAAATTATCCATGATATAGGCTAGGCAAAAACCGCTACCAACTTGATAGCGGTTTTTTTATTTTTCACTTAAAATAGTAGAAAATTTTAGCCATCATTGCGGAAATCATGCAGTTACAGCCCATTCCCAACTTTGCCATTCATTATCATAATCAAACGCTTGATTTATCTTATCCCCATATCATGGGTATTTTAAATGTCACCCCAGACTCATTTTCTGATGGTGGTCGATATAATCATATCGACCAAGGCTTGCGTCATACCGAGCAGATGATCAAAGACGGGGCGACAATTATTGATGTGGGGGGTGAATCTACTCGCCCAAACGCCAGTCCTGTGAGTGAGGAAGAAGAAATTGACCGCGTTATTAAAGTGGTTGAAGCGATTAATCATAACTTTGGTGAGCAAGTGTGGGTGTCGGTTGATACCAGTAACCCGACCGTGATGACCCTCGCCAGTCAAGTCGGCGCCAAAATTTGGAATGATGTCCGAGCCTTGACGCGCCCCGATGCCATTGCTACCGCTGCCAAACTTGATATCCCTGTCATGCTCATGCATATGCGCGGTGAGCCAACGACCATGAATCAGCTAGATAATTATCAAGATTTATATACCGATGTTATTACCGAGTTACAGCAGCGCATTGACGAGGTTATGGCGGGTGGGGTCAGACGTGACAATCTTATCATTGACCCAGGGTTTGGCTTTGCCAAAAACGCCCAGCAAAATCTTGCGTGGCTGAATGAATTTTATCGGTTGCATACGTTTAACTTACCTGTCATGGTGGCATTATCTCGTAAACGCTTTGTTGGGGAAGTCCTCAAGTCAGCCAATCTACCCCATGACCCTACCGATAGAGATGTTGCTAGTATGGTCGCAGCCTTATTTGCTGTACAGCAAGGGGCGTGTATATTGCGCACCCATAACGTAGCAGCGACTAAAGCAGGGCTTGCAATGTGGCAAGCGACGCAACAAGCAAAAGCTTAATAACAGGTAAAAATTACATGAATTTAACGCGCAACGACAAGGATTTATCATGAGTGACAACCAGCCAGAACCTACATTAGAGCAGCGCAAAGTCATCTACCGTGCCAGACGCGGTCTAAAAGAACTCGATTATTATTTTGATCCGTATGTGAGAGCGCACTATTTACAAGCCGACTCACAAGAGCAGCAAATTTTTGCAGAATTGGTGAAAGAAGAAGATCCTGATTTGCTGGATTGGTTTTTACACAATCAGCCGACCAAGCCAGAATTTGCTGATTTGATAGCCAAGCTCAAATCATTAAAAGCTTCTTCTTAATTGATTTAGATGAACGAGCGCTACTTATCGCGTCATAACACCTCATTTATTGACATTGATGCCACGCTCAAACCCAGTGTGGATAAAAAACTGCTTTGGGGGGCTTGTTTATGGGTGGTAGTTGGCATTTTAACCCTGGTGCCTTTGGCGCTTATTTATAAACTTTTGCTAGGTATGGTCGCTATAGCCAGTCTTTGGTTAGGGCAAATATCCAGTTGTCACTTATTGGCTATTTCATCGTTACACGCCAAACCGCAAACTAACAATCAAACCTCACCCTATGACAATTGTGATTTTTTAACCTGGCAAATCCAGTGGGTACGTGGGGTTGTCAAAGTGCCTATACATCATAAGCAAGCGGTGTGGCAGGCAAGCTTGCTGGGCATCGCTGATATGGGGTGCCTAGTGATTTTAACGTTTGAGTTGATAGAATCAGTACCAGCTAAAATCAGCGTAACCATTTGGCAAGACCAAGTGGACCGCGATACATGGCGGCAATTTAAGGTGCTAGCGAACATGCTGGGGCGATAACAAAAATGGTATATAAGTTATATTCAATATTGCTACAATTAAATCAACCAAGTGTTGAGGCGGATGCCTAACACAATTGGCATGCTTCAGCGCGGTATTATTGGTGATATACAATAATCATTGAAAAAGATAAAAGGGAACGACCATGGGTCTATTAACAAGTCTAGTAACACAAGTGGCGCAAAGTGCCATTCAAAGCAAAATGGGCCAAAGCAGAATGGGCGGTCAAAGCCAAGCGGATATGGGCGGCCTAGGGAATATTTTTGGTAATGTATTAGGCGGCGGGATGCAGCAGCCACAAATGCAGTCAAACGGTTTTGGGTTGGATGATATCATCGGTATGGCGATGAACCAAAATCAAATGTCCCAAGGTGGCGTGCTAGGACAAGTGTTGGGTAGCGTGTTAGGGGGTGGCTTGGGCGGCGGCCTAGGTAGTGGCATGGGCAATAACGTGGGTATGAACCAATTTCCACAAAGCCAAAGTGGCTTTGGTGGTAAAGGTATGTTAATGGCGGCTTTGTTGCCAATCGCGCTGATGTTTATTCAGCGTAATGGTGGTCTATCAGGCGCTTTTAATAAAATCCAAAATATGGGATTTGGGCATCAAGCCAATTCTTGGATGAGTGCTGACCAATCAAACCAGCCATTGGATGCCAATGATATCAATCAGCTATTTGATAATAATGAGTTGGCGCAAGTTGCGGCACAAACTGGTGTCGACCAAAGCGAAGTCCGTCAAAGTATGGCGGAGCTTTTGCCACAGTTATTTGACAGCTTAACGCCAAATGGCGACACCCAGACTGAGAGTCAGGCCAACAAAGAAATTAGTGATATTTTGGCGCAATTAGGCAATGCGAATCGCTAAATTAGCCTGACTAAAAAAAGCCAGTGACAAAACTGGCTTTTTTTATTGGGTTTTCCTGCGCTCTCTTGGGCAAATTTTGGTTTTGTCTATTTTATCTAAAGCGTTTATCTAAGGCGTAGGTGAGTGCGTAGTGCTTTTTTATGAGAAAGCTAAAACTGAAAATCCGTCAAATCAACTTGTTTACCCGTCCAAAGCGCAAAACTTAATGCCCCTTGATTGACCAGCATTCCCAAGCCATCCGAGGTTTTGGCATGTTTCGCCTTAAAAAAGTCCAAAAACGCTGATGGTTTGCCATACATCATGTCATACGCAAAATCGACAGTCATATCCTTGGCAAACGGCAAGGTGTCACCGCTTAGACCTATCGACGTTGCATTGATAATGACATCAATAGCGTTGGGCAAATCCGTCAAACTTGAAAAGGTGAGCTTATCGGTATCAAATAATTGGGTTAAATTCTCTGCCTTTTCTACTGTGCGATTGGCAATATGTAGCGATTTTACTTGCGCCTCTAGCAACGGCAAAATCGCGCCACGAGTCGCCCCACCTGCCCCCAAAATAGCAACATTTGTGTCTTTTAACCTGACGCCTTGCGACAATAAATCTGCCACCAAACCGCGACCATCGGTATTGTCGCCATACAGTTTGCCCGCTTTGATAGCAAGGGTATTGACTGCACCCGCCAAGCGCGCGTATTCAGATAGTTGACCCCGCTGCTGACACAGCGCAAATGCCATCTCTTTAAAAGGTACGGTCACATTTGCCCCTGTGCCACCACCTGCAAAAAATGCTTCGACGACAGCGGTAAAGCTGTCGACATCGTTGGGACAATATTGGCGTTGGTAAGACAAGGTGATGCCCGTTTGTTGGGCAAAGGCTTGGTGCAAATCAGGCGATTTGCTATGGGCAATCGGATTGCCGATTACCATGCAATGATAACGGACGTTTGAATCGGGAATTGATGACATGGGAAAACCTATAATACGATGAGCAAAATTACCAATTCCCCTCACTTTACAATAACTGTGGCTGCTATATCAATGCTGGGTTTTGATTGACTGGGTTATGATTGGGTGGGTGTAAAGCGTAGCATTTCATCGATTTGGCTAAAAATAACAACAAAAGCGTACTGTTAACCGCTATCAATGCCTTGTTACAATGCGCTATTCACACCAACCCGTTATACAATACACGTTTACAAAACACAATGAAGCTAATTGCCCGCAAACCGCTTTTTTTATCGCGTCAAAACCGCTTAGAACATCCGATAGACGCTACCCAAAAAGGCACTACCAAAAAATGCGCTACCCAAAAAGGCACTACCCAAAATAAACCCACTTGGTCAAAAAATCTTGGTTGGGGTTGCATTATCCTAACACTCACCTTAACTGGCTGTGATAAGGTCAAACAAATCGCCTCACAACGCAATGCCAGTGTGACCGCTAGCACTACCGCATCGACCACAGCCGCCAATCCGTCTATCAACCCTACCTCGCAGCCAACGCCTGTGGTCTATCCCATCAATGAATGGCAGCAACAAACGCTGGCAGACAAAGTCAGTATCCACGATACCGAAGCCATGACGTTATTATTGGGTCAACCCATTACCATTGATAAGCAAAGCTTGGATTACCGAAGCAATGTGGCAAGTAAATATAGTTTTGCCAAAACCAGTGAGCCGTATTTTGATTTACTTGATTCGCCTATGTATATCGAGTTACAGTGGTACTATGCCAGTGCCTATGACAATGCCAGCGTTAAAAACATCAGCATCCAGCATGCCAAAACAGCGTTTCACTTGACCCAAAATTGGTTTGGACAAGATGGCTCAGACATTGTTGCCCACATGGTGCAAGGACAGCCGATTAAAAATGCGAGCTACCACGGAATTTTGGTAGAATTAGCACGCTGTGACAATTATCATTGTGATTTGGTGGTTAGAAAACCGACTGTCACCGCCAAAATCGCTAAAAAAAGCGGCTAATTGATGCGGCTTTCACTGTCATACAGTTAACTATCAATTTAATCAAGTAGCCAAATGACCATGTGGTATTCATTATCTGATGCTCAGTATGCCAAGCCAATCACCTGTATCGATATTGATTCACGGGTCATAGCGTATGGCGATGGGTTCTTTACCACCATGGCGGTGGTGGCAGGACAAATCAATTGGCTGAGTTACCACTTAGATAGAATCGACGAGAGTGCCCAGGCGTTACAACTCAATTTAACCAACGCTGACTTAGACGCAGCCAGTTTAGACGCAGCCAATTTAGACGCCTGCAATTTAGAATCCCCCAATCATACTATCCGCGCATACTTTAATAGCCAGTTAGCCAATTTTGCTAAAACCCTCAATCACGGTATGCTCAAGCTTATAGTCTGCCGAAAAAACCAACCTATCAAAGGCTATGGATTTTGCAACTGTCAATTTGATGCTTTTATTAAGCTCATGCCCACCGATAAGCCATTAGCACAGCAAGCCAATCAAGTCATCATCCAACCTGCCGCTACCGCGATTTGTCTTACGCAGCAAATTGCGTGTCTACCAAAACCTTTGGTAGGACTTAAGCTACTAAACGCCCAAGATAAAGTGATGGCAAGTCATGAGCTGTGGCAGCACCAAACCCAAAATGCGCAAATGATTGATGGGCTGGTACAAGATGTGATGGGGCATTGGGTAGAAGGTACCTTTTGCAATGTGTTTTATCAGCTTAATAATAAAGACATGTGGTACACACCGCCCATCAACCGCTCAGGGGTAAAAGGGGTGATGCGGCAGGTGTTATTGGCTAAGTTTGCCCAGTCCGATAGGGCGCATGAAGAGCGATATTTAACCAGCGAGGAGTTAGCCAATATCACAAGCTTGTTCTTTTGCAATGCGGTACGCGGAATTTTGCCCATTCAAGCATTGATGCTACCCAATGGGCAGTCAACAGCGCTTGATTTGGCCCCAATCTATACGCAAAAATTAACTTAAATCGTGTTGCTGGTAACCAAAAAAAATTGCTATTTTTGTCATTAATTGTTAAATTCTCGCTAATTGAGTCAATATAAGCTTTCTCTATGAACGACCAATCTGATAATAATATGTCTAGTAACTCAGAAGGTTCTGAGCATCATCCTACTCAGCACAGTGACGCCCCTCACGCAGTGGATATTCCAGATTCTCAATTGCAGGACAATCATAGCAAAGATAAGAGTATCGAGGACAAGGATATAACGGATAAGGATGACCCTCATAGCAAAAACGTCAATATTAACGATGCTTGTCTGATTAATCGTTCAACGCGAGAATTCAATGACAACATCACCGGTAGAAACAAAAAAAATAAATACCGTCTACTGGGGCTAGTGGGGTTTATTGTATTGGTGCTAGGCTGGTTGTTATTTGCTTGGTATAACACCTTATATGGCACTATCACCCAACCAAAGCAGATGGTGACCATTAATAAAGGTCAAACTTACTATGCGCTGGTAGACGACTGGGATAAAAAGAAAAAGCTGTTCGTCGCGCCACTTGCCAAACTATATATCAAAATGACGGTGGATAAACCGCTTCATTCAGGGGTGTATCAACTGCCTGAAAATCCAAGTTTTGCCAATTATTTAGCCATGCTACAACAAGGTGAAAAAGTCGCTTTTATCAAAGTGCAAATCATTGAAGGCAAAACAGCCAAAGATTTATATCAACATTTGATGGACAATAAAGGGATTAAAAACGAAGTTATCCATGGTAGCAAAGTTGACGTCGATAAACTTGGGCTCAATATCCCTGCTGACTATCACCCGAATGGCAACCTTGAAGGTTGGTTCTCACCGGACACCTATTATTTTAATGAAGGCAGCAGCGATAAAAAAGTGCTAACGGATTTATTTACCCGTCAACACACAGCATTGATGGAAAACTGGAACAATCGCCAAGCCAATCTGCCGTACAAGACACCGTATGAAGCGCTGATTATGGCATCGATTATTGAAAAAGAAACCAGTGTCGAAAGTGAGCGTGGTGAAGTCGCAGGCGTGTTCGTCAATCGTCTGAAGAATAATATGCGCCTACAAACCGACCCCACCGTGATTTATGGCATGGGCGATCGTTACGATGGCAATATTCGCAAATCTGACCTTGAAGAAAAAACCGCTTACAACACCTACCAAATTGACGGCTTACCACCGACACCGATTGCCTTGCCAAGTATTGCATCGATTAAAGCGGCACTCCACCCAAATCAAACCGATTCGCTATATTTTGTGGCAACGGGCAATGGCGGTCATAAATTTACCAGTAATTTAGAAGACCATAACCAAGCGGTGCAAGATTATCTGCGGGTGATGCGTGAAAAACGCGCCAGCCAAAACAGCCAATCAGCTCAGTAAAAAACGATACCCATGCAAACAGCCGCAAAAGCCCCCATTAGCGAACAATTTATCTCATTTGAAGGTACCGAAGGGGTGGGGAAGTCCACCTTGATTGCCAATGTGGCAGCGCATTTGACCGCGCAAGGCATCGACTTTATCCAGACCCGTGAACCGGGCGGCAGTCCGTTTGCTGAGCAGTTACGCGCCATGTTACTTGACCCAGCAACGACCATGACAGAGGACAGTGAACTCTTATTGATGTTTGCGGCGCGTGCCGATCATGTGGCGCAAGTGATTTTGCCAGCGCTCGCTCAGGGCAAATGGGTGCTGTGCGACCGCTTTACCGATTCCACCATTGCCTATCAAGGGTTTGGGCGCAAACAGGGCGATAGGGCAGAACTTAGCAAAATTGAATTACTGATTAGGCATTTTGTGGCAAAAATGCCCGATATGACCATTTGGCTAGATTTACCCGTGACAGAAGGGATGAGCCGTGCCAAAAATCGCGGCAAACTAGACCGCTTTGAGCAAAATCAGTTAGCGTTTTTTGAGCGGGTGCATCAAGGGTTTGCTTATCAAGCAGCGCAGCAACCACAGCGCGTCAAACGCATTGATGCGCAGGGTACACCTGATGAAGTGTTGGCAAAAGTGCTAACGCAGCTGGGTATTTAATGGCGTTATTTAGTGTTATTACTTAGTATCGTAAAGCTTTTAGAATTATTATAAAAAAAGGGGATGATCAACATTCCCTTTTTTATTTAACCCAAACTATGGCATAGATGGGGTTAGAATCACGTCTGCCGCGACTGGCAAAGTTTGCGGAAAGTCTTTGTTGTAATGCAGTCCGCGCGATTCGTGGCGACGTAGCGCCGAGCGCACAATGAGCTCAGAGACTAGCAGCAAATTACGCAATTCAATCAGATTTTTGCTGACCACAAAGTTGGCGTAGTAATCATTTACTTCTTGTTTTAACAACAAAATGCGGTTGAGTGCGCGATGTAGGCGTTTATCCGAGCGCACAATACCAACGTAGTGCCACATGCTTTGGCGCAATTCATCCCAGTTTTGTAGTAGGATGACTTCTTCGTCAGGGTCGGTTACATGTTGGCTGTCCCAATCAGGAATGGCAGGAATGGGGGGGACGCGATTTTCTGCAAATGCGGCGGCAATATGGCGCGCTGCAGTCATCCCATACACAAAACATTCTAATAGCGAGTTGCTCGCCATGCGATTGGCGCCATGCAGACCCGTAAATGACGTTTCGCCCATGGCATATAAATTGAACACATCGGTTTGGGCGTTTTCATTGACCATCACCCCACCACACGTGTAGTGAGCGGCGGGTACCACGGGGATTTTATCTTGGGTCATGTCAATGCCCAGCTCTAGTAGCCGCTCATATAACATAGGGAAATGACCTTTAATAAACGCTGGGTCTCTATGAGTAATATCTAACCAAACATGACGTATTCCCAAACGCTTCATCTCAAAATCGATGGTGCGAGCCACGATGTCACGCGGTGCCAGCTCACCCCGTTCATCGAAGCGAAGCATAAAGCGCTCACCTTCTGGGTGTTCTTTGGTTGCTGGCAGGCGCAGGTAGGCACCTTCACCGCGCATGGCTTCGGTGATTAAAAACGAACGCGCTTCTGGATGATAGAGACAAGTAGGATGGAACTGATTAAATTCCAAATTCGCAACGCGGCAACCTGCGCGCCATGCCATCGCGATACCATCCCCCGTGGCAATATCTGGGTTGGATGTATACAAATACGCTTTTGAAGCACCACCGCATGCCAAGGCGATAAAGGGTGCGGTAAAGGTAATGACTTGATTGGTGGCCAAATCAAGGGCGTACAGCCCCACGGCACGATTGGGCTCGCTAATCGGACTGTAGTTGTGTTTGCTAAGCTTATTGGTGGTGATGACATCAATGGCAGCGACATACTCAAACAGTTTGACATTCGGACATTGTTTGACACGTTTGACTAACGTGGTAGAAATGGCCACCCCAGTGGCATCTGCCGCATGGATGATACGACGTTTGGTATGACCACCTTCACGGGTCAGGTGCAAGGTTTCGTTCTCATCCAAGGTAAACTTGACACCTTGTTTGAGCAAAAACTCCACCGCTTCTCGGCTATGCTCTACCGTAAAACGTACCGCATCTTCATGACAAAGACCTGCCCCTGCAATCAAGGTATCATCGACATGCTCATCAACCGAGTCATCATCCGATAGTACCGCTGCCACGCCGCCTTGGGCATAAAAAGTGCTGGCTTCAGTGAGCTTGTCTTTTGCCAAAACCGCAATCGATAGATGGCTTGGTAAGGATAAAGCTAACGATAAACCTGCACCGCCACTGCCAACAATCACCACATCAAATGCGTGGCGATGGTTAGCCTGTGCTTGCGGCTTTGTAGTTTCTTCGATATAGGAGTTTGACACATTAACGCTTGCTGTCATAACGCTGACGTCCTTCAAATTAATGAGTTAAAGAGCCAAAAAAATCTAAACCAGCGCTGAGCAAATTGGATCAGCGTGCTACATTTAAAAGGCTGTGTTTAAAAGGCTATTTTTAAAAGCTAGCTTTAAAAAGCTAGGTTTAAAAAGCTAGGTTTAAAAAGCTAGGTTTAAAAAGCCATGTGAAAATAAGCTATCATATCAGCTTTTATAAATGATGGCGGATTTTTTCTATGGGTTGTTTTTTAAGTAGCAATCCCATCTAAATCGCCAATGGTTAAGGCTAAACAGGGTGCGACGTATGCAAACGCGCTCGTCTTTGTTTTGCCGTCGCTGACAGACAATGGAGGAAAATGCAAAGTTAAGCATTTTTGGATGAGTTAAATACAAAAAACTCGCCTAGCTGTTCAGCCATTTTTTGCGATATGATGACAGTTTAAATTGTCATATTCATGATTGCCATTTATAATGGGCGCTTTTTTTTATACGTATTTGTCATGCAAATAATTGATTATTCAGTAAATTTAGGTAACGCTTGATATGGGTGGTAGCATGATTGGCAGTTGGCTAGGTCATCTTGGAGCGCTCATTGCCGTCTTGGTAATCCTATGGTCGTGCCTAAAAACCGTGCAACTCAAAGCGCGAACGGATAACCTGCAAATCCTGCTACAACTGGTCAGTTTCTACGCGCGCTATTGGTTTGTTTGGCTGTTGCTGTGGGCAAACGTGCAACTGCTGTATGACAACCAAATCATCTACTGGCTGCTTATCGCGTTATCCTTGTTGTATATCTATATGAGCTGGGTTGAGCCCAATCGGCTGCGCGTTTCGCGCTTTTCAATTAATTTGACCACATCTGCGACCCATGTTTCACCGGCTGCAGCAGCATCACAACCTCTACAAAATATCAAACTACATCAAGCTGCAAAAATTGCGGTGCTGAGTGATATCCACATCGGTATATTTTCTAATCCGCATCAGTTAGCGCGTTTGGTGAAATGCCTTAATCGCTTAGATGTTGATGCGGTGCTGATTTTGGGTGATTGGTTATATCAAGCGACAACTTTGGATGCCCATCTAAGCCCATTTAAAACGCTGAACAAGCCTTGCTATACCGTCCTTAGCGATGCCGATACCCAGCAGGTTGTCGATGATGCACAAAATAGCGAACCTGCTAGCAATATGCAGTTAATGAATATTTTGCCAACCTTCGGTATTCAATTATTGCCTGAGCAAGGCTTGCGCATTGCCGGGATAAAAATCATAGGCATTCATAATGGCAGTACAATGGATTTACCGCGCGTGATTGAACAGCAGCGCGGCGCGGGGCAGCCATTAGTGATTGCCACCCATGATATCAAGCAGTTAGAAGCCAATCCGCGAACGTTAAGTGACGCCAACAACGATACTTTGGTGATTGCGGGGCAAACCCATGGTGGGCAGGTCAATATACCTATACTGACACCGCTGATGGTGAGAGCATTGACAGGTAATAAACTGGCGGCAGGGTTACGTCAACCCGATATACCCAAACAATCCGACTATCATCCCAAAGCACTCAATGCGGCTAACAAACCCAGCAAACGCTACCAAGTATGGGTGAATACTGGGATTGGCATGACAGGGTTGCCGTTTCGGTTTAACTGCCCGCCCACCATTGATGTGCTAACTATCCAGGTTCAAACGGTTGATGCTTAACCCATACCATTCGCCACTGTAAGGCAGCGACTATAAACCAGCTGCTGCCTTATTATCTGGTTGAGTGGGGTCTATAACCTGATTTGCTACAGCGGTGGAGAAACTTGCGTTTGCTATCAAAGCGCTTAAACTTCGCCCCAAATGTATGCTACACTAGACAAAAATTTTCAAAAAATTGTCGCAGCTGTTACATATTCTACTTAAGGTTTTGTCCAAGGTATTGTTATGACCCCCATTTTAGAAAAACTACAAGGCTCTATGGTCGCATTGATTACACCTATGCATAGCAATGGTGACGTCGATTGGCAATCATTGGCAAATCTCATTGATTGGCAAATTGAGCAAGGTACGGACGTACTGGTATCGGTTGGTACGACCGGTGAATCCGCAACCTTATCCATGCAAGAGCATGTGGATGTCATTGAATTTACCATGAAGCAAGTGGGTGGTCGTATTCCCGTCATCGCGGGTACCGGCGCTAACAATACAGTTGAAGCCATTGAGCTGACCCAGCACGCCAAACAGGCGGGCGCTGATGCCGCGCTGCTTGTGGTGCCCTACTACAATAAACCGACCCAAGAAGGGCTATACTTACACTATAAAGCCATTGCTGAAGCCGTAGACATTCCCCAAGTGCTATACAACGTACCCGGGCGCACTGTTGTTGATATGCAGCAAGCCACTGTCGAGCGCTTAGCGGACATCGAAAATATCATCGCGATTAAAGATGCGACCGGTGACGTGGCGCGTGGTGCCAAACTGATTGAAGCAGTAAAAAGTCGCATGATTGTATTGTCAGGAGATGATGAAAGCGCGTTAACGCTGATGCGTCATGGAGCAAAAGGTAATATTTCAGTGACCGCTAATGTCGCGCCAAAAATCATGAGCCAAATTTTTGGCTTGGCACTCAAAGGTGAGTTTGAACAAGCCGAAGCATTAAACCAAAAAATAGCCCATTTACACCAAGATTTATTTATCGAGTCAAGTCCCATTCCTGCAAAATATGCCTTATACAAAATGGGTCATATCGAGCAAGGTATCCGTTTACCATTAACTTGGCTTACCCCAGAACACCAACAAGTGATGGATGAAGCACTTGCCAAAGCAGGTTTATTATGAAAAAAACACGCAGCACCAACCGCAATCGATTCAACGCCCAGCTAGCCCTAGCGATTATTGCCTCTGCTAGCATTGCTATGACAGGCTGTACTACTTTTAAACGTAAAGTTGGCGACAACTCTTTGGACTATACCAAAACCAAAAAACTTGAACCCATCCAATTGCCGGCAGATGCACAAACGCTACCTTTTACCCCAGTTTATGCGGTGCCGCAATCGGGTGAAAATACGTTAAAAATTACAAAAGAAGGCAGTAAGCGTTTTGAGCTACCGCGTCCAATTAGTACCGTAAAATAAAGAGTGGCTGACCGCATCTATGATAGTTTGCAGCTTGTGTTGCTAACCGCGTATCAGCCAATCAATGCAACTGTCATAAATTAGCTACACTGAGCCAACCTTAGACAATCTTAAACAGCCATTTGGGAATTACCATGCAAAAACTCGATTTACTTTATAAAGGCAAAGCAAAATCAGTCTTCGAAACTGACAATCCAGATTATCTGATTTTAGAATTTCGTGATGATACCTCTGCGTTCAACGGCGAGCGTATCGAACAGTTAGCGCGTAAAGGCAAAGTCAATAACCGCTTTAATGCCTTTATCATGCAAAAACTCAGCGAAGCAGGCATCGAAACCCATTTTGAACAGCAATTATCGGATGAAGAAGTGCTGGTCAAACGCCTAACAATGATTCCCGTCGAGTGTGTGGTGCGTAACTATGCGGCAGGCAGCCTAGTACGTCGCTTAGGATTGCAAGAAGGTCAAGCGTTGACACCACCTACCTTTGAATTATTCTATAAAGATGACGGCCTGGGCGACCCAATGGTAAATGATTCGTTAGCGGTATCACTCGGCTGGGCAACGCAAGCACAACTGGATGAAATGAAAGCCTTAACCTTTAAAGTCAATGACGTGTTATCAAAAATGTTTGATGACGGTGGTTTGATGTTGGTGGATTTCAAACTAGAATTTGGGGTATTCAAAGACCGTATCGTACTGGGCGATGAGTTCTCGCCAGATGGTTGCCGCGTTTGGGACAAACAAACCAAGAAAAAACTGGATAAAGACCGTTTCCGTCAAAGCCTAGGTGATGTGGTCGAAGGTTATGAAGAAGTTGCCCAACGTATTGGCGTGTCTTTGGTTGATGAGTCAGATCGATAAATCGGACGCATTCATCAAGCTAGCTAATCGCTACAGCGAATCTAATTAAGTCCAATTAAATTTGGATGGCATGTGAAATAGATAAACATCTAAAACTGGGGCTTGCTCCAGTTTTGTGTTTTTAGCAGGTTATTTAAGTTTAAGCTTTTAGCCCTCAATATGATTAATAAAAGAGCCTCTCATTTGGACAACCCTATCACTCATCAATATATCAAGCATCCGCTTACCACCTTGACCCAATTCAATCGTAATCCTAGACCTTGGCATATGCCGTTGTTTGTGGCATTTGCGATTAGTTTTCCAGTGATGGTCGGCGCGTATCTGGGTGATTTGCGCATGGGGCTACTCGCGTCACTCGGTGCGATGGTGATTTTAAACTTACCCTATACTGGGTCGTTATTGTCTCGCATGACCACGGTATTGGCGTGTAGTTTTGGGATGGTCGCGTGTTTTGCCGTTGGTTTGGTCGCCCACAACGTACCCATCTTGACAATTCCCTTGATGTTTTTTGTGACCTTTTGGTGTACGCTGTTTAGCCGTTATTATAAGTTACCACCGCCTGCTGGGCTGTTTATCATCATGGCTTCAGCGATTGCGCTGTTTATGCCTGCACCTGTGTCACAAATCCCACAGCTGATTGGCGTGGTGGCATTGGGCGCGTTGTTTGCGGGGATGGTGGCATGTTTTTATGCGTTATTGCTGATTTATAATAAGCCTGTCTTACCGGTAAACACACCGATGCCCGTGCGAGAGATTTTGGGTGATACGCTCATTGTATCGGCGTTTATCGCTTTATCATTGCTTCTCGCGCTGTGGCTAGAGATGCCTAAGCCCTATTGGGTGCCGATGAGCTGCTATGTCATCATGCAAGGGATGAATTTTCAAAGCATGTGGATCAAGCAGATACATCGGATTGTGGGTACGGCGATTGGTATGCTGCTAGCTTGGCTATTGCTATCGGTGCATTTGAGCGATATGGGTGTGGCGCTAGGCATTTTTGGCATGATGTTTTGTATTGAGACTTTTGTGGTACGCCATTATGGGGTGGCGGTTATTTTTATCACCCCACTGACCATCTTTTTGGCAGAGTACAGCGCGGTGCAGCCTACCGCAATCAGTGAGATTATCGTCACGCGGTTTTGGGATACCGTGCTCGGCTGTCTCATGGGTGTGCTAGGCGGTATTGTCATTTTATCACCGATGGTGAGGCAAAAATTACAAGTCATCGTTGATAAAATCGTTGCGAAATTGCCAATTTAGTTTTTTTATCCAAAAAAACAAAAAAGCCACTCGATAATCTGGGTGGCTTTTTTATAATCTTTAAAACTCATCTTTAACACTAATGCTTAAAACTAACCGCTAACATAAATCGCTCAATCCCAAGACAGTCATCACCCCATCGAGTCCTGCGACGGTTACCGCATAATCTGCTTGGGCGCGCACAATCGGTTTGGCGCGATAGGCAATACCGATATCGGCTAGCCCTAGCATTGGCAAGTCATTAGCGCCATCGCCGACAGCAACAGTCTCTGACAGCTTAATGCCTAGACGCTGTGCTACGGCTTGCAAAATTTCGGCTTTACGCTTGCCATCTACAATCGCTGAGGTGATTTCACCTGTCACTAGATTATCGACGATATCTAGGTCATTGGCATAACTCTCATCCATCCCTAAGCTGTTTTTCACGTATTCGGCAAAATAGTTAAAGCCGCCTGAGACCAATACCACATAATAACCATGATTTTTTAGTGCGCTAATCAAGCGTTTTGCCCCTGGGCTAAAGGTAATGTGATTGGCAATAATATCTTCGAGCACCTCACTTGATAACCCTTTAAGTAAAGCCACACGGCGAGTAAAGCTTTCGGCAAAATCAATTTCCCCGCGCATGGCAGATTCGGTGATCGTATCGACTTGCTCACCAATCCCGGCTTTTTTTGCCAATTCCACAATCACTTCTTGCTCAATCAACGTTGAATCCATATCAAACAACGCCAGTTTATGCGGGCGCACCAATGTCGCAAGGGGCATGACATTGACATCTACATGATAGAGGTTGTTGGCGGCGATTTGTTTGACACGGTGCGGTAAGTCGCTGATATCAGTATCTGATTCCAGCGTCACAATCCAGCGAATCGTCGTCACAGGGCTGGTTTGCTCAGCTTGGGCGCGTGTGTCATTGGCTTGCCAATCAAGCTCATTGACTAAGGTGTCTTGATGTAAGAGGCGAATGGCAGGCTGAAGGCTTGCAAGGGTTTGGCTAATTTGGCTCAATAGCCCCAATTCAAACTTGGCAGCGCTTAGGGTAATCGCGTAACTATGGGGATAGTGCTGATTAAGTTGATACAAAAAATTCGTCGTCATGGTAGTTTACCCCTTGTATGCCAAAAAAATAAACATGATAATGTAGCATTTAATCGCTCCTAAAGAAAGTTTAATCTACCCATGAATCATCTAGCCCCCCGTCAAGGCAAATTCGCTATTGTGCTCCTTATTAGTTTTTGTTTACATTTTTTGATGCTGACTTTTAGTAGTGAAAAATCCCAATACGAGCAGCGTACCCAAAAGGGTGAAAAAATTGTTGAACAGTTAGCCAAAGAAGCCATGGTGGGCATCACGAGCCAAGATAGAATTAGCCTGAGCGTCTTGGCAAACCGCTACCAAGTTGATCAAGAAGTCGCCAAGCTTGTCATCAGTGACCAAAACAATCAGCCGCTGGTGCAAACCGGACAAGCACAAAACGAAGTAGGGCAGGTGATTGACAAATCGATTATCCAAAACAACCAAGTCCTCGGTCACGCCATCATCACCATGAAAGCGGTCTCCAAAGGCGAGATTGTCAGTAGTCAATGGTTGTTTGTATTAGGGTCAGCAATTTTGCATGGGTTTTTATGGCTGATTTATGGCTACATGGCGCGCCCAACGCAGGAACAGCTTGCACAATTGGGTGAAAAAGTCCAGCAGCATATCGCGCTTGCCCGTGGCAGCTTAGCGCCCACCAACCCTGCATTGACAGCGGGTGGTGAATTGCAGTTAGACGAAGACACCTTGTACAATAAAGCAGGGGATAGCAGCTCCACCGCGCAACCTGCCGCCACTGGCAAAACCATCAATGATTTTTTAAATCGAGAAAAATCAAAATCTGCTAAAGACATTCCCCAAGCCCAGCCCACAGCGACTGAGGCGACTGACAATCTGGCTCAAGAAACGACAGTGAACAGCCAAAAACAACCCGAAATTGAATTACAAATTCATTTTTACGACCAGTATCATCTGCTAAAACGGGTGGCACCTGAAGTTGCAAAACCGTATTTTCAATTGTGTAATCAGCTATTGATGCGCGCATCAAACAGCTTGTTTAATTCCTCAAACAATGTGTTAAATCGCTATATCAAAGACGTATATATCAAAGACAACTCGCATTTTAATGCCAAAGGCGCGGTCATTCATCTAGCAGGTAAAGCCGAGCAATTGCCACTGGCAGCGGTGTTGTTGTCAAAATTGTTGATTATCCTCAACCAAGTGGTATACGAAAAACACCGTGAGCTATCGCGTTTTGCCTTGCCATTAACCATCGGTACCAGTATCAGTCATCAATTCGATGACGTACAAAAACTGATGGCAAACCACGCCAAAGAAGATGGTTTATTGCTCCTATATCCGCTCGATTTGCTTAAAACTTTAGATGGTAAAGTGCAGTTTAAAAACCTGCAACATCCGACCACTATCACAGAGCGTGAGATGGTTTGGTACAACGGTTTATCAGAAACCTTGATGACCGAACTCATTGACAAACGCGATGATATTTTGACAGCCACAGAAAAATAAAAGAATCATGACTATTTTTTCTTTCGCCACTTGACTTGACCGACAAAACCCATTATAAGGCTTTATGAAATTGCAAATTTATCGAATCGACCAGCGAAAGGAGCACTAAATGGCTGATCCAGATATTGACGATAGCTTTGAAGATGACAATTTTGATGATGATGATGACGCGCGACTCGTGGATGACGACGCATCGGGTCGAAGTCGGGCAAGTAGTCTTGAAAAACGTCGTTTGATTGACAATTTATTGGAAGAAAAGCGTCTAGAGCGCTCACTCAAAGACAGTTTTGATGACGATCTTGATGACTTAGACGATGACGACGATTTTGACGATGATGAGTTGTAAGTCAAGCAAAAGGTTAATACACTAGGTATTAACCTTTCTTTTTTCAATCCGCTTTTTTGATAGCATACTAGGATAACTACCATGGATTTTGATGATTTAATCGATTTTTTAGACAGTGATGACAATGAATTTGGGCTATCTAGCATCGCTACACACGGCTTTTTAACCGCCTCTATTGTCGGCAAATCTTTACACAATTGGCAAACCTATCTTTTTGAAGGGCATGAAAAACAAGTCAAGCCAGAGGTGCTAGCAGCCATCGTACAGTGGCGTGATGAGCTGCAAGCCATGCTGCAAGATGAGCGTGAAATTGAGCTGCCTTTTGATGTCGAAGAAACTGACTATCTCGATATTGAAAACTCAGAAATCAGCGAATGGTCGGTGGGTTTTGTTGATGCCATGTATGCCAGCGATGACGAAGAAGATGATTGGCTTGATGATGACGACAGCGAAGAAGATGTGGCAATGCTGACGTTACCGATGATTTTGTTTAGTGGCATTGATGAAGACCAACCGGATATGCAAGAGCTACTCAAAGACCCAGAAACCATGAGTCAAATGGCACAAGCCATAGAAAAAAACATCGTTGAGTTGTTTTTGTTATTTCATACCAATGACTAAATGATGGGTCGTAACAAACCAAGGGCGTATTCAATACGCCCTTTTTATTTATCGCATTATTTTTGCTCTAGTTGTGGTACGTCTGAGCCGTGGGCATTGGATAACAAACCTGATTGGCTATATAACGCCAATTTAGCACGGGTATCTGAAATATCTAGATTGCGCATGGTAAGTTGACCGATACGATCCATGGGCGTGAACGCCGCATCTTCGACTTTTTCCATTGATAGGCGTTCTGGTTGGTAGGTCAAGTTGTCAGATTTAGTATTTAAGATGGTATAGTCATTACCGCGGCGTAGCTCGATGGTGACTTCACCCGTGATAGCTTTGGCGACCCAGCGCTGGGCGGTTTCACGAAGCATCAAGGCTTGTGAGTCAAACCAGCGACCTTGGTACAACAAGCGACCTAGGCGTAAACCATTGATACGGTACTGCTCAATGGTGTCTTCGTTATGAATCCCAGTGACCAAACGCTCATAGGCAATATGCAACAGCGCCATGGCAGGAGCTTCATAGATACCCCGTGATTTGGCTTCGATGATACGGTTCTCAATTTGGTCACTCATCCCAAGTCCATGACGACCGCCGATTTCGTTGGCTTTTAAAATCAAATCCACTGGGCTATCAAAGGTTTCGTCATTGATTGCCACGGGCATGCCTTGTTCAAAGCGTACTGTTACCGTTTCTTTGTCGATTTTGACATTTTCATCCCAAAATGCCACACCCATAATCGGCTCAACGATGTGCATGCTGGCATCCAAAAACTCCAAGTCTTTGGCTTCATGCGTCGCGCCGAGCATATTTGAGTCGGTTGAGTAGGCTTTTTCTTTGGACATTTTGTAGTCAAAGCCATTGTCGATTAAGAACTGTGACATCTCGCTACGACCGCCCAATTCATCAATGAAGGTTTGGTCAAGCCACGGTTTATAGATTTTAAGGGCAGGGTTGGTGAGTAAACCATAACGGTAAAAACGCTCAATATCATTGCCTTTATAAGTTGAGCCATCGCCCCAAATGTTGACATCATCTTCTTTCATGGCGGTGACTAGCATGGTACCTGTGACCGCACGACCCAGTGGCGTGGTGTTAAAGTAGGGCATACCACCGGTGCTGACATGAAACGCACCGCATTGAATTGCGGCAATACCTTCAAGCGCCAATTGCAAACGGCAATCAATCAAACGTGCTTTGACCGCACCGTATTGGTCGGCTTTTTTGGGAATGGCGTTGTAATCGTCTTCGTCAGGTTGACCTAAGTTCGCGGTATAAGCGTATGGTAGCGCGCCTTTTTGCTTCATCCAAAGTAGCGCAGCTGAGGTATCAAGTCCGCCTGAAAACGCGATACCAACTTTTTGCCCGACGGGGACAGATTGTAAAATGGTGGCGTTATTGGTGGCATTGTTTGTGGTATCGTGGCTCATAACCTTTCCTATCAAGTCATCAAAAAATAATGTGCAAAATCAACCTATCGAATTATTGTAACATTTTTGTCAACGTGTTTTTCGCCATTTTTTGACAATTACCCATAATTTGTCACGATAAAAAAGCCAATCATTTGATTGGCTTTATCGGCTAAATAGCGGTTATTGGTACAAGACTTCGACGATTTCGTATTCGACTTCGCCGCTTGGGGTTTGGATTTTGGCTTCATCGCCTTCTGATTTGCCAATCAGACCGCGCGCGATGGGCGAGTTGATGGAGATTTTATTGGCTTTAAAATCCGCTTCATCATCACCCACAATTTTATAGCGTTTTTGCTCTTCCGTATCGAGATTTTCAATCACTACCGTAACGCCAAACACCACGCGACCTTCTTGCGGTAGTTTGAGCGGGTCAATGACTTCAGCCCCGCCCAGTTTGGCTTCGATATCGCGAATACGGGCTTCACAAAATCCTTGCTGCTCACGGGCAGCATGGTACTCAGCATTTTCTTTTAAATCGCCATGTTCGCGCGCTTCGGCAATCGCCGCGGTAATACGTGGACGGTCAACGGTTTTGAGCTGTTTGAGCTCTTCTTCTAAAGCCGCGTGACCTTGAGGCGTCATTGGATAACGTTGCATAGGGGATTCCTTTTGTCACAAATAGGGATTCAAACGGCAAGATTGCCAAAGTAACAAGTCACAAAAAACTGGTCATCAACGCTCGTGATTAACCACTAGCTATTTTGTATAGATGAAAAAAACCATGCTAGACAGGGCTACTGCCTAACAAGGTTCTAGTAAAAAATTTGCTGTGCTGCTTCAATCACCACAATAACGGTATTTTACTTGATAACGGCTTGTGATGCAAAGCATTCACTCAATTGACTATATGGACTCTGACATTACCAAGCTGAGCTGATGGTAACGCCCACGGCTTTATTTTCATACCAAGGTAAAATAGTGGCATTGTCAAACGGTTGCGTCATCACCAAACCACTGACGACACCCAGCGCACAGCCAGCAACCACATCACGGGTATGATGTTTGTCGGCATCCACACGTGACCAGCCCACATAGGCGGCAGGAATCATTGCCATCGAGCCATAGCGCCAGCCATAGCGTTGACCGATGAAAGTCGCGCCCGCGCAAGAATCACTAGCATGCCCTGACGGAAATGAGTAATCTTCGCCATTGGGACGTTCGCCCCACGCGGTATCATTGGTGGCGTATTTGAGCGCATAGGTAGCCGCCAAATTGGTTGCCATGGTTTTGCCTAGTTGATAGACGCCTTCTTGGTCATGTTTGGCAAGTGCCATACCTAAGCCTGCTACTGGGATAGCAATATGCAATATATCGCCCGCTTTTTCGCTATCGCTTTTGGCATATACCGTTGTCGTCGGCGCTAATACAGCAGCGAGCAGTATGATATTAAAGGTCTTAGAAGGTTGTCTCATGGCATTCACACCCTGATTGTGGTTGGTGGTCGAAACATTGATAAACGTGGCTGTACTTAGGGCAAACCCAGTCTACACCCTAAACCTTAGGATTATCTTAACCCATAAAAAAATACTGACAGCGCTGGCTATCAGTATTTTAGAGTAGCGGTGGTTATCCCTGTGTATGTAGCGCTTGGAGCTTATACACATCAAATGGTAGCTGCACTTTATACGCTTGGGTAACTGCCGCCGCGGCATTTAAGGTAGTCACATTAAATACTTTATGCTGTAAGGCTGAGCGGCGAATCGAGAACGAGTCTTCATGCGCTTGTTTGCCTTCAGTGGTATTGACCACAATCGCAATCTCACCGTTTTTGATGGCATCGACGATATGTGGGCGACCCTCGGTGACTTTGTTGATGCGCTCACAGGCGATACCTGCTTCGGTCAAGATTTTTTGTGTGCCTGAGGTTGCCACAAGTTTAAAGCCATAATCGGCAAATTGTTTTGCCACTGGTACCAGGTTGGCTTTGTCGCTTTCACGCACTGATAAGAATACTTTTTTAACTTCATTCTCCACTGGCAAACCGGGCAATCTATCATTACTGCCGATGATGGCTTTGTAGTAAGCCTCACCAAAGGTCTGACCTACACCCATGACTTCACCCGTTGATTTCATCTCAGGGCTTAAAATGGGGTCAACGCCTGGGAATTTGGCAAAAGGGAAGACCGCTTCTTTGACCGCAAAAAATGTTGGAATCACCTCAGTGGTAAAGTTTTGTTCCACAAGCGTTGTGCCAGCCATACAACGCGCAGCGACTTGTGCAAGTGAAGTGCCGATGCATTTTGATACGAAAGGCACCGTACGTGAGGCACGCGGATTGACTTCAAGAATATAAACCACACCATCTTTGACCGCGTATTGGACGTTCATCAAGCCCACCACACCCAGCTCTTTTGCCATCGCCACGGTTTGTTCGCGCATCACATCGCAAATCTCTTGGCTCAGTGAATACGGAGGGATTGAACACGCTGAATCGCCGGAATGCACGCCTGCTTGTTCGATGTGCTGCATGATACCGCCAATCACCACATTGGTGCCGTCAGAGATACAATCCACATCCACTTCAATCGCATCATCTAAGAAGCGGTCAAGTAACACAGGGGCTTCATTGGACGCTTGTACGGCTTCACGCAAATAACGACGCAGTTCGTTTTCGTTATAAACGATTTCCATCGCGCGACCGCCCAACACGTAAGAGGGACGAACCACTAGGGGGTAGCCCACTTGCGTCGCTTTGACGATACCGTCTTCGGTACTGGTCGCCAAGGCATTAGGTGGCTGAGTAAAGCCCAATTGCTGAATCATGTGTTGGAAACGTTCACGGTCTTCTGCACGGTCAATCGCATCTGGGCTGGTACCGATGATATGCACACCTGCAGCTTCCAGTGCGCGCGCTAATTTTAATGGCGTTTGTCCACCGTACTGCACAATCACGCCTTCGGGCTTTTCGATGCGCACGATTTCAAGCACATCTTCTAACGTAATAGGCTCAAAGTATAGACGGTCAGAGGTATCATAGTCAGTGGAAACCGTTTCAGGGTTACAGTTGACCATGATGGTCTCATAACCATCTTCACGCATTGCCAAGGCGGCGTGCACACAGCAATAGTCAAATTCAATACCTTGACCAATGCGGTTAGGACCGCCGCCGATAACCATGATTTTTTTGTTGTTGGTTGGATTGGCTTCACATTCGTCATCATAGCTTGAATACATATAAGCGGTTGACGTTGAAAACTCCGCGGCACAGGTATCCACGCGTTTGTACACAGGATACACGCCCAAATCCCAACGTTTTTTACGCAGCTGTTTTTGTGAAATACCCAAGAGCGTTGCCAAGCGTAAATCTGATAACCCTTTACGTTTGAATTGACGCAAGTTATCACTGTTCAAACCGCCAAAGCCAGTTTCTTTGACCAATTTTTCCGTTTTGACGATGTCTTCAATTTGCACTAAAAACCAAGGGTCAATGCGAGTAAACTCAAACACCTCATCTACGCTCATACCAAAACGGAAGGCATCAGCAATGTAGAAAATACGGTCAGGAGTGGGGGTTTTTAATTTAACTTTTAAGGTACTGCGAATGGTATCCTCGTCTTGATTGAAATCAAGATACTCATCAAAACCATTCACCCCAATCTCAAGACCGCGTAACGCTTTTTGCATCGACTCTTGGAAGTTACGACCAATCGCCATCACTTCACCCACCGATTTCATTTGGGTAGATAAGGTGCTGTCAGCTTGGGGGAATTTTTCAAAGTTAAAGCGCGGTACTTTGGTCACCACATAATCAATGGCAGGCTCAAAGCTAGCTGGGGTCAAGCCGCCTGTAATGTCATTGCTGAGTTCATCGAGGGTGTAACCGACGGCAAGTTTTGCTGCGATTTTGGCAATCGGGAAACCCGTGGCTTTAGATGCCAAGGCGGATGAGCGGCTGACGCGTGGGTTCATCTCGATGACGACCATACGACCGGTTTTTGGGTCAATACCAAATTGTACGTTTGAACCACCGGTCTCCACGCCAATCTCACGCAGCACCGCCAATGACGCATTACGCATGATTTGGTATTCTTTATCCGTCAAAGTCTGAGCAGGCGCCACAGTGATAGAGTCACCTGTATGCACACCCATAGGGTCAAAGTTTTCAATCGAACAGACGATGATGCAGTTGTCTTTTTTGTCACGGACAACTTCCATCTCATACTCTTTCCAACCGATTAAGCTTTCATCAATCAATAGTTGGTGAGTGGGCGATAAGTCAAAACCACGCTCACAAATCTCGACAAATTCGTCACGGTTGTAAGCGATACCGCCACCCGAACCCCCCATGGTAAACGACGGGCGAATGATGCAGGGAAAGCCGACTTTGGCTTGAATAGCGAAGGCTTGTTCCATGGTTTCGGCCACTTCGGCGCGCGGGCACTCTAAGCCGATTTTTTTCATCGCTTGGTCAAACAGGTTACGGTCTTCGGCTTTTTCGATGGCGTCTTTGGTCGCCCCAATCAGCTCGCAGCCATATTTTTCCAGTACGCCATGCTTGTCCAATTCTAACGCACAGTTCAGCGCGGTTTGTCCGCCCATGGTGGGCAAGATGGCATCAGGGCGTTCTTTATCAATGATACGCTCTACCGTTTGCCAGGTGATGGGCTCGATGTAGGTGGCATCTGCCATGACGGGGTCGGTCATGATGGTGGCTGGATTTGAGTTAACCAGAATGACGCGGTAGCCTTCTTCACGTAAGGCTTTACAGGCTTGTGCGCCTGAATAGTCAAATTCACAGGCTTGTCCGATGACGATAGGACCTGCGCCGATGATAAGAATGGATTTGATGTCGGTACGTTTTGGCATTGCTTTACACCCTTTTTAACTGCATTACGTAAAATTTAAAATAAAAAACTGAGTACTAACTGATGTTCTAAAACCCTAATTTTAAAAAAAGCGCGATTAACGCACTTTTTATTATAAATAAAACTCACCTTTGCCCACTTCGATGACCTTGCCACCCACAAAAATGTTTTGCTCGTTATCGACTTTGAGCGTCAAGCGGTTGGGTCTGCCCATGTCATCACCTTGGTGAATGGCTTTGCTTATCGGATAGTGATTTTGGCTAATAAAATACGCCCCCAAATTGGCACATGCCGAACCTGTGCCGCTGTCTTCTACCAAGCTATTATTTTGCTCAAAAAACATCCGCGAATGGATAATGTCACCATCATCAAACCAATAATAAATAGACGGCTCTTTGGTGGTTTTAAAGGGATTATCAATGTTTAACTCACGAAGTTTTGGCATATCAATTTGCACATTGGCTAGCGCTTGGCGATTGGTTAGTTCAACCAAGATTTGTTGTGTGCCGCTATTGATAAAATAAGCATGACCTACAAAATCGTCCGTATTTATGCCGCTTAATGCTGCCAAACTAGCCTTATCAGCATTAATTTGCTTAGCCTGATAACCCTGAATTTTGATTTGTATACGGCTATTACTGGTAAAAATTTCTACTGCCTTGGCTTGTGTATTAACCACAAATTGACTGGGCAAGTCATTGAGACTTTTTAAAATAAATCCCGAGCCAAGCGTGGGATGTCCTGCCAGTGGCATTTCATAATTTGGGGTAAAAATACGTAAATTGGCGACAGCTTTTGTAGCGTGTAAATCAGTTGGCGCAAAGATAAACACCGTTTCACTCAAGTTAAACTGCTGAGCAATCGACTGCATTTGCTCATCATTTAGCCCATCGGCATGGGGAAATACGGCAAGCGGATTACCACCAAAATGGCTTTCAGCAAAGACATTAACCAAGTGAAAAGGGTATTGTTGCATTTAAGCTTTCGCCTTTGCCATCATAGCTGCGAATTTATCAAACAATGGCGCACAGTCATGGGGTCCTGGGCTTGCCTCTGGATGTCCTTGAAAACTAAACGCAGGCTTATCGGTCAGCTCAATGCCTTGATTTGAGCCATCAAACAACGAGCGATGCGTCACTTTAATATTGCTAGGAAGCGTACTTTCATCCACCGCAAAACCGTGGTTTTGTGAGGTAATCATCACCGTACCTTGCTCGATATCTTGCACAGGGTGGTTGGCACCATGGTGACCAAATTTCATCTTTAAGGTTTGCGCGCCGCTAGCCAGTGCCAATAGCTGATGACCTAGACAAATCCCAAACAGCGGGATATCGGTTTGGGTAATGATGTGTTTGATGGCATCAATGGCATAAGTACAAGGTTCAGGGTCACCAGGGCCATTGGACAAGAAAATACCATCTGGGTTATGTTTGAGTACTTCGCTGATAGGCGTTTGGGCAGGCACAACGGTGACATGACAGCCGCGGTCAACGAGCATGCGCAAGATGTTGGTTTTGACGCCAAAGTCATACGCCACAATGTTAAATTTTTGCTCGATGTCAGTGCCCAATTCTTTAAAGCGACCACAAGTTGGGCTCACTTCTGGACTCACCAATTGCCATGAGCCTTGCGTCCAGGTAAAACCCGCTTGGTCACAGCAGACTTTCGCCAAATCCATGCCTTTGATACCGGCAAAGCTTTTGGCAAGTTCGATTGCTTTGGCTTCATCGAGCTGACCGTCGCTATCGGCGGTCATGATACAACCGTTTTGTGCGCCTTTTTCACGCAGTAGGCGAGTGAGTTTGCGGGTGTCGATATCAGCGATGGCAACGGTGTTATGGTTAATCAGATACTCGCTTAGTGATTGGCTTGAGCGAAAGTTACTGGTTGCCATGGTCAAATCACGGATAATCAGTCCGTTTGCCCACACTTTATGAATTCGACCTGACTCTGTGTCTTCATCGTTGGTGCCAGTATTACCGATATGCGGGTAGGTTAAGGTGACGATTTGCTGGGCGTAGCTTGGGTCGGTCAAGATTTCTTGGTAACCTGTCATCGCTGTATTAAACACGACTTCACCAACGGTATGTCCGCTAGCACCGATGCTTCGACCATAAAAAACCGTACCATCTGCCAATGCCAAAATTGCTTTTGCGTAATTCGTGTTCACCTAGTGCCTCCGCTCGTATCCTGTGTTCTACCCATGTGTGCGACGGTGTACGATGCCCAGTCAATGCACATACCGTAAAAAGTATCGCCCACAAAAAAGCGAGAAGACATTGATTTTAAAGAAAATAGCTAACTGGTTTTAATGCGTTACCAGTCTGTGCCATTAACTTTATCATGCCAACTCGCTAAGGTTTGATTTTGCCTATTTTAACAGAACATCACAAAAAAAGGTAGCCAAAATTTTTGTCGAAATCAGTCTAAAAAGTACGTAAACTTGGTTGAAACAAACCGACCACAAACCAAATCGTTTCAACAATCCAAATGATCAGTACATACAAGCGAATTTGCTCGGCGGTCCAATCTAGCGAAAACCAGCCAATTAGCCACCACGATTGCCAACCTTCTAGCCATTTTGCGCCATTTCCCAGCAGCACCCAACCATAAAATATACTGCTAAGCAAAAACAGCAACAACCATTGCAGTACTGGCATTTTGCTTATTCCTTCAACATTTGCTTTATGAATTTTACCCAATTGCCGCCACAAAGCGCGTAAGGATTTGTGCTAAACTGATAAAAAATTCTGATAAGGTGCGCTTTAACCGCCCTTTAAAAAAGAGAACAATCATGAATATTCTTACCCCCCAAACTGTGGTGATTATCGGCGGCGGCAATGTGGGTTTATCCTTTGCTTTACTGCTTGCCGACAAAGACATCTCAAGCACGCTACTAGAAAAAGCCAATTATCCGACCATTAGCCCTGATGATGACTTAGACCGCGCGCAATTTGACAGCCGTAACATCGCGCTGTCACGCCGTACGGTACAAATTTATCGTGGTATCACCTTTAATGGCAAAGCGTTATGGGATGATTTGCAAAGCCATGCCTGCCGCATCGATGAAGTTAACATCAGTGAAGAAGGTAGTTTTGGTAAAGCCACCCTCAACAAAGAAGCCGAAGGGGTGGAAAGTTTTGGACAAGTGATGGAAAATGCATGGCTTGGCAAAAAATTACTGCTCGCCGTACAAAACAATCCGCTGATAACTTTGCTAGACGGTGCCACCTTGAACGATATACAACAGACGGCAACCGATGTCACCATTCGCTTTGACCAAGACCACCAAGCTCGCCAAACCTTAACGGCTGATTTATTGGTGGCTTGTGATGGTCAGCACTCGCCAAGCCGTCAGCTACTGGGCATTGGCGCAACTGCACACGATTATCACCAAGTAGGTGTCGTGGGCGTGGTCATGACGGACAAACCGCACCAGCATCAAGCGATTGAACGCTTTAATAAAATGGGCGCAGTTGCTGTGTTGCCTTTGGTTGATGCGTTTGATATCGGTCAAGGGGATGGACGACAAGCCCAGCAAGGCTACCGCCGCTCTGTGGTATGGGTGTGCCCAAAAGGCGAAGAACAGCGCTATTTGGATGACGACCAATACTTTCTTGACACCATTCAACAAGCCTTTGGCGGCCTAGCAGGCAGGTTTGTCAAAGCAGGCAAACGCGGCGCGTATCCACTGGTCAAAATATTGGCAGATAGTCAAGTCAAAGGTCGCTGCGTCATCATGGGCAATGCTGCCCACACCTTGCACCCTGTGGCAGGACAAGGCTTTAACCTATGTATGCGCGATGCTGATACGCTCGCCAAAATGCTAGCACAGCAAGTGATGCGCGGCGAAGATATTGGCGATAGTCGCATGCTACAAACTTATGCCAAACGCCGTAAAGCCGACCAAAAACGGGTAGAAATTTTCTGCGATACGGTGGTCTATGGCTTTATGCACCAAAATCCCTTGCTCAAAATCGCGCGTAACGTCGGACTCATTGCTTTTGATAAAGTGCCATTTGTGAAGCCAGCTGTGGCTACCTTTGCGATGGGGCTGAAATCATGAAAAACACTACATTAATCATCGGCGGTGGCGTTGTTGGCGCGACATTGGCGTTAAAGCTTGCCCAAGCGCGCCATCCTGTCACCTTAATCGATGCTCGCCCAAAACTTTTAGCAGCCGATTGGCGCGACAAACTCACCGAGCGTGATGCTCGTGTCTATGCGCTAAGTGTTGCCAGTATCAACCTACTCAAAGAGGTCGGTGCCTGGCAGCGTATCGAACAAAGCAAACGCAAAGCCGACTATACCCAAATGCAGGTATGGCAGACCAATGGCGTGGGCGAGCTAAATTTTGGTGATGCTCAAACACCGCAATTATTGGGTAGTATGGTTGAGCCCTTTATCATCGAAAAAGCGCTGTATGACGGTTTTGACGATGAGCGTCTTGTCCATCAGGGTCAATCCTATTTGCGCCATATTGTAGGGCATAAGGTCACTGATATTGCGTGGCAAGGTGAAGATTTGGGGTATCAAGTTAGCTTAGATAATGGCACCACGCATCAAGGTAAGCTATTAATCGGGGCTGACGGGCGCGGCTCTATGGTACGCCAAGCGGCAGGGATTGGGTTAGATACTTTGGACTACCAGCAAACGGCAATCTGCTGCGCCATCAAAACCGAGCAGCCACACAAGGCGACAGCCAGACAAGTGTTTTTGCCGACAGGGCCTTTGGCACTATTACCGCTAGCAGATGTGACGGCTGACGATCAGGCGAACCCGCAACATTGGCAATCGGTGGTATGGACATTGCCCACCAATGCTGCCCTTGATTTACTCACACTCACGCCAAAAGAGCTTGCCAAAGAACTCGCCTTTGCCAGTGGCTATGTACTTGGGGATATCACTGAGATTGAGTCAATCGCCAGTTTCCCACTGGGTGCCCAACATGCCAAAAATTATGTCAAAGCCAACTTGGCGTTGATTGGCGATGCCGCGCATGGGGTGCATCCTTTGGCGGGACAAGGTTTAAACTTGGGTATGCTAGATATCATTGCCTTGAGTGATATTTTGCAAAAAGATTACCAGCGGTCAGGCAACAAGCTATGGGCAAGTTTTGCCACCTTACAGCGTTATGAGCGTCAACGCTATGCAAATAACGCTATGATGATGCATAGTTTTTCTGGGATTAATTGGATTTTTGGTACACAGTTACGTCCGATTCAGCAGCTACGCAGTGAAGGCGTAAGTGTGGTTAGTAAAATCACACCCTTGATGAAATTTTTTACCCAAAAAGCCAGTGGCATCTAAAAATTTTTAACAGCAAAAAAATCCTCGATAACTTATCGAGGATTTTTAACGATGAAGCAACTGCGAAAGGTGGTTTAATTCGCTGGGCTTGCAATGGTTGTAACGGTTGTGGTACCGGTTGCAGGAATTGCATTGTCATCAACAATGTATGCATCGACACGGCGACCTTCTTGGTCTTTACCTGCAGCACCTGTCGTGTCTTGTGGTTTGATCAATTCAAGTTGTGATTGTGGCACACCATTAGCTACTAAGAATGATCTAACCGCTTGGGCACGCTCTTTTGCTAACTTCTCATTGGCAGCGGCATTGCCCGTGCTATCGGTATAACCACTGATACCGATTTTTTTGCCTTGTTTAGCGGCTTCAAGGATATCATTGGCTTTTTCTTTGGCATTACCAGCAACTTGTGCTTTACCCGTAGCAAAGTAGAAGCTTAGGCGACCATTTTCAAATACCACTGAAGGCTCAGTGCTAGAGATAGTTGTCGCCGTTGTTTCAGTGGTCGTCATCGTTGTGCCAGATGCCATTGGCATACTTGCAACAGCCGTATCAGTAGCGGACGCCACAGCTAGGGCTGAGGTATCTGTTGCACTTGCCGCAGAGACTTCAGTCATGGTAGTCGTTGTCGTTGTTGACGCAGTGGTAGAAGCCACAACTGGCGTCGCGACTGGCTCAGTTTTGTTACATGATTTTAATAAAGCCCAAGCGAGTGCACCTAAAATCAATAGACCAATAATTGGCAGTAACATTTTCATCAAGCCGCCTTCTTCAGCTTTTGGCGTAGCCACCAGATGCTCCTCTCTACGAGTGGTCGTTTGGACAGTAGGCGTGGTGGCTGCATGCGCAGGCGACAAATTCAACATAGTCAAAATGCCTGCCGGGATAAATGCATATGCCCAAGCAGGAATCACAGAAGCCACAGAAGCAATATTGTTTGATAAGAAAGTATTTAGCGGTGTCGTACCGGCTAGTGAGCGTAATTCACGCAGTACCAGTGGGGCAGCGCGGCTTACTAACGAACTGGTTTCTTGCTCTGGTACACTGTAATGACGTGAAAGCTGTTGCACTAGATCTGTACGATGGGTCGCATCTGGCAGGACACGGTCAAAAAAGCTGTTGTCATCATCAGCGATGGTTGCATTAGCAAAGCTGTTAGAGAGATTACCGTCAGCCAGACGTGCAACCAAAATAGCGTATAATTTTTCTAATAAAGATGAGCGGTTGGCATCCGTTGCATTATTTAAAAGAACGGGCGTTACTGTACGGGTTAAATGTTCAATGATATTCATAATTCGATCCTCAACAAAATGAAGGGTTAACAACAACCATAAAACCAATGTATTATTTTTATATCCAACACACAAGTTAATAATTCTTCAGTATATGTTCAAAAATTATTATTATTTATGGTTATTGGGTTTTTTTATTGCATTGCTATTTAATTGTAACAATACTGAGAAAAACTGCCATAAAACAAGAGACTTTGTTAAGTCTTTTGCAGTATTACTCAAATATAGCTAATAAATTAAAGCAAAATGGGGTCGCCTTCAGTTATGTTAAGGTAACTATTGCGTAAATATTGTGTTAAAAATTCAGATCGCCCCCACTTTGGGTTAACTTGGGTAAAGGTGTGTTGTTCAAATTTGCAGGGTCTGTCTCTGCTACCTCAACACTTACGGCAGTTATAGGTATCACCCCTATCAATATATTCACATTTGGCTTATTGAGATAACACGATATCTTAATCATAATCTTACTTATCATTATTTATTGCTATTTTGAGGTGCTATGTCACTTTTTTCTAACCATACTTTGTTTATCATTATCATTACGGTGGTCGTCAGTTTATTAGCTTGGCAATCAACCCAACTGATGCAAAGGTTAATTTTTTATCCACCTGCAGTGCAGCGAGGGCAAGTCGATCGCTTTGTTACTCATGGTTTTATTCATGCCGATGGGATGCATTTGTTTTTTAATATGTTTACTTTGTATTCGTTTGGACAAGCGGTACAGGGTTTGTTCATGTCCAAACTCGGCAGTCTAGGGTTTGTGCTGTTTTATCTTGCCGCTTTGGTGGTGGCAATTATGCCAACCTATCTAAAACAAAAAAACAATCCTCGCTATAGCAGTCTAGGGGCTTCGGGCGCTGTTTCAGCGGTAATTTTTAGCTATATCTTGATGAATCCTTGGTCGACATTGTTGCTGTTTGTGATTCCTGTACCTGCGATTGTGTTTGCGGTGGCGTATGTGGCGTATAGTGTGTGGGCGGATGGGCAAGGTCGCGGCAGTATCAATCATTCGGCACATTTGGTGGGTGGTATTTTTGGTATGTTAGCCACGATTGCCATTGAGCCCGGTATTGTGGCGCATTTTTTTAACCAATTAATGCACCCTAGATTTTTAGGCTTTGGTGGCTAACATTTGGGGGCAAAAAATTGCGTGGCACTTCTCGCTAGTTACAGGTTGCACATTCACAGGTTGTCTAGGTACAGGTTCCCTAGTCAACAGTCGCTTGGCTAGTTAACGCTAAAGTCGTAAAAAAGCAGTAAAAGGTAAAAAACATGATCTATGATGTGATTGGTGATGTACATGGTCAGGCAGATAAACTCATTGGGCTACTGACGCAGTTGGGCTATCAAGATAATGGTCATTGTTTTCAAGCGCCTCCTAATCACCAAGCGATTTTTATCGGCGACTTGATTGATCGGGGCAGTCAACAGCTGCAAACCTTATCTATCGTATTTGCGATGATTGATCATGGGCAAGCGCTCGCGGTCATGGGTAATCACGAGTATAATGCATTAGCTTACGCCACACCCGATGCCCGCGATGCTAGCCAATATTTACGACAACATGATGATAGACATACCTCGCAGCATCAAGCGTTCCTTGATGAAGTAGGGTTTGGCAGTGAGTTGCACCAGTTTTGGCTCAAGCGGTTTTATGAATTGCCGCTGTGGCTAGCGTTGGATGATGCGTGTTTTGTGCATGCTTGTTGGGACAGTGACGCGATGGCGACTTTAAAACCGCTGTTAACAATAGATAATCGCTTGACGCCCGTTGCGCTACAAAAAACCAGTGAGGAAGGCACGCCGCCTTTTGAGGCACTGGAAAGAGTGCTAAAAGGCGTGGAAGCGCCGCTACCCGAGGGCATTCATTTGGTCGATAAAGAAGGTCATCAACGTAAAAATGTACGGGTACAGTGGTGGCAGCCGAGTTTGTCGTTTCAGCCGATTCACCAGATCGCACGCGCCAGTCAAGAGGATTTGATTCATATCCCTAAAGACACGCTGAGCGCTGAGATTGTGTTTGGGCTTGACCATGACAAACCTATTTTTGTCGGGCATTATTGGCTAAATGGCACGCCTGAGCTGCTTAGTCATCAAGTGGTTTGTGTGGATTATTCGGCTGCTAAAGATGGGTTTTTGACGGCTTATCAATTTGACACCGATCGTCCGGCTTTGACCTCAGCGAATTTTATTCAATATCAGCATTAACCCAAGACTAAAATGGGTGTAACATAATTTAAAATATTTGTTTAAAGCTTACGGCTAAAAATGATAGCCAGTGAGCAAAAAATTAAGATGGGTTAGGTATGATTCGACGTCCGATTGAGCCGCTAAAGATGCTGTTTGTGATGCAAGGCTCGTATTTTAAACGGCTGATTGTGCCACAAGTTTTGTTGTTTATTTTCTCCTTTTTCATCTATTTTTATCAAACCCATATCGCCACCGAGCCTGTACCGCTCAATCCTTCGGTGTTTGCGATACTCGGTATCTCTCTTGCGATTTTCCACGGGTTTTGTAATAACGCAGCGTATGACAGGTTTTGGGAAGGGCGTAAACTATGGGGTACGCTGGTTTGGCTAAGTCGCAACATCGCCCGCCAAGTGCTGACACTGCCGAATGTCAGTATGGCGGAAAAACAAGCCTTTATCCGTCATCAAATCGCTTTTGTCCACAGTCTACGCCAGCAGCTACGGGCTGAGGATAATACAGCAAATCTGCAGCGGCTATTAACGGTTGAAGAGCAGCAAGCCGTGGTTGGGCAAAACTTTATTGCGTTACGCTTGACCCAAATCATGGGGCAGATGCTCGCCAACTGGCAAGCCGAGCAAAAAATCGATGTTTGGCAATGGCAAAGCTTGGATAACACCTTGGGTGAGATTGCTCATATCCAAGCGGGCTGTGAACGCATTAATAACACACCGATTCCGTATGCCTATTTTGTGCTGCTGCATCGCACTGTGTATCTGTATTGCTTTATGCTGCCGTTTGGACTGGGCAATGCGATTGGCTGGGTGACGCCATTTGTAGTCAGCTTTGTTGGCTACACCTTTATGGCGCTCAATGAAATCGTCGATGAAATCAGCGAGCCGTTTGGTACGGGGGAAAACGAATTGCCACTGGGTATGATGTGCGATACGATTGAGACGCAGCTGGCAATGCTCAGTCATCAACAATTTGCTCCTGAACAAAAGCCGCGAGTACCCGCCAATGTGGTGATATAGTTGCCTTATAGATTTTGATTTTCAAGGATAAAAAATCATGCTATATTAAGTTTTAACCGTGCATTTCATGCACGTTTTTTTATTTTAAGTCCGTCAATTTTTTGGCAAAAGGAATTTTCCATGTCAGCAAGTCAGCCAAACACCCAGACACACCAGCTACCACCACCCATTCCATCGCCACAAGGTCAAGCCAAAGTCGGTATCATCATGGGTAGTCAATCTGACTGGGAAACCATGCAAAACGCCGCACAAGTGCTAGCGGATTTTGGGGTGCCATTTGAGTGTGAAGTGGTATCGGCACATCGCACCCCTGATAGATTATTTGACTATGCCAAAACTGCCAAAGCTCGAGGACTGTCGGTGATTATCGCAGGGGCAGGGGGCGCGGCGCATCTGCCCGGGATGTGTGCGTCTCAGACAGATTTGCCTGTACTTGGTGTGCCTGTCAAATCCTCCATCTTAAGCGGTTGGGATAGTTTGCTATCCATCGTGCAAATGCCCAAAGGGGTGGCGGTGGGTACGCTTGCCATCGGGGCAGCGGGTGCGGCAAATGCAGGGCTACTGGCAGCGCAAATTTTGGCGATTGGTGATAGCACCCTTGCGCAAAAAATCAGTGATTTTCGCGCCAAACAAACCCAAACAATTTTGGATAATCCGATACCTGGGGTGATGTGATAATGAGCGATGAAAACCGCATTTGCCAAGCTGTTACAAGTTTATGACATTGATAACCAAACTATTGTTGACTTTTGGCAAAACATAGTCACTCACTACCAGCAGCCTCACCGCCATTATCACACGCTTCACCATATTCAGGCGTTATTAGAACAGTTTGATGGGATAAAAGATCAGCTAAAGCAACCTGAAAGCGTGCTATTGGCGATTTTTTACCATGATGTCATTTATCAAACCCAAGGCAAACCAGCCATGAGCAACGAACGCCAAAGCGCGGCGTATTTTATCGCCGAATTGGGCGGTTTTTTGCCAATAGACTTGCAAAATCGGGTTGTTGAATTGATTATCGCTACCGAAAAACACGAACTTGCCGACACGAACGACAGCGATATGGCGTATTTTTTGGATATGGATTTGCGTATTTTGGGGCAGACTGACTTGGTTTATCAAGCCTATTGCCAACAAATTCGCCTTGAATATCAACACGTTGCCAAGGTTTTGTACAATTTTTCTCGTAAAAAAGCCTTAAAAAGGTTTTTGGATAGAAAGCGGCTGTATTTTACCGAACGATTTTCTACACAGTATGAGCAGCAAGCAAGGCAGAATATTAAGAGCGAAATCAAGACATTAACGTTATTTTAATTTTTACCATTTTGAAGCAAGGCTTAATCAGTTGGGTTAAGCCTTTTTTTATCACCAAACATTTATAAAACTGCCTAGTTACGGTAAAATCCGTTAATTACCTTTTTGACATTCCTTTCTTTTTTATTGTAAAAGTTGACCATCTATGAGCACGCAACATCAAATCGCCCAAGCCTTAACGTCTTTAGAAAACGCTTACAACCCAAGCGACGTCGAAAACGGCATGTACCAAGTGTGGGAAGACAAAGGCTACTTTCAGCCAAGCTATGACAAAAAACAATCGTTTTCTATTGCCCTGCCACCGCCGAATGTTACAGGCTCACTGCACATGGGGCATGGCTTTAACAATGCCATCATGGACACGCTCACCCGCTATCACCGAATGCTGGGCGAAAATACCCTCTGGCAGCCAGGTACCGACCACGCAGGGATTGCCACGCAAATGGTCGTTGAGCGTCAATTGAACGCCCAAGGCATCAAACGCCATAATTTAGGTCGTGAAAAATTCCTTGAAAAGATTTGGGAGTGGAAAGCCGAGAGTGGTGGCAACATCACCCGCCAAATCCGCCGTCTAGGTAGCTCGGTGGACTGGAGCCGTGAGCGTTTTACCATGGATGATGGCTTGTCCAATGCCGTCAAAGAAGTGTTCGTGCGTCTGTACGAAGATGGGCTGATTTATCGCGGTAAACGTCTAGTCAACTGGGATACTAAGCTACAAACTGCGTTATCCGACCTTGAAGTAGAAAACCATGACGAGAAAGGCTCACTGTGGCATTTTCGCTATTATTTGACCGATAAAAATGCCAAAACCCAAGACGGTAAAAATTACCTTGTCGTTGCTACCACCCGTCCAGAGACCTTGCTCGGTGATACTGCCGTTGCCGTGAACCCAGAAGACGCACGCTACCAGCACCTTATCGGACAAACCGTCACGCTACCGATTACCGGTCGCATTGTGCCGATTGTGGGCGATGACAAAGCGGTGGACATGGAATTTGGCACAGGCTGTGTCAAAATCACCCCTGCCCATGACTTTAATGACTACGAAACAGGCAAACGCCACAATTTGCCGATGATTAATATCTTTGATAATTCAGCGCATATCTTACCAGAGATGCAGATTTTTACTGATTTGCAAACCAAAGAGCCACAGCTTGAAACCACACCTAGCGAGTATGCAGGACTTGAGCGGTTTGCCGCGCGTAAAAAAATGGTTGAGCAAAGCGAGGCTGAAGGCTGGCTTGAAGAAATCAAACCGCATGATTTAAAAGTGCCCAAAGGTGACCGCAGTAACACCATCGTTGAGCCGTGGCTCACTGACCAATGGTATGTGTCCATTGAGAAACTGGCAAAACCTGCCATCGAGGCGGTGGAAGACGGGCGCACCGAGTTTGTCCCTGCCCAGTACAAAAATATGTATATGGCGTGGATGCGCGATATCCAAGACTGGTGTATCAGCCGTCAGCTTTGGTGGGGACACCGTATCCCTGCGTGGTACGATGACGAAGGCAATATCTATGTCGGGCGTGATGAAGCGGAAGTCCGCCAAAAATACCACCTTGCTGATAGCCTAGCGCTGCGCCAAGATAGTGACGTGCTAGATACTTGGTTTAGCTCGGCATTGTGGACGTTTAGCACGTTGGATTGGCAAGGCGAAACCAGCTTTAATGACTATAGCCAAGCGCTAAAAACCTTTCACCCAACCAGTGTGCTTGTCACAGGCTTTGACATTATTTTCTTCTGGGTCGCCCGGATGATGATGATGACCATGTACTTTATCAAAGACAAAGACGGTAATCCGCAAGTACCGTTTAAAACCGTGTATGTGCATGGCTTGGTGCGTGATGGGCAAGGGCAAAAAATGTCCAAATCCAAAGGCAACGTACTTGACCCGATTGACCTGATTGACGGCATTGATTTAGAAACCCTAGTCGCCAAACGCACCACAGGTCTTATGAACCCCAAAGACGCGCAAAAAATCGAAAAAGCCACGCGCAAAGAATTTGCCGACGGTATCCCTGCGTTTGGTACGGACGCGCTGCGCTTTACTTTTACCTCCTTGGCAAGTACGGGACGTGATATCAATTTTGACCTCAAGCGCATTGAAGGCAATCGCAATTTTTGTAATAAGATTTGGAACGCCACCCGTTTTGTGCTGATGAACTGCGTCGATAAAGAAGGAAACGCCCTCAACATCGATAAAACCGCCAATACCGAGTTGTGGGAATTGCCAGAGCAGTGGATTATGAGCCGTCTAAACTCCACGGTGAAAGCCATTCATGAGCACATGAGCCAGTACCGTTTTGACTTGGTGAGCCAAGATATCTATGAGTTTATCTGGAATGAATACTGCGACTGGTATGTCGAGCTTGCCAAATCGAGCCTAAACGATGAATCGGTGAATGCCGAGCGTAAAGCCCAAATCCGCTATGTGTTGCTCAACTGTCTTGAAGTCGCCATGCGCTTTACCCATCCGATTATGCCCTATATCACCGAGAGCATTTGGCAAACCATTGCCCCTATCATCGATAAAAAAGCGACTGACAGTATCATGACTGCTGCCTTCCCAACGGCGGATGACAGCCTAATCAGCCTACAGACCGAGCATGACATGACGTGGCTACAAGCGCTGATTGGGGCGATTCGTAACATCCGCGGTGAGATGAAGCTTGGCAATGCGGTGCGTCTGCCTGTGCTACTTGATAACATCAGCGATGAGGAAACCGCACGTCTCAGCCGTATTGAAAATCAGTTTAAATCGCTTGCCAAAGTCGATACGCTGACTATTGTGAATGCGCGTGACGGTTCTGATAAAGAGTTACCGTTGTCGTCCTCAAGTATGGTCGGGCAGTTAAAAGTGCTAGTGCCGATGAAAGGTTTGATTGACCCAACGGCGGAGCTTAATCGCCTTGCCAAAGTGCAAGAAAAACTTACTAAACAAGCAGAAAGTCTGCGTAGTAAGCTGTCCAATGAAAGTTTTGTAAGCAAAGCGCCTGCCAATGTGGTGGAAAGCGAGAAAGCGAAATTGGCGGAGATGGATAGCCAACTTGCCGAAATGAATAAGCAAATTGAGCAGTTAAACAGTCTGTAATGAATATGTTTACCTGATTTTAAAAAACTTGAGAGCTTCAATATTTTTTATTGAATTTCTCATTATTTTAATAATTTTGTAAATTATGAATTGAACTAATCAAGAATTGAAGTTATAATTATTCAAACTCTAGTTCTTGAGCTTCTTATTTAGGTAAGCGGCGTTTGAAGGAACTAGGGTTTTTTTTTGGGGATTTTATGGCTAAATATCAGTTATTTGCAGATGAGGCGTGGACGCATAACTCACCACCACTATGTCGTTATCATTATTTTTTCGGCGGTATTTTCGGTACTGAAAGTGCTATGGATAGGCTTGATTATGAGCTAAAATTGATAGTTAAAAAGCATAATGTAAAAAGTGAAATTAAATGGAACAAGGTTTCACCAAATCATATGGATTGTTATAAGGAATTGGTAGATTGTCTCGTAGATAATATTCTATCGGATAAAATAAAATATCGTCAAATGTTTAAAGATAGGTCTTATCATTATGATAATCCTGAGAACTATAGCGAATTGGATATGCAATTTAGATTGTATTATCAATTTCTCAAAAATTCATTTGGCTTTCAATTTCTTCCTGTTAATGGTCAAAGTGAGATTTTGCTAAGACTAGACGGGCATTCTAGTCAAAAGCACAAGGATGAATTAGACAAATTTGTTCTTGACCTTCCACGTTTATGGGGAAGAAATGATATTACTTTTAGAGTTACTTATATAGAAAGTGACAAGTTTATACGCTTACAGGTCTGTGATTTGTTAATGGGTGCAGCGGGTTATAAAGGTAATAAAATTCATCATAGAAGAGAAAATAACAAACGTGGAATGACAAAAAAGCAAAAATTAAAAATTGAGCTAGCAGACTACATTTATAATAAATTACGAAAGATTGATGAAATTGATAGAGGTTCTAAAGCGTTTAATTGGTTTGAATCAACGGGCTTAAATGCAAATACGGAAAACAGGTTTCATCATAAAATGAGAATTTGGAAGTTCATTCCCAATTCATATCGCAAGAATAAAGGGTGGGAAAACGATAATTTAACTAAAGAAGGTTATTTCGTTAAAGATATATTTGAAACTGAAGTGTTACAAGGAAATGAAGAAGGTTAATGAATGATTAATCAAGAAATCTTAAATGCCGTTGTTCAAGAGATTAAATCGACACCAGCAGATGAGTTAGAAAAACGACTTCAACATTCAGAACAATCTGCTTTTGCTCAATCAATTAATGAAATTTCGGCATTTTCACGCTCAACTCCAACCGCTAAAAAGCTAAAACGTTTAGCTTTGCGTACCTTTTCGGTATATCGAGCAGAAGCGTTAAATCGTCGAAATAGAGTAAAGCACCGTTTAAGTTTTAGTAGATAATTTGTAACCTAATAAAAAACCCACAAAATCTGTGGGTTTTAAAACCAATCTTCCAATTTTAAGTCATTCACCCTACCAAACTCGCCAGTATTATGCGTCACCAAAATGAAATCATTCGCAACTGCCATACCTGCAATTTGCACATCATATGACCCAATAGGTTTGCCAATACGCTCTAAATCCACTCGAATTTGGGCAGTTGCTTGAGCAGATTTTTCATCAAAATCAACCCAACTGACTTGGTTTTTAAGAATAGCAAGTTGGGCAATACGTTTTTGCGGACTGGTAGATTTTAAAATACCAACTTGCAACTCATAATAAACCACACTCGATAAAACAATCTCACTTGGCTGACAAACCAATAAGCGCGCTTTGACGTTGCCAAAACCTTTGAAGTAATAAATAAAGGTATTAGTATCCAGTAAATACTTCATAACGGCTCTCTAGGCATATCTTGGCTAGTAGAATGACGGATATCTTCCAAACTCGGAAAATCTTGCCAAGCTCCTGCCAATTCTTGCACGTCAGATGACCATTGATTATTAACTTTGTTAGATTTGTTGAGCATACCGACACGTTGTTTGATTAACTTATTAAGCCAACTAGTAGACGACAAGTTTTCCGCTTTGGCTTGGTGCAGCACTTTCTCAAGCACCTCATCATCAAGGGTTAAAACAATTTGCGCCATGTTTTTCTCCTTATTCGCTTTTCTCAAAGTATAACTGACAAATTCGGATTGAGCCAATCGGTTTACTCAACTACTAATAAAGGTTAATGCGCCTCATCCCAGTTATCACCAATGCCCACTTCTACAACGAGCGGCACGGCAAAATCCACATCCCAGCCTTTTTCCTTAGCGGTTTTTGACAACACATCTTGCATGGCATTCTTGATAAGCTTAGCGATTTCATCGACTTTGTCTTCATCCGCTTCAAACACCAGCTCATCATGCACCTGTAGTAGCATTTTGGCATGGTCTTGGGGCAAGACCTCATTCACCGCAATCATCGCAAGCTTGATGATATCGGCAGCACTGCCTTGTAGTGGCGCATTAATCGCCGCACGTTCTGCCGCTTGGCGCACGCCGCGATTGGGGTGCTGCATATCGGGGGTAAATAGCTTACGCCCCAAAATCGTGGTGATATAACCTTGGTTTTGGGCAGCCGTGCGGGTGGCTTGCATATAGGCACGCACCGTAGGGTAGCGGGCGAAGTATAGCTTGATATAGTCTTGCGCTTGCTGGCGAGTAAAGCCCAACTGCTTGGCAAGCCCAAACTCACTCATGCCATAGAGTAGCCCAAAGTTGACCGCTTTGGCTTGGCGACGTTCTTCGCTCGTCACATCATCAAACGTCTTGCCCAAAATCTCAGCGGCGGTGGCGCGGTGAATATCATGCCCTTCCTGAAACGCGCGAATCAGCACAGGGTCATTGGCAAAGTGTGCCATCAGCCGAAGCTCAATTTGCGAATAGTCTGCCGATAGCACTTTGCGACCTTTAGGGGCAATAAACGCGCCACGAATGAGCCGCCCAGTATCGGTGCGAATCGGGATATTTTGCAAATTCGGCTCAGTCGATGACAACCGTCCTGTGGTCGTCAACGCTTGATGATAACTGGTATGCACACGGTCGTTGCTGTCTGCCACGTTTGCCAAGGCATCTGTGTAGGTGCTTTTAAGCTTGGACAGACTGCGATGCTCAAGCACGGTTTCAATTAGCGGATGGTCGATGGTGGCAAGCACCGCTTCACTGGTGGAGTATTGCCCAGTTTTGGTTTTTTTACCGCCTGTAATGCCTAAGCGGTCAAACAGCACTTCACCCAACTGCTTGGGACTGGCAAGGTTAAAGGTTTCGCCCGCTTGCTCAAAGGCGACTTTTTCAAGTGCTTGGATTTTTTCATCAAAGCGCGCGGATAGTTCCCCCAAAAACGCTTTATTGAGCAAAATCCCATCATGCTCCATTTGGCACAGGATTTGGGCAACGGGGATTTCTAGTTCATGCAGTAGCTTGGCGTTGTTGGGTTCGGCTTTGAGTTTTTCGCTAAACAGTTCAAATAGCTGATAGGTGATATCGGCGTCTTCACAGGCGTAGTCACTTGCCACGGTTAAAGGGACTTTGTCAAAGGTGATTTGCTTGGCGCCTTTGCCTGCCACATCTTCAAAAGTGATGGTTTGGGTGTGTAGATAGTGGCGCGCCAAGTCGTCCATACCATGGCGAGTGGCAACAGCATTAATCACATAGCTGGCAAGCATGGTGTCCATTGCCCAGTTGCTCGGCTCGTTGATTAAGTCGATATCATAATTTGCCAAAATATGCGCGTCGTATTTTAAATGCTGACCGATTTTGCCGATTTGTGGATTTTGCAAAATCGGTTTTAACTGGGTTAAAACATCGTTGCGGGCAAGTTGTTCAATCCGATTGCCCATCTCATCAACGTGGGCAACAGGCACATAATAGGCTTCATGCGATTGCAGCGCAAACGACAAGCCAACCAGCTTGGCATGTTGCCAATTCACATCGGTGGTTTCGGTATCAATGACAAAATGCTTTGATGCACCAAGGCGCTGGATTAACGTATCAAAATCGGCTTGGCTGGTGATAGTGCGCCACTGCTTGTTGGCAGTATTTTTGCTATCTTGGCTAGTTTTAATCGCTTCAACCACAGCATTTTGAGCAGACTCAGCGGCTTTGAAATTGCCGTTATTTGATGGGTGAAAAGGATGATTGAGCGACGCGATTTCACTTTTAAATTCCAGTTCGGTAAAAATTGCGCGTTTTTCTTCTATGTTAAAACTTGGGTCAGTCGGTAATCGCAACGTCTCCCAGTCAGGCACGATATCAAGGTCGGTGATAATGGTCGCCAAGCGTTTATCCAGCGCAATGCTGTCGGTGCTTTGCAAAAAGGTTTGTTGTTGCTTGCCTTTTAACTGGTCGACATTGGCAAGGATATTGTCAATGCTGTCGTATTGCTCAAGCAGTTTTTGCGCGGTTTTTGCGCCGATGCCTGCGACACCCTTGATACCATCTGATGCGTCGCCCATGAGGGTGAGATAGTCGATGATTTGACGGGGCTCGACGCCAAATTTTTCTTTGACCCCTGCGATGTCATAGCGTTTGTCATCAAAGCTGTTTTCCACGATGACACAGGGATTGACCAGTTGGCACATGTCTTTGTCGCCTGTGGAGATGATGACATGATGACCTTCTAAGCAAGCACGGTGGGCAAGTGTGCCGATGATGTCGTCAGCTTCTACGCCTTCAATCGCGAGGAGTGGTATGCCCATCGCTTGTATCATCTTGTGAATGTAAGGGATTTGCTCGGCAAGTTCGGCGGGCATTTCTGGGCGGTCGCCCTTATAAATAGGGGAAAGCTTGTGGCGAAAGGTTGGCGCTTTGGTATCAAACGCCACCGCCATGTGGGTTGGGCGGTATTTTTCCATCAGTTTTTTGAGGGCGTTGAGCGTGCCGCGGATGGAATTGGTGTGCAAGCCTTGGGTGGTTTGCATGGTGACAGGCAAGGCGTGAAAATTGCGGAACATATAATACGAGCCGTCCACCAAGATAAACGGCGGCTTATCGGTGTTGATGTGATCGGTATCAAGTAGGGCAGTTGCAGTCATAGGATTACTTATCTTTATGTTGTTAAAATATGGTGTCAAAATATAGGACAGTATCAAAATATAGGACAGTATCAAAATATAAGACAGTGTCAAAATACAGGAAAAATTTTATATTATCCGCGTATTATACTGGCTTTTTGCGGCTAATCGTTAAGCATTTCAAACTCATTCATTGGCAAAGGTGGATAGATTTTGGCGGATGCAAATCGGGTGTATGCTAAGCGCGTGCGAAGTTTGGCGGGTTGTCATGGCGGCAACTTTGCAAAAATTCCACCAATAGCCGATAGCCAATGTGCTACAATTTTTTAGCAATTTTAGGCATTTTACCAATTTTTAGGCACAACCAACTTTTAAGCACGAAAGGGAACTTTATGGGCAATACCTATTACACACTGCTTGACCGCACCACGACCGATGATATCACCACATCAAACTACCGCTGCAATATCCACTGCCAAGGCGCATGGAATGACAACGAACAACACATGGCGGCAGCGACAGGACTGTTGGCTTACGAGCTTGAACAATTCAAACCGCGCAGTGATATGCGTATCGGGCGCATCAGTCTGGATATTTTTGGGCTGATTCATTTTGGCGATTTTAGCGTGACCACCCACATCATCCGCCCGGGTCGCACTATCGAACTGGTCGAAACCACCATGGCAGCCAATGGCAAAACCTGTATCGTTGCCCGCGCATGGCGTATGCAAACCAGCGATACATCAGAGATTGCGGGGCTGGAAGATGAGCGAATCGGTCATCCAGAAAGCTACCCGAACTGGGACGGCATGAAGCATTGGGGCGGCGGCTATATCGACAGTATTTATCTCAAAGCCGACCCCGACAACCGCCAAGGTGATGGTATCGTGTGGATCAATACCGATATCGACATGGTCGAAGAAAACGGCGAAGCAAAGCCCACCTCCGACTTTGTGCATTTGATGGGTATGGTCGATACCGCTAATGGCGTTGTACCGCGTATTCACCAACCCAATACCATTGAATGGTTTTTCCCCAACCTAGATTTGCAAATCCATCTGCATCGTATGCCTGTTGGGCGTTGGTTGGGACTTGAGACCGTGCAACAATTTGGGGGCGATGGCGTGGGTCTGACCAGTAGCGTGCTACATGACGCACACGGCGCATTTGGTCGTAGCGAGCAAATTTTAACCATTCGAAAAGCCTAAAAAACTATCAGGAGCAGCAATCATGGAAGATAACAACAGACTAACTGAATACTCGGTCAACGACGCCGAATTTTGGCAAAAACGCTATGACGATGGCTATACTGGGTGGGACATCGGTAAAGTTTCGCCACCCCTGCAAGCCTATATCGAGCATTTACTCGACAGCGGGGTGAGTAAATCGGTACAGATTTTAATCCCTGGGGCGGGCAATGCTTACGAGGCAGGCTATCTTCATGAACAAGGTTTTAGCCATGTTTATGTGGTGGATTTTGCCAAGCTGCCTTTGGATAATTTTGCCAAGCGTTATCCCAGTTTTCCCAAAGCGCACCTGCTACAAGCGGATTTTTTTGGCTTAGACCCTGCGCAGTATCAGTTTGATTATATTATTGAGCAGACGTTTTTTTGCGCGATTGACCCCAGTAGACGTAGCGATTATGCCAAGCAAATGCAAAAGCTCCTCAAACCTACGGGTAAATTGGTGGGCTTGTTGCTAGATAAGCATTTTGAAAGCAATCCACCGTTTGGTGGCGATAAGCAAGAATATGAAACATTATTTCAGCAGTTTTTCACCATTGATAAACTGGCGCCTTGCTATAATTCAATTAAGCCCAGACAGGGTAGCGAATTATTTTTTATCCTGAGTCAAAAGAAAGTACAGGACGCAGGTATCCCCTAAGCGTTAAACTACTAATCGTTAAACTACTACTCATTACCTTACCATTTCTTTGACGATGAAGCAGGTGGGAAAGAAGCAGTGTTTTGAATCGCGGGAAATTAATGGCTTTGAGCGCATCCTGACCTCAGTACGCGCCACTGCCCAAGAAAATCCGCAGCTAGTGGCATGGTGCTGATGATAAAAAAATCTGCCAAGACATAATGAATTAAATTTTTAATATTATGCCAATAATCTATATTGGCTTTTCAGCTTTTCAGCTTTTCAGCTTTTCAGCTTTTCAGTCTTTTACGTCAACGCCATAATATCCATGATGGAAAAAGGATAATATAACGTCTTGGTAGCGGTGACTAGCACAGGTATTTTATCAGCAATTTTCAGCATCTCTTGTTCTGGTAACTCGGCAATATCAATCGACTGCCAGCGTATATCGGCAACGGCTTGTGCTTGCAGCAATAAGCTTTCAGCGATTTCACACAGATGACAGCCCACTGTGCCATATAATCGCCAAGTAGTTGGGTTAGCCATAATTTTATCGTGCGGATTTGTGATGTTTTGGGCGTCGAAGTCGGACATATTCTGCCTTAGCATATAGCCAAAAATGCCATAATACGTTATATTTTTAGCTTAAGCCATCGCTGCTTTTGCCCGCGCCGCTAGGAATACATCGTGCCTAAATCCAAACCAACTACCAAAAAAACTGCTACCAAAATGTCGTTAAAGCCCAAACCTGTCAATACAGCTTTACCACCCACCAACCGCGGTATCGGGTTTGGCGGCTGGTTCAAGCGTATTTTGCTCATAGTCATTGCCTGCTTTGTTGCGTTTCATGTAATAGTTGCAGCCTTATTGGTTGTCTGGAAAACCCAGCCTATCAATAACAGTATGTTCATGATACTGTATCGGTTGGGCAATTTTGCCCCTGTCAGTCAGACCTGGGTGGATGATAATCAAATTTCGGTGAATGTAAAACGGGCGGCGATTGCCAGCGAAGATGCCAACTTTGTCAATCATGCTGGTTTTGATGTGCAAGGCATTGAGAATGCGATTAAGAAAAATGAAAAAGCGGGGGCTATCAGCGCGGGCGGCTCAACCATTAGCCAACAGCTTGCCAAGAATTTATTTTTATACCCCAACCGCTCGTATTTTCGCAAAGGTGAAGAAGCGTTAATTACCTTGATGATTGAAAATATGTGGACCAAAGAGCGGATTTTGCTTGCTTATCTCAATGTCGCAGAGTTTGGCAAAGGCGTCTATGGCATTGAAGCAGCCGCTCAGCACTACTACCATAAGTCGGCAGCGCATTTGACCAAGCGACAAGCGGCGTCTTTGATTGCCATGTTACCTAATCCCAAATATTTTGAAGACCACCGTAACGACCGCCGCCTGCTTAACAAAACCCAAATTATTCTACGGCGCATGGGGGCGGCAGATTTGCCCGACACGGAATAGTCAAGAAACTCATGTATCATTACACGCTTATCATTACATTGTTAACTTTACACTGTTAAAAATGCTTGACCATAAAAGGACTGTGCTATGCCAAACACTGCCAAACAAGACCAAACTAGCGAAGAGTATGAACCACAAATCAATCCGATGCTAGGATTTAACAGCATTTGCTACCCAAACGTGTTTGAATACCAACAAAACGATAATGAGCTGTATTTTAATCGTGAATTGTCACTGTTACAGTTTCATCAGCGGGTACTCGCCCAAGCCACCAATCCCCGCCATCCACTACTTGAACGACTGTTTTTCTTGATTATTTTTTCATCCAATTTAGATGAATTCTTTGAAATCCGTGTCGCAGGCTTGATGCAAAAAGTACAAATGGGCGATGTGGTGAGCAGTATCGATGGTATGCGTCCCAGTAAGGTTTTGTCATATATCTCTGAAATCGCCCATCATGCGGTGGATAAGCAATACCGTATTTTAAATGATGAAATTCTGCCTGCACTGGCGGAGCAAGACATTCGCTACCTAAAACGTGATGAATTGACCCAAGAGCAAGCCGCCTGGGTAAAAAAATACTTTGCTGAGCAAGTCGCGCCCGTGCTGACGCCAATTAGTATTGACCCTGCGCATCCTTTTCCTAGATTGGTCAATAAAAGCTTGAATTTTATGGTGGGCTTAGAGGGCAAAGATGGCTTTGGTCGCGATATTAACATGGCAATTGTCCCTGCACCTCGAAGCTTACCGCGGGTTATTCGCTTACCCAATGAACTGACAGGCGGTAAAGAACATCACATCATGCTCACCGCAGTGATTCACGGGCATATCGAAGACTTGTTCCCTGGCATGACGGTCACTGGCTGCCACCAATTTCGTTTGACGCGTAACGCCGATTTAGATTTATCCGATGATGTCGAAGACTTGGCGAAAGCGTTGGAAGGTGAATTGGAAAACCGTCGATTTGGTGCCAAAGTGCGCTTAGAAGTGACCACCTATTGCCCACAGCCGATGGTGGATTATCTACTTGATGAGTTTGGTTTAAGCCAAGAGCAACTATACCGTGTCAATGGTCCTGTCAATCTGACGCGTTTGTTGTTTGATTTTAAAATCCCAAATTTGCGTTATCAGCCGTTTAATCATGCCATTCCCAAAGCGTTTCGCCGTGATAGCTTGGACAAAAATGAAAACGTGTTCCATGTCATTCGTAAGCAAGATGTATTGGTGCATCATCCGTTTCATTCGTTTTCACCCGTGGTCAATATTTTGCGCCAAGCCGCCAATGACCCGCATGTATTAGCCATCAAACAAACCCTTTATCGCTCGGGGACAAATTCTGAAATTGTCCAAGCGCTGGCCGAAGCTGCGCGTAAAGGCAAAGAAGTCACTGCGGTGATTGAGCTGCGTGCGCGCTTTGATGAAAAATCCAACATTGAAGTAGCAAACTTTCTGCAGCAGGCTGGGGCAGTGGTGGTGTATGGCATCGTAGGCTACAAGACCCACGCCAAGCTGATGATGATTGTGCGCCGTGAGGAAGATAAAATCCGCCGCTATGTGCATTTGGGCACAGGCAACTACCATGCGGGCAATGCCAAAGCTTATACAGACTACGGTCTATTTACCGCCAATGAAGCAATCACCGAAGATGTGCATAAAATCTTTAACGAACTCACGGGCATGGGCAAGCCAGCCAAAGTGCAAAAACTACTGCATGCCCCCTTCACCTTACATGACAGACTCATGGGCTTTATTGACAACGAAATTGCCCATGCCAAAGCAGGCAAAGAGGCGCACATCATCATCAAGGTCAATGCGATGACCGAAAAATTACTGATTGACAAGCTATATGAAGCATCGCAAGCAGGCGTTAAAGTCAATCTGATTATTCGTTCAATGTGTTGTATTCGTCCGCAATTACCCGGCATATCCGACAACATCACCGTGCGCTCTATCGTCGGGCGTTTTTTGGAGCATACCCGCGTGTATTATTTTGCCAATGGCCATCAAAATCCCAATGCTAATGGCAAACGCACCCACCGTTTATATTGCGCCAGTGCAGACTGGATGGATCGCAATTTATTTAGCCGTGTTGAAGTGGCTTTCCCTATTGAAGACCCCGTCGTCTTCAAACGCATTATGGAAGATTTGCACAATTACCTCAAAGACAATGTCAATGCATGGGAGCTTGATGCCAAAGGCACATGGCGAGCGATTACCCCTGGTGAAGGTGAAGCAGCGTTTTCGGCACAAGATTATTTATTAGCCAAAATCACCAGAAAAAGCTAATTTTGCTAGTCATAGGTTTTGAGTCAATTACACCGCTATCTACAGAAGATGGCGGTTTTTTTGTTGATGAATGCGCTGATTTACACCCAGCGTTCAAAATTTACCGAATAGTAATAAATCTGCCAAAATTTCACACAGCTAAACACTTATCACATAGTGATAACAGCTTGTTACGCGAATACTTATCACAAACTGGCTTTATTTGCTACTATCAAACTTATAAAAGCAAAAGTGTGAAAGCGATTGAATTGGCTATTTTTTTTACATAAATTTAATCGCGCTCTATTTAGAAGTCTTTGATTAAAATCTTTGACTTGAATTGATACTAATAAAAAACATAAGGAAAATTACCATGACACACAATCAATCAAGCAACCAAACCGAGCTTCAAAAAGCCACAGAAAATGTAGATCCTAGTCAATTATCAGAAAACTTGGATAAACAAAATAGCGTGAAAGGTGAGCCACAAGACTTAGACATAAGTGAAAATACCCCGTTTATTGACGAGTCATTGCGTACCGACAACCGCTAGAATTTTAATTGTTAAATTTTTGAATACTAAGCTTTTAGTCATTAAATTTTGATTGACTAATTTATACAGCTCAACCTATAAAAATAATAACTTATTGAGCGATAACAATTAATTAAAGGAATAAAAATGCAAAATCAAAATCAAAATCAAAATAATGTAGAAATTGTAGACCCAAAAACGGGTGATGCTGTGACCCCGCAGGCCGTTATAGTAGAAGACAGTGTCACCCACCAATCGGGTGATGGGCTGACCACAGGCATGTCACCCACAATGGAAACGCCTGATATTTTTGATAATACCCCACAAGCGGCGGTAAAAGTCCAATCCGCAGAAGACGTGGCGAATGGCGAATTATCGGATGAAAATGTGGCACGTATTTCTGAGGAAAAGGCGCAGAAACTACAGCAAACTGCCCAAGCCAATCTCAATGCAGAAAATTCACTGCATACATTATCAGACGGTAGTGTAGATATCGACCGAGATCAGTAATTTTCGATATCACTAAGTTAAGTTTAAGCATTTTATTGGGTTGATACCTAAAAAGGAATGACCATGAATTTACCAGAAGCACAAACCAAACACGTTAATTTAGGCGATAAGTCTGCCGAATTTGTCGATCGTCGTGACCAACCGGGACAAGCGTTCGATGATAATGTTAATGAACATACCATTGGCGGGGACGCGGCTGGTAATGAACAGCTAAAAAGCGACACCATTAATGAGCGCAATCTCTATACTACCCCAGAAAATGCCCAAAAACGCACTATAAATCCTGATGGCTCTATTCCAAGCGTTGGTAGTGAGTGACAGTAAGTGGCAGTGAGTCAGTTTAAGGATTAAATTGTAATAGCTAACCATCCACCCCATTTGATGGTTAGCTTTTTTTATCCTTACAGTCTATGAAAATCTCACGCAATCCAACCTCATGCAATCCAACTGGGTACCCCACTATGAAAGCGTAATTCACCATCGGGCTCATCGATAAGCTGCGCCTCTACTTGACGAAAAAACGCCACCCGCGCATCAATCGGCTCGTCACTGATACTTTGCGCTAATGCCAAATAATCTTCAAAATGACGACTTTCTGATTTTAGCAAATAGCGATAATATTTTGCCAAACGCTCATCCTCAATCACTTGTGACAGTGCCCAAAAACGTTCACACGATCGGGCTTCGATGAAAGCACCAATAATTAAAGTGTCTATCATCGCTTGCGGCTCATAAGTGCGTTTATGTTTGAGCATACCTGCGGCGTAGCGACCTGCAGCAATATGTTGCCATGCTTGTCCACGCTCTGCCATCAATCCCATCACTTGCTCATAATGCAGCATTTCTTCGCGAATCAGCTGAGCAAGCTTTAATTGCAGCTCGGTATGCGACATATAGCGAAAAATCAAATTCATCGCGGTGCCTGCGGCTTTTTTTTCACAATTGGCATGATCTTGGATGATAGTCGGCAAGTCTGCCATCGCGGCTTTGAGCCATTTATCCGACGTCGTACAACCCAAAAACGCCAAAACAGGAGTGATATCAATGGGCTTTGGCTGATAGATAGAGTTATCATTATCCAAGTCGATGACGGCTAATTCATCAAAACTGCCATCTGTTTGTAGTGGATTATTGATAAGAGCGGAATTTGACAAGGGATTACTCACTTATTGACACGTTAATAAAGTGATATTTTACCAAAAATTAGCGATAAAACCCTTAGCACAAAAATTTATATATAACGATTATTTAAAAAATAAATAGTTTTTATTTCTTTATTTTTATAAATGATGTTCGTATAATCAAATGTGAATATTTTGCTATTTTAGGTCAAAACATAAGGAAAAATGCCATGTCAGAACGCGTTCAAAAGGGTAGTCTAGCGATTGATACACAGCTTTATAACTTCATTGCCAATGAAGTTACACCAGTCGTGGGCATCGATAACGAAAAATATTGGCAAGAATTTGAAAAAATTGTCCAAACATTCCAACCCCGTAATAAAGCATTGTTGGCAAAACGTGACGAGATTCAAACCCAAATCGATGACTGGCATGACAACAACCCCGCTAGCAACGGTCAAATTGATAAAGCGGCCTATACCCAATTTTTAAAAGACATCAACTACATCGTCCCAGAAGGCGATGACTTTTTGGTTGAAACCCAAAACGTGGATGACGAAATCGCCCATATCGCAGGCCCACAGTTGGTGGTACCCGTACGTAATGCCCGTTATGCGCTAAACGCAGCAAATGCGCGTTGGGGCAGCTTGTATGATGCGCTATACGGTACTGATGTCATCGATGAAACCAATGGCGCAGAAAAAGGCAAAGGCTACAACCCTGTTCGTGGTGCCGAAGTCGTAAAATACGCCAAAAACTTCTTGGATGCCAACTTTCCCTTAGCGGATGGTAAATATGCTGACGTCACCGGTTTTAAAGTTAAAGACGGTAAATTAGTGATACTCCAAGGTGACAAAACTACCTCACTAGCCCAGCCAGAAAAATTCGCAGGTTTCCTAGGCGATGCGGCAAATCCAACGGGTATTTTACTGAAAAATAATGGCTTACATGCCGAAATTCAAATCGACCCATTAAGCCATGTGGGTAAAGATGACCCTGCAGGCATCAAAGATGTCTTGATGGAAGCCGCGGTTACCACCATTCAAGACTGTGAAGACTCAGTCGCTGCCGTTGACGCCGAAGAGAAAGTAGAAGTATATCGCAACTGGTTTGGTTTGATGAAAGGCGACCTGAAAGACACCTTTGAAAAAAATGGCAAACAAACCACTCGTACCATGAACCCTGACCGTGAATACACCGCGCCAGATGGTGGAAAAATCACCTTACACGGTCGTTCAGTGATGCTGATTCGTAACGTCGGTCACTTGATGACCAACCCCGCGATTTTAGTCGATTTTGACGGCAAACAAGAAGAAATTTATGAAGGTATCATGGATGCGCTAATCACACCACTGTGTAGCCTGCCAGATATCTTGGGTAAAAACAGCTTAAGCAATTCACGCACAGGTTCAATGTATATCGTAAAACCAAAAATGCACGGTCCAGAAGAAGTGCAATTTACGGTAGATTTATTCTCAGCGGTAGAAAAAGCGTTAAACCTACCTGAGAATACCTTAAAAGTCGGTATCATGGATGAAGAGCGCCGTACTACCGTTAACTTAAAAGAATGTATCCGCGTTGCTAAAAACCGCGTTATCTTTATTAACACAGGCTTTATGGATCGTACCGGTGATGAGATGCACACCAGTATGAAAGCAGGTCCCTTTGTCCGTAAAAACGACATGAAAAATACCGATTGGCTCAATGCTTATGAGCGTTGGAACGTAGACATGGGCGTCAAATTGGGCTTACCTGGTAAAGCGCAAATCGGTAAAGGCATGTGGGCAAAACCTGACAACATGAAAGAAATGGTTGCCACCAAGTCCAATCATCCAAAGTCAGGCGCGACTTGTGCCTGGGTACCATCACCGACGGGCGCGACGCTTCACGCCATGCACTACCATGAAACCAACGTCATGGACGTGTTAGATGATATCAAAAACCGCGAGCCTGCCAAACTGGATGACATTTTGACCGTGCCACTTGCTACGGATACCAACTGGACAGATGAGCAAAAAACTGCCGAGCTTGAAAACAACATTCAAGGTATTTTAGGATATGTAGCGCGCTGGGTTGACCAAGGCGTTGGCTGTTCTAAAGTACTGGATATTGACGACGTTGCCTTGATGGAAGACCGCGCTACATTGCGTATTTCTAGCCAGCACGTTGCTAACTGGCTAGCGCATGGGGTTGTAACACCACAACAAGTGGATGACGTACTCAAACGTATGGCAAAAATGGTCGATGAGCAAAGTAAAGACGATCCAGCCTATATCCCAATGGCAAATGACTACAATACTTGGGCATATAATGCAGCTCGCGATCTTATCTTTAAAGGTACAGTACAACCTAGCGGATATACTGAGCCATTGTTACATCAAGCCCGTCTTAATCTCAAAGCTAACTAGATTTTAGCAATTAAAACCTATCAATGATTCGAAAAACCATCAGATTTGTAACTGGTGGTTTTTTTATGGCATAAAAATATTGCAAAATGTTTCAGAGTGAATTACTCTAATTTCACAATTAAATTTAGATTCTGTTAACTGTTTCATTGTTTTGTAACAAATTGTTGGCAAAATCTATCTATACAAAAGAATTGCTACGCATCTGTGTAGTTTCACCTAGGATATTGTGGAGAAATCCTTATGAAAAAAATCGCAATCGCTTCAGCCATCGCTTTAGCTTCAATCACTGCTGCCCATGCTGCGCCAACTGTATATGGTAAAGCATTTTTAACCTTAGATTATGTTAGTACAGACTACGATGCAGCTAACAAGACAGATGAAGATACATTTAAACTTAACTCTAATCAATCACGTATCGGTTTTAAAGGTGACGACGATTTAACTGACACCACTAAACTTATTTACCAATTAGAATATCAAATCAACCCTGATGACGATAGCCAACAGTTTAGATCACGTAATACTTATGTAGGCTTAGCCCACAACACTTTAGGTACTGTACTAGCGGGACGCAATGATACCCCATTGAAACTTGCACAAAATAAAGTTGACGTATTTAATGACACCTTATTTGATATGGCGAACGCGGGTGTTTCAGGTGAAAATCGTGCTAACAACACATTGGCATATCAATCACCTGTCATTGTTGGTATGCCAGTGAGTTTTATGGCAGCTACTGCTTTATCTGAAACTGATACAGATGGTGACGTTTTAGTAACCGCTGCGACTGAGGCTGTTAAAAATGCTGACGGTACAATTAAAACTCCTGGAAAACCTGCAGTCTACCGCGATAGAAAAGTAAAAGATAATGGCTATTCATTGTCATTAGCCTATGACCAAAATGGTATTTATTTAGCCGGTGCCTATGATAAAGACATGGGTGCTAATAATGTAAATACTGGCGTGATTGATAATACGTGGCGTTTGGTTGCTGGTTTAGATATGGGCAAAATGAATATGGTTTCGGGCTTAACTTTAGGTGCTCTATACCAACAAAGCCAATACTACGATAATTATAGCATCGTTAACAACAACCGTGTTAACAAAGCCAGTGAAGATGAAAAATCTTGGCTAATTAGTGGTAAATATAAAGTTGGTGCAACACCTTGGGCAGTTAAAGCACAGTATGTTAATACCACTGACGAGAAAGGCGTAAAAGATGCTGATGTAAATGAAATCGCAGTTGGTGGAGAATATGCATTCAATAAAGCCACAACCGGTCATATTTATGCAGGGCAAATCAGCCGTGACAATAACAAAGATGACTTGATTGTAGGTACGGGTATTGAATACAAATTCTAATATATCTAACTTTTAGATTGCTGTAAAAGCTAACTAATTCTTTAGTTAGCTTTTTTATTTTCATTAACGCTAAAAAATTAATTAAAAAAAATATGATTTAATACTAGAAAGAATATTATGTCACTAAGATTAAAAATAAACTTACAATCACGTAAAAATTAAAAAAACTATTGCAAAATATTTCAGAATTGATATTCTATAAGGGAGAAGTATGAATTTAGTAACAAAAATGATGGTAATGTAATTTATTGCTAGGATTGTTGCTAGATTTATACAATTAATAGTTGACGCTATTAATAGTAATCAAAGTAATAGTTTTCTTGCTTTGGTTATTCGGAGAGATAGTGGTGCTGACAAGTCACCAGTTATCTAAAATTTGTTTTTACTGATAGAGGGACCTATGAAAAAATTACTTTTAGCCACAGCCGTCGCTACACTTTCAGTTTCTGCTGCCCATGCTGCGCCAACTGTTTATGGTAAAGTATTTTTGACAGCTGACTACACTGATACGAATTACGATGATAACTACCGTGCCAGTGCTACTGCAACTTCAGCACCTAATGACGAAAGTACAGTCAAACTAAACTCAAACGCATCACGTATTGGGTTTAAAGGTAGCGAGGAGTTAACTGACACCACTAAACTTATTTACCAATTAGAATATCAAATCAACCCTGATGACGATAGCCAACAGTTTAGATCACGTGATACTTATATCGGCTTAGCCCACAACACTTTAGGTACTTTAATTGCGGGTCGTCATGACACCCCATTTAAACTGGCTAAAGGCAATGCCGACGTATTCAATGCTAATGTTGATACTTTGAGTATTTATAATGCCGGTCCACGTGGGTATACCAACCTAGGTGAATACCGTGCTAACAATATGGTGGCTTATAAATCACCGACCATTGTTGGTATGCCAGTGACTTTTACAGCGGCTGTTAGCTTGTCTGAAGTTGATAAAGATACTGACAAGCCTAATACCGAAAAAGATGAAGGTGCGAACGGTTATTCTGCTTCATTGGTTTATGATCAAAATGGTGTTTATTTAGCCGCAGGTTATGACAATAACATGGGTGTTGAAGATACAGCATGGCGTTTAGCGGGCACCGTAGACATGGGCAAAATGAACATGGTGCAGGGTCTGACCTTGGGTGCGTTATACCAAAATGCTGATTTATTCAACGTGAATGATGATGCTAAAACTTGGTTAATCTCTGGTAAATATGCTATTGCTAACACACCATGGACTGCCAAAGCGCAATATATCAACACTGATTTTGGTGACAATGATAGCTCAGAAGTTGCGGTAGGCGGCGAATACGCATTCAATAAAGCGACCACGGGTCACATTTACGCTGGTCAAATCAGCCGTGACAACTATAAAGATGACACTATCGTAGGTACGGGTATTGAATACAAATTCTAATATATCTAACTTTTAGATTGCTGTAAAAGCTAACTAATTCTTTAGTTAGCTTTTTTATTGGCAGAATAAAGTTCGCTATTATCTTGACAAAAATCAATAATTATCAATTTGATTAAAAATAAATCACAAGTGATATAAAAAGTGTAAAAACTATTGCAAAATATTGCAAAATATTTCAAAATTGTTATCCTAGTAGTTAGAAGTATGTTTTTAGTAATTAGTAAGAATAAATTGTAAATATATTCAAACTTTATTGCTAGATTTATACAATTAATAGTTGACGCTATTAATAGTAACCAAAGTAATAGTTTTCTTGCTTTGGTTATTCGGAGAGGTAGTGGTGCTGACAAGTCACCAGTTATCTAAAATTTGTTTTTACTGATAGAGATGACCTATGAAAAAATTACTTTTAGCCACAGCCGTCGCTGCACTTTCAGTTTCTGCTGCCCATGCTGCTCCAACAGTTTACGGTAAAGTTCTGTTAACTACTGACTATGTTGATGGTAACTTAACAGTAAAAAAAGATGGTGATAAATTAATCGATGAAGATTATAGTACCACCCAACTAAATTCTACAGGTTCAAGTAATTTGACAGGTTCACGTATCGGTTTTAAAGGTGCGGAAGCATTAACAGCTAATACTGACCTAGTGTATCAATTAGAATATGGTATTGATGTTGATGCGGACAAAGGTAAAAACTTCCGTTCACGCGATACTTATATTGGTCTATCAAACAAACAATATGGTACCTTAGTTGCTGGTCGTTTGTCTGCAATCGATGATAATATCAATTACGCAGGTCAAACTGTAAGTCTATATGACACCTATAGCACAGGTTTCAGCGTCGAAGCTGCTGATAAAGAAACAGCAGATATTTTAGGTGTTAAAAAAGGCGAGACAGTAAAATTCTTGGCATCTTGGGACGGTAATCGCGCTAACAATGCCCTTGCTTACTTCTCTCCATCATACAATGGTCTTCAGTTCATGGGCATGTATGTTATGGAAGAAAAAAATTCAACTGATTTAGCGACTAAATCAGAAGCATTCGGTGCAGGCTTAAAATATGAGCCAACTAACCAACCTTTCCGTGCAGGTGCTACTTATATCAAATCTAGCGACTTCAGCACTGCGCGCGTAAGTGGAGCATTTGATGTAAATGCTGCTACTACATTAGGCGCACTATATCAAGTTACAGATTTAGATAAAGATAAAAATGAGAACTTATTTACTCTAAGCGGCTCATACGCAATTCCTGCTACAAAATGGAAAGCTTACGCACAAGGCGATATGGTAAAAAACATGAGTGGTCTTGATGGCTTAGATGGTTCACGTTTTGTAGTTGGTGGTAAATATGGTTTTAATGCTGCAACAACTGGTCACCTATATACTGGTTACAGCAAAATTGAAGCTAGCGAAGATGGTTATGATCTAGATGCAAGTGGTTTTGGTATCGGTACTGGTATCGAATACAACTTCTAATCTTCTCTAGAATTTGCTATCAAAAAATCCACTCAGCGATGAGTGGATTTTTTTATGAGTGCGCGATTTATTGATAAAAATAATTTTTTGCTAAACCTAGGCATTTTCGAGTAAAATTCTTTTTTACCAACGAGCGAAATAGATAACATGACAAAATTCATCTTTGTAACTGGCGGTGTCGTTTCTTCACTTGGCAAAGGTATCACCGCTGCATCGGTAGCCGCGATTCTTGAGGCACGTGGTCTGAAAGTCACCATGACCAAAATGGACCCTTATATCAATATTGATCCAGGTACAATGAGCCCGTTTCAGCATGGTGAAGTATTTGTTACCGAAGATGGCGCAGAGACTGACCTTGATTTGGGCTATTACGAGCGTTTTTTGCGCCACTCAAAAATGACGCAACGCAACAACTTTACCAGCGGGCGTATTTATTCGGCAGTGATTGAGAAAGAACGTCGCGGTGATTATTTGGGCGGTACGGTACAAGTCATTCCGCATATTACCGATGAAATCAAAGCGCGTATCCGTGCCAGTGGCGAAGGCTACGATATTGCCATGATTGAAATCGGTGGTACTGTCGGTGATATTGAAAGCTTGCCATTCATGGAAGCGGTGCGTCAAATGCAAGTTGAACTCGGTCGCAACAATGCGATGCTGATGCATTTAACCCTAGTGCCTTATATCGCGAGTGCAGGCGAGAGCAAAACCAAACCAACCCAGCACTCAGTCAAAGAATTACGCAGCATTGGCTTGCAGCCTGATGTGCTAATTTGTCGTAGTGAACACGCGATTAGCGATGATAATCGCCTAAAAATTGCATCATTTACCAATGTTGAGCAACGTGCCGTTATCCTTTGCCCAGATGCCAAATCCATTTATCAAATTCCAAGTATCCTGCATGCCCAGCATTTAGATGATTTGATTTGTGAGCGCTTTGGGTTAGATACCCCAGAGGCGGACTTAAGTGATTGGCACCAGTTTACCCAAGCGTTGTTAAATACCCAAGACACCGTAACTGTGGCGATGGTGGGTAAATACGTCGAACTACCTGATGCTTATAAGTCAATCAATGAAGCCTTGCTACATGCGGGCGTGGCAAACAATGTCAAAGTCAATATTGACTATGTCGATGCCGAAAAACTTGAAAATGATGATAGCCTGTTTGAGAATATTAAGTCTGCCGATGCTGTGCTTGTCCCTGGTGGATTCGGTGAACGCGGCACTCTGGGTAAAATGAAAGCGATTCGCTATGCCCGCGAAAACAATGTCCCTTATTTGGGAATTTGCTTGGGAATGCAATTAGCCGTCATTGAGTTTGCGCGCAATGTATTAGGTCTTGACGCCAACTCAACAGAGTTTGATAAAAAAACCAAAGCGCCATTGATTGGTTTGATTACAGAATGGTTTGATGAAAAAGGTGAACTACAAGTGCGTAGTGACGCCTCGGACTTAGGCGGTACCATGCGTTTGGGTGCCCAAAAAGCCGAGCTTGTGGAAGACAGCAAACTGCGTCAAATCTATGGCAGCCCTGTGATTACTGAGCGTCATCGTCACCGCTATGAAATGAATGGTCGCTATATCGAACAGCTCGAAAATGCCGGTATGAAAATTTCTGGTTATTCAGCCAAACAGCATTTGGTCGAGTCAGTAGAAATTGCCAATCATCCTTGGTATGTCGCTGTACAATTCCATCCAGAATTTACCAGCCAGCCACGCGGTGGTCATCCATTGTTCAATAGCTTTGTTGCAGCGGCGAAACAAACCAAAAAATAGTATTTATGACGCACAACAAAACCATCTGTTACAGGTGGTTTTTTGTTTTTAGCCGGCTGTGTATCTAGCCAATTATGCTATAGTGATAATCAATAAAAACTTTGACAACATACTGAGAGCCCTATGACCACTAACTTACCGACACCGCAATCTCACATTCAGATCAACGATATCACCATCGGCAATGATCAACCGTTTGTGCTGTTTGGCGGCATGAATGTACTAGAAAGCAAAGATTTGGCATTTGAAATTGCTGAAAGCTATATTGAAATCTGTAAACGCTTAAATATCGGCTATGTGTTTAAGGCAAGTTTTGATAAAGCCAATCGCTCAAGCTTGTATTCATTTCGTGGTCCAGGTCTGGAAAAAGGTATCGAATGGCTAAGCGATATCAAAAAAGCGTTCAATGTGCCCATTATCACTGACGTACACGAACCGTACCAAGCTGAGCCTGTGGCAGCAGTGGCGGATATTATCCAGTTGCCCGCGTTTTTGAGTCGCCAAACCGACTTGGTAGCAGCGATGGCAAAAACCGGTGCGATTATTAACGTCAAAAAAGCACAGTTTTTGGCACCCCATGAGATGAAGCATATCATCAATAAATGCCTTGAAGCCGGTAATGATAAAATCATCTTGTGCGAGCGTGGCAGCGCGTTCGGTTATAACAATCTCGTTGTCGATATGCTTGGCTTTGACACTATGAAAAAAATGCAGGTTCCCGTGTTTTTTGATGTGACCCATAGCTTGCAGCAGCCGGGTGCGCGTGCAGACAGTGCAGGTGGTCGCCGAGAACAGATTACCACGTTAGCACGCGCTGGCATGGCAACAGGATTGGCAGGATTATTTTTGGAAGCGCATCCAAATCCTGATGTCGCCAAATGCGATGGTCCTTGTGCGCTGCGGCTGAGCCAGCTTGAGCCGTTTTTAGCCCAGTTAAAACAGCTTGATACCTTAGTCAAAGGGTTTGAGGTGTTAGATACCCACTGATTTTCACTCAACCTTTTAACACAAATTTGCAACGCCTCGTTATTAAAATGCTATCAATCGATAACGAGGTTTTTTTTTGGCTATGTTATAGTGCTAGGTTATAGGACTAGAACAATATTTTATCACCCACAGCATAAATACAGGAATAATCATGGCAATTCAAACAGTCGCGTATGATTTAAAAGGCATTAATGACCCAGCAGGCTATGAGGAAGTCATGAAAGCTCTAACCACCATCGGCGGGGTGCAAGCAGTGCATCTTGAGCCTGAAAATCATCGCGTGATTGTAAGCTTTGATGATACCGAGACGTCAGTTTTTGCCTTCAAAGCTGCGCTGACCAATGTCGACTATATTACCGAGCCATTCCCGATTGAAGCACCTGCCAACCCTGCCAACAATCGCACTTTAGCGGGTGATTTGGCAAAAGATGGTAGACTTTTTTAAATTGCTTGTTCATTAGCTACGCTCGGTGCGGCAAGTGTGCTTGGTCACTGAGTCATCTTGCATGCCATCTTGCAAGCCCTCTAGAATACTACAGGTAGGCGAGCCATCTCCCAAACAACTATCGTGCCATCCTTGCAGGGTGGCTTTCATTGATTGTAACCGCTGTATTTTATCGTTTAGTTCATCGATGTGATTGCGCGTTAATGCTTTGACTTTGGCATTGCTACGCTGCTTGTTGTCTTGTAGAGCCAATAACGCTTCAATTTGCGCTAACGAAAATCCCACATCACGGGCATGTTTGATAAATTTTAGACGCTGTAATTGGGTATCGCTAAAAATACGGTAACCACTGTCCGTGCGCTGGATGGTCTGTAATAAACCGAGTTTTTCATACTCACGAATTTGCCTAGGCGATAATTCAGTCAATTTAGCGACTTCATTAATATTCATTTTTTGCTTGACCTTGACCTAATGTTAAGGTTTATAGTAATACCACAGTGTGATAAATCAATCTTTTTTTTTAAAGAACGTAAAAAAATCAACCTGAAGGATATGAATATCAATAACATCGTAGGTTTGTCATGGGTGGTTGCATTGGCACTAGGTATGACGGCGTGAACAAAAAATGACATTACCCAAACTGCAAGGGCGGCATCAAGTACCGATGCGAGAAGTACCGATGCGAGCATGACCCAAGCGCAGTCAATGCATCATATGGCTTCGGCAGCGGATACGCAATCACAATCGCAGCCGCCGCATATCATGGCTTATATGGATATCATGAATAAAATGCACCAAGCCATGTCATCAGGGGTGCAAGCTAAGAATGCTGATGTCGGCTTTGACAAGGGTATAATACCGCATCACCAAGGCGCGATTGATATGGCAACGATAGAACAAACCTATGGTAAAGATCCAGCGATGCTAGCACTCGCCAAGCAGATAAAGCACGCGCAAACGCCAGAAATCAAACAAATGCAAGATTGGCTTAGCAAACAAGCCCATTAATTAAAAAAATAGCCACGTAAACGTAAAAAAGGAGCGTAGTATGACAACCCAAACCATCATATTAAATATCGAAGGCATGACTTGTGGCGGCTGCGTCAAAAGCGTAACCAATGCCCTCAATCAAGTGGCAGGGGTGCAATCTGTCGATGTCAGCCTTGACCATAACAACGCAACCATCAGCTTTGATGACAGCCAAGTACAACAAAGCACGCTTAAAGAAGCGATTGAAGACGCTGGCTTTGACGTAGTATAACGACGCCACACAAAGACACCATAAGACAGACACTATCATGACTACCCAATCGATCCACGTGTTAGACAACGCCCATACCGAGCAAATCATTCTTGATATTGATGGCATGACTTGTCAAGCCTGTGCCAGCCGCATCGAAAAAGTGCTCAATAAAAAGCCTGCGATAGTGCAAGCCAATGTCAACTATGCCAATGAAGTAGCGCAGGTGCAGTTTGATGCCTCACAAACCAACGCCGAGCAGATTGTAGAATGGGTGAAAAAGACAGGCTATGAGGCAAAAGTACAGCCGCAGAACGCCCTATTTGAGCATGAAGCCCATGAGCAAAAAGCGCCCTACACCTTGATTGCGGTCTGGATTTGCTTACTGCCTTTTTTGATTGGCATGGCGGGCATGATGATGGGCAGTCACGCACTGATGCCGCCGCTGTGGCTACAATTTGTGTTGGCAACTATCGTACAGTTTGGCTTGTCGATGGGGTTTTACAAAAGCGCGTGGGCGAGTATCAAAGGCGGTCTTGCCAATATGGACGTGCTGGTGGTGCTTGGCACACTGACAATTTGGGCGTATTCGACCTATAGTTGGTTAAGCTATCTGCAAACCACAGCCCAAATGGGGCATGATGGGATGGCGCATAGCATGCCCCATGTGTATTTTGAAGCCAGCGTGATGGTGATTGCCTTTGTCAAAATGGGGAAATACCTAGAAGCCCGTACCAAAAAACACAGCCTAAATAGCATCAATTTGCTATTAGCGCTCACCCCTGAGCAAGTGGAAGTTAAAAACCCCAATCCGCAAAGCCCAGATGCGCAGTGGCAAACCCTGCCCCTTGAGCAAGTCACGGCTGGTCAAATTTTACGTGCTAAAGCAGGTACTCGCATTGCTACTGATGGCATCGTCACCGCTGGCGAAGGTTGGTGTGATGAGAGTCATTTGACGGGTGAATCAGTGCCTCTGTCTAAACATATTGGCAGTACGGTGCTGGCAGGTGCCATGGTAGAAAACGGCAGCTTTGAATACCAAGTCACCGCCAAAGGCAGTCAAACACGGCTTGGCGATATGATACAAGCGCTCAACGACGCCCAAGGCAGTAAAGCCCATATCGCCCGTATCGCCGATAAAGTCGCGGGTATCTTTGTGCCGGTGGTGGTTGCCATCGCTTTGTTGACTTTTTTTGCCAATTATTGGTTCTTAGGCGCGTTTGACACGGCACTCATGCGCGCGGTGGCGGTGCTCGTGATTGCTTGCCCCTGTGCATTGGGACTGGCGACGCCGGCAGCCATCATGGCGGGCATGGGTGTGGCAGCACGCTCAGGGGTTTGGTTTAAAGATGCGCAAGCCTTAGAAGCGGCAGGCACAATTGATACGGTAGTACTCGATAAGACAGGCACCATCACCCAAGGTAAACCCCAATTATCTGCAGCGTACCTGATAGATGACAATTTAAAACTGTTTAACTTAGATAAAGCCGCACTGCTGCAGCTCGTTGCCAGTGTCGAGCGTCATGCAAACCACCCGCTTGCGACCACGCTAGTGAACTATGCCAAATCCTACACTAAGCAAACTGATACGCCTCAAAGTCCAGCGGCATTTACCATAAGCCATGTAGAGACAGTGCTCGGGCAGGGGATACAGGCACAGGTAGCCACTATTGGGCGGGTGAAAATCGGCACGCCAAGTTTTGCCAATCTTCAATTGCCTGCAGCGACTATCCAAGCCAATCCCGTTTGGCAAATTGCCAGTCAAGTGGCAGTAAGTATCAATGACACCCCTGTGGCAGCCTTTGCGCTAGCCGATGAGATCAAACCAGACAGTGTTAAGGTGATTGCGTCGCTGCAAGCCCATCATCTAGATGTGATAGTGATGAGTGGTGACAAGCAGTCGGTAGTTGACTTTATCGCCCAACAAGTCAAAGCAAACCAAGCCTTTGGTGAGCTGTCACCCCGTGATAAAGCGCAAAAAATTGATAGCCTACAACAACAAGGCAAAAAGGTGGCAATGGTGGGCGATGGGGTGAATGATGCCCCCGCGATGGCAACAGCGACCGCAAGTTTTGCAGTAGAAGGCGCAACCGATATTGCCAAACATAGCGCCACAGCAAGGCTCATGGGCGAGTCGCTCAAACATGTCGACTATGCGGTCACAATTGCCCGTGCAACCCTGCGTAATATTAAGCAAAACCTATTTTTTGCGTTTATCTATAATTGCCTTGGTATACCGTTAGCGGCTTTTGGTCTACTTAATCCAATGATAGCGGCAGCGGCGATGGCGCTGAGTTCAATTTCTGTACTACTCAATGCACTGCGACTCACCCGCATGAAGGTCATTTCTTAACGGCTTATGGTTATTTTCACAACCTGTTGGGGCTAATTTTACTTGGCTATGCATGACTATGCATGACCTATGGGCGATAGTGATAAGCTGCTAAAACCTGTTAAAATATGCTATGATAAACCCACCCCATTTGTATTTTAACAATCCCATTGTTGATTGTGACAGCCAAGGAAAATACCATGTACGCTGAAGAAACCACCACCAATAACCAAATCAAAGATATCATTGCCCGCGAAATTTTGGACTCACGCGGTAACCCAACCATTGAAGCCGATGTGATTTTAGCGGATGGTACTATCGGTCGTGCAGCAGCGCCATCGGGTGCATCGACAGGTTCACGTGAAGCCCTTGAGCTGCGTGATGGTGATGCATCACGCTATCTAGGTAAAGGGGTCAAAAAAGCCGTTGCCAACGTCAATAGTGAAATTCGTTCATCACTGGTTGATATGGACGTATCAAAACAACAAGACATTGACAACAAATTATTAGCGCTTGATGGTACAGAAAACAAAGAAAAATTGGGTGCCAATGCGACCTTAGCTGTGTCTTTAGCAGCAGCCCGTGCCGCCGCACAATCACAAAAACTGCCGCTTCACCAATATATTGCTAACCTACGTGGGCAAACATCACTATCCATGCCTGTGCCGATGATGAACATCCTAAATGGCGGTGCCCATGCGGATAACACTGTTGATATCCAAGAGTTTATGATTGAGCCTGTTAATTTCACCAGCTTCGGTGAAGCCTTGCGTGCGGGTACAGAAGTATTCCATAGCCTAAAATCTGTGCTAAAAAAACAAGGCTTGAACACCGCCGTCGGTGATGAAGGCGGTTTTGCACCAAACTTACGCTCAAACGAAGAAGCGATTACTGTCATCATGCAAGCGATTGAGCAAGCAGGATATACCGCAGGTAAAGACATTTACTTAGCGCTTGATTGTGCCTCATCAGAGTTCTACCATAAAAATGAGCAAGGGAACGGTCAATACGTACTTGAAGGCGAAGGTAATAAAGCCTTTAGTTCAGAAGGTTTTGCGGATTATTTAGCAGGTCTTGTGAGCCAATACCCAATTATCTCGATTGAAGATGGTCTAGATGAAAGCGATTGGGACGGCTGGGCGTACTTAACGCAAAAATTGGGCGACAAAGTACAGCTCGTGGGTGACGATTTGTTTGTTACCAACCCAAAAATCCTACAAGAAGGTATCGATAAACACATTGCCAATGCGATTTTGATTAAATTCAACCAAATTGGTACGTTATCAGAAACCTTAGACGCCATTTATCTAGCGAAGAAAAATGGCTATGCCACCGTCATCTCACACCGCTCAGGTGAGACTGAAGACAGCACCATCGCTGACTTAGCCGTGGGGACAGCTGCAGGTCAAATCAAAACAGGCTCACTGTGCCGTTCTGACCGTGTTGCCAAATATAACCAATTGCTTCGTATCGAGCAGATGGTCACTGCAAGCTACCACGGTGCTGACGAGTTTATCGGTTTACGCAACCCAAAAGCCTAACTTTAAAAGCTTAGCTACAAAAGCTTAAATTTTGCAGCTTGATAAAGCATTGAAGTGATAAAAACCTTAACCCATGACATTGAATTTGCTACAATGCGTGGGGTAAGGTTTTTTTATGCCAAAAGTTTTTATTATTGAGTGATGTCATGACTTATTTGCGTCAATTGTTTATGATTATTTTTGCGGTGATTGTGTTGGTATGTCTACAATACCAGTATTGGTTTGGCACCAATGGTCGTGGCGATTTGGCAGCGTTAAATAAACAAATCAGCGAACAGCAATCCATCAATACCGATCAGCAAAAAGCCAATGAGGTATTGCTTGCCGATGTTAAAGACTTAAAAAACGGACTTGAAGCGGTGGAAGAACACGCTCGCTCTGATTTAGGTTTAATCAAACAAGGCGAAACTTTTGTACAAATGTCGACCGCTAGCAGTGTGTACAGTACCGATGTGGTCACACCGACCGCCCATAACAACGCCACGCCTCAACCATAAAAATGCATAACAACCGCCAAAGTTATATTTGTCTCAATTTTTACTGTCAACTGTTTACTTTATTGTTGAAAAGACGCCATGTCAGAACTTAGCACAATACCTGCCAATTTATCTAACAACTTTACGATTGACACCGTGGTCGTCGCTGCAGGCGTTGGCAAACGCTTTGGTAGTCAGATGCCAAAACAGTACACCCATATTGGCGGTCAGACGGTACTCCAACACAGCATAGCGGCGCTAAGCAAAGTCCACCAGCTAAGCACTTGCTATTTGGTGATTTCTGAAGAAGACGCGATTGCCAAAACACTTAACTTTAGCATGCCAATCGAGTGGGTGATAGGTGGCAAAGAGCGGATGAATTCGGTGTTTAACGCCGTGAAAACGATTTGGCAACAATATCAAAATCCCCTCAGTGACAAGGCCTTCAGTGATAAGGACAGTCATCATGCGTATGATAATCATTGGGTGCTGATTCATGATGCTGCGCGTCCTTGTGTCAATCCAAGCGATATAGAAAAATTGATCACACAGACCACGCAGCAATTTTTGCAACAGTCAGCGGGTGGCTTATTAGCAGTACCGGTGCGCGATACGGTCAAGCAAATCATCCCTGCACAAGACAAAGTATTGGCACAAAAGACGCTTGATCGCAGTCAGTTGTGGCTAGCACAAACCCCGCAGATTTTCCCATTGGCAACACTGTATGATTATCTGAGCCAAGCCATTGAGCAAACAATTGCGTTTACTGATGAAGCCAGTTTATTTGAGCATTTTGGCAAACAGCCGTTATTGGTGGAAGGCAGTCATAGCAATATCAAACTGACTTTTCCAGAGGATTTGCAGTTTGCGCAGGTGTATCTGGCAAAATCTTAGCAAAAATGGCTTAGTAACAAATTGAGGTTGCCGCTAAAAAGCGCATAAGAAAAGAAATGCATACGAAAAGAACTGCATAAGCAAAAAAGGGCAAAGAGAATTTATAAAGCCACAAAAACAAAAAAGCCATACTAGATTAGCATGGCTTTTTAACTGTATTTTTTAGCGTTAACACTAAAAAAATTGGCGTCCCCACGGGGATTCGAACCCCGGTTACCGCCGTGAAAGGGCGATGTCCTAGGCCTCTAGACGATGGGGACACTAGCACGCTTAGTTTATAGCGTGACCTCGACCGCTTTCACCGTTAATGTCGAAGTGGAGCGTATAATATATATTTTTATTTTTGCCGTCAACTGTTTTTTATGTATTTTTTTATATTTTTAACAATTAGCCTATCATACGGTGACCGATGATAGTTGATAGATCGGCAGGACAAGCGCATTAACCAACTAATGCGCTTAATTACAGTGTTGTCTAAAAAGTGTTGTCTAAAAATTTCACACCCTGCTTATGAGTGATGGTTTTGCGACTCAGATGTCGTATGAGATTGCGGCGGCAGATTAGCGGCTTTATTTTTTAAGTGATAGCGAATCCAAAAATGGGTTACGATGCTAATCACAATCGATAAACTGATAAAACCTAAAATGGTCATCCAGATTTGACTATCTACTTGCATACTTGATCCTTGTGAGACAATCTAAGTTAACGCTGATTATCGATGCGCTGGCTATCAATACTTTGATTAGCTCCCATTGTTTGATTACGAATCGCATCATCGCGCTGTTTTTTCTTGAGTCGGAACGTTAGCCATAAATATGTTAATATGCCTAAGATTACGGCAGCAATCATATACATAATAATAGTAGTCCAAATACTGTTATCTACGCCCATGAAAGAGTCCTTTTTATTATTGTTAGCATTAGTGTAACAGGTCTTAACAGCTATTTTACGTCATTCACGTAATGATGTGTGGTAGCGATGTTACTGGCTATTTTCAAACACTGTAATAAGCGTCTACAAAAGCACTTTTTTTCACTTTTTCATATTTTTACGTTAAGATAATTGTCTAAAAAACGCTTTGGCAACTGATACGGTTGCAGCAAGGAAAATAATTATGAAAGTAGTCATCAGTGATGGCATCGAATACGCCCTAAATCTTAATTATCGTACCATCGATATTGAATCGACCGACTATACCAATATTGCAGCGATTGTGGTCACGATGACAGACTTGCCGCGCGTTTATCAAGATATTGAAGATTTGGGTTTTGCCATTCCGATATTTGTGGCGATTGAATATGGCGATGTAGTCCCTGATGAATGGCTACCCAATGTGTATGGTGTGCTAGAGCTGGCAGATGATCAAAAGTTTTATAACGGACAATTGGTCAATGCGGCAGCGGCGGATTACATCGCCACGCTCGATCCGCCTTTTTTCCAAGCTTTGATGGACTACACCGACTATGGCAATGCGGCGTTTGACTGTCCTGGGCACCAAGGCGGACAGTTTTTTCGTAAGCATCCTTCTGGCAGACGCTTTTATTTATACTTTGGGGAAACGCTATTTCGTGCCGACTCCTGTAATGCCGATGTCCGTCTTGGCGATTTGCTAATTCATGAAGGCCCAGCTTTTGAGGCACAAGCGCATGCGGCGAAAGTGTTTAATGCGGATAAAACCTACTTTGTGCTCAACGGTACTTCCTCTTCCAATAAAATTGCGATTGGTGCCTTAGTGGCGCATGGTGATTTGGTGCTGTTTGACCGTAACAATCACAAATCTGTGTACCAAGGCGCCTTAACCATGGCAGGTGGTACGCCTGTGTATTTAGAGACCGACCGCAATGCTTATGGTTTGATTGGCGGCATTCCTGCCCATTGTTTTGAGGAAGCCGAAATCCGTGAGCGCATTCGTGAAGTTGCGCCCGACAAAGCCGATGATGCTCGCCCATTTCGCTTGGCGGTAATTCAGCTGGGCACGTATGATGGCACTATTTATAACGCCCGCCAAGTGGTGGATCGCATCGGGCATCTATGTGACTATATTTTGTTTGACAGTGCTTGGGTGGGTTATGAGCAGTTTATCCCGATGATGCGTGATTGCTCGCCACTGCTGCTTGAGCTGGGTGAAAATGATCCTGGAATTTTGGTCACCCAATCGGTACACAAGCAACAAGCGGGCTTTTCTCAAGCCTCACAAATCCATAAAAAGGACAACCATATCAGCGGGCAAGCGCGTTATGTCAATCATAAACGCTTTAACAACTCGTTTATGATGCACGTGTCGACCTCGCCGTTTTACCCGTTGTTTGCCTCACTTGATGTCAATGCCAAAATGCATGAAGGTAAAGCCGGTCAGCGCATGTGGCATGAGTGTGTCATCGGTGGTATCGAAGCACGTAAAATGCTGCTAGACACTTGTACCATGATTTTGCCGTTTGTTCCGCCTACAGTAGATGGGCAAGCTTGGCAAGACTACGATACCGAAACCATTGCCCATGATATTCGTTTCTTCCGCTTTGAGGCAGGGGCGCGTTGGCATGATTTTCAGCATTATGCCGATGACCAATACTTTATCGACCCCTGTAAATTGCTACTGACCACGCCAGGCATTGATATGCAAACGGGCGAGTATGAAGCGACAGGGATTCCTGCCGCGATTTTGGCGCATTATCTGCGTGAAAGCTCGGTCATTCCAGAAAAAGCCGATTTAAACTCAATTTTATTCTTACTGACGCCTGCCGAAACCTTGGCAAAATTCCAGCACTTGGTCGCCCGTATTGTCAGTTTTGAAAAGCACATTCGCGAAAACAGCCCCGTCACCCAAGTGTTGCCGACACTGGCTAAGGCATATCCGCAGTACCGCAAACTGACCATCAATGAGCTGTGCCAACTGATGCATAACTTCTATGCCAAGCATCAGCTGAACAAACGACAAAAACAAATGTTTGAGCGCGAACATCGTCCCAAGGTTGCTATAAGCGCGTTTGATGCTCATAACGCTTTTATCCGTAATGAGGTTGAGCTGGTTGCGCTAACAGAAATTCGCGGACGGGTAGCGATGGAAGGTGCGCTGCCGTATCCACCAGGGGTGTACTGTATTGTACCTGGGGAAGTGTGGGATGGGGCAGTGCTGGACTACTTCTTGGCATTGCAAGAAGGGGTTAATCGCTTGCCAGGCTTTGAGCCAGAAGTGCAGGGCGTGTACTGGGAGTATGACGACCAAGGTAAAAAGATTGCCTATGCTTATGTGTTAAAACAGTCTCGCTAAATTTGATTGACGGTTTTTGATTCATAGGCTTTGATTGACAGACTTTGATTGAAAAAGCCTAATGCTTGATAAACTCAGTCGCTTGATTGTGTTTATCGCTTTTAACATTTTTGTCACTGTTATCATTGAGGGTGAGCAGCTTGATAGCCGCGAGCGTTGGTGAAGTCTATATTTGGCGCGTTTGCAGCAGTAACCAATGGCGCAAAAATTGGTCTGTGTAGATGGGTGCGATGTTATTTAATTAAATGATAATCATTATTATTTACATTATCAATCTATTATTGGATAATGACGGCTCAATTTTTTAAGAGGCAGTCAAACAATGACAATGAAAGATTTTCGTATCTACATGAGGCTTGGGCACCGCTATGTTGGATTCTTTATGGTTGGCATTATGCTGGTCTATTCACTCAGTGGCATGTTGCTAGTATTTCGCGACACTGATTTTTTAAAATCTTCAAAAACTGTCAAGCAAGTCGTGGCAACCAATCTTGATGAGAAAAATTTAGCCAAAACCCTAAAAATGAAAAACATCGATTTTAGGGAGCAGCAGGGTGATATACAGCTTTTTAAAGATGGACAGTACAATGTTAAAACCGGTGAGGTGACTTATACCAGCAAAAAACTGCCTGTGGTATTAGATAAAATGGTGAATTTTCATAAAGCCCCGTCAAAGGGCAGTATGGGCGGATTGAATACATTATTTGGGTTGTCGTTACTATTTTTTGTGCTATCGAGTTTCTTTTTATTTGCCCCAAGTTCAAAAATCTTTAAACGTGGTTTGGCGTTTGTTGCCGTTGGGGCGGTGTTGTCGGTGATTTTGTTGATGTTGTAAATTACCCTAACAAAAAGTTTTTTAGCAGGGTTTTGGCGCCTTCGGTGGCGAAGGATTCTGGGTGATATTGCACCCCTTGAATCGGATAGTCACGGTGGCGGATGCCCATGATTTCATCGCCTGCTAGACTGGCATCTCTGAGGTTTTTATCACTATGTTGCTCACTAGATACCACGCTGGTCACTACCAAACAATCGGGGAGTGAGGCGGCGTCGACCATCAGTGAATGATAACGCATGATGTCAAGCTGCTGTGGTAAACCTTGATACACGCCTTGACCATCGTGGCGAATCGGTGACGTCTTGCCATGCATGGGCACATTGGCTCGCACCACTTGACCACCAAAAAAATGTGCAATGCCCTGCATGCCAAGACACACGCCCAGCAGCGGTATGGTTTTGCCAAGCTCAGTAATGACGTCGCCACACACACCAAAATACGCAGGGTCATCGGGCGAGCCAGGACCGGGCGAGATGATAATGCGGTCAGGATTCATGGCTTTGATATCCGCTAAGCTAATCTCATTATTGCGTTTGACAATCACGTTGAAAGGCTGATTGTCTGCGGCTAAAATCTCACCAATATATTGGTATAAGTTAAAGGTAAAAGAATCGTAGTTATCAATAATTAACACTTGCATAGTCAACTCTAAAAATAGGTTTGGCGGTTATTCTAAACGTTTAAAATACTGCTGATGTCCCTTGCTATCATACCAATCCATCATAACCCTTGTCTGTCTTAAGCTATCGTTATGATTAAAAACTAGCTTACGGCGTAGGCAGCACTGGCGCAAAATTGGACAGTACAACTTTCATCGCAGACAGTTTTCGTACAATTTCTTCATACTCATCTTCAGGATTGGAGTCATATACATTGCCGCCGCAAGTTTGCGCATACGCTTTTTCGCCATTGATAAACAGCGAGCGAATCGGAATAGCAAAAATACAGTCCCCATTAAAACAAAACTGACCGAGTGCGCCACCATACGCCCCACGGCCATCTGGCTCAAGTTTATTGATAATTTTCATCGCTTCGATTTTGGGTGCGCCCGATAGCGTGCCTGCGGGAAAATTACTGGCAAGCGCGGTGAACATATCATGATTAGGGTCAAGAATACCGACGATTTCACTGGAGATATGCTGGACATGTGAAAAGCGCTTGATATCCATTAAGTTACGCACTTTTACCGTGCCAAAGCGTGCCACCCGCCCGATATCATTACGATGTAAGTCCACCAACATATTATGTTCGGCGATTTCTTTGGGGTCATTGAGCAAGGCGCGCGCTAATTGGCGATCTTCGGTTTCATCCTTGCCGCGCTTGGTGGTGCCCGCCAGTGGGAAGGTTTCCATCTCACCATTGCGCAATCGGAACAACAACTCAGGCGATGCGCCGATGATTTTTTGGGCGCCAAATTTAACATAGTACATATGCGGTGACGGGTTGACTTCGCGCAGTTTACTATAAATTGGCATGCTATCGCCTTGGATGCGATAATGCGACTTGAAACCCACTTCACATTGGAAAATCAGCCCAGCTTTAATGTCTTCTTTGACTTTCATCACTGCTGTCGCATGTTGCTCGCGGTTCATCCCATCGCCCAAATGCTCAGCAGTGGGCTGCGTATAGTCAGGCGAAATAGCGGTCAATAATGACTTGATTTCGTCAATACGATTGCTTTGGTGGTCGGTATCGTAATAATAATAAAAAATTTCACCGGTCATCTTATCAAGGCTTAAACCATCTAAGTACACCCCGAATTTGAACGGCTCGAAATCATCACTGGTTTGAATATTCAGGGTCGGCTCGAAAAAATTGACACTATCAAATCCCAAAAAACCGACCAATCCGCCGGTATGGCTACGTGAAATCACATGCTGTGGGGTGATTTCGCGCAGTAGTTGGTAAGGATTGTCACAGGTATAATCCGTGCTTTCCCCCGTGCGATTGTTGATAATAGTCAAGGTATGGCGATCTTTTGCCAACACCGTCATCGCAGGGTCAAAGCCGATGGCATGATGACGTGAGATATAGCTTTCTTCGCCCAACGATTCCAGTAAAAAACAGGTAGCGTATTTGGCTTCGATGCGTTTAAAGAGTTCAAAAAAATCAATGTCTTGTGCAAGTTTAATCAGGCTTGGTTTGCTGGCAAGGGCGATTTTGGGCGGTTTGGCGTGTGTAGTCATCATAGTGTCTTAGATTTATAGTGTCTTAAATTTATAGTGTCCTAAATTTACAGTAGCTTAAATTTATAGCGGCTTAAATTTACCCTATCTTAAATTTTAATTAATGTTTCAGTGTTCTAGTATGATGATACATTGTAATCAGATTAACCCTTGCTTGCAACTCTTTTATGGCTTGACAGTTATTTTCTCACGAATTTTCATCGCCCTTCTAATCACCCCAAAGTATGTCACCCCAAAGTATGCTACTGTGATAGGCTTATTTACGCTTGAAGCCATTGTCACAAATTTATAGGTTCAAATGACTCAGATTTGGCAATAATTGGTTGATATCATGTTGACCATACGCTTTGGCGCCCCGTGATACGGTCGCAATTCCCACCCCCAAGCGCTCAGCGATTTCGCGTTGTGGTAGCGCTTGCTGAAACAAGGCAAAAATCTGAATGCGGTTGGCGATTTCTTTTTGTTCTTTTTCAGTCAGTAGCGCTGCCAAAATTTCGCGGATAAAGTCACTATCATCGGTTTGGCTCAGTAGCTCAACCAAATAATCATAGGCGGGTAGGGATGATGGCGAAGTGTGCGGCATAGTAGTTTTTTTGAGTAGAAGATAACAAGTAAAGCATTTCAATGTTCTAGTATAGTGATACATTTTACGAAGTTTAGCCAGTGAACTCAATCGATTTTTATCCCTTTAGAAAACTAAAGAGAGGCGAGGAATGGTTACTTTTGATTACAAAAGCGCAAATAACTGAATATTTAATCAAAGCTTAATCGACACAAAGTCGCTTTAGCGTGGTTATACAATGTGGTTATAATAAAATTGCTTAGTTAAAAATCTAAGTGAGTTTATTAATTATAAATAATGACTATCAGTCATAGTTACTATAACCGCGCCGTTATCTTTAGTTATTGTGTAGCAGTCTTAATGGGCAATTAAGAATGGGCAGTTAAGGTCAATGTCAAAGGGTAGCAACGCGGTTTAAAGAGTTAGTTAACGCTAATGTTATTCAACACTAGTTTTATTCAAAATAGGGCGCTTCATTATGACAACCAACGCTAAGAACAACAGTGAATTTTTGAACAATCTGGTTTTTAAAAAGGTCGATCATCAGCCACAGCGGGCGGATTATCAATCTAATCAACCTGGCAATTCGATGCCGTTTAGCGATGCCCGAGGTAACTATCAGCGTAATATCGGTTTTGATACCGGACGGTTTAAAGACAGTAAAGTCTATATTGTCGGCGGCGGTATTGGCGGGTTGGCAGCGGCGTATTATTTTATCCGAGATGCCCATATCCCAGGCGAGAACATTACCTTTTTAGAAGAACTAGCGGTGCAAGGCGGCTCACTTGATGGCGCTGGTAATGCCAAAGACGGTTATATCATGCGGGGCGGTCGCGAGATGATTACCACCTACGAGAATTTTTGGGATATGTTCCAAGATATACCTGCGCTAGAGCTACCAGAGCCTTATTCAGTGCTTGATGAATACCGCCTGATCAATGACAATGACCCCAACTATTCTAAAGCACGGTTGATTCATAACAAAGGCGAAATCAAAGATTTTCACAAGTTTAATCTTAGCAAAGCCGACCAACTTGCCATTGTTCGCTTATTACTAAAAAATCAAGACGAACTCGATGATCTCACCATTGAAGATTACTTTAGCCAAAGTTTTTTGGACAGTAATTTTTGGACGCTATGGCGTAGTATGTTTGCTTTTGAAAACTGGCATAGCTTACTTGAGTGCAAACTTTACATGCACCGGTTTTTGGAAGCCTTAGATGGCATCAAAGATATGTCGACCCTGTTATTTGCCAAATACAACCAATATGACAGCTTTGTGGTACCTGCGCAAAAATTTTTAATCAATAAAGGCGTCAACCTACAAAGTGACACGTTAGTCACAGCGGTTGATTTTGAGCAGCAAGGCGACAAAAAAATTGTTAAAGGGCTGAAAACCACCCAACAAGGTCAACAAGTCCATATCCCTGTATGGGACAATGATTTTGTGATTATTACCACAGGGTCAATGACGGAAGATACACGCTATGGCACCAGTGACACTGCGCCTGATATCCGTCTAACTGATGATAACATGGGAAAAACGAAAGGCTGGGTACTGTGGAATGACCTTGCCAAACAATCGCCAGTGTTTGGTCGTCCAGAAAAGTTTAACCGCCATGTACCCAAATCTGCCTGGATGTCAGCAACATTAACCTGCAAAGACTCGGCGCTTTTACGCAAAATCAGCGAAAAATACTGCGTCAATCCGCCGCTATCAGGCAAAACAGTTACAGGCGGTATTGTTACCATCACCGATTCCAACTGGCTTATGAGCTTTACTATTAACCGCCAACCGCAATTTCCTGACCAACCCAAAGACGTGGTGGTGATATGGGTGTATGGGCTATTGATGGATAAAAAAGGCAACTACGTGCCAAAAACCATGCCAGAATGTACGGGGCATGAAATTGTGACGGAGCTACTATACCACCTAGATTTGCTCGAGCAAAAAGATGATATTTTAGCCAATACCATCGCTAACACCGCCTATATGCCCTATATCACTTCGATGTTTATGCCACGTGCCAAAGGCGACCGTCCACAAATCGTACCCGAAGGCTGCACCAATTTAGGTCTCATCGGTCAATTTGTTGAAACCAACAACGATGTGGTGTTCACCGTTGAAACTTCGGTACGCTCGGCGCGTGTCGCGGTGTACACCCTAACAGATTGTAATAAGCAAGTGCCTGATATCGTGCCAACCCAATACGATATTCGCAACATGCTCCGCTCTGCCAGTACACTCAACGATGACCAAGGCTTCATCGGCGAAGGCATACTGCGCCGAGTGCTCGCCAATACCTATTATGAGCACATCTTGCCGCCTGTCGCCAAAAAAGCGCACAAAGACAGCTCCTTGATGCAGACGCTTGCCGAGCAATTTGAAGTAGTCAAAGCCTTTTGGCATAAAGAAGGCCATAAAGACGAGCAAAAAGATAAGCAAAAAGCGCAGGATAAAAAATAAGCTTTGATAAACATTTGTCCTCAAACCGAAAAATCCTCCTGCCGTCAGGGGGATTTTTTATCAGCAAAATTTCCTTTGCGCCTAAAAACCCTATTTCGTAAAACGGTGGTTTCAAGTATATTAAAGCTAAAATTACACATCATAAGGAACAAGTGATGAAACTATATACCATGAATGCCCCGCCAAATCCGCGCAAGGTCGACTTATTGTTAAAAGTCAAAGAGCTTGATATCAATGATATTCATAATTTACAAGTCATCAACGTGGATATTGGCAAAAATGAGCAAAACTCACCGGAGTTTTTGGCGGTCAATCCACTGGGGCTGTTGCCTGTATTAGTGCTTGATGATGGCACTGTGCTTAACGATTCACACGCCATTTGTGAGTATCTGGATATTCGACTCGCAGGCAATGGTAAGCAAGTGATGGGCTCAGATCCTATACAGCGCGCCAAAATCACCGCGATGTCACGCAATGCGGAGTTTCATGTGCTGTATAACATGATGCTGGCTTTCCAGCATGGGCATCCATCTCGCGCGTCGGTGGGCAACCAAGTACCTGGTATGGCAGAAGAGAGCATCAACCGCGTCAAAAAAGCATTGCCGTACTTTGACAAGCTATTATCGAGTCACAAATACTTGCTCGGTGATCGACTTACCTTCGCTGATATCGTGTTGTATGTTGGCTTGGATTTTGGGCGAGTGATGAAGTTTAATCCCAAAGATGCCAGTGTGGTGGGTGACCATGTGGCACGTTTTTATGCGCAAATGAATGAGCGTTTTGGTAAAAAATAACGGTTGTTGAGATAAAGAAGGGCAAACTAGATGCCCTTTTTTTATTTGTAGTGGTCATTGCTTTTATCCACCGTTTCTATTTACTGCTTTTATGCCTAGTTTTTTTCAATAGCGCTAGCGTTGTCATTAAGACTAATTGTTAGCCATTAATGCACTAATGCCATCATATAGGATGTCATTGACCGGCGTGTCAATGCCATGCTTATCACCCAATCCACGAATTGTCCCTGCAAACAAATCAAGCTCACAGCGTCGCCCTGCTTTTAAATCCTGCCGCATCGAGGGCATGCCTTTAGGATCCAGCGCATCCATGATTCCCAGCCATCTTTTGAAATCTTCCTCGGTCAAGGTTACGCCTTCAGCGTGTGCCACTGCCATCACTTCACGCATGGCGGCTTTGAACATCTCGCGCGCTTCACCCGCTTGTTGCACGGTATCAAAGGTACCTTGATACAATGCCACGGTTTGATTGACGCCGGTATTTAGCATCAATTTGCCCCACAGCTGGCGCGGCATGTCATCGCTTACTGAATGCGGGAAATTGACTTGATTAAAGAGGGCATCGACTTGTTGCACGCGTGCGCGTTCAGCGCTATCAGTTGTCATCGCGCCAATGACCAATTGTCCATGATCGCGATAAATCAGTTGGCTACCATTTTGCCCATTTTCTTCATGCGGCTCATTTTTCATGGCGTCCATTTGCTGCGCTACACAGTACACAATGCGCTCGTTACCAAAGGCGTTTGCCAACACTTTTTCGCTGGCGATACCGTTGAGGGCAGAAACAATCAGTGTATTGTCGCCAAGTTGACTTTTGATGAGCGGTAACACCGCGTTTAACTGATAAAATTTGGTACATACCATCACCAAATCGGCAGGACTTAGGTTGGAATTAAGGCTTTCATTTGGTGTGACATAGTTGAGTTGTAATGGCTCGCCATTCACCAATAAACCTTGCTGTTGGTAGCGGTTGACACGCTCTCTATCGGCGACGATACGCAGGTTCTCAAAAGCCATGTTTGGGGCTAATAGACTTGCAAATAACGCCCCTAATGCGCCAAATCCAACAATGGCAATAATCGGTGAATCGTTCATCTTTTTTCCTGTTATCTGAAGTTACGCAGCCCTTTAAAAAAGCGCTATCATAACAAAAAAAGCAGTCAGCGAGAGTAAACAAATGAACAAAGACATGATAGAACTCTACAGCGACTACCTCATCGCAAGTTTTGGGCA
>BMPS01000005.1 GCA_014647715.1 Streptomyces cinereus
TATACTGTCTTTGCTCAAATAAACTTACGAGTATCTTCACTCTGACAATACAATTAATTAAAGTCTTAATTTTATCGCCCTAAGTGAAAATCCACACAAGTTGTTCTTGTGTTCGTTGTTATTTAGTTCACAACATCATCGGCTGATGTCGTTAAGAAGGTCGCTATTTTAACAGCTTATTTTGTGTTGTCAATAACTTTCTTCTTTAATTTTTTATGACCGCTCAACTTATATTTATATTAATTTAAGTTGTTGTTTTTACTACAGTTTGTGGCTGTAGTCGCTGCCAGTGAGTGCGTATTATACGCTTTTCTTTTTGCCTGTCAATACCACTGCGAAAAGTTTTTTCATTTATTTTGAAGTTGCTGATAATTCCCTTTATTTTGTGGGTATTTACTGCCATTTGATATATAATTGAATATATTGTTTAAGCAATTTTTTGTTAGGCGATGTTCGGTGGTTTTAAGGTCGTCGTCTTTCATTTTTTTATGTTCATGTCAGAAAATATGTGAGGGCAAACAATGTCTGTACAACCTCCTTCCCCTGCTGGTAATGATTTTAGAATTCCTGTCCACCAAGTAGATGCCACTAAAAAGCGCGTACACCCCCGTTTTGTGACGGGTTTTTATCAAAACATCCGCATTGTCAGTATGTACTTTTTATTGTTGTTGTTTTTGGTGTTGCCATGGATTCGCTATGGTGGACACCAAGCAATATGGTTCGATTTCTCGGGTTCTAAGATTGTGCTATTTGGGCTAACTTTTTTACCCCAAGACGTTTTTATTTTTGCGTTTTTCTTTATGGTTGCGGCCTTCTTATTGTTTATGGTAACCGTTTATGCCGGTCGTGTGTGGTGTGGCTATGCGTGTCCACAGACGATTTGGACGCATATGTATCAATATACTGAGAAGCTTATCATCGGTGATCGTAACAAGCAGTTTAAGTTAGATAAAGCGCCTTGGAATGGCGAAAAAATCATGAAACGCGGCTTGGTGTATTTGATTTGGTTTATCATGGCGTTGGTGACTGCATTAACGTTTAGCAGTTATGCCGTTGGGACAGATTATCTTTATCATAGTTGGCAATGGTTTGGCGTTATTCCTGTGCCAGATTGGACGCCATTAACTTGGGTTTCGGTACTTATTTTTACCTTTGCGACGTTTGCCAATGCAGGCTATATGCGTGAGCACTTTTGTACCCATATTTGTCCCTATGGTCGCTTTCAAAGTGTGATGTTCGATAAAGATACGTTGATTGTCACCTATGACTATAAACGTGGTGAGCCACGTGGCGCGCGTAAAAGAGGCGGTGAAGATGAGAACTTAGGTGACTGTATCAACTGTCTGATGTGTGTGCAAGTGTGTCCGACGGGTATCGATATTCGGGATGGTTTGCAAGTTGAATGTATCCAGTGCGCGGCTTGTGTCGATGCGTGTAATGACATCATGGATAAAGTCAATAAACCACGCGGTTTGATTCGGTATAGTACCGAACGCCAATTGGTAGAGAATGAGCCAAGTAAAATTTTGCGCCCCCGGTTTTTTGCTTATTTGGCGGTGATTGCGTTGTTGATTGCGACGGGGGTTTATTTTTTAACCAGCCGTGTACCGCTGCAGATTGATATTCGCCGTGACCGTAACCAGCTGTCATCAATCAATGCGCAAGGTTTGGTAGAAAATAACTACATCATCAAAATCACCAACAAAACCCAGCAAGACCATGATTATGCGGTGACATTGACACCACAACCCGGCTTAAAACTTGATAGCCGCTTTAAAACCATTCCATTAGAAGCAGGCGAAAGTTATGACTTCCCTGTCAGTGTGCTGGGCGATCCAAAAGTGATTACCCAAAGCAATATCCCTATCCAAATGCAAGTGGTGAGCGTGGATGATGGCGGTAAATATAAAGCGGTAAAAGATAACGTGTTTACCACCGATAAATAAGTTTGATTACCTAAAAAAGCTGATTTTGATAATCGGCTTTTTTTGTGCCAAATTATTGGCGCACGTTATTGGGGCATGGGTTTTTCTGCTATACTAGCTTTTTGATTGTTATCTGCTGAGTGGTATATGGCAACACCGACAAATTCTCCTACTTCATCAACTTCTAATCAGTCGATATCCAAACTTTGGTATAAAAATTATATGGTTTGGATTTTTGTTATTGGTCTGCCGCTATTTGTGGTAGTCGCCTGTATCTGGTTCGTGTTTTACTCGGTGAGAATCCAAGACTCTACTGTGCGTGATGACTGGTACATGGATGGTAAGACCTTATATGCGGATGTGTCCAAAGACAAATTGGCGCATGATTTGGGGCTAACCGGTCAAATGATGATTAGCCACCAGGCAGTGAATTTTAAACTTGAGGCGCCCGCCAGTGACAAGTTTAAAGCACCTGAGCAATTGGCAGTGGAAATTTCTCATGCCACCCAAAAGCAAAAAGACCGTGACATTATCGTCAAACGGTTAAGTGATGGCAGTTATGCGGGCAATGTGCAGCTAGACCCGTCTAAAGGCAAATACTATATTGTGGTGCATGACCCAGCCAATAGCTGGCGACTGCGTGCGATTGAGGAATTGCCGATGGAAAAGTCGATTGACTTTAAGCCACTAACTGCGTTTGACAAAAAATCTTAGTTTCAGTCAACTAATTACAGGTACTTGGTTACAGCTACTGGGTTACAGCTACTTGATGTCCTTGTACCTTTCATAAATATTCTCATAACCAAAAATGCTAAAAAAGCCTGCTGGCTATTTAGAAGACTCTGCTTGTTAGTTAAAAAAATGGTAACTGAGGATAAATTTTTAGCAACTTTCCCAAATCCCCACTTGCCCTTCATGCAATTTTGGTACACCGCCTAGCACCCGCCACGGCATAGTCGTGCCGTGAAAATCACTACCGATAGACACCTTTAACTTATGCTCTTTAATCACTCTATCGACCATATGGCGGGTTGAAGTCGGTTCATTACTGGCGGGCAATTCCACTGCATCGCCACCGCTACTGGCAAAATCTGCAATCAGTTTACGCACTTTGTTGGCAGTTAAATTATAACGGGTCGCATGAGCCAAAGACGCTTTGCCACCACACTCATGAATCAAATTGATGCAATCTTTAAGCGATAAGCCATCGAGTGCCACATAGCAAGGTTTATGGTCGGCCAAATACCCAGTAAAGGCTTTTTGTACATCACTCACCAAGCCTTGATCCGCCATCACTTTGGCGATATGAGTACGCCCGACCGCTTGCGGATTACCTTTGGCTTGCACTAACACCGCCTGCCAAATCTCATCCATCGGGCGTTTAAAGGTACTTGCCACACGCTCGCACATCGCATAGCCGCGCGTTTCTCGATTGGCTTGGATGGCAGCCAATTTACTATGCATTGTTTCGATATCACTAAAGCCGTACCCCAATACATGAATCACTTTTTCATTTTGGGCAGGTTTTTTGGAGTAGCCGCCCATGACACGATGACGACAGCTGATTTCAACACCATGAATCAGCGTCATACCAAGACTATCAGCGGTTTGGCGCGCCTCAAGGATACCAAGTACCGTATCATGGTCGCTTAAGGATAATACTTTCACCCCTTTTTCATGCGCTTTTTGCACCACTTCGCTTGGGCTAAAAGTGCCATCTGAGCGGGTACTGTGACAATGCATATCAATCGGAAGTTGGATATAAATAGGACTGCTAGACAAGATATCGAGATTTAAAGAATTCACAAATACGCCTTAATTACAAAAGCTGGTTGCCAACAATAGGACAAAAGGGGTTAAGACAAAGAGGGGTTAACTCTGCGCTAGCTCGCTCACAAGTGCACGTGGTGGATGAAGCAAGGAAAATCGCAAAGTTACTTTTCGATTTTAGCATATCCGTGTAAACTAGCGGCTAAGATTTTTGTTAGAGATGACTATGAGCGGTTTATTGGATTTGCTACCTTTACTGGCATTTTTTTACTTTTCCAAACAGCAAGGGGTATTGGCAGGTGCGGCGGCGTTATTGATTACAACACTGGTGGTATATGTTGTGCATTTTGCCCGGCAAAAAGGCAAGCTTAATAAACAGCAGTGGGTGACGCTGATTTTAACCGTGGGATTTTGTGGGTTAAGCTTAATTTTCCATGACGAAGCTTTTTTAAAATGGAAATCAACTGTCATCAATAGCGTATTTGCGGTTGCCCTCATTATCAGTGTCGCGATAGGTAAACCGCTATTAGAACTGGCAATGAAAAATGTGTTTCGATTGACCCAGTCTGGCTGGAATAAACTCACCCTCGCTTGGGCAGGGTATTTCTTGCTGATGGCAGGTTTGCAATATTATTTTGCGTTTTTTACCAACAACGATACCTGGATTAATTTTAAAAGCTGGGGATGGATACCGGTGATGTTGGTATTTTTAATCGGGCAATTTGTGTTCTTAAAAAACCATCTAAATCCAGATATACAGCAACAAATCAATGATAAAGGAAAAAACTAAAGGAGAATATGGATGGCACTTTATATCATTATCGGTCATGACGTCCCTGATAGCCTTGAGCTACGCAAACAATTCCGTTCTGCTCATCTTGAGCGTCTTACGCAGTTAGATGAACAGCGCCGTCTAATCATCGCAGGCCCTACGCCAATTGCACATGTAGAACCTGAAATGAGCGGCAGTGTATTGGTCGTGGATTTTGACAGCGATGAAGCCGTGCAAGCTTGGGCAAGTGAAGAGCCTTACTTATTAAATGGTGTGTATAGTCATGTGGATATCAAACCTTTTATCCAAGTTTTTCCTAAATCAGCGAGTTAATGTTGGGTTTAGCAGTTGTTTGCAGTACATAATTGGCAAAGTCTGGGTGGTAATAAGTGACAAGCATGAAAAATTTGGTGGGCACGTTGGCAAATGGCGCAGTGTTATTGACGGTATTACAGGTGACAAGTCTGACCCATGCAGCACCGCAAGTTGTCGTCACTGACCCAAAAACAGGACAACCACTCGCCAAACAACCAGAGATTGCCTCGAGCGTTGCCAGTAGCACCTCACCGATGCAAAACCCCAAACAACCTACCCTCGCCCAGCTCAACCAGCCCACTGACAGTCAGCTGTCCAACGCCAACCAACAACTCTTGGCAAAAAATGCTGAACTACAAAACCAAGTCGATAGTTTAAATACGCAGGTCAAAGTGCTTGTCAATGAGCGCAGTGGACAGATTTTTATCTATGGTGCGGTCACCGCATTGCTCAGTGGGATCCTTGGTATCGCACTGGGCTGGATGGTCGCAGGACGTAAAGGTCGTTGGTAATCGACTTTATAAGCCTATTATTATAATTATAATATATAAGCCTAACATTGATTTGCTATGATGCCAAATAACCAAGCCGACTTGCCAAAAAAGCCCACCGTCGCCATCATTGGCGCCGGTCCTGCTGGCCTGATGGTGGCAGATTATCTGCGCCAGTTTGATGTCACAATCCACGTATTTGAACAAAAACCATCCCCTGCCCGCAAACTGTTGATGGCAGGTAAATCTGGACTCAATATCTCGCATGCTGAGCCCGTTGATACCTTTGTTACGCGTTATCAGCCGAATGACTGGCTTACGCCGCATATTCAAGATTTTAATGCGACACATATCCGTGATTTTATGACCCGCTTAGGGATTGAATCTTTTGTTGGCTCGACAGGTCGCATCTTTCCTACCATGATGAAAGCCTCGCCACTGCTGCGGGCGTGGTTGCAAGCGCTGCAGCAGGACGGCGTAACGTTTTTTTATCGGCATAGCTGTGACAACATTGAGGGTAAGCAAGCGACTTTTTCGGTAGGGCGTGAAAGCGGTAACCTGACTGTTACCCAAAGCTTTGATGCGATTGTGTTGGCAACGGGCGCGATGTCATGGTCGCGGCTCGGTAGTGATGGCAAATGGCAGGCATGGCTCAGCGATACAGAATTGACGCCGTTTTATGCCAGCAATGTGGGTATCTGTCGCCCATTGTCGCAGCCTTGGTCGGCGCATTTGCACCGCGATTTTGGCAAAGCGTTAAAACGCGTGAAAGCCCAGGTGACATTGCCCGATGGCAAAATTGAGCAGGGTTTTGGCGACATTATTCTCACCCAGTATGGGATGGAAAGCGGGCTGATATACCGGCTCAATCGTGCCATGCGTGAGCAATTAAATTATACGGGTAAAATATCACTACAACTTGATTTGCTACCTGATGTGTCTGACGAAAAATTATTGAGTAGTTTAAAAAACCCCAAAAAACAATCGCTAGCTAACCTTTGGCGAAAGGCAGGACTTGATCCGGTCAAAATCGCCTTAATCAGAGAAATCGTCGCAAAAACCCACTGGCATGATGCCGATAAAATGACAAAAGCAATCAAACAGTTAACGGTAGAATTCGATAACTTTCGACCGATTGAAGAAGCGATTAGCTGTGGCGGCGGGGTAAAACGTACCGCATTAACCGAGGACTTTGCGCTAAAATCCAATCCTTATGTATTTTGCTGTGGCGAGATGCTTGATTGGGATGCGCCAACGGGTGGCTATCTACTAACGGCTTGTTTTGCCACAGGCCGAGCTGCCGGACAAGGTGTCGTGCAGTTTTTAGCGTTATCCAAAAAGTTGATGTAAGGTGGTTATTGACTTTGACTGTGCAGATAGCGACTGTAAAAGTAAGCAAGCAGGAGCACAAACGCACAAATCGGTAAGCAGACAGGCAAAAACAGCGGATTTTGCATGCCGCCGAACACTACCATCAATGAGCCCAATGCCGCCAAAATCGGCGATATCACCCCCAATAACATACTTTTGATATGACCTTGTTGCCATAATCGAAACACCGCAAAGTAAAATACCAAATACAGTAAGTAACTCACCACAATCGCGATTTCTGAGATATCCATATCGCCAAGTAGCTGATTTTTCATCACCGCATAATGCACAGCTGCCCAAAACATCGATAAGGCAAAACCCAGCAGCGCTGAACCAACCGATAGTTGATAGTTGGGCGAGACGTGACGCAATTGCGCGCTAAACGGAATCAATGATTTGAGCGCTAAAGAATGCGGCAAACGAATCAGCCCTAATACCAAGCCATTCACCGTACCCATCACCGAAATCACCACAAATACCAAAAATGCTTTGGCAGCGGTTTCGCCAAATAACTGGGTCGCCACCACATAGACGCTTTCATCACCCAATGCCATCACTTGTGCGGCGCCTAGATACGAGGTGAGTCCAACAAAATACAGCAAATAGCCCAATAAAATCAACATAGGCGCGACGACTAAGGCTATCGGTAAATTACGTTTAGCATGTTTGATTTCCCCTGAAATACTGGTAGAGACCACCCAGCCATCAAACGAAAACGCAATCGGACCGATGGCGCCGAGCCATGCCAAAGACTGGGTCGCTTGACGCGCGGATTCACTTGGATGGGTTAACGCAGTCATAGGGTCGCCATATACAAACGCCATCACCCCTAGCACAAATAACGGAATTAATTTAACGACAGTAGCAAAGACTTGGAAACGCCCTGCAAACACCGCTGCCATCACATTAAACAGATAACAAATGACAAACCACGTAAGCCCAATGCCCATTTGTAATTCAAGCGATGCCTCTTTTACCCCAAATAACAAGGCAGTGTAAATACCCACCACCCACGTCACCACCACGCCAAGCGTCGGGTAATACAAAAACAATTGAAACCAACCAATCATCGTAGAAAAATGAGGACTGACAAATTCATCGGCATAGCCAATCAAGCCACCATGCGCATCGGTACGTTTTGCCAGCTCAGCAATCGATAGCGAACCAAAAATAATCGCCACCGCTGCCAATACAAAAACCCCTACCCCCAACGCCACATTGCCATTGGTATATTTTAAAACATTGTCTGCCTTAAAAAATATCCCTGAGCCAATCACAATCCCCACAATCATTGCCAATGCAGTGATTAGGTTATAACGCCCGTTACTTGATTGATTCATGTTGTTACCACACCCAAAAAAAGCTGCATGCCATGTTGCAACGATAAAAAATCAGTTATGCTACACCCCCTAATCGCTGTTTTCAAGCCTTGTATTAGTAATATTTTACTTAGCACTAACTTTTAGTTATTTATTATGGGTCACTGATGTCACAATCTAGCCAACGTCCTGTCACAAGCTCAAGCGAAAGCCCAGCATCAACCATTCAAACCGCCAAACTGCACTGGCAGCTAGACGATAACGGCGTGACTGTCCCCCTCTCTAGCGACTTTGGTGATGTTTATTTTTCCAAAACGGATGGCTTGGCAGAATCTCGCTATGTTTTTATTGATGGCAACGACTTAACCAATCGCCTCGCTAATTTGAAGAACTTTGAACGATTTGTCATCGGTGAAATTGGTTTTGGCACAGGGCTTAATATCTTGGCTATTTGGCAACTGTGGCAACAAATTAGGCCTGACAATCACAGCCATTTACATATCATTACCACTGAAAAATTTCCCCTCAGCAAAACTGACCTTGAACAAGCATTGAGCGTGTGGACAGAGCTTGCTGGGTTATCACAACAGCTCATTGACAACTATCCACCGCCACTGGCTGGCTGTCATCGTTTGAACTGGTTTGATGAACGATTGACAATTGATTTATGGCTTGGCGATGCGACGAGTAGTTTGTCGCAAGTGACTGGGCAAGGCAAAGTCGATGCGTGGCTGCTTGATGGGTTTGCGCCGAGCTGTAACCATGAGCTTTGGTCAGCGGCTTTATTGGCTCAAATTGCAAGATTATCCAAACCTCACACGACTTTGGCGACATTTAGCGTAGCAAGCGCAGTCAAACAGGGGCTAAAATGTCACGGTTTTACCTTAGCCAAACGTAAAGGCTTTGGCAAAAAGCGAGAAATGCTCACCGCAAGCTTTCAACCTAAGTTAACATCCGCCAATTTTTGCGAGGTTTATTTTCGCTATAACAAAAAAATTAAACCATTTTTTGTCACCCTACCCCTTACTGCATCTTTTGAATCCCGACGTCGTCAGCGTCGAAAAGCCAATAACGTTAAAGGCTTTGAACTACCCAATTTTTCTGCTATTACAAAACCGCTGTCTGTGGCGGTGATTGGGGCTGGGGTGGCGGGTTTAAGCAGTGCGTATGCCTTAGCTGCCCGTGGACACAAAGTCACCATTTTTGATAAAGCGCAACCATTGGCAGGCGCATCGGGCAACATCCGCGGTTTTCTTGCGCCAAAACTTACCAGCCTAAAACGCCTTGAAACCAATCTACATGCGATTGGTTATTTGGCAAGCTGTCGATTTTACCCTTATTTGACCGCACAAACTGGTATTAAAATCCTACAAACCACCGGCTGTTTGGATTTACTCTCACACAATCGCTTACAACTTGATGAAGTCAAAGATTTCCCACCCCAATTTGCCCGTTTATTGACCGCTGAACAAGCCAAAGCAAAGGTCGGTTATGAGGTTGGGCAAGCGATATTTTTGCCCAATGCGGGATTAATCACTACCGCAAACTTTGCCAACGCTGTTTTATGCCACCCCAATATTAGCTTTCAGGCCGAGGAATTAACCTATTTTCAGCAAGATTGCGACCAAGTGCTATTAACATTCACTGAGCATCAGCAGTTTTTTGACCATGTGATTTTGTGCATGGCGTTAGACACCTGCGATTTTTTACCCACCATCAAACGCTTTAATCACAGCCGTGGGCAAGTGACGTGGTTTGCTGTCGATGAGCATGATAAAGCACAGTTGCCAAAACTGCCGCTAAAGTATGGCAGTTATTACGCCAGTTTTAACGAAAACAGTAAACGCCATGTCATGCTTGGGGCAAGTTTTGTCAGGGATACCTTGGATACCACGCCAGCAGTAGCTGACCATAAGATGAATGTGGCAGATTTGGCGGGTGCGGTGCCGGATTTGGTCAACAACAGCGATATATTTACCGTCGAAAAAAACATACCCCATTGGCAGGGTCGCGCCAGTATCCGCAGCCAAACTGTGGATTATCTACCCCTAGTTGGGCAGGTGTGGCAAGCGGGTTATGAAAGCAACAGCCGAGTATGGAGCTTTTCGGCATTGGGGTCAAAAGGCTATGCTTATGCGCCGATTTGTAGTGAGCTGTTGGCGGGACTGATGTGTGGAGAAGTTTTGCCATTGTCTGAAAAGATGGTAAAAAACTTAAGTCCCAATCGCAAGGTCATTCGGCGCTAAGTTATTTTCTTAACAGCTTTTGATAAACCAAACTGCGTAAACTATTTGGCAATAATCGCACAGGTAAGCGAATGGCGAGGTTTTTAAGCAATTGCGCCATATGCAAAAACCCTTGTTGATAAAAGCTTTGCTGAATTGCCCACTCGTATCGGGCATACGCCAAGCCCCCGCGCCGTTCATACATCGCATCCCCTGCTCGTGCATACACCAGCACCTCTGGCAAATTGGCAAACTGATAGCCAGCGACCAATAATCGTACCCACAAATCATAATCTTCAAACAGCGGCGCATGGCGATAGCTACCGACCGCTTGTACCGCTGATTTTTTGAAGGCAACCGTCATGTGGTTGATGGGATTGCGCGACTTGGCGGAGGCAAAAATCGCCTCATGTGAGGTTGGCACCGTGCGAGATTTTTTCCCCTGTGACAGCTGCTTTTCAAATTCAATGATTTGCCCGCCCAACACGTCAATGTTGGGATGGCTTTGGATAAAGTTGATTTGCTGCTCAAAGCGGGTAGGCACACAGATATCATCAGTATCCATACGAATGACCCAGTCATGTTGGCAAGCGTTTAGACCTTCATTCAAAGCCTGTCCAAGCCCGACGTTTTTTGCTAAAGCGATAATCATTAACGGCAGTTGCGGCTTAAATTCTTGTATCACTTCTTGCAATGCCACATTGATTTTACCATCAAACACCAACACAATCTCATCGGCTTGGCGTGTTTGATTGACCAAGCTGGCTAGACATGCGGCCAGAAATTCGGGGTTTTCTTTGTCGTATAGGGACATCAATACAGAAAATTTCATGTTAATTCACCCAACCAAGTCAATGCCACATCCTTTTTGACTTTACGCGCAAACCAATAGCCGTCAAATTTCGCCCGCTCAAGCTTTAATAAATCCAAATAAATCGGGCTATTGCCATTATTTACATTTTTGTCAAAAATAATCTGTCGGCGGTTATCATTGCTTAGGCGAATTTGATTGGTTAATTTTTCAGTAATTAGGGTTTGAAAAAAATGCTCATCGGGCACCAGTTTGTGGCGGAAAAAATCACTGTATTCATCGGTGAAAGGCACAATTTTTTCCCAGTCTTCACGCGTCACTGAAAACCATTGTGAGCCAAAAGAAATGGGTGAGTGATAAGTTTTTATTTTTGCCACACCTTGTTGCAGTTTGGTGATGATTTTACCCGTCAATTGCCGTTGCCAGTCGCTGTCGGCATGGGGACTGTCCATAATAAAGCGATACGCATACTGTGGCGCCATCTCGCAGATCATCATCGCCTGAAAATCAAACCGCTGTTGCCACTGTTTTTCTATCACTTCAAATGGTTGTAACACCACATCTTCACCGCTTACCAGATGAAAATAAGCATTGTCCTCATTGGAAAACGCTGTTTCAAACAATTTTAATGTCGCTTCAATTTGGCTAAACCCGCCCCAACGTACCGATACCCTGTCGCTCAGCAAAAATACATTGGCTAGCTGTGCAGTCTCAGCGTCAGGAAAATAATCGGATTTAGCATCCATATGCACATAAAAATTGACGTTGGGCTGAATTTTCGCCAGCTTAATAAAATAACTGATATCTTGGTGAGCTTGGATAAGTAAGGCGTGTTTTTTCATGCAGTTACCCTTTGAACCTATTTAGATTATCTGCGTCATCTAAATTAATCAGGGTAAAACCACGACTGGCAAGAAACTGATACGCATCAGGGAATTTATCCCACAGCGCTTGGGTATACACCATAAATACTTGGGTGCGGGGAAATTCTTTGAGCGAGAACACGGCAGTGCTGATAAAGGTATAAATTTCAAAGCGTTGATGGGGGTTCTGTTGCAATGCTTCGCTTAGATAATCTTCAATGATTTTATCGCTATCAATCACCGGCAAAATATGGCTAAAATCCAAGTTTTCTCGCGGGTGTGGACAAAATGCGTCAATGGTAAACTCGCTTACCATCTTTGTCACGATATCCCGATACGCCGTTTCGCCGATAAAGTTATCAAGGGCTTGCCCCAATAACAGCCGTTTTACCGGCAAATTTTCCTCAGGCTGGTTATCTACTTTATCAAACAAATAAACAGGCTCGGTAGTATCAATGATGTTTTTTTCATAGGGAAAAATGGTGAAATGTTTTTTGGAGATAGCCAAAATACTAGGGATACTGGGGTAAGTAATGCCCACGACGCGTTTAAACAATCGTAATGGTAAGGATTTTGGTAACGGTTGAAAATAGCTAGAATTGGGGAAAATATTAGCGGTGCCGTCATCAAAGGTATACAGCTGTTGGAATTTTACTTTAGAAATAACATATTGCAAAAACAACACATCAATACTGGCAAGATAGACATTTTCGATAGGTTTTTGCCAAATATCAAGCGTGTTAAGTGTGGTTTTGATGTGGTTTAGGGTAGCAAAACGTTCGCCCCAGGTTTTATTGTTCAGTTCGATAAAGGCGGATTTTTCGCAGACCTGCTCAAGTTGTTCAAAATAATAGCGGTGTTTGGGCTCGCTTTTTGAATGGATGCCATACGGCAAATAAAGCCCAATAAAGGGGGTACTGTGTTGCTTAATAATTTGCTTGGCAATCAACACTTGCAAGGGGGTGATACAAATAATGAGATTCATGGCGTTTTTTTGACCTTTTCCACTTGCAGCGTATAATAATATAACAGCGGCAAAATCACCACGCCACTAATAATAGTCGCATACGGCACCACCGCCAGTGATACGCCACTTAACACCCACAAGGCAACCAAATATACCACCGTTGAGATGACGGAACACAGCGAAATTTGCGCGGTTTTGGCATGATAAAACAAAAAATTCACCAATAATAAATACGGAATTATCAGCGAAAACGCGAGTACAAACATCACCACATAATACTGGCTTTGGGCAAAATCTGCTCCCAATAGCCACGCCATCAATGACGATGGCATCGCCCAAGCCATGGCAGTCAACATAAAAGGCACCATCAAACTCAGCCAAAACAATCGATGCAATTGTATGACTGTCATGCGCTGCGATTTTAGCCGTTCATATAAGTGAGGCACCAGCGCAGAATTGACCGCCATAATCACAATGGTCAAGCTACTAGCGACTTGCACCCCTGCCGAGTATATACCTAGCTCATGACTGTTAAACCGCTGGTGAATCAACACTCGATCAAGCTGCCCTTTGATGGTATAGCTTAACCCATGTAACAGTAGCGGCAAGCCTAGCGTTAAAATATAGCCAAGTCCCAGTTTAAGCCGTTTTGGGGTAAAGCGAAATTTGATAGCAAATTGGTATTTTGCCCACGCCAACGCTGCGACAAAAGTGAACCCATGCGCCAAGATAATCGCGATAAGGCGCTGGGCAACTTTATCCGTGGTATCGCCCGCAAAAAACTGAAAAATCAGCAGCGTCCATAGTAAATTGCCCAAGGCTAAGCCCAGTTGGATGGTCAAATAGCTAAACGGGCGTTTTTGGCATTGCCGCAGTGCCAGTTGGTTTTGAATCAAGGTTTGCAAAAAGGCAGTAAAAAAGCAGTAAAAAAGCAATTCGCTATGTAACAGCCAACTAATCGCCGTCCCAATTAATAGCACGCCCACGCTATATAGCCCGCCTGCCAATAAAATATTGCCCAGCCCATGCCTGCCATACACATAAAAATAACGGGTCAAAGCGCCATTTTGCGACAGACTCATGGCGATTACAATAAATGCCGTGAGCGATAAATAATAGGACAAATCACCAAAGCCCGTTGTGCCTAATACCCGTGTTAAATAGGGCAATAGCAAAAACGGCACGGCTTTGGCGGTCATCTCGCCTACCACATAAATCAGGCTGTCTTTGAGTAAGGCGGATTGTGTTAAACGTTTGATTTTATTTAACATTACCTTTCAAGGACATTCCATGAGGTGGCGGTATTGGCTTGGATATCCGTTAGCACTTTTTTACCCATTAATTCATCATAAAACTTCGGGGCAAGCCCAAAGCCAGGGCGAACGCTACGGATACAGCTTTCATCAATCACATCCCCTGCTGTCATGTCTTTGACAAAATACAGTGAACGGCGAAATTGCACATTGCCGATTTCGCTTGATTTACGACCGTAATCGACTTGTCCCAACGCTTGCCAAGCGGTTTTACTGTCACGGCAGAGCGCGGTGAGTTCGTCTTTTTCCAGTGAAAAACTGTCATCCGCTCCGCCGCCATTGCGGTCTAGGGTGACGTGTTTTTCAATGATACACGCCCCCAATGCCACGCTTGTCACGGCGGTGGTATTGTCAAGCGTATGGTCGGATAAGCCAATCGGCACACCAAAACGGCGCTGCATATCGACAATGGTACGCAGGTTATAGTCCTGTGCGGGGGCTGGATAACCACTCACGCAGTGCAATAACGCAAGCTGTTTGCAGCCGCCATCGCGAGCGGCGGCAACCGCCTCGGCAATTTCGGCTTGGTCCGCCATCCCTGTGGAGATAATCATCGGTTTGCCGGTACTTGCCACATATTTGATAAGCGGTAAATCAATGGCTTCAAACGAAGCGATTTTGTACGCTGGGGCGTTCAAATCCTCGAGTAAATCCACCGCAGTCAAGTCAAACGGTGAGCTAAACATGGTGATACCGACTTTGTGAGCATGCTCAAACAATGGTTTATGCCAGTCCCACGGCGTGTAAGCTTCTTGGTACAAGTCATACAAGGTACGCCCGTCCCACAGTCCCCCATGAATTTGGAAGTCAGCGGCAGTGCTGTTGAGGGTGATGGTATCTGCGGTGTAGGTTTGCATTTTGACCGCATCAGCCCCGCATGCCTTTGCCATGTCAATGATACGGTAAGCGTTGCTGATGTCGCCGTTGTGGTTGGCGGACATTTCGGCAATAATGTACGGCGCATGGTCAATGCCGATTGGGCGGTTGTTAATGCTGAAATTTTGATTCATAAAAACACCCCTAAAATAAAAAGTCTTGCGATTTTAATTCAAACTCTACCACATCATACACTTTTTCACCCACACCAAAATGCTGTTTTAACACGCCTGTTTCGCTAAATCCCAATTTACGATGTAACGCCAGTGACGCGGTATTATATGCCAGCACTTGCGCGGTGATTTTGTCAATGTCGGTGGTGTTGAAAATCTGTGCAATCGCCAAAACCCCCAACGCAAAGCCAAGCCCCTGCCCTTTTGGGCTATTAGGGGATAAATAAAACCCCCAACTGGCGCTGTTGTCATTGGCGGTATTTTTTGCAGCATTTAAGGTTTGGTATTTATCCACCGTCATTTGGGTAACATTAACTAGCCCCATCGGCTCACCAGCGACTTCAAAAATCAGCAAATGCACATTGGTATGGTCAAGTTGTTTGCGATACCATTTCTCATGGTCAGCAAGGGCAATTTCATCCTGCCCAAACATCCACCGGCGTACGTCGATGTGATTACGCCATTGCCAAATCATCTGAGTATCGGCTTGGGTCGCTTGTCGCACTTGACAATGTTGAAATCTTTGCGCAAATTCAATCCAGTGCGCAACGCGTTTTGCCCCTTGCCCATCGACCAACTTGGCAGATTGCCGGCTGAATTTTTGATAATTGTCGGCCAGTTCGCTCAACAAGCGGGGCAGTTGCTCATCCAATGTAGCCATGTCAGTCACCACTTTGACCACGTTTTTATCTGCCAACGCTTTGGCAATCACCCGTTGGTTATCGGCAAGCACGATCAGCACCATCGGTAAGCCCAAACAACAGCGCTCCCAGGTCGTGCTGCCTGCTGCCCCAATTGCAAGGTCAGCATTTGCCATCAATTGCGCCATATTAGTCACATTGACAAGTACCGCACACGAAAAACTTGCGTGTTTGGCAAATCTTTGTACACTTTCGATATGCGGTGCGTTTTTGCCCATGACGACAGTCACGTTAAATGATTGCGTAGATTGTTGGACAAAGGTATTGAGACTTTGCAAAATCTTGAGCGTGACATTATCGTTATCGACACCGCCCAGATTAACCAATATATTGTTGGGCGGCTGTATGCTTTTACGTCTGCTTAGGCTCATCGTTCGCCAGTTGGCAAACTCATCCCGTAATAACGTATAACGTGTACCTAATAAGCGCTGGCAATGACTTGGCACAAGCGGTTGATAATCTTCGTTTTTTCGTCCAAAATTTTGGTCGAGCAAAATCTCACAGTCGTGCGTGCGGTCGGCTAAATCGTCAATGGCTAAAATTTTAAGGTTTGGCAAAAGTCGTTTGGCTTGCTGCTCCCAATTTTTGCCAATCGCATAATGGTCGATAATCAGCCAATCTGGCTTTAATGCTTGCAAGATGGGTTGACACTCGGAAAAATCATCGCTTTCACTGGCGCCGAGCCACTCGCTATGGGCATGCTGTTTGATAAAATCTGCAGTCTCACTTTTGGCTAATAGCTGCACAGCAAAACCTTTTTGCCCAATCAAATCCGCCAAATGCCCGTCATGCTGACGACAAATAAACGAGATGTCATGCCCTTGCTGTTTTAACCGGTCAGCGAGCGCGAGGCAACGCATGATATGACCGCTACCAATCGTTAAACTTGCGTCTGCTCGGACCACGATCTTCATGCTCGCGCCTATCTTCATGCTAACTCCAATTGCGCTTGGTACAGGCGCTCAGCAAATCGCCAATCGTTATCATCATCAATATCGACCACACTGTATTTTGGCAACACATAGCCTAGCGCATGATTATGGATTTTATCCTCGCCGAGCCATGCTTCACGACTGCCCCAATAAAATTGACCTGCGTCAAAATACGCCTGCGGTAAATCTTGGGTTCTGGTGAGTTCATGTTGGCTAAACATGCTCGATACTTCACCGGTATCGCTTAACTTAAGTGAGCGTAACACATTGGATTCAAATTCTAAAACCGGAAAACAATACAAACTGTTGGATGACTGCCAGCGCTCAAAACTATCAGTTAAATACTGCGGTTTTAATAACGGCGTACAGGGGTATAGACAGCAGATATGGCTAGCGTTTGGCATGCTCTGCAGCACATGCCGAATCACCGCAGCGGTAGTGGCGTAATCATCGGCAAGCTCGGCAGGTCTTTGGCTGACAGTGGCACCATGGTGTTGAGCGATATCGGCAATAGCGCTATCATCAGTGGAGACGATAATCTGCTCAAACAATTGGCTGTTTTTTGCCGTTTCAATAGCACGAGCCAGCATAGGCTGGCCACAAAAATCTTTGATGTTTTTGCGGGGAATGCGTTTACTACCCCCACGCGCAGGGATGATACAGACCTTCATTATGCTAATGCCTGATAAATTGCATTGACCACTTGCGCTTGCGAGGCTTCGCTTAAGTCATAATACAATGGCAAACTAATCGCTTGTGCATAGTAGCGCTCGGCATGCGGAAAATCGCCTTGTTTAAAGCCCAACTTGGCATAATACGGCTGGGTATGCACTGGGATATAATGCACATTCACCCCGATATTTTGCGCCCGCAAACTGTCAAACACTTGCTTACGCGTTTTGCCACTGTCTGCTGTCAGTTGAATGGGATATAAATGAAACCCCGAATAATTAGCAGGATTGCGATAAGGCAATACAATCGGCAAATCTGTTAATAATTCATCATAACGCTTGGCAAGCTGATGACGGCGAGTGACAAAGTCATCCAAATGGTTCATTTGACTCACGCCCAATGCCCCTTGCAATTCGGTCATGCGATAGTTAAAGCCCAAATCAATTTGCTGATAATACCAACCACCGTCAGGTTCATGGGTCATTAGGTTGGCATCACGGGTGATACCATGACTACGGAGTAGCTGCATTTTTTCCGCCAATGCCGGATCATTCGTTGTTGCCAGTCCGCCTTCTGCGGTGGTAATGATTTTGACAGGGTGAAAGCTAAACACGGTAATGTCGCTAAACTCACAATTGCCGATAGGTTGCTTGTGATATTTGCCACCAATGGCATGGGAGGCGTCCTCAATAACCTTAAAGCCATATTGCTGTGATAGCGCATGAATGGCCGCCATATCACAGGGCTCACCGGTGAAATGTACGGGAATGACTATTTTTGGCAAGCGGTTTTCAGCATCGGCAAGCTGTAACTTTTCTTTCAAGGCGTTGATAGACATATTGAGTGTTAGCGGATCAATATCCACAAAATCAATGTTAGCACCACAGTACAATCCACAGTTGGCAGATGCGGTAAAGGTAATCGGCGTCGTCCACAGCCAGTCATCTTTACCCTTTTCATCTTGACCAAGCCCCAATGCCGAACAGGCAATATGTAGTGCTGACGTTGCACTATTCACCGCCACGCCAAACTTTGCCCCCGTATAGGTAGCGACTCGTTCTTCAAACGCCGGTACTTGACTACCTTGGGTCAAAAAATCAGACTGTAGCACGGCGACCACCGCATCAATATCAGTTTGGGTGATATGCTGACGACCGTAAGGGATAAATTGATTTGCCATAATATTTGCCCAAGGGGGTTGGTTATCAAGTGGTTTGTTATCAAGGGTTAGCGATTAAATTTTACCAATTTTTGCTTTGTTGGTTTCAATCCATTCTTGTAGTTGCCCAGTTGTCATCCACTCACTGTTATTATCACTGGCGTACACAAAACCTTCTGGCACCTTAACACCATCTTTGATACGCTCAGGCGTCTCATCCCAGCCATTAATCGCAGGCAAGATTTTAAAATGCTCAGGATATTCGTAGGTATGAAAAGAATCTTCAGCACTAATCATTTGCTCATGCAATTTCTCGCCAGGACGAATACCAATGATTTTTTGCTCGGCAGTGGCAGAAACGGCAGTTGCCAAATCTGGCATAGTCATGGATGGAATTTTTTTGACATAAATTTCGCCGCCCACCATGTCGTCAAACGCATGCCAAACCAGCTCCACGCCTTGCTCAAGCGAAATCATAAAACGGGTCATACGCGGGTCTGTGATGGTCAGTACGCCACTGTCTTTAATGGATAGAAAATACGGAATCACCGAGCCACGACTCCCCATGACATTGCCATAACGTACCACCGAAAAGCGTGTGCCATGCTCACCTGAATAGGCGTTGCCTGCGACAAACAGTTTGTCCGATGCCAATTTGGTCGCGCCATACAGATTCACTGGACTAGATGCTTTGTCAGTCGATAAGGCAACGACTTTTTTCACCCCTTTATCAATACAGGCATCAATTAAATTCATTGCGCCGTTGATATTGGTTTTGACACATTCAAATGGATTATATTCGGCGGTTGGCACGATTTTGGTTGCTGCGGCATGCACCACATAATCCACCCCATCAAGTGCTCGATATAGACGGTCTTTATCACGCACATCACCGATAAAAAAACGTACACGGGGGTCGCCTTGATACAGTTTTGCCATTTCCCACTGTTTCATCTCATCACGCGAGAGGATAATCAATTTTTTGGGATTGTATTTTTCAAGCGTCATCGGCACAAAGGTATGCCCAAATGAGCCTGTCCCGCCTGTCACTAGAATGGTTGAATTGGTTAACATAGTGCGCTACCTATTATGGCTAAAGTTATTTGTCGCAGTTTATCTAGCCCCAAAACCTGTCAGCATGGTTTGAATGGTTTTGAGTACAATCAAGATATCTAATGCAAAAGAAATATGTTTAATATAATAAAAATCGTACTGTACCTTAAGCGCTGTCTCATCGGTATCACTGGCATAGCCTTGTGTGACCTGCGCCCATCCAGAAATACCGGGTTTGACGATATGTCGATAATTATAAAAAGGGATGGTTTTTTCAAAAGTTTTGACAAAACTTAGCTGTTCAGGTCTCGGTCCAATCAGGCTCATATCGCCTTTGAGCACATTCAAAAATTGCGGCAGTTCATCGATACGGGTTTTACGAATAAACTTACCGACTTTAGTCACACGAGGGTCATTTTGTTGCGCCAGTTTTGCCCCGTTTTTTTCTGAGTCAAAGCGCATACTGCGAAATTTATAGATTTTAAACAATTTGCCGCCTTGCCCGACCCGCTCTTGGACAAATATGGCTTTACCTGGACTTTCCAAACGTATCGCAATGACAGTGATCACCGCAATCAGCAATACCAAGGGTGAGACCAATAAAATCGCTATAATATCAATCAGTTGTTTAAACCATAAATAGGTTTGCGATGGCAACAGCGAGCCCAACTCGTTTTCATACAAATGATGAATCGGCAGACGACCTGTCAAAGACTCATACACTTGGCGGTTATTATACACCGGTCTGCCCTGTAACGTTTGCTCGGTTAAAAATCGCTGCCAGTCTTCATCGAGTGCAGGTGATGACAGGTCTGCTACTATCGCTTGCACTTTTTTGGATTGTATGGCATCTAAGTGCGGTTTTTCGAGGCGTAACCAACGGATTTGAAAAATCGCTTCAAAGTTTTGACAATGTCCCAGTGGAATATACGCCATATAAGGTTGGTGCGCTTTTTGCTCAAGTAAAAACGATAAAAAGAAAAACACTGCCCCGATAACGCCCGATAAGCCAAAATAATATAGCGAATACGGCAGCCGAAAAACGATAATCACCATGCCTAACAGCATCATTACCAACAATAAGGTTGGCAACACAAAACTGATGGAGCGTTGACCTGGAAACTGGGTGAGTTTGCGCAGACCAAGGGTGACTAGCAAGACACCCAAGGTGGCTAACACCATACTATTAAACTCAGTAATCAGCCAGCGCCCCTGCAAGAAGCGCATTCGCCACATCAGCAACGCCGGCAAAATTACCACCACCCCCCAACCCACGATAAGTCGGAACGCGATATTTTGCCATACTAAAAAAATTACCCGCTGCATTATGGTTTGAGTCCTGTTTTTTCAGGATTGGCGTCACGCCATTGTTGAAACTCACGGTATAAAGCGGCAAATGTCGCAGGATCTTGTTTGGCAAGATTGCCCAAGTCAGTATCTACATTATCACAATCCGACAAATTTTTTACCATGACACAAGCCGCTTCGATATGTTTTAATGCCGCTTGCTGGTCACCTTTATAGGCTAAAAACTGTGCATAAGCTAATATATTATACTGGGAAGAATCAGTATTTAGCACCTCTTCAAAGATGGCTTCTTTGACGCTTGCTTGATGACGGTTAATCGGCACTTGCATGGCAAGGATGCGGTCATGATAAGCGCTAAAGCCAAACACCTCATTTTGGTAGTCAATTCCTTTGTCTTGGTTTAGATGATTGGTATGCTTGATAAAGCGATTATAATCCAAATAATTGAGATGAAAATATTGCCAAATATAGTAGCCTGACAACATCGCCAAACCAAGCATAATAATAGACATGGCTTTTCTTAGTTTGCTTTGCCACACAAGTTGCCATTTGGTCTGTTCAATCAACGCCAAAAACAAGGCAAAAACCGCAAGATAGCGAAAATACCATAACGGATATTCGACACTGGCATACAAGATACTTGCGATGACAAATGCCAGTGCAATCGCGCTTTCGCTGCTATGGCGCAGATGAATCGCCCGTACCAGTAGCCAAACAATTGGCACAAAGCATAGCGCACCGAGCACACCTAGCTCCGCCAAAATCATGGTGGCAAAATTGTGGGAATGGTCGGCAATCTCTGGCCATTTAAAATATTGTGCATAATCAACGCTTGCGCCCATGTAGTTGTTCCAGCCGACCCCGGTGAGTACATGGTCATGAAATATCATCATGGCGCGTTCGCTCATCGCCGAGCGGTTCCCCTGCCCGCCCGCCATACGGCTCACCGCCCCAAGCTGATTAGCACTGCTATAATTACTAATCCAGCTTGCGCCCATATAGTACAGCACAAATACAATAAGACCAAAAACGCTAGCCGATAATTTGCTTTTCCACGCTATCGGCTGGGTCAAAAAGAAAATGGGAATCACCGCCAGCATCATCACCAGACCCGCCCGACTTTGTGTCAAGGCAAGCCCGATGGTAAATATCACAAACAATAGCATCAAGCCAAACCGCGCATATTGTCGGTATCGACCAATGAGCCACTGCGGCGCATTTAACCTTTCTTGAAACGACTGCTGCAGCTGATACAGCACCCCACACAGCGCCAACACAAACGCGTAGCCTGCGTGGTTGGCTTGCCCAAAGTTGCCATCATAGCGTCCGCCATTGGCATTACCGCGCGCAATCACCCAACCTTTATAATCAATCTGATAGCCGCTCATCTGCATCATTTGAATCATAAAGGTGATGATTGCCATGAGATATACTGCAATAAACAGGCTGTTTAATAAATTCGCTTTATTTTCAATATTACTGCCTATCAACGCAGTCAAGGCAACGACCAGCAAGCTTATCACCGGAAAGATTAAGGCATCAGGGTAAGCGATAGGATTGAATAATGGCTGACATACAATCAATAGCGCTAGCAGCAACCAACTAAGCACAGATTTGCTCAATTTTGTAATCGGGTTTTGCCAAAAAAAAGCCGCGACTGCCAAACTCACAAACCCAAATGCGGTGGCATTGACGACAAAATCCCGCCCCAGTGGCGAGTGCCAAGGCATGAGGTACGTCAAAATGGCTAACCCCATGAATAGGGTAAATAGACGAATATCTTGATTGGGGGTTTGGGGTGGCGTAGATGACAGCATAGGATTTTCGTATGGGTTAAACGCAAAAATGCTAAACGGGGTAGTTTAGCATTTTTCTTATCTTATAGTCATATTGAAGAAAAAATTTTGAGTTAATTTAACACTTTATTATTTTCATAAGCTTTAGCATACTATCATGACTAAATTAGTTAATAATATTATCGAAGTTACAGTTTGAACCAAGGTATTTTTGCTCGATATTAGACTTACAGTACCAGCTACCATTGCTATTTCTTTCCCAAACAATTTTTTTACCATGAATTAATGGTGAGGTCTGGTTAGATATAGTAGCGGTGATGGTAGATTGTTGGGTTAAAGGATTTGTAATTTGTGCAACACCAGTATTGTCAGGCAATACAATCCCTACTTGAGAATTACCTTGAATAATATTAGATGGCGATGCCCTAGGGTCGCATTCGTTAGCTCCCAAACCTATATTAATAACACCATTATTAAGACAGTCTTCTACTGACAATCTAAGCTCGCCAATCTCACCAATAATTCTACCTGCCTGTACTTTAACCATATAATTTTGGTATTGGGCTATAGCAATAGCGGATAAAATGCCAATGATAGCAATGACTATCATTAATTCTACTAGAGTAAATCCTGTATTATTTTTATATACCATTATGGGTAAAGCCCTTTAAAATATAATATTGTATTGCTCAGCAATTTACTTTAAATCCTCACCATGACGAAATCGAGCATAATTTATATATCTTGTTTTGGATAATACACCATATAATCTATACAAAAATCATTCCATGTTCACCAAATGAGCATTTGACCAAAATCTAGGTCCTAACGAGGGGCTAGAATTCACCATCCCTTTATCATTTCCATATTGAAAAAAACTATCTGAGATAATAAAGAGAATTATCAAGATAAAGCCTAATCCCCATTTTAAAATCTTTATTTCTTTAACATCATTAAATTTATTAAGTGTGAGGAAATAAATAGACCTACTATTTAGATTTATTCGTATGTTACTCATGACAAAGCAAAAATAAATTAGCATAGTCACTTGGCTAACTGGATATACATGCGCGCCTGATAGTAACATATTAACTAATAGCGCTATAGAACCTGCAAATAATATTGCAGGAACTTGTGAACGTTTATTAAATACCCATCGAACAATACAAACAATTAAAAAGCTGATAAGCAGCCCTGTCACTCCCCATTCAACAACTAATTGTACAATAAGATTATGGGGATGACCGATTTTTAAAGGGTTAATTTCTTCAGCAAAAACGAAATTCCCACCACCAAGACCTTTAAACGGATTTTGTAACCATTGATACCAAGAACCAATCCACATCCGCCACCGTGTACCATCTTCTCCTCGCAGAACAGTATATTGAATAGCAGAAGTATCAAAGCGTCTAATGATTTGATATAAAATAAAGCTAATAAATATACTTGCAACTGGCTGCAATATCTTTTGATAGCCTTTAGGATAAAATAACACGATAGCGATTAAACCAACACTAATCCCTAACCAATTAGCACGAGCAGCATCTAGCCATAAAGTTAAAAGAAAAAAACTGGCGATTAAAATTGTGGTTTTTGAAAATCTTTTTAGAAAACTAGGTTGATACCATAATAAAAATATTAAAGGTAATAATGCATCATCGTAATAACGAATATTAGTAAATAGTCCATGCCAGACTAATGGCACATCAGCAGTAATGTATAAGTAGTACCCCACCAATAACCATATTGTACAACCTAAGGGACTAAGCGCAACGATTGCAATTGCTAATTCTACTTTTGGTCTTGGAAGTTGAATCATTAAAAGGTAGACGAAATAGCTATAACATAATAAGGCACCCATCATTGACATATCTAATAAAGCCAGTAAACTATTTTTAGAAAAGTAAATGATGATAAGAGTATATATCGACAATAAGAAAATGGTCAGGAGTACGCATTTTGATGTTTTAATAGTTATTATGTTGAAACGTAGAATTCCATATATAAAACTTAATAACAGTATTAAACATTCTTGTAACCGCCAACTATCAATCATGTTATGCATCCATTCACTACTAAAGCCAAAGAATGCCCCACTAATAAATACAAGCGGCAAACATAAAAAAATGTAATCCCAGTCCATGTATTTCATTATTTTTCTCGATTGCATAATAACTTAATAAAAAAGCACATCCGAAGATGTGCCTGTATAAACTTATTAACGTTATTAATTATGAACCTGAACCTGGGCAACCAGCTGGTGCGTATTTGGCAGGAGCAGTAGTTGCACAAGACCATGAACCAGTATTCGTACGAGTCCAAGTAACTGTCTTCGCAGTGCCACTGGTCAGAGTAGAAGCTGCACTACCAGAGAAAGTACCTACAATAGTACCAGTTTCAGATAATGGTGCAGTATTATTACCGTTATTATCAATGCCTGGCGTTGTTTGTGTCAAGATATTTGAGTTAGTCCAACCTAGATTACATGAGCCGGCAGCGGTTTTGCCATCATTTAGGCAAGTTTCATAAGCAGTCTTAATAGCACCAAGCTCACCCATGGCACGGCTTACTTGCGATTTAGCAATGTAATTTTGATATTGTGGAATGGCAATCGCCGCCAAAATACCAATAATAGCGATAACAATCATTAATTCAATCAGGGTAAAACCTTTTTGAGCGTTCATAATGAACTCCTATTTTTGAGTGTATAAAATGGATAACTTAATCATATAGTTAATTATGTAGCCAGTTATCCAAGTAAATGAGTGAATCTGCAAAGTTTTGCTAACTCTCACTTTGCCTTGGTAATACAATCACTGCAGTTTGTGTGCCAACTACATTTTTTAGCCAAATTAACACTAATATGCCTTCTACTTTGCTATTAATTTAAAAATCATTTAGTGCGTCGAGGATTATCTAAGCGCAAAGTTTTTTCAACCCTCTCAATTTATTCATTTATCCCTATGTTACTGTCATAGAAGTGACAATATTTGTCACTATTTTATATCACCCAACCTAAATATTGTCCATACTGCCAAAAATTGTTCAATGCTTAGCTTAATAAGCTAGTTATTCCACTCTTGACCTGTACCACATGAGGTATTTCGGCATTTTATCCCTTGAGCATTTAACGTGAGCGTACCATCATTTGCCATCTGCGATGAACTAACAGGTGTGGCTGTAATTGTCCAACGGTCAGTGAGGGGGGTGGGTGATAGGGTGATGGTATATAATGCTGTACCACTTCTAGGGAAGCTCCCATTTAGTCCCGTGCCTGCGTTAGTATAACTGCCTTGTGCCAGTTTACGCGATTCAATTTGCGAGGCGATATTTTGCATTTCTGTCATCATATCAGTGCGTTTAGTCTTGATGACGTAGCGTTGATAACTGGGATAAGCAATCGCCGCCAATATACCGATGAGCGCGACCACTATCATGAGTTCGATTAGGGTAAAGCCTTGCTGGCTATATCGATTTTTCATTACCATGTCTCCGAATAAGTACCACAGTTGGTTGATGCGATGGTAACGCTAGTGTCACTATTTTTGGTTTTGCATTGTGTTCCATTGCTCGTGAGCAAAATCTTATGCGCATCGTTAAATTTTGTGGGATTAGGGGTGGCAAACATCACCCATGCTCTACCTGCCGTCAAGCTATTAGCGAGCGTCGAAGATGCCGTTGGCACCAGACTATTGGCAGTATTGTCGCCATCCACCAACAGTATCTTGTACTGATAATTATCTGCTGTGCTGTTGACAGGGATATAAATTGTATTATTGGTCGCATCATAACCATAGCTGGTTGTACCATCACTAGCAACTTTGGCAGGTTTGAATCCTTTATAGGTAAGTGCAGTCGCCCGCCAGCGATTGAGCTCAATCTCTAGCTGCTTCATTTTGGCTTGCGCTTGCGATTCGGCATTACGGATAGCATATTGCCGATACGATGGGATAGCGATACTGGCGAGTATCGCAACCATCGCTACCGTTACCATCAGTTCAATCAGCGTAAAGCCCTTGTGACGATTCATCATTGCCTCAGTTATTTATTGACTTCATACCAAGTATTTGGCTTTAAGGTATAGCGATCATTATAGATATTCTCTATAGCTGAGCCATCACCCGTGGTCTTACTTAGACCAGATAATGGCTGGCTAGTTTTATCAAGTCCGATATTGTTAGACCCTGTATCACCCGCTAGCAGCTTACCTCTGTCATCACCAAAGTCCACTCGGTTGGAGGCTCTATCAGTAATTGTTTGCGTACCAATCAATAAGCGTTGATTAGACAATGTAGAACTACGCGGTCCTAGCGTCAACTCTTGGATACCTTGCCCTGCCCGCGCAAACCCTGCCGTGCCATTTGTTGATGTCGCATACTCATCGATAGCCGCCCCTGCTGAATTTGTGGTTTCTTTTAAGCAGATACCGTAAGGTAGACAGTACAATTGGCGCTCTGAGCCGCCTGTGATTTTTGCGACACAGGGATTGACTGTACCATACGTCATATCAGGATTATAGACAGTGGTGTATAAGAAACTATCAATGACCTCAGACTTGCCCACACCTTTGGTATATTTGACCTTATCAAAGCCATCAAAGCGCGTTAGTGGATAATACCAGCCACGTTTGGCTTTTACAGAAGCGATAGCCGAACGCTTGGTATCTAAAGTATAATTTTCAGTGACCGTAGGTAACGCCAATAAGTCGCTAGATGCTGTGGTATTGGCAGTCAAGTCTACCACTTTTTGTACTTTAGCCGCATTTGTGGCGGTAGATTCTTTGCGGGTGGTAAAATCACTGGCATATAAGATACTATCTGCCAACGTGACATCGGTGTCCATGATGCCATACAGCCTATCGGCATAGGCATCGCTAGCACGTAGTTTTGATAACGGCGAACTGCGGTCACCTGAGATGACATTAACCACAGCAAACAATCGACTGTTATTAAAGGTACTATCGCCACGGTAAAAACTGACGGCAGGACGCTCATAAAAACGGTGATTATACTTGATATCTGCGCCAGTAAAGGCAGGTTGCAGCAGACGCACTACGCGCGTATTACTAAATGAAGTTTCAGGTGCAGCTGTGCCACTGCTTACAGGTTTGATGAATCCAGCATTGGTAAAATCAGCACGGAATACTTGACCGCCCATGTCAGCAAAGTATAACTGATCCATATAACCATCGTTATTGCGGTCAAGCACAGTAATACCGCCTACGATACTATTATTGAGGGTAGAGACTGTTGTATTGGTAGCACCTGAGACGGCATTGGCTGTTTTGGTGGCTGACCAAATAAGCGCACCCGTTTTGGCATCCACCATATATACAGCATTGCCTAGGGATTCAGTAGCTGTTGTGCGGTTACATGCTTGTGATTTTTGATTGCTTAAGGTCGAAGTTGTGGTACCGACTTGATAGTTTTCATCTTCATAGCAGGTATCATAACCGCCACCAAAGACTAACACATCTTTATAAGCATTGACTTTTTTGGTTGTCGAGTCTATGCCTGTGGCAATTTTTGCCTTGGTAGGTTTTGACCATATCTGTCCCATGCGGCTAAAACCTGTCGTCGCAGAATCGATTCTAAATAGCATCTTAGGATTATTTTTATCCGTTAAATCCAAGCCATACATACCTTCTCCGCCCATCCGTAGTCCGCCATAAGCACGGACATAGGTATTACGGCAGTCACGGGTATTATTTGGGTCGATAGTCTTATTTTCTGTACAAGGCGTTACAGTGACTTTGCTGTTATCAAGGTCATAAAAATAATTGGCACTCACTAGCCAAGGGGCGTCCACACCAAAGTAAGGTTTGCCAACATCTGTGCCTGTACCATTGATGAGTGCCTGTGGTTGGCTGATGAGCATTTGTTTAGGAATAAAGGCAAGCTGCTCTCTTCCTCCATTGCCTGTAGTAGTATAGTCATCAGCATTTACCATGTGTAGTGACCCATCACTCGAACCAAATAACGTATAATCATCACGGGTATTACTGACTTTACCATCGGTGTCAAGATCGGCTGAGTAAGACACCATACTTGGTGTGGAATGAATAGTTGCGCCCAAGACTTTGACAGGTGACGCTGGTGCAGTGAGTACCAAGTCCACTAAGGCTTGGGTTTTTTGCGCATCAGTCAATGTAAAACCCAAAAACTGTAGCAAATAATTAATTTTGTCACGCGAATACGTGGTGGTATCCACGAAGGTATTTGAGGTACTGATGATACTCCCATCCAAGGTGACTTTGCCTGAGGCATTGACGCCCAATTTGCGTAGGCGAGGACTTGTATCATTTGAGGAAGTGTTATCTTCAATGTACAAGGTTCTTACATTATTCACAGTGGTGTTTGGGGTGCGTAAGTTACTATAAAATCCGCCTGACGTGACATTATTATTTTTACCATTGATATCCGCTATTGCACTCCAAAGATCTTCGGTGGCAGGATTTAGATTGCCTGCGACATCCAAAAATAATGCGCTATTATTTTTGCCATATAGCGTACCTTCGTTAAGGTTGTATTTTTTGAGATTACCTGCCCAAATCGCTTGGTTTTTACCAACTTCGGCTTGTAAGATGGGATAATAAGCCACCGCTAGTTGGCTATCGGCTCTGTAAGGGTCATCAGGGACAATGATAGTGCCTGATGGGGCAGCAGGTAATGTATTATTAAGGTTTTGAATAAAGCTTAATACACTATTAGCGATATCTTCAGAACTTTTAGCATAAAAGAATCCGCCTTCACCGTAGCCTGAACCCTGTTGACCCCATTTACAAGCGTTTTTTGCGTCATCTTCAGCCGTGGCAGTGTCACAATTATATAGCTTGGTATCACTATTATAATCTAAACCCGCAAAGGAGGAACCAAATCCCGCAACGGCGGTTTTGATTGAGATACCTGAAGGATTTTGAGAAGCATTACGAAGGCGTTTGGCATATTCCCCTATCCATTCCCAACCGCCTGTCTCACCAGAAAATAGCCCTGACTGTAGCGTTGGTGAGATCAGACCTGTGGGCTTGGTGGAAATGGTGTATCTGGTATCATCGTTGAGTGACTTGTTGAGAATAGTCTTCGCCATGTCATCTTTGGTGGAGTTAGGCGCACCGTCGGTCAAGAAATAGATGCCATTAGAATCACACTGTGCCGTGGTGCTATTCACAGGGGTAGCCCCTCGGTAGTAGTTCGTCCCATTGTTAGTATCGGCTGTTGAATAGGCAATACCACCATACATATTCTCTATCGGCTCACCAATTCCATTTGTTGACGTAGTAGTATTTTTGATGGAAAAAGGACTAGTGCGATAAGACACGATACCAATAGTACCACCTGCGTAACCTGTCCACACCGTGCCGACAATTGGTTCAATATCCATCGGCTCATTGGCAACTTTCATCCAGCCCCCATACCGCCAACCAACAGGAAGCTTGGTAAAGGTTTCCCAGCCACTATTCATAGTCGTGATGCCGCTTTTGGTTTTAAAGTCATTAAGGCTAGTGATTTGTGTCCAACCACCATTACCATTGGGCATATAGACACCGCTATTAATGGTTCCAGTTGTTAGCATTTTACTATTAGTATCGTAGCCAGGCCAGTTATTGACGCACTGTTTGACCTTGGCTTTACCATTAAAAATATTAGTTTCACCACCACCTAAGCCCACACAGATGAAGTACACTTGCTCTTTTGTAGTTGGGTTTTGCATGGTCATTGAGCCATCATACACGATGCTAACAGACGATGAAGGGTTTGGGTCTTTACCCGTCGTGGTACCCATCATATACGCCCCTGCTTCTGCATACGCATGAGCGGCAGGCGTACCACTGGAAGCCTTGGTTACGTTTGGATAGTTGTCACTAGAGAATTTAAGTGCATCATTGGCACTACCATCTTGGTTGGTTGTAGTGTCTAATGATTGAATACCGGCAATTGCTTGAATAAGTTTTATCCGTTGATTTTGATCCAAGGCTGCTGCCTTTACCAATATTCTACCTGAGTGACCATCAACAATTTTGTTAGTAGCGCCACTGATATTAATCTCTGTCTTGGAAGAGAATTGGCCTAAGCCCATAACAATACTATCTTTAATATCAGTACCTGCTAACAAAGTAATTAACGCATCTTTTAGCCGAGACAATCTATCAAACGCCCCAAGTTGTTGACCTGTAGAATTTACGGGTTCAACAAGCTTACCAGCCGTATCAATGCTTGCTGTCCCGCACCCTCTTAAATAATAGGGTATCGTAGTGCCATTAATAGTGACTGATTTCTTAAAAGAAGTTTTACCTTTAGTCTCGCCATCGCGGGTATCGGTAGCATTATACGCCCACTCAGCAAAGGCATAAGTATTTGAACGCGTATTGTTATATTCCGCTACATTGACACGTTTACATAGGCCTGTGTCGACATCCCCCGGGCTACCATAAGGATTGTCTTTAGGTAACACTAGCGAGCTGATCCCCATCGATCCTGAGGTATCAAGCATCATCATCAGATTAATCTGACCATCAGTTGCCGCCTTATAAATCTCCAAATCACCGATTTTCTTTTGGCTAACATCCGCCTGTGAAGTACTCACCGCCACCATCATAGACATAGCAATAACTACATATTTGATTGAAGTCGTTATTTTACCTTGATACGATTGATTCATTGCTTTAGACCTCTTAACACCAAATTTGGGTTTCATCGTTATCACCACATTATCTTTATCATAACAAACCTTAATTACTTGATGATTTTAAAGTACATTTTGATGATAATGTACCTTTGCCAAACGGAATACAGTTGGTTGAGCTTGACATATTCTCGACATCCACTTGCTCGTAAAGCATCTTGCTTGGGGTGTTGGCTTTACGCATACACTCAATGAGCGAATATTTTCCTGAACTAACATTATCTTGGATCGCGGTTTGTTCAAAGCACTTATCAGAACCCACCTTAGGCTCTGCATATGCAGGTAAGGCTGCAGTGGCGCGAATGTCGAACTTGAACTTTTTACTGGTGCGGTTTTCTACTTCTTTTCCAACCACTATTTGTGAAAACGGTTCAGCCTCGGTTTCAGTTGGGGTTACCGCAATATTCATCTGAGTTATTGAGGTTTGTCTATCACTTGTGTAGCTATCAGCACTGGTATAGTCACAGTAGCCACTGTTACGCCCACTCCAGTAGCCACCGCCTTTTTTTAGGATGGTAGCGTTTTTGGCAAGGTATTTTTTTTCACGCGGATTATAGCAGTAGATAAATTCGTTGGTAGCATTGTCCGAATTGAGTAAAAAATGCCCGATAGCCCCTGACACGCTGGTAATATCTTTGTATGCCTGTGAGGTGGGACTGGCATTCACCATCGCCTCTAACTTTTGATTGCCACTATCGGCTGATTGTAGCAACAGGGTGTTGATTTGGTCAGCGGTGGCGGTTTTGAGATCGGTGGTACTTTGACGTACCGCTATCGCCCCTGCCAACAGGATCAGCACCAAAAACAACAATACTACAATGAGCGCCGCGCCGCGTTGATGAGATGGCAAATTATGCGCCTTGTTTATTGGACGGATAAGCGCGGATTGCGTGCTGATCGATAAGATTGGATTGCGCATTGGCTAACTCCCCGCAGTTAATGTCGTACTGGTGTCAATATTGATAACTCGGGCGTTTCTCAATAAGGTCGTAGATTCATAGGTAGTACGTACCAGCTTAGGCTGTCCTGATTTTAATGGCTGAGTTGCACCTAATAACTTAAAACTGGTCGCGACATCGCTACCGATGACAGGTGAACTGCCTCGGACAATTAGTCCAATTTTGACTGCGGTAATAGGCGGCTTGGTACCAGACAATGCTAAATACTCACTGACGGTCAGGTAACGCATCAACCCAGCATTACTAGGTGCGTCAGTCTGGATACCCAATAAGATTTTAAACTGGTCTACACCGATAATGAATTCTTGACCATTTAACCCAAACTGTTTAGTATCTGTAGATGCATACGTTTTAACCCCCCTACTATCTATTCTACCCGCATCACAAGCTAACACTAGCCCTTGACCAGTGGTACTTGAGTTTCTAATAAAATACCGCTCAATTACAGTATCACCCAGTTCTACATCAGCACTTTCACAATCCGCAATTTTTACACCCGTGGTATTTTTAAATTGAATCGTTAACTGGTCGCTATTGATACCTGTGATATTAGAATCGCCTCCATTGCGGGTAAAATAAAGATTTTTGGAGGTGTCTGTGGGTTCTAAACCAATATTTTCAGGTGAAATGACGATGCCACCGCCCACCGTTTTATCGGTAATAGAGGTTACTGAATTGCCCAAGTTTGCCAAGCGCAAATGGCTCTCTAGCTGCTGCAAACCAAAAACGCTTGCCTCTTGTAGCTCACTGCCGCTTTTTTGGGTTGAGGCGGTTTTGGTATTCGTTAGGTATACTTGTATCACCGCAGCAGAAATCAGTAGCCCCAATACCAATGAAATCATTAGCTCTACTAAAGTAAAGCCTGAAGTAGAACGATAATTTGATATCATCAGTATGCCTCCATAATGAAGCATTGTGCACCAAAATTATAGACCGCATCTTCATTAGCGCAGGGTTTGTCTTTAGTCGTATCGGATGCAACGGGGGCATCCAAAAAAATCGGGTCGGTATCGCCCCAAGCGGCAATCAGGCATTGGCGGTCTTGTCCAACCGTACTAATCGTTGTGGCAACACCACTAGCGCTAGTAGTTGTCGTGCGTTTGGTCGGGCAAGTTGCCATACCCACGTTCAAGCCATTGTCTGTGGCGTATTGCTTGACGGTTAAGGCGTCTTTTACTGCCAATTGCTTAATCGTACAGGAAACAGGCGTACCACCTGTCATGCAACTATCTTTGGTGATAGCCACATTGCTAGTATCTGTATTGGTGAGTGTGGTGGCGGTGCCGTTAATCGCGGTTTTGAATGCGGATATGCCATCTATATTCGCTCGCATCATCTCGGCTGCACCACGCAGTACCGTTAATGCTCGGGTACGCATCAAACTCTCATCGGTAGCTTTGACAGCGGTCATCTGCATCGCAGTAAATCCAAGCACCGCGATTGCCAATAACATCAAAGCCACTAACACTTCTATTAAGCCGACACCCTTCTGATTTGATATCATGGACAAATCCCATTTTCTTGGGTAGAAACATTGCCATTGGCATCCACATTGACACTATATTTTCGGGTAGCAGTACCTAAACATACTGAAAACCCTGTCGTCATTGCGGCGCCATTGCTATCTTGTCCCATCAACGTACCTGTACCTGTATCACCCTGATAAGCTTTCTTATTGGGAGTAAACGATACCGCTCGCAGCGTCGTTGGATTGGCTGTTAAGGTAATACTATTATCTAGATTAAACGTCTGTTGCGGTGTTGCAGTACTGGTATTGTCACCTACGTTAAATAATTTAAGATTCTTGGCGTTACTGGTATTAGTAAGTACCACTTTGATACTCTTTTGTGTAATCACTGACTGTACTTTTGCATCTTTAAAAACGGTGGCAAAATCATTGGCGGCAGTTTTTATTTTAGCTTGCTGAATCTGTCGCTGCATATTAGGCGCTGCCATCGCGGCAATGATAGCCATAATCGCAATGGTGATGACAAGCTCAATCAGCGTAAAACCTTGTCCACGATCTTGGTCACGATGATACTGTCTGTTCAAAACCTTTATCACTATACCCATCCATACCCCTTGATAAACGACCTATCGCAACATATTTGCTAGCACAAACAATTCTAACATTAAAGCAAAAAACATACCTATTATCTCAGTATTTTTGTTAATTGTCATACTTAAAGCTTACTACCCATAGTTTGCCTCAGTCACTTATCGTTGCTAATCAAATGAGGACGAAAGGGCGCTCACGTATTATCAAATCATTATTAACATAATATTTTAAAAAATCCCTCCAAAAACCTACTGGTAGTCCGCCTTTATCTACCAACCGTAACGATATGGCGATGCAACTTTGGTCGCAAAACAGTGACAAGCAGGACCTAATGCAAAACCTTACCATGTAAGACTGAATACGCATGAATATGGGCAGATGGGTGATAATTTGCGATTAGGTTAGCCAATTCAGACAGAGTGGCGCCTGTCGTCACCACATCATCAAACAAAATCAAATGTTTGCTAGGCGGCATATCTGTCAAAGAAAACGCATCTTTGATATTATCTAAACGCTCTTCTCGGCTTAGACCCTGCTGGTGAGGTCGGTCGAGTCGCTGCACACCCGTAAAAACAGGGATTTGCCAGTGAAAGCTTAGATAAGCGGTTAAAATGGCAAGCGGATCGAAGCCGCGTTGCCTAATGCGCTGTAAACTTGTTGGCACTTTAACGATTAAAGAGTTTTTTGAATGACAACCTTTGGGAATATGTAGTTGTCTAATAGCCTGAATCAAAACTGGCAGATGATGTAACTGCTGCCCATTTTTGTACCCAAGCATGATTTGATTGAGGGGATATTGATAGTAGCCGCTGGCTACGCCACGCAGTGACGTTTGCTTTAGTTGCAAATTAAAGCATGACGCGGACCATGCAAACTGGCTATGGCATGGCTGACAAAGAAATTGCTGTCGATTGAACCAATGGTCATGGTGACGCGGTGCTAAGTTATCAAAGCCTGCTGCAGCGCAATCATTGATGCCACATAGTTGGCAACGGTGATGAACTTTCGCTTGATACACCAACGCCATGGCAAACGGCAATCGCCACCAAGGCAAGGGGGCTACGATTGCCATAAACGCAGTTAAAGCCCTTTAAAATCATTGAACATGATACCAATACCGACATTGGTGCTCTTATGATTATAGTCTTGGATGTTTTCACCATAGCCATGGAATACTTGTAAAATCGCTTTCATACCCCCTGTCAATGGATAGGCATAATCCACCTGTATAGCGCCTTTATTGGTGCTTGGATTATAACGCATTACACCACCCACCGTGCTTTGGTCATTGAGCGGATACAACCAACGCACATCGCCATAGCCCATGTAGTCCCCAATATCTGGGTTATCCGAATCTTTACTATTCTCATTTGCGATGAGCCACAGTCTTGGAATTACGGTGAGTTTGCCCCACTCTGTTCCTGCCATCGCATAGATACGATTCCAAGAACGGGATAACGGGTCTGACTGTCCATTTGATTCATGCACTAGACCCGCACCTAACAGTCTTAATGACCCATTCCCAGGCAGATTACCCTTAATAGGCTGTGTCAAAAATATCTCTGGTTGGTAATCTGAGCTGCGAAAAGGTCTTGAACTTTTACCATTGTACACTTGCCAATAAGACTGCTGGGTATAGCCAAGCCAAACATCGGCATTGGTATCGAACACATCTTGGGCAAGCTTAGTTTTCATTGAGATTTGCAGCTTGCTATCTAAGTGCTGCAAATAATCTTTCGATGCGCGAACATGATCTTGGGTAGGTGAATGGATGTCATAGTTTGGCGTCGCGTTGTACCAAAGCGGCATGACATACATGGGCAAATGCGGACGTATCGTCAGTATCCCTTTGGGGTCATTTTTATCCAAGTCATATAACACACTCAGTGGCGTATATTTTTCCACATCCGCTGCGGTAACCCCCACTTGCTTTAAGATTGTTTTGTCTTGCTTGTTGGGCACCAAATGATCTAATTTTTTTTGCTCGTTTTTGGTTATCGTCGTGGTTGTGGTCGTGACGGTTGCCGTTTGATCCACGGCTAACACTGGCACTGCTTTACCTTCTTTGATACTCACTTCCAAGGTTTTGGCAATATCAAGGGGCGCCTTGGCTTCAGGTTCAATTTTACCAACGCTTATCTTGTCAAAACAAGCCAACCGCGCGACATTGTCAGTGATTTTTGAACAAGTGAGCAGCGTTTGTTGGTCGACAGAAATAACAGTTGTTTTTATTAAAGTTTTTGTTGAAGCTCTTGTTGAAGATTTTGTTGAAGTTTTTGCATGCGTAGTTGCTGTAGCTGTTAGTGTGGCGAGTATAGCAAGCGATAAAGCAGTGCGGTAAAGCGTAAGTTGTGACATAGGATGACCTTCTTACAAAAATATCGTTCATAATAGCAAAATTTGATGACAAATAGTTAACAAATGCATAATAATTTTTAACAGTAAAGTAAAATTACAAGCAACTATTGGCTCGTCAATTATTGGTATTTCTATGGGTGCTTGTATGGATAATTCTATTGATACTGCTGGCCTTTATACTCAAGCCAACCGTCTTGATGACGGCTAGCAGGGTCACGGTGTGTCCAATGTACAACGCCACCTTTGTCGTTATAAATATATTCACCATAAAAACGAATGGGATTTTTGGTTTCGATACCCTCGATGCGCGGTGCCAAATCAATATTATGGGCAATTAACACCGTGATGTTTGGGTAGTTATCAATTTTGACCAAAAATTTTTGATGGCGGCTACCCTGATTATCGTCTTTTAGCACTTTAATCACCGTACCACACCCTAATACCTGTCGTTTAACGCTGGGATTTTTGGCTTGATAAGCTTGATTAATGGCGGCGTTGTTGCATTGAAGATTTGTTACCTGACGTTTTTTGTCAGTATAACTTGCTGAATTTTTAGCCGTCTGTTGATTGGACTTTGAGTCCATTAACGGTGAATTTGGGCTTGCTAACTGGCTATTTCCGCTTTTATTTTGGCTTGGCTGTTGGTCGGCATTGCCTTCATGGGAACACCCAGTGACAAAAATTAGCACCCCCAAAGTTAAGTGGATGGCTATAGACTTTGCTAAGTGATAGTTCAATTTTTATTTAACCTTTATGGTTGAATGGGTCAATGAATCATTTGACTGAGTTTTCTTTAACTGAGTTTCTTTAACTGAGTTTAATTGGGCTTAATTTAATTGGGACAAGAGTTGCTCAAAATCAGGGCGTTTGACTTCACCGTTTTGTCTTGCTACCAGTTGACCGTTTTGGTAATACAACAATACAGGCGGACCGAACACGGCTAATTTTTTATAGATTGCTTGGCTATCCGGCGTATTGTCAGTCACATCGAGTTTGACAACTTGCCAGCTGGCTAAACTTTGCGGGGGGTTGGCAAAAAGTGTTTTATCCATGATACGACATTCAATGCACCATTCCGCGGTCACATCGACGACTAGCTTTGGATATTGCGCAAGCAAGGGCTCAAGCTGTGACAGTTTGGTGATTGTAATCGTACGTGTGGTGTTCGTTGCCGTGAATGCCGATTGCGCTGAGGTATTCACAAGCTTGTTAAGCGGCTGCCAACTATCTTGACTACCTGAGGCAGTGCCTATCACAAGACACGCTGACCAAATGCACGCTAGCAATGCTAGTGCTTGAGTGAGTAGTTGACCTTTTTTGCCGTGCCAGCGCCACAGCCATAAGCCAATCACAGCAAACCACAGTGCCCATAGCATCAGCATCCAGCTTGATAGCCATATACGCTCTATCATCAATAAAGCGACACCAAATAACAGCAAACCAAAGCTGGTTTTGACCCAGTTCATCCACTCACCCGCTTTTGGCATAAAATTACCTTGAGTGGCGCCCAGTAAAATGAGCGGTGTGGAGAGCCCAAGCCCCAACAAAAACAATGCGGTAAACCCCATCACAGGATCACCCAGTGCTGCTACCCCTGCCAATGCGCCTGCAAGGGGTGCCGATACACAAGGTGAGACAACCAGTGCAGAAAACAAGCCCGTCAAATAACTCCCACTTAAGCTACCAAGTCGATTTTCCCCGATTTGGCTGATTTTTTGGAACTTAACACGCAGCGCATGCGGCAGTTGCCAGCGAATGACATCCAACATGTACAGTCCAAGCAGGATAAATAACCCTGCAAAAATTAGCAAAATGACAGGGTTTTGTAGCCAGTTTAGTATACCCAAAGATTGCCCAAATAACGCAACCACTGCGCCCAAAATGCCATAACTGGTGGCAACACCCAAACCATAACTGCCTGTGAGTAATAACCCTTTTTTGGCGGATGGACGATGTTGACGGGCAACGATATTGGCTACAATCGGCAGCATAGGTAACACACAAGGGGTAAACGCTAACCCTAATCCTGCTAAAAACAACAGCAATAACGCAACACCGCTATGCTTGGTCAATCCAAAAATATCTTGATTGCTAGGGCTAGCTGTCAAACTCGTTGCTACCGCCGCCGATGAAGCCGCGGGTTCAGTCATGACAGTTGTTTGGGCAGTTTGAGACGATGCCATAGATACGACAGGGGCGGATGCCGTTAACTGCGCTGTGGTTAAGACATCGGTGGCTGAAGCATCGGTCACTGGGGTCAATGCGACTTGCTGCCCCGCTGCGGCTGTACTGCCACCGGAAATCGCTGGTTTGGCAGACGGTGGGCTAGTTGCCTCATCGACGGTTTTAGCTGGGGTCAAGCTAGCAGATTGCTGAGTCGTTGTCGGGGCGGCATCGCTGGTCGTCGCCACGGTATTGGTGACTTTGGCTTGGGCGGTTTTTGACGATATTGCGTCTGATTTTTTTGCGCCATTTTTGCTAGAAGCGGCCAATTGGGTGATGACAAATTTGGTCTTTTCAGGGGGGTAGCAAAGTCCTACTTTGGCACAGCCCTGCCATTTGACCGTAGCAGATTGTGAGGTAATTGCTTTATCCGCGCTCAAGGTGGTTGTGGCAGTAAAGGGTTGTTCAAATACAGGCACCCGACCAAAATCAGGGTCATCCACATAGGTCGGTGCTGCACTAAATTGTAGCGGCGTCGCTGTTACCCCGTCAGGTAATTGTAAGGTTAATTTATCCCGATACGCATAATAGCCTGCTTTGACATCCACATGAATGGTCACTACTTGCCCTTTTTGCTCAGTATAGACTTTAAAAGCCTCATGCACCGGTAGCGGCTTGTCTTTGGCGGTCAAGCTGGGATTGTCATTACCGCCAAAAACCTCGCTTAAACTAATCGCTTGGGCGCTTGGTATAGTAAGGCTAGTGACAGCCAGTAGCGTGCCAAGTAAAGAGACACGACGACTCACGGTTCGAAAACAACACAGGGGCGTAGGCATAGGGGACATATTTTTCAAAGACAACTTCTCATACGTTTTAAATTCATAGGTTTTAAATTTATACGTTTCAGATTTATACGTTTTAAGCCACGTAATTATACTATGACGGCTAATTTTAGCCAATCCCCGCCCAAAAACCTAGCAAAAAAAATCAGAGTGCGTGACTCTGATTTGGTTACCCCAGTAAAAACACCAAACTTATAATTTAGCAAAAATGTCTGCGTCTTGACCTTCGCCGCCTTCTTTGCCATCAGCGCCCAATGAGAACAAATCATAGGTTCTGCCTTCGGTACCTGGGATAACGTATTGTAGGTCATTATCCCAGCCATCTTTCGGGAAACCGCCTTTAATATACCCGCCCTCTGGCCAGTTTTTGGCGCCTTGTGGTGGCTTATTTAAGGCGTCTAACCCTTCTTGGGTGGTGGGATAGCGACCATTGTCCACTTTAAACATATCAATGGCATTTGAGGTGGTGGATAAAGCCGTTTCGGTGGTTTTGACGCGGGCTTTGTCACTTTGACCCACCACTTTGGGCACCACAAGACCTGCCAAAATTGCCAAAATGACAATCACCACCATGACTTCAATTAAGGTAAAACCCGCTTGACGATTTTTTGATACATGAGCACAACACATACGAATTTCCATTTTTTAGATTTTTAGCGCTTTTTGATAAGGTGTTAGGATTTTACACGGCTTTTTTGACAATTTGCATACCGATTTGGTTAATTTTGTCGGATTATTTAGCCATTAATTCTTTGGCGATTAATTATTTGGCGGTTTTAGGGTTTAGCCTGCCAAATCATTCATATTGATAATCGGTAGCATCACTGCCATCACAATGGTCATGACTATCACCCCCATCAGCACCAACATCAGCGGCTCAAGTAGCGACAATAGCGTGCTAATCATATTAGTGGCTTCATTTTGCTGCATCGCTGCTGCTCGCGTCAGCATGTCATCAAGCTCGCCTGAGTTCTCACCGCTTTTAATCATCTGTACCATCATCGGCGGAAAATAATTACTGCGCTCAAGCTGGCTTGATAGGCTCGCGCCTTCGGTGACTTTTTCTGTGGCGCGCGCGATGGTATGTTTGATATGAATATTGGTGGTGACTGCCGCACCGATGGCCAGTGCTTCCACCAACGATACCCCTGAACGTACCAAAATCGCTAACGTACTGGCAAAACGTGATGCGTTCAGATTTCGCGATAATCTACCAAACACCGGCAAGCGCAAGACAAATTGGTCAAAAGTGGCTTTGCCTGCCGCCGTTTTAATAAACTTCACAAATAAGAAAACCGCACCGATTAGCCCGCCTAATATTAGCCACCACCATTGGGTTAAAATATTAGACAATGCCAACACCACTTGGGTAATCCATGGCAGCGCTTGCTCGGATTGTTCAAACACTTTGACAATTTTTGGCACGACAAAGCTCATCAAGCCCACCACCACTGCCACCGCCATCATCAGCAAGATTATCGGATACACCATCGCGCCTTGTACCTTTTTTTGCATGGCAAAGCGATTTTCGGTGTAATCGGCTAATTGGTTTAAAATCAAATCCAAATGTCCTGAGCGCTCACCTGCGGCAATGGTGGCAATATAAATTGCTGGAAAATTACCAGAGTCTTGTAGCGCGCTCGCTAGGCTATAGCCCTCCAATACTTTGGCACGCACGCCATGCATCAACGCTTTGACATGCGGTTTTTCGCTTTGTTTGGCAATCGCTTGCAACGCTTGTTCAATCGGTATCGACGCTGCCAACAACACCGACAATTGGCGGGTGATTAATGCCAAATCATACGCGCCCACCCCTTTTTGCCACAATCGGTTGCGACTGACATCGGTTTTTTGTACAGGTGAGACTTCGACAGGCAGTAAATTTTTATCGCGCAGTTGTTGGCGGATTAGCCTAGCAGAATCGCCTTCAAGAATACCTTGGTGTGACTTGCCTTGGGTATCCATGGCTTTGTACTGAAATGCGGGCATGTGAATTCCCAACGGGTAAAATTAGCGTTATTTTAAAGGCTTAATAGGCTGAAATAAAGACTCGTTTTCATTGGAATCATATTGTACCAACACCGATAGCTCATCGCGCAAGTCTTGCTTGTTAAAGCTATTGACCTCAGTAATCAGCATTTTCTCGATTCGTTTATCAACGGCGTATTCACTGATTTGCGCACAATAGATGGCTAATTGATAAACTTGCGCTTTGAGCGACTCATCGAGTAATTGCAACAGTCTCACCAATTCTGCCACATTGATGACTTGGTAAGGGTAATTGGGAATCGCCGCCTCTTTTAATGGGGTGACTGAATAGTTGACACCGAGATGGGCAAAATAATAACAACTAAATAGATAACCTAGAATATGCCCCACAAAATAACCCCTGTCATTGTGATAGCATGCCACGCCCAAAAACTGAATCACGGTCGCCGCCAAACTATGCTCAAGACCGCGAAATTCAGCGGATGATGGCACCAAGCCTACGGTTGGTAAGTTCATTAAATTTTTGCTTTGGCTGACAAGCTGCCAACCAATCGGCCGCTGCGGCGGTAAATGATGGCTAATCGACATCACCAAATCATCGACGATATGTAAATTATTGAACAAATGCTGCAGCTGCATCAGCCCAACATTATCGCGCATGTTCAAATATTTGGCGACTTGCAGTTTTTTAGTTTCAATAAATTGGGATTTTTTACTGGAGATATAAAATAACAGTTGGTGGGGTTGGGAGTGCTCAAAATACTGGGTCACTGCGTTTTCTTGGGCATGAAACACGGCCGTGTAGTGACTGGTAACATCCATTGGGTTAACACCACGATGATCCATCGCAGGGTCTTCTGGATTGGGCTTGATGTGCAAGCCATGTGCTTCGACAGGTTGACCTTTGGTAGTTGAAGTTTCCATGTTGGCAATCGCAGCTGATAATATATGGGACAGTGCTTGTCACTATATCATACCCCTGTCGACATAACCTAACAGATATTGCTATGAAAATAGACTGGGCATTCTTAGTTGCCATAAACTGGCTATAAGACATAAAGCTTGCTATAAAAGTGGCAATAACCACAAAACCGCAGCAAACCTGCTTTTTTGTGGTTACTCAGGGTTATTAACTACTGACTCATTCCTCGCTCAAGCTGTCAGCAAAATGCACACCATCGGTTCGAAACGACTGGCGATATTTTCGTGGTGACATTTTATAGACGCGTTTGAATGCTTGGCTAAAGGTACTATCGGAGGCATAACCCACTAACTCACTGATACGGCTGATGCTATTTTCTTGTAGCCGTAAATACCGCGCTGCAAGACGAAGTCGATAGTCCGTTAAATAAGTTAACGGCGGCACCCCCACCACCTCACGAAAATGCTCGGCAAAACTACTGCGTGACATCCCGGCGACTTCAGCTAACTTATGAATGGTCCAATTGGTCTCGGGTCGATCATGCATGACTGCCAACGCCTTGGCAAGGTAAGGGTCTTTCACAGCTTTTAGCCAATTGTCTGTCGCTTCGGGCAAATCCTCAATATAGTTGCGTACACACTCAATCATCAAAATACTGGCGATACGATTGATAATGGTCATTTTGCCAAGTCGGTTCTGCTCAGACTCTAATGCCAAAAATTTGACACCCAAATCAAGCATAATCATTTTTTGCTCATCTTTTGATTCGCTTTCTGGCAAAATTTTTGGTAAAGCGCTGAGTAACGGGCGCGTAATCTCTCGATCGTAATGGCACACAATCGCGACCATTTCGGTTGTTTGCGCTGGCTCATCACCTTTGCTATAAATGGCGGGTTTACCCAAGTTGATAGTTTCAACAGTCTGGTTGCTTAATAACGGAGCAATGTCAATTGATGGAATATCAGATTGCCCCACACCACAAATAATGTGTTTCTTGCCGCCTGGTACCATGACCACATCGCGCGCGTGTGCGTTGCGATATACATCATCGACCCTAATACTAATCCCACCTGTGGTAACCAAATAAAACACGATACAATCTTTTTTATCTAACTCAAACGACCACTCCCCAGTGGCGTGTATATAGTGATACTGAGTTTGATACAAATGTATATCTTCAAGCAACATACTGAGTGCATCCATTAATTTTTCCTAAGTTATTAACACAGCAATTTAAAAAAATGCAACATAAACTACAAACGAGCTAACTTACAAGCCAAACTTGAGTAATTGGACTTGAGATAAAAATTTAAAGACGTATACATAAACCGTCATCCTCATTATCAGTAATCATATCATCTTTTACAGGCGCTGCTGGTTAACTTTGAGTCTATAGGGCTACTAAAGTCCAGTATTGCCAGCCGAAAAAATGCTTTATTTTTCAAAGATTTCAAAGTGCATGGCATAACAGGTAATAATAGTTAGTGGACACTTGTTATGAGTTATACACTAGCGGTAGAATATTTGGGTGTTTAAGCAACTAAGCCTAATCAACCAAATCAGCTATTTGGCTTTTTTTTGATTTTGATTTATTATCAATGGCTTAACTATAATCTATAACCAATCCATCATCACTATGAATCTATGAACGCTCATCACTTGCGTAAACAGTTACGTCAACAACGTCTACGCTTATCCAAGCGCCACCGTAATCGCGCCGCTTATCAAGCACGACGAGGTTTAAACCGACTACAGCATCCTGCTTTAACTGGCAAAAACGTCAAGGTCGGGATTTTTGCAGATGCCTTTGGGGAAATGCCTACCCAACCGCTGATGGATTGGGCAAGGCAGCGCGGCTATGGTATTTATTTACCTGTCGTCACTGGCAAACATCAGCCGCTTGTATTTATCGAGTTTACTCAAAAAACTTGGCGACAATCTCGCCTACCCAAACATCCACTGGGTATGCGCCAACCTGAGAAAGGAAAAATGCTTAACGTAGCGGCGCTTGATGTATTGTTTATGCCGTTAGTAGCAGCGGATAAAATTGGCAATCGTATGGGTATGGGTGGCGGTTACTATGACCGCACCTTAGCCAAGGCTAAAAAAAAACCGCTTAAAATTGGCTGGGCTTATGATTTTCAATTGGTTGAAAAATTAAATGCTAATCCTTGGGATATCACGCTTGATGCCCTTATCACGCCTAGTAAACTATGGTTATTTAGACGCTATTTGGCGGAACTCTCCCATGCAAAAAAATGATAACTCCCTGTTTCAACATGTGGTGATGACCTCACCTGCTATAAACGACAATGATGCTGATATTGAGATTAATACTAGCCAAGCCCGCAAACCCTTATACCCATCAAGCGGTGAGTTAAGCGATGCAGAAATTGCCAGTGTCATGAATCCCGCTAGGTTAAATCAACTTTTAACCCAAGCTGATGCCTTTACCCGAGTGAATTCTGAAGACTTGGACGATTTTTAGACAAGCCTAAACTAGACATGCATAAATTGGAGACGTATAAATTAGCCTAAAAAATTAGACAAGGATACATCAATATCACAGCGACATTAGGCTAAGTCTAGGATTGCGGTGGTTATTTTTAGCACTTGTTTACCATTTTATCGCCTTTGGCTGGTCGTTTTTTCCCCCTTTGTGTGACCAGCCTTGCAATTTTTTGCATTGACGCCATTTATATTTTTAAGTCTATCAACAAGCCATCATTTGCTCACAAATGATCAGTTGCTTGTTGTGTTATTTAAGGGGACATAGTATATGCAAGATGATGTTTTAATGACAAATCCAGAATCATCTGAGTCGCAAGAATTCACTACGCTACCATTGTTAGCTTTACGTGACGTTGTGGTGTATCCACAAATGCAAATTGCTTTATTTGTGGGTCGTACGCCTTCAGTCAAAGCAGTCGAGCTTGCGCAAAATGAATTTGACAATAAAGTATTGGTGGTGGCACAAAAAGACTCGCTATCTGAAGACATTGATGCCAGCAATCTATTTGAATATGGTACGGTGTGCCGTGTCGTGAATACCATGCCACATGAAAATGACGAAAATTGCATCAAAGTGCTGATTGAAGGTCTGTACCGTGCCAAATTGGTCGACATTCAAGACACCGATGAAGAAGAAGCGGTATTGCTTGCTGATTTTGAAAAAGCGCCTATCACCGTGGATATGACGGCTAAAACGCAAAAATCGCACAAAGAAGCGTTAGTTGCTTTGTTTAGCAAATATGCGGAAAACCGCCTACGTAACTCACGCGAGTTGATTCGTGTGGCAGAGCGCATCACCCAGCTTGAAGAGTTGGTATATTTCATTGCGACGCGTGTCTCACTCAATTTATCGATTAAACAAAACTTTTTGGAAGTCGATGATTTGACTGGGCATATCAAAGAGTTGTCAGACTATTTGATTCAGCAAAGTGCAGAGCACAATATCGAGCAAGAATTACAAGAAGCGGTACGTCGCCAGATGGAAAACAACCAGCGCGAGTATTTCTTAAATGAGAAAATGAAAGCGATAAAATCTGAGCTTTCTGACCTTCATGAAGAACGCGGTGAAAATTATGAAGATGACGACATTGCTGAGCTAGAAAAACGTTTAGCCGAAGCCGATTTGCCAGAAGCGGTGCGTAAAAAAGCAGAAAATGAGTTTCGTAAACTCAAAACCATGCCTGCCGCCTCTTCTGAGTCATCGGTCGTGCGCAACTATGTCGAGTGGATTTTAGACACCCCTTGGAACAAAACCAGTGATGTCTCAATCGACCTTAATAAAGCCCATGACGTCCTTGACACTGACCATTATGGTTTACAAGATGTGAAAGACCGCATCTTGGAGTTCTTGGCAGTGCAATCTCGCGTGGATACCTTAAAAGGTCCGATTCTCTGCTTAGTAGGTCCGCCTGGCGTGGGTAAAACTTCTTTAGGTGAATCCATTGCCCGTGCGACAGGTCGTGAGTTTATCCGTATGGCATTGGGCGGTGTGCGAGATGAAGCTGAAATTCGTGGGCACCGACGTACCTATATCGGCGCTATGCCAGGTAAAATCGTACAATCACTTTCAAAAGTGGGCGTAAAAAATCCGCTATTCTTACTCGATGAAATCGATAAAATGGCGCAAGATTTTCGTGGTGACCCTGCTTCAGCGCTGCTTGAAGTGTTAGACCCATCGCAAAATCATAGCTTTAACGATCACTACTTGGATATGGATTTAGACTTATCACAAGTGATGTTTATCTGTACCGCCAATAGTATGGATATTCCGCCTGCGTTACTTGACCGTATGGAAGTGATTCGTCTGCCAGGTTATACCGAAGATGAAAAAATCAGCATCGCGGATAAATACTTAGTACCAAAAGCGATTCAACAAAATGGCTTAAGTGATACTGAGATTGATATCACCGATGAGGCACTCAAAGCGATTGTACAACGCTATACCCGTGAAGCAGGTGTGCGTAACCTTGAACGTGAAATCAACAAAATCGCCCGCAAAGTGGTGAAACAAAACGTTGAATCATCGGGCAAAGACAAAGCGGAAGATAAAACCGCGGCACACAAACTAACGGTCGATAGTTCAAATGTCGCTGATTACTTGGGTGTATACCAATTCGATTATGGCTTGGCGGAGCAAGAACCTGAAGTCGGCCGTGTCACAGGTTTGGCTTGGACACAAGTTGGTGGTGAGCTATTGACCATCGAAGCGGTTGCGGTGCAAGGTAAAGGTGAGCTGAGTTTTACAGGTTCACTGGGTGATGTGATGAAAGAGTCGATTCGTGCGGCGATGACGGTGGTCCGTGCCCGTGCTGATAGCTTAGGCGTCAGCTACGATAAGCTCAAAGGCACAGATATCCACGTGCATATGCCAGAAGGTGCGACCCCTAAAGACGGTCCATCCGCCGGTATTGCGTTAACGCTTGCGTTAGCCTCTGCGATGACAGGTATTGCCATTCGCCCCGATATTGCCATGACAGGCGAAGTTACTTTGCGTGGCAAAGTGTTACGTATCGGTGGCTTGAAGGAAAAACTGCTTGCAGCGCATCGTGGCGGTATCAAACACGTGTTGATTCCAAAATCCAATGAGCGTGACTTGGTTGATATTCCTGACAATGTCAAACAGGGCCTAAGCATCCAGCCAGTAGAAACGATTGATGAAGTATTTAAAGCGGCGTTGGTATCACAGCCTGTGGCGTTAAAACCCAATCAATTGCCAGTCGATGCTAGTGACGTTAGTTTAAAAAGCTAATTTACAAAGCTAAGCTGCCACTGAAGTAAAAACTGAAATTAAATAATAATGAAGTACAAAAAAAGCTGAGATTGATTCTCAGCTTTTTTTGTGCAGGCAAAAATTATTCCACCGATTTTTCTCGTGGCAAATCACCTTCTTGAGAAGCTGATGCCATGTCTTTATCCAATTCATAGAAGTTTTGGTTATCCGCCTTATCTTTTGATGCCAAGGCAAATTTATCACGTAGGTTATTGATTAACGCCTCTTCTTCAATTTGTTCTTTGACAAACCATTGTAAGAAATTAAACGTTGCCCAATCACGCTCTGCCATGGCTTGGTCCACAAGTGCATAGATTTTTTTTGAATTTTCTAACTCATGTTGCCAGACATCTTCGATACAGGTTTCAAGACTGACAGGGTTGTCACGCGGTGCGGGAATCGCTTCAATTTTAGCTTCGCCACCACGCTCATTGATATAGGCCAAAAATTTGAACATATGGTTACGCTCTTCAGCCGAATGCTTATAGAAAAAATCTGCAATGCCTGGGTAATTGTTCACTTCTGCCCAGCTACCGAGCGCAATATACGCCTGCGCTTGTGTGGCTTCTTCCATCATTTGCTTGTTTAACGCTTGTTCCATTGCGTCTGAAATACGTTTATCGTTTGACATATTATTTTCCTCTGATGATTTTTTTTGTGGCTAATTTTATAAGATGGCTAATCTTGACTAGACAACGTTATCTTATGATTGGCTACCAAGATTGGCTATATAGTTGTTAAAGATAAAATAGAGCATTACCAATACTATTGCCGCTAGTTGCCGTTAATTGCATTGGTAATGACGCTCACAGTATAGATAAAAAGCTGGCAATAAACAGGATTTTTTACTCAATTTAGCTGAAAGATACACAAGCCTTTAACATAAAAATGCCGGGTAAAACGCGCAAGGTTATGCTGAATTTTTCCTCGCTATTCAATCGCTTTGTTTTGCGTTGCCAACCAACTAAACACACAATTAAGCGCCATTAAAATCGTTAAAAATCCCATCGATAGTGTCCAAGTATGACTCAAGTCTTTAAGCCACCCTGTGACAATCGGACCGGTTATGGCGATGCTATAACCCACGGTTTGTGCCATCCCCGACAGTTCAGCGGCTTGTTGGCTATCCTTTGATTTTAAGGTAAAAATCATCATACATAAGGTGAAAATCACCCCACATCCAAAGCCTGATGCGATACTCCAAACCCATACCCAGCCTTGTAAGGGCAAAAACCCAAAACCAAATACGCCTACCAAGTTTCCCACTGCGGCAAGCAACGCTAACGTGCGTAAATTCCACTGGCTAGAAACCCACTTGGTCAACAGTAAAATCGAAGGAAAAGCGACCAATTGAAAGACCATGCCAACGTTGCCTGCTTGCGCTTTGCTCAACCCTTTGTCAATGAGTAACGACGGTAAAAAACTGGCTAGCGTATAATAAAGTAGTGATTGCAAACCCATAAACGCACTAATCCACCACGCCATCGACATTTTCCAAACTGATTTTCGGCTTGGTTGTCCTGCTTCGGCAACCGCTTGATTAATGATTTGAGCATCATGGGTGCTAATTTTTTGCCGTAATCGCAAATGAGCAACCATTAGCCAAGCTGCTACCGCTGCCACAGAGACCCAGCCCCATACCCCCAGTGCAAATTGCCAGTTAGACAAGCTGACAAGCCACATCGCAATGCCTGACGCAAAGCCAGCAAACACCGACAAAAACATCGAATAGCTTCCCATCACAAGCCCAATGTAATTGGGAGTGTATTTCTTGATGACGGCAGGGATTAATACATTGCCGAGTGAAATCGCCAACGATAGCAGCACCGTGCCCAATAGCAAAAATCCTAATTGCGGATGCGCCACCCGCACAAAAATACCGATGGCAAGCAAACTGGTTGCCAAAATCATGGTGTTTTCTAAGCCAATACGTCTTGACAGCATAGGCGCAACAAACGAACTCGATGCAAATGCCATGACAGGAATCGTACCAATCAAACCAATGGTTTTGGTCGTTAACCCCAAATCCTGCTGAACCAACTTTGCCACCGCGCCAAACCCAATAATCGGCGCGCGCATATTGATAGCGAGGAGTAAAATGGCAATGACTACCGTGACAATCAATGCCTTGCTCGGGGCAGTCGCTACCGGCATCTGAGACGCATTAGCAGCAGGGTGAATATTCGACTCGCTCGATTGCGACGCTGAGAATTTCATACATCTTCCAAAATTTTAACTAGGTAATCTATTAGCACGGGTGATTTAATAAGCTTAAGTTAAGGTGCTTGGTTTAACAGGCTTGATTTAAAAGGTTATCTTTTAACACATTCGCCAAGCCAGCGCACGGTTTATTCACATAACGGCTAAAAATTCACTGCCTATCCGTCTTGCTCAACCGTTGAGCCCAAATTTTATGATATCAGTGGGCTACGATAGATAAATTTTTAACCAATTTATGCTACTATGTATTGTTTGTGCCAGCCTTTGGCGCATTGGTTTGGTAACTTAATTTGGTAAATTGACTTAGCAAATTGACTGGCCACATTGATTTAACACATTGATTATCTTGTAAGGATTTGTCATGGTGGATACGCTTACTTCAAACGCAGATGCAACGCCCGAAATTAACACTCGACTGTGGAGCACCTTGATTCGCAATCTAACGCCCTATACACCGGGTGAACAGCCCAAGCATGACAATCTGTGTAAGCTTAATACCAATGAAAACCCTTTTCCACCCTCCCCCAAAGTCGCTGAAGCCATCGCACAAGTTTTACTCAATCAAGCCGATCATCTAAAGCGCTACCCCGCCCCAGAATCCGATGAACTCCGTGCGGTGATGGCACAAGTTTATCAGGTAGCCCCCAATCAAATATTTGTCGGTAATGGTTCTGATGAAGTTTTGGCGCATATTTTTGCTTGTTTTTTTGTCAAAGACCGTTCGGTATTAACCCCTGATATTGGTTACAGTTTTTATCCTGTGTATGCCGATACTTTCCACGTGGATTTGGTGACCATTGCGCTCAAAGCCGATTTTAGCATTGATGTTGATGACTATCGCCGCCCGTGTAGTGGTATTATTATTGCCAATCCCAATGCGCCAACTGGGGTGCTTTTGCCGCTTGCAAATATCGAAAAACTCCTTCAAGAACATCGCAATGCGGTCATTGTGATTGATGAAGCGTATATTGATTTTGCAGACACACCCAATGCCTCTGCGGTCAGTTTGATTGATAAATATGATAACTTAGTAGTGACCCAAACCTTTTCAAAGTCTCGCTCATTAGCAGGGCTACGTGTCGGCATGGCGTTTGCCAATCACTCACTCATTGAAGCATTAAATCGGTATAAAAATAGTTTTAACAGCTATCCCCTAGATCGCCTTGCCCAAGCAGGCGCAGTTGCCAGCTTGCAAGATAACGACTATTTTGTTGCCTGCAACCAAAAAGTCATCGCACTACGCCATGATGTCACTCAAGCTTTGACCCAATTAGGCTTTACTGTCTTGCCTTCACAAGCCAATTTTTTGTTTGCCAAACCACCTGCTTCAATGGGGGAAACCATACAGGTATTTGAAAAATTGCGGGCGCAAGGGGTGATTGTTCGTCATTTTAACAAGCCAAAAATTAGCGATTATTTGCGTATTACCATCGGCACGGCAGAACAAAATCAGCGCCTACTAGATACCTTAACAAATTTGGTTTGACCGTCATGAGTGACCCTATTATGCAGTTTTTTATCAAATGCCAAAATATCGAAACAGGCGAGGTGGTGACTTATCGCTTCGCGCATCAATCTGCATTATTGGCATTTAGCCCGCAATTGGGTCGCAAAAAATTGGCGATTGTGGATACCCATATCGCCTTTTATGATATCGAGCCAGTGTTTAATCCATTTGAGGGCGAAAGCGTGCCCATCAGTGCAGCTGAACTCAATACCGCACTTGATGGCAGGTTGTTGTAACTTTACTGGTGCAATATTTTTAGTAAATTTCCTACTTTATCAAAACATTCTTGGTATTCTGCATCACAGTCTGACGCAATCGTGATGCCGCCGCCTGCCCACAGACTGACATTACTATCTGAAGCTTGTAGCGTACGAATCAGCACATTCCATTGCCCTGTGCCATCAAAATTGAGATACCCCATGGTACCACAGTAAGCCCCGCGCGGCTTAGCTTCCAATTCATTGATGATTTCTACGGCGCGCTTTTTGGGTGTACCCGTGATTGAGCCCGCGGGCAGACTTTCAAACAATACCGTCCAAGGGCTAATGTCATCTTTGAGTGTGGCGGTAATGGTGCTCACCATATGGTGCACATTGCTAAAACTTTCGATATCAAAAAGTTTTGGGACTTTTACCGTTCCAGTCTTGGCATATTTACCCAAATCATTGCGCAGCAAATCGACAATCATGACATTTTCGGCGATGTCTTTTTCGCTGCTGGCAAGCTCATTTTTATTGGCTTGGTCAGCGGCTACATTTTGTCCACGTGGGCGTGTACCTTTTATCGGTTTGGTAATGATGCAATTTTCGCCTTGCGCGTTTTTTGCGAAGGTAAAAAATAACTCTGGCGAGCAGCTTAGTAGTTCAAAATTGTTTAACCCAAGGTAGCCTGCAAACGGGGCGTTAGTCGAGTGATGTAAGCTTGGCAAATAATCGACCAACTGCTGATTGGACAACTGACCTTGCCAGCACTGAGTAAGATTAATTTGGTAGCAATCGCCTGCTGTTAGGTAGTCTTGGACTTTGTAAAAGGCTTGCTTATACGCAGATTTTTGCCATAAAGGTAACAAGCTAAGCGGCTTTGGTGTAGGAAGCTGGGCGTCACTGACTAAATCATTTAGCCAGTTTTCGATATTGACGGCTTGCGCCATGGCTTCCTCAGTGGTGGTATGTAAATGCCACTTCTGGTGCTGATAGGTCAAATAAATATCATAATGTCCCAAAAATAGCTGCGGCTGATTGGGCGTTAAGTAACTGGCTTCCCCGTGAGTTGCACTTGCTTGCACATGGTTTGCATTTGCTAAATTATGCGCTGATAAATCGTAGCTAATAAATCCCATCAAGCCATCTTGGTAGCCCACATTAGCCGTATGTTGGCTAGCAGACTGCTTAGATGATAGCTGCTGATGTTGATAAGCCTCAAGCACAGCAGTTAATTCGCCAATATCAATAGCCTTAGCTGCCCTATTAGTGGCAGTATCAGCCCCAGTATTAATCACGGTATCACAGTACCCAAAATCGTCGAATGAGCAATTTTGACGATTTTGGGTAAGCTGATATAGCTGATTTTGAGAATGTATTTCAAATATTGTTTTGGGCAATAAACCAATAACATTTTGACCCTCGTTATTGAGCCAAAGCGGATAGATTGCTTGATTATTTGTCGTATTAAACTGCTGTAACAGGGTGATGAGTTGAGAGGGCACAAGATGTTGTAAACTTGGCATTGGGTACATGCTTTACCTTTATGATTATATTTAGCGTCAAAAAAGCGATAACAATCGGGTAACTGTCATCGCCTATTTTTATCAATTATGATCGTCCATCAGTATTTATTCAACAAACTTTTTGATGATTAAACTTGCATTGGTACCACCAAAGCCAAAGCTATTGGTCATAATCGTATTAAGATTTGCATCCCGTTTCTCACGCACAATATCAAAATCTTTGGCTTTTTCATCCAAGTTTTCGATATTGATATTGGGCGCAATAAAGCCTTGATTGAGCATCAGCAAACAATAAATCAATTCTTGCACCCCTACCGCACCCAAGCTATGACCTGTCATTGATTTGGTTGAGCTAATCGGTGGCAAATCACCACCAAACACCTGGCGAATCGCTTCAAGCTCGGTGATATCCCCAATGGGGGTACTGGTACCATGAGTGTTGATATAGTCAACCGTGGTTAAGCCTGCTTGTTTAAGGGCTTGTTTCATACAGTTAATAGCACCCACACCACTGGGTGCTACCATATCTGCCCCATCAGAGCTTGCGCCATAGCCAACAATCTCTGCCAAAATAGTCGCGCCGCGTTGTTTAGCAGAGTCTAGGCTCTCAACCACCACCATACCACCACCGCCTGCAATCACAAAGCCGTCTCGATCTGCATCGTAAGGGCGACTGGCAAGTTGCGGCTTGTCATTGTACTGTGTGCTCATCGCACCCATGCCATCAAACATACAAGATTGTGTCCAGTCTTCTTGCTCGCCGCCGCCTGCAATCACGATGTCTTGCTTACCCAATTGAATCAGCTCCATGGCATGACCCACACAATGCGTTGAGGTCGCGCAAGCTGATGCAATAGAGTAGCTAACCCCGCCAATCTTTAGCCCGGTTGCAACACTGGCTGATACCGTACTTGCCATGGTTTTTGGCACTGCCATCGCGCCGACACCGCGCAAGCCTTTTTCGCGCATTGCATCGACCGCTGCCGCCACATCGGCACTCGATGCCCCACCCGAACCTGCTACCACACCGATATTAGTGTTATGAGCAATATCTGCTAATGACAATCCCGCTTGCTCGATTGCTTGTAGCGCACTTAGATAGGCGTATAAACTGGCTTTTGACAAAAAGCGTTTAAGTTTGCGATCGATATGCGAGGTATCTAGGTTATCGTCATCAATACTACCTGAGACACAGGCTTTAAAGCCTTTTTCTTGATAAATTGGATTAAATACCAAGCCCGATTTGCCTTGCTGTAGCGATTCGCTGACTGTGGCTAAGTCATTACCAATACACGAGATAAGTCCTGCCCCTGTGATTACAACGCGCTGCATATACCATTCCTTTTGGTTTAATCAATTGATGATAAATATCACACTATTGTACCCCTCTGGATTTCACCTGCCTAGTTTTTCCCCAAAAATGTTACAAAATATTTCTTAGACCACGACTATGGTTAGTTATGTTGTCTTAATCCAATATAGCTACACGCACAACATTCAACTAAATCGACAAAAGATATCATTGTGTAACGTCTCTTTACGCATTAAAGTTGAAAAGTGCAGTCACTTTCTTTACGCTGTTCAACTAAAGCATTATTTTCCAAAAAAAAGCATAATATCAAGGATAATTCTCATGTCAGCCTCTACTTCTATTAGTCGCCGTGTCTTTGAAGCGTTGGGTCACAAATTAGCACAACTGAGTGCAAAAGATACGATACAAACCAAACCCTTAGCGGATATTGATTTTGACAGCCTTCAACAAGCATTATCAAATGATAAAAACGCGTTTCATGAACATATTCCCAAACTATCAAAAAAACTACTTGGTAAAACCCCATTTGGCAGCTATACCAAAATGGCGACCTCACTAATCCCCAAGACAAGTTTTGATAAAGTAACGGATGCGGTTTTTTCCCAAGTCGGTAAACTGTCGCAAAATTGGGCGAATTTTGATTTGGCGCGTGATGCGCGTTTTAAAGACACTTTGGTTGCTAGTGAACGACAAGCCCTAGCCCGTAGTATTGGCGATCAAAACCGTGCTTTAGCCACTTTGGGCGGACTTAGTAATTTGGCGGGTTTACCCGGTATTTTGGTAGATACAATGTGGTTGTTAGCGGTGTGTTTACGGACGATTTTCCAAATCAGTGCAATCTATGACCGTCCGTTGACGGGACAACAAGGTATCGCCATCGCTTATGAAATTTTAGCTAAAGTGGATCTCAATAAATTGCAAGAAAAGCAAACTTTGCTCGCAGGCTTGGGTATATTTGAAGCGATGACCGACCAGTCGATTGAAGAATATAGAGCGGCAGTACTTGCCGAAGAAGACAGCCAATCAGCGATGGGCATATTAACCAAACTAGAAGAACTATCGACGCAGTTTAATATTAACATTGAGCAGTTTAATTTCGGTTTTTTACATAAAGTTATTCCACTCACTGCAGTTGGCTTGGGTACGGCTTACAATAATATTATTATCAATGAAGTGATTGAAATTGCAATGTCGGTATTTGCCCCCGCGCCAAAGTTGACGCATATGACTGAAGAATAATCTTGCGCTAATATAACAAGTAACAAGGTAAAAGCTAGCTGTCTGGCTTTTGCCTTTTTTATTTGTTGTAGCTAGTGCTTACTAATTTAAGGCTAGTTACGATAAAGTTTGTTACTTTAAGTCATGTCACACAAACTTTTACACAACCCGTCAGCAACGTCACATTTTTAGTTATCAATATCAACGTTATTCACCAAACCTAAAAAGACCAACCCGCTTAAATTTGGCAAAATAGATTTAACAACGGATGACAATTTTAATAACCAATAACAACCCCAATAAATAGAAGTAAAATGTCAGTACATCGCGTTGTTAATTTAAAAAAATTATAAAAACAATAAGAAATCTGAAATTACAATTATTTAAAATCACCATCATTAAATTGAATTTTTTGGAATGATTGCATAATAACAATAAATAATAACTGAACTAGAACCAATGCGTTGACTTTTAACCGATAAGTTTCTTAAGGTTTTTAAAGTTAGCGCATTGGTTCTTTTAGTTTTAGTCTTTTTTATTTTAGTCTGTTGTGATGTTTTACAGTCTGTTTGATACCCTGTGCTTGATAAGCACGATGTTTGATAATTTGCCTTCCCCTACTTTTTTTAAATTTCTCTAACAATCATCATCTACATCATCTAGGTGATTTTTTAGTTGATAAAACCAACAAAAATCTCTATAATACGCTGTCCTAAAAATAGCTTATTAGCGGTTTTTAGAGATTTTTTGACAACAAACGGGAGAGAGTGCCTTATGGCAACTACAAATCAATTAATTCGTAAAGGTCGCAATACCATTACTGAAAAATCAAAAGTGCCAGCATTAAAAGCTTGCCCACAACGCACGTTTGACTTCAGGTTTTGAAGTATCAAGAGTGTTGTACTTATCCGTGGTGGTCGTGTAAAAGACTTACCAGGTGTTCGTTACCATACCGTTCGTGGCGCACTTGACTGTGCAGGCGTAAAAGATCGTAAACAAGGCCGCTCAAAATACGGCGCAAAACGTCCTAAAGCATAATTTTAGCCGTTTTTTACCCCATTTTTTAACATTGTTTGCATAGTTGATTATAGTTTTACAACACTATGCAGTAAGGCTGGTGAAAAGCAACCGCTTAGCTACCAGACTACCCTGAATACACAAGGAAATTATCATGCCTAGACGTCGTGTCATCGCTGCCCGTGAAATCCTACCAGATCCTAAATTTGGTAGCAAAACACTTGCTAAATTCATCAACCATGTGATGGTTGACGGTAAAAAATCAGTTGCAGAATCAATCGTATACGGTGCATTAGACCGTGTTGTAGAAAAAAACTCGGGCGTTGACCCTGTGCAGTTTTTTGAAGATACGTTAGAAAGAGTTCGCCCAATGGTGGAAGTAAAAGCTCGCCGTGTGGGTGGTGCTACCTACCAAGTTCCTATGGAAGTACGTCCCTCCCGTCGTACTGCATTAGCAATGCGTTGGTTAGTTGATGCGGCTGCAAAACGTTCTGAAAAATCTATGGCTTTACGCTTAGCAGGTGAATTGCTAGACGCAGCTGATGGCAAAGGTAATGCACTGAAAAAACGTGACGAAGTTCACCGTATGGCTGACGCAAACAAAGCGTTCTCACACTATCGTTTCTAATTGATACTGTTTGCTATCACCTAGGTAGCAATTAGCTTATAATAAAATAGATGATATTGGGTGACTTGAAGTTTGCAAATTCAGCCCAATATTGCATATTGAAAAAGAAGCTTGTCATGCGTTTGTCATGGCAAGCTCTTATCATACAGCACTTATGTCAAGAGTAAGGCTTTCTTTTATCTAGTTGGTTGTCGATCTTTCAATCAAATGTTAAAACTAATTATTATTCATGTTAAGACATAACTGTTTATTGATAATGGAATAATTTTAATCTTTAGTCCTTAGGAATTAACTATGGCACGTACAACACCCTTAAATCGCTACCGTAATATCGGTATCTCTGCACATATTGATGCGGGTAAAACGACAACAACTGAACGTATTTTGTTTTATACAGGTAAAAACCATAAGCTAGGTGAAGTGCATGAAGGTGCTGCAACCATGGACTGGATGGAACAAGAGCAAGAGCGTGGTATTACTATTACCTCAGCGGCAACAACTTGTTTCTGGTCTGGTATGGGTCATCAATTCCCAGAGCATCGCATTAACATCATTGACACCCCCGGTCACGTTGACTTCACCATTGAAGTAGAACGTTCAATGCGTGTACTTGACGGTGCATGTATGGTTTACTGTGCGGTTGGTGGTGTACAGCCTCAGTCAGAAACAGTATGGCGTCAAGCAAACAAATATAAAGTACCACGTCTTGCGTTCGTAAACAAAATGGACCGCACAGGGGCAAACTTTTTCCGCGTTGTTGACCAAGTAAAACAACGTCTTGGTGGTAACCCAGTACCTGTGGTTGTGCCAATCGGTGCAGAAGATACCTTTGAAGGGGTTGTTGACCTTCTAGAGATGAAAGCCATCATTTGGGATGTCGCTTCTCAAGGTATGAAATTTGAATACGCAGAAATTCCTGCCGACTTAGTTGATACCGTCGATGAATGGCGCAGCAACATGGTTGAGGCAGCGGCTGAATCTTCAGAAGAGTTGATGGATAAATACCTAGAAGAAGGTGATTTATCACGTGAAGATATCGTAGCAGGTTTACGTGCACGTACGCTAGCGGGCGAAATTCAACCAATGCTTTGTGGTACTGCGTTTAAAAACAAAGGCGTACAACGTATGCTTGACGCGGTTATCGAATTCTTACCAGCACCAAATGACGTTGATGCGATCAAAGGCGTGTTAGATGACAAAGCTGAAACTGAAGCGACGCGTGAATCATCGGATGATGCACCATTTGCTGGTCTTGCGTTCAAAATCATGAATGACAAATACGTGGGTAACTTAACTTTCGTACGTGTTTACTCAGGTGTTGCTAAACAAGGTGACTCTGTTTATAACCCAGTGAAAATGAAACGTGAGCGTATTGGTCGTATCGTTGAGATGCATGCCAACTCACAAAAAGAAGTGGATGAAGTTCGCGCAGGTGACATCGTTGCATTTGTGGGTCTAAAAGATGTAACAACGGGTGATACCCTATGTGACGAAAACAATATTATTACCCTTGAGCGCATGGAGTTCCCAGATCCTGTTATTTCATTGGCAGTTGAACCAAAAACCAAAGCTGACCAAGAAAAAATGTCAATCGCGCTTAATCGTTTGGCAAAAGAAGACCCGTCATTCCGTGTTCACACCGATGAAGAATCTGGTCAGACTATCATCAGCGGTATGGGTGAGCTGCACTTAGAAATTCTTGTTGACCGTATGAAACGTGAGTTTAGCGTTGAAGCCAACGTAGGTGCACCACAAGTCGCTTACCGTGAAACGATTCGTAACACCGTTGAGCAAGAAGGTAAATTCGTACGCCAAACGGGTGGTCGTGGTAAATTCGGTCATGTATGGTTACGTCTTGAGCCACTTGATACGGCTGACGGCAAAGAATATGAATTTGCTGAAGAAGTGGTTGGTGGTGTGGTACCAAAAGAGTACTTTGGTGCGGTAGACAAAGGTATTCAAGAACGTATGAAAAATGGTGTTCTTGCAGGTTACCCAGTCGTTGGTATTAAAGCAACACTGTATGATGGTTCGTACCATGACGTTGACTCAGATGAGTTGTCGTTCAAAATGGCAGGTTCAATGGCATTCCGTAAAGGCTTTATGAATGCAAACCCTGTTCTACTTGAGCCAGTCATGAAAGTAGAAGTTGAAACACCGGAAGACTACATGGGTGATATCATGGGTGACTTAAACCGTCGCCGTGGTATGGTGCAAGGTATGGATGACATGTTTGGCGGCGTTAAACAAATCCGTGCTGAAGTGCCACTAGCCGAGATGTTTGGTTATGCAACCCAATTACGTTCAATGTCTCAAGGTCGTGCAACCTACTCAATGGAGTTTGCAAAATACGCTGAGACACCACGTAACGTTGCTGATGAAATCATCAAAAAATTCACTCATAAAGATGATGACGAATAAATTTGATGGGTAATTTGATTGTTAAAACCACTCAAATTCTTCTATCCTATTCGACACTGAAAAAAATTATAAGTTAGCTAATTTGACCTGTTAAATTTAATGGGTCAAATTTTCATAACCTATAAGCGTTGATAATAAAGTAAATGACCTAAGACATTGGGTTAATATTAACAAAAGAGGATTAAATTATGGCAAAGGCCAAGTTTGAACGTACTAAACCACACGTTAACGTAGGCACCATTGGACACGTTGACCATGGTAAAACAACCCTTACAGCTGCGATTGCGACCGTAGCAGCAAAACACAACGGTGGTGAAGCCAAAGACTACGCGTCAATTGACTCAGCCCCTGAAGAAAAAGCCCGTGGTATCACCATCAACACCTCACACATTGAATATGACACCCAAGCACGTCACTACGCACACGTAGACTGTCCTGGCCATGCNCGCACAGATGGACGGCGCTATCCTAGTTGTATCAGCTACTGACGGCCCAATGCCACAAACCCGTGAACACATCCTACTATCACGCCAAGTAGGTGTACCATACATCATGGTATTCATGAACAAATGTGACATGGTTGATGACGAAGAACTACTAGAACTTGTCGAAATGGAAGTACGTGAACTACTATCAAGCTACGACTTCCCTGGCGATGACACCCCAATCATCAAAGGTTCTGCCCTAGAAGCCCTAAACGGCGGCGAAGGCAAATACGGTGAACCAGCCGTACTAGAACTACTTGACACCCTAGACAGCTACATCCCAGAACCAGAACGTGCGATTGACAAACCATTCTTGATGCCAATCGAAGACGTATTCTCAATCTCTGGCCGTGGTACAGTTGTAACAGGTCGTGTAGAATCAGGCGTCATCAAAGTTGGTGAAGAAATTGAAATCGTTGGTATCAAACCAACCGCAAAAACTACCTGTACTGGCGTTGAAATGTTCCGTAAACTGCTAGACGAAGGTCGTGCAGGCGAGAACTGTGGTGTACTACTACGCGGTACCAAACGTGAAGACGTACAACGTGGTCAAGTATTGGCTAAACCAGGTTCAATCAAACCACACACCAAATTTGACGCAGAAGTATACGTACTATCAAAAGAAGAAGGTGGTCGTCACACTCCATTCTTAAATGGTTACCGTCCACAATTCTACTTCCGTACTACCGACGTAACTGGCGCAATCCAATTACCAGAAGGTACAGAAATGGTAATGCCTGGCGATAACGTTGAAATGAACGTAGAGCTAATCCACCCAATCGCAATGGACCAAGGCTTACGCTTTGCAATCCGTGAAGGTGGCCGTACTGTAGGTGCGGGTGTTGTTGCTAAAGTTAACGACTAATCGTTAATAAGCATACAAAAGAGTCACTTCGGTGGCTCTTTTTTTACGCCTAAGCTTTTGTTAACGGGTTAATTTTCCAATAAAATTCACTAAGGTTTTAGGTCCTTTTAGGCAATAAAAAAGCCAAGCGCTAAGCTTGGCTAAATTATACCTTAATAGATGCTAGTGTAGACCGCTGATATAGTCAGACAATACTTTGATATCGTTATCCGATAATTTTGAGGCTACGATTTGCATCATGCCTTTATCGCCTTTCTTAGCTGCATCATTCACACGCACTTGTGATGGGTCGGTCACCTCGTCTTCACGACCTGCCGCACGGAATAGTTTTAATTGGGTCGCGATATAGGCTGAATGCTGACCCCCAATACGTGGAAAAGCGGCTAAATCGTTACCATTGGCTTTACCACCATGACAGCCTGCACAAGGAATCACACCGCGTGTGCTATTACCACCATAATACAATTTTTGTGCCGTTGCTGCGTACGCAGGATTGGCATAACCTACCCCCCAACGTGGTTGACTTGCAAAATAACCTGCCACATTCGCCATGTCTTGGTCATTTAATTTTGCTACTTGCGCTGACATGATAGGGTTGACACGCGCACCTGATTTGAAGTTGGTTAGTTGTTTATAGAGATACTTAACGTTTTGTCCGCCAAGGTTAGGCTGTGCAGGAACAGTACTAACGCCATTGACGCCATGACAAGCACCACAAACTGATTCAGCAATAACCTTACCTTTGGCAATGTCATATTTTGGTACGGTAACAGCTGCAGAACCGCTTACGCTGGCAATTAAAAGGCTTGCGGCAGTGAGTATTTTTTTCATCGGTAACAATTCCTACTAAAGCGTGTTGGTTATGACTCACAATGAGCTAGCGACAAAGGCATTGCTTACAATATCAAAGCAACACCCAGTTATCATCATACATATTTATTGCTTTAACACTGGTGAATGTATCTACTAAGTTACAATATTATAGCAAGACAACCATGCGCTTGTCTGCAAAATTTGTAGGCTACCCTACTAATGAACACTAATCATATGGCTAATACGACATTTAAGTTAGCTAAATGATTTTAAAACACCGAGGGTTTTGTCGATTACAGTGATGGTGATGATTAAAACCATAATCGAATAATTGATATGGCTGATTATTATGCCATAACTCGATAATCATGTAAAAGTCATTTGCAGGTTGCCAAGCGGGTTTCACTACAAAAAATATCTCACAAAACAGCGGGAGCAAGTGCTCAAAATTTTGGGTTATGGGTATTTGCTGATACAATAGCGCTTTAACATTAAGATTATGTGCTGATGATGGATTCTACTAACACCCTTGCGCCAACTGCGATTACTGAAGATAGTGATGCAGCAAAACGCTGGTTACATCAAACCCAATTTATGCTGTCTGCCCCTACCTTTAAACTTTGTCCTGCCGATACGGGTCGCGAAGTTGCTTTTGCTGGCCGCTCAAATGCTGGTAAATCCTCTTGCATTAATGCATTGACCCAGCAGCGCCAGTTAGCCCGTTCCTCCAAAACCCCAGGTCGCACCCAAATGATTAACTTTTTTAATATGGGCAATTTGGATCAGCGGTTGGTGGATTTGCCAGGGTATGGCTATGCCGCCGTGCCCGAGGCGATGAAAAAAGAATGGCAGTCAGAGCTTGAAAAATACCTAATTTCGCGTAAAAGTCTCGCCGGTTTAGTGCTGCTCACAGACATTCGCCATCCATTAAAATTCTTTGATGAGCAAATGCTACACTGGGCAAAAGATGGTGAGCTTGAGGTTCATGTGCTATTAACCAAAGCCGATAAGCTCAAATATGGTGCTGCCAAAAACACGTTACAGCAAACCCGCAATCAGCTTAATAAATTAAAATTGCCGTTTAGTATTCAATTATTTTCTGCCCAAGATAGAATTGGTCTCGAAGAACTGTCACTGAAACTTGCCAGTTGGTTGGCGCTACCGGAGCAGGATGAGCCAACGGATAATGAACCTACGTTAGCCGTCTAATCGTTAAGATGGTTTAAACTGATTGGCGTCTTGTACTTGGTTGATTTGCTGGTTCAGCAGTGCCAGCAAAGATTGGTTACTAGGTAGCTGCTTTGCTAACGATTTGGCTTGGGTGAGTGATGTCACCGCGTCTTTTAGCTCATTGCGCCATAACTCGCTATACGCGCGATAGCGTAACGTATTGATGCGATGAATCAGTTGCTCATCACCGCTACGATGTTTTGCGAGTAGTTGACTGGCTTGCTGCAATCGATCCCACACCATGACGTCACGGGGATTTTGCTTGGATAAGGGTTGAAGCAGCGCTAATACTTTTTGACCACTTTCTGCAGTAGGTCGATATTTTAAATAAATATCACTTAGATAGCGTGGCACGTCTGTGCGCTCAGGATACACAGAGGCGAGTTGCTGCAATTTAGCGATTGCCACATCGACATTGCCTTGCTGCGCCGCTAACTGGCTAAATGTCACGACTGCCAGCGGATTGGTGAGCGTGTTGATGTCCTTATCAAAATCCTGCATTAAACTTTGTGCCGCTTTGGGTTGTCCGTTATCGAGATAATAATTAATCAGCGCAAGTTTGGCACCTTCACTGGTTTTCGCCCCTTGTTCCAAATCGGCTTTGTTGACTAGATAGCCGTAGTAGCGAGCACGCCACTGGATTTGTTCAAACAGTTGCGCGCGCTGCTGTTGAATAGATTGATAACGGTTTGATGCCATATTGGCTTGGCTATCACGCTTATAAGTTGCGACTCGCGCCCTTGCTTCACTGATTCTATCTGCGGTGAGCGGATGGCTTAAAATAAAACTGGGAATCAAGGTGTTACTTTTGACAGGGTTTTGTTGGTCTAAGGTGGCAAAGAAACTGGGCATGGCATTGACATCATAGCCCGCTTGGTTCATGATTTGCATGCCAATACGGTCGGCTTCTCGCTCTTGACCGCGGCTATAGGAGGCAGCAGCGTTGGCAGATATCGCCTGAGAGCCTAGCATAACAGCGGCGGCGGCATCACCATCCCCGACTTTAGATGCTGCGACGCCCGCCAAAAGACCGCCTGCCTGCATCAGTAGCTGTTTGGTTTTTTCATCATTGCGATGTTGATAATGGCGCTGGCTTACATGGGCAATCTCATGCGCGACGACGCTCACTATTTCATCCAGACTTTTGGCTTTATCCAACAAACCGACATTGATGCCGATAAGCCCAGACGGTACTGCAAAGGCATTGATTTGCTTGTCATTGATAATCGCCAATCCCATGGGTGCGTTGAGACCTGCCACCGCATTGATTTGCCACACAATTTGTTCAAGCGATTGCTGCAACCAAGGGTCTTTTATCAGCGCTGCATTGCCGTTGATTTGTCGAAGCGCCCACTCACCGACTTGGCGATTTTGCTCGGTATCGATGAGCGCTTGCCCATTGTCCATAGAGGCTAATTGGCCATTGACTTGGGTAGGCTCAGCGCTTGCAATCATGACTGGATTAAAAGCGAGCACACTTTGATAGGAAAAGTTATCGACAGCAAGCACGCCCGTTGATAGGGTACTTAATACAGCTACTACGGGCGTTTTTCTAAATAAATAACTAGCAGATAAATAACTAGCAAGTGGATTGATGGGCATGCGCGACCTTTGACAGCGAATTAGCTTAGAATGATGTTTAAAAAAATGGTGTTTAAAAAAAGGTAAATGGTAAATAATACTGCTCAATATACAAATTTCAGCAGCTTTAAAAAGCCAAATTTTGTAATGATATCTTGCTACAATCTACCGACCACTAAGGGCATGATAAAGCTTAAATTTTCAAAAATATAATGCTAACTTTGATTTATCTCAATCCTCTACACTTGTAATTTAGCCTATAATAACCATCTAACACACTTTGAATTTTCGATTAGCGATTTTATTACCATGACGGATTCTTCTCAGATTATGCTAAATCCTGCCTTACTCTCAGATGACGCCTTTTGCCAAGATTGGGGATTGTTTCGCTCAGACGCACATAACAATCCCAACATCGATGCTCAAATTGAGCATTATGTGGATGGTAAAGGACTTGCCTGCCCAATGCCGCTGCTTAAACTTAAAATGGCACTAAAAAAGACCGCGGTGGGTCATGCGGTGTATGTAACTGCAACCGACCCTAACAGCAAGCGTGACATCGCAGCTTTTTGTCAGCATGCCGGATATACACTGGTACAGCAGACATCAATCACACCGTCTGAAAATACAACAGACACAATCTTTCACTCGATCATAACCAAAAGTTGCTAAACGCCTCTTACAAAAAAGCTGGCTTTAAGGCATACTAAATAACAGAAATTAAAGGACAATTGACAGGCTATTTCATGGCTATAAAGACCAAAACAATGACAATAAAAAAGACTGCCAACGCAAAAAAATCGACCAAGCTTGACGCTAAGCTGGGTGACGACCCACACGCTGCCTTTGATGACATCGACGATGACGAACTCGATGAATTTGACGAGCCAGACTTTGATAGCTTAGGTGACGATGATATTGACCTTGCACAGCTCCCTGATAGTTATGATGACTATGATGAGTTGGTGGACGAGGCTGATGACGACTATGACGATGAGTTTGCTGAAAAACCACGTAAAACTGCATCGCGGCCCCGTCAAAAGAAAGCCATGACCAATGCGCTTGTTCCTACCATGCCGACTGCGTTATCTGCCCCTGGGGTGAATTTAGGCGCGTATATCAACGCGGTTCATCAAATTCCTATTTTGACAGCAGAGCAAGAACAGGAGCTAGCGCATCGCTATACTGATGAAGGGGATGTAGAAGCGGCCCGGCTGCTGGTTATGTCGCATCTGCGATTTGTGATTCACATTGCGCGCAGCTACTCTGGCTATGGTTTGCCACAAGGCGATTTGATTCAAGAAGGCAATGTCGGCTTGATGAAAGCGGTGAAACGTTTTGACCCAAATAAAGGCGTGCGTTTGGTGTCTTTTGCTGTGCATTGGATTAAAGCTGAAATCCATGAGTTTGTGATTCGCAACTGGCGTATCGTCAAAGTCGCGACCACCAAAGCGCACCGCAAGCTGTTTTTTAACTTGCGCTCACTGAAAAAAACCAATAACCAGTTAACGCTCGAAGAAGCCGAAGCGATTGCCAAAGACTTAAATGTTACCGTCAAACAAGTGCTAGAGATGGAAAGTCGTCTGACTTCATATGATGCATCGTTTGAAGCGCAAAGTGATGATGAAGACGAAGGTCGCTATGCACCGCAGTATTTTTTGGAAGATGCGGCTGACCCAGCTGATATGGTAGAAGATGCTGATTGGGAAGAAAATAACAATTCAGCCTTGATGGAAGCTATGGAAGACTTAGATGATCGTTCGCGGGATATCGTACAGCAGCGCTGGCTCAATGAGCAAAAAGCGACCTTGCACGAGTTGGCGGCGGAGTACAATATCTCAGCGGAACGGGTACGCCAAATTGAAAAAAATGCCATGGATAAAATCAAAGAAGCCATGTTAGCCAATACCCATTTGCAGTTGGATTAAGCGTCATGAACTGGATAAGTATTGGCGCGATAAATATGGCAGTGGCGGTCGCCTGTGGGGCTTTTGCCGCACATGGACTTAAACCGCGTTTGTCAGCCGAGCAGATGGCTTGGTGGCAGACGGGTACGCAATACTTCTTTTATCATGCGCTTGGATTGTTGATTGTTGGTATGTTATTGCGTATAAACCTCACCTCCCCTACTATCGCGTGGGTGATGCAACTGGGTATTGTGCTTTTTACAGGCTCGCTATACTTGATGGCTTTGGGTATGCCACGATGGCTCGGTGCCATTACCCCGATTGGCGGCACGCTGTTTATTATCGCATGGGTTTGGCTTGCTATCAGTGTTGCTAAGCACACCTCATCAGTTTAACCCTATTTAACCAGGACAGAAAGCGTAACAAAACAGGAAGCGAAATAATGCCACAAGTGACTTTAAATGGTGATGTCAAACAAACGTTACACCAAAATCTTTTACAACTATTGGATGAAATGGGGCAAACCCAAGGTCGTTTTGCTGTTGAAATCAACGGTGAATTGGTTCCAAAAAGCCAATTGGCAAATGTCACCTTGCAAGATGGTATGAACATTGAAGTGGTGCAAGCGGTGGGTGGTGGCTAATCATATCAGCGTAAAAAAAGCGGGTAACTCACCCGCTTTTTTGTTTTTGGGTTGTACTAATTTTTGGTCATGGCTAATAGACGATTAGCGGTTAGCCCATGTAAAAACACCGACATTGCAATCATTACCACACAAATTACCCAAATTTTTAGCGCTTCATCACTGGTAAATACGCCTTTATTCATCGCATAGGCGATATAATACAATGTACCAATCCCGCGAATGCCCAGTCCTGCCGTTACCCAGCGTTCATTGCGACTCATCCCCATTTTACCTAGACTAAAATAACCCACGATGGGACGTATCAAAAATATAAACGCCAAACATACCACATACACTTGCCAGCTAAGGGTAACATCACTCGCTAACGCTTGACCCACTAGCAGTCCCAAAAATACCATCACGAGCGACATCAGCAAACCTTCAATTTGCTCAGCAAAATCATGCAAGCCTTGATGATATTCATGTTCACATTCTGAGCGCCGAAGGGTTAACGCGGCGACAAATACCGCAATAAAACCATAACCATGCACGAACTCTGTGATGCTATAAGCCAGTAACATCAAGGCTAATACCATATAACTTTGCTCGACTTTATCGGGATATGCCTTGGTAAATAGCCAATTTGCCAAAAACTTACCCACACAATACCCTGCCGCCACCCCTGCGATGATTCGCCAGAACACATCATAGCCCAACCAATGCAGCCAATCTTCTGCACCAAAACCCTGATTGAGTGACACTGCCGTAGCAATGGCTATCGCTAAATACACGAACGGAAATGCCAGTCCATCATTGAGACCCGCCTCTGAAGTAAGGGTAAATCGGGTCACATCTTCCTGTCGTTCGGAGTTGGGTGGACCGACTTGAATGCTTGCCGCTAATACAGGGTCGGTTGGCGCCAGCACCGCACCGAGCAAAATAGCCGCCGCCATACTGAGTCCAAAAATATAATGCCCCATCAATGCCATCGCGGCGATACCCACTGGCATCACAATCACCAACAGCCTTAAGGTCGGTTGCCAAGTTTTCCAATTGAGCGGACTATCGAGCTTGATACCACAACCGACCAACGAAATCAGCACCACCACTTCTGTAACTTTCTCGATAGGAACGCCATAATTAAGCGGATTAATTCTAGGCAGCCCCATAAAAAAATACCCTAGCAGTGCGCCAAAGGTAATTTGTAGCATAGGCAAGGATATCGAAAGCTTGCGCGGTAGCACAGGAAAGAATGCCCCGATTAAAAACGCCAACCCTAAAAAAAGTAAAATCAAATTATAGTGTTCAAGCATACCGGTGTACCAAGATAAGTTGCTAAAAAAGCTTGGCAACTTGGTTTATATCATTTTGATTTACATCACTTCAAATAACTGGGAGTAAAAATAATTGCTATTGAGCAATTATTGCTAAGCCACGTTACTGCGTCAAAGGTTTATCCCCTATGAATCCATTATGCAAAAAGGTGGGTATGCCATCAACCGTTGCTGTTTAGCAAAATACCAAGAGATTTGTTAACAGTTCGAGAGTTGAGTTAAATTTGAGAATTCAGCTAGAAAAGATTTTGACTGACCATCTAATCACAACATTGCGGTCAAAACCGCACTTTACGCTGCGTAGAAGAACCGATGTTCATACCTTCTCGGTATTTGGTAACAGTACGACGGGCAATATCAATGCCTTTATCTTGCAGGTTCTTCATAATACTACTATCAGATAGCGGTTTTTTGGGGTCTTCTGCTTCAATCATTTGCTTTATCATCGCGCTGATAGCGGTTGAAGAAACGCCTTCACCCTCATCACTACTGACTTGACTGGAAAAGAAATATTTTAGGCTAAATAGCCCTTTGGGGGTAACGATGGTTTTGCTGGTAGTGATACGAGAAACGGTTGACTCATGTAAGCCCACTTCATCTGCCACATCTTTGAGTACCATCGGCTGCATTGCCATGACGCCTTGCTCAAAAAAAGCCTGCTGACGTTTGACGATACAGGTTGCAACTTTTAGTAGATTTTGATTACGCTCTTCGATACTGCGGATAAACAGCCGCGCATCATACAGCTGCTCTTTTAGATAAACGCCTTGTTCACTGTTGTCATTGCGATTGACAAGCTTGGCATACATTTGGTTAATACGCAGTTTTGGCAAGGTTTCTGGGTTTAGGCTGACTTCCCAATGCTGTCCACGCTGCACCACAATGACATCAGGAATGTCGTAGCTTTCAATGCCTTTATCTAGCTGGCGCTGTGATTTTTCATAAGACAGTGCAGGATTGGGGTTTAATGTGCGCAATAAGGCAAGGGCAGGCTGAATCTCAGAGATGTCAAGATTGGATGATTTAAGCAGTGCATTGATGTTATTGTTGGCAAAAAACTCTGAATGCATCAAAATTTGCTTGGCTGCTTGCCAAGAGGGGGTATCACTCGGCAATTTATTGAGCTGAATCAGCAAGCATTCTGCCAAATTTCTTGCACCAACGCCCAGTGGCTCGCAGTTTTGTATTTGCTTAACCACAAGTTCAATGTCTTCAAGCGCCAAGTCCACGTTTTCAACTTGATAAAATGACAACATGGTATCAAAACTTTGAAATAGCTCATCATTTGATAACGTGATGAAACCGCGCTCGTCCATGCTATCAATCAGATACTCCGCCATCAGCATATCAATGGTGGAGAGCCGTCTTAAATTCAGTTGCCAACGGACATAATCTTGAATGTTTCCTTGCGTAGCAAGCTTATAATCATCCTGACTGTCTTCAATATCAATGCCCGTGGCTGCCGAAGATTCATAGCTATAAATATCATCCCACTGTGCATCCACAGGCATGTCGATTTGCTGGCTGCTAAGATGCTCGCTACTATCAATGCCGTCTAAGCCAAATTCCTCATCATAGTGATAATCGCTGTCTGCATAACTGTCCCTATTGTTATTGTTGTCCCCATAACTGTCACTGTAACTATCACTTGCATACTCATGCACTGCCGAGGGTTCACTGTGCTCGGGATAATCTTGGCTAGCAGAAGCAGGATAAAAATCATCCGACGCTGGATAATCTTCCAACACCTCAGGACGGGTATAGTCATCCAAAGCAGCTTCAGACAACTCAACACCTTCTACTTGATAGTCGTCATCGTCATAGTCATAGTCTTTATCCATGTCTTGTTCTGGATAGTTTTCGCCATCGGCAACATTATCAGCGTCGTCATAAGACGTCTCCCACTCTTCTTCACGCTCAAGCAGTGGGTTGCTATCGAGTTTAAGCTGCACTTCTTGTTCAAGTTCAAGACTCGATAATTGCAGCAAGCGAATTGCCTGCTGCATTTGTGGGGTGAGTGTCATCCCCGTCGTTAGCTTTGCCCCAATACCAATTTTCATAACGCGTTTTTTTAAGCCTTACTCTAATGAGGTTAGTTTAGATGGTGTGTCTATGGTGTGTTCATGCTCTGCTAGGTTGCTAGTTTAGTATTGTTTCAACAAGATATGCTAGTATTTTTTGACATTCAGCCGTATATTAATTATCTGCACTTAGCTTAACTGTGATTAGCTTAACTTTACTTATCTGCAGCACCCACAAACTCCCTAAATTTTTTGCTTACGAAATCACACCATGACAAAACTGACAAAATTTGCGATTGTTGAACTCAATAGCCAGACCGATATTTTAGCAAATCTTCAATCTATTGAATTAGGTATTAAAATAGCCAGTGAACGCGGCACCCGCATGATGATTTTGCCAGAAAATGCTTTTTGTTTTGGCAAACAGGGTTTTGCCAGTCAATATTTTGACGCCTTAAAAGCTTGGTCGGCACAGGCTGCCAGTCACTATGGTGTGTATCTACTGGCAGGAACCTTGCCCTGCCCGTATCGACCTGACGGTACGCCTGTGGCTGACGGTAAACTTCGGCAAAGCTCACTATTATTTGACCCTGCTGGCGACTGCTTAGCGCGTTATGACAAAATTCATTTGTTCAAAGCCACCGTCAATGATAGCACAGGCAACTATGATGAAGGTAGAACCTTCGAAGCCGGTAATGAGCTGATTGTGGCGGATACCGAGTTTGGCAAAGTCGGCATGATGGTATGTTTTGATATTCGTTTCCCCACCCTTGCCGTCAAACTACGCGAACTAGGTGCAGATATACTCACCGCGCCTTCGGCGTTTACCTACCAAACAGGTAAAGCACATTGGCATGCGCTACTCACCGCAAGGGCGCTCGATAGTCAGTGCATGGTCATTGGCGCAGGTCAGACGGGTGACCATGTGGTCAATCCCTCAGCGCCTGGCAACGTTCGCAGCACTTGGGGGCATAGCGAATTTATCAGCAGCGATGGTGAGCGCGTTTTCACCCAAAAAATCAATGCAGCAAACGATGCAGCAAACGATGCAGTAACCCGAGATTTTAATATCACCAACAATTTAGCGCATTTACCTTTATCTGCCAAAGCAGCAAGCTGGCTGCCTAAGTCAGATAGTTACCAACAGCTTGACAAAAATGCTGACCAAAATACCAATAAAACAACCCCATCACAGCAAGCCCCGAGCGTGATTTTTGCCGACTTTGATGCGGATGCACAGCAAATAACTCGGCAGAATATTGCGTTGCTCGAATGTCAAAAATTGACTATCATAGCAAATAATATCTAACGACCCTTAAGCGAAAAATGGATAATCCACTTTTTGAATATTTAAAGAATAGCCCAATTTTTAGTCGTCTTGATCCTTATATGTTTCAAGTGGTCGAAAACTCATTGCATTTTAGACAGTTGAGTCCGCAAGAAGTATTATTTACGGAAGGCGAGCATGGCGATTTTATGGCGTTTTTGCTGATTGGTGAGCTATCAGTCATTAAATACAGCCCTTCAGGGGCAGAAATTAAAGTCGGGGAGATTCGGGCGGGCGAAAGTACCGGTGAAATGGCACTGTTAGATTTATTAACTCGCTCCGCTACCATTAAAGCAGCCAGCCTGTGTGCGCTTGTCACCTTGTCTCGAGCTGACTTTGAGCGAATTTTATCAGATTATCCTCGTATCGGTGTTGAGATGCTGCGTGGCTTAGCGATTATCTTGAGCCTTAATCTTCGCCGTACTTCTGAGCATTTGACCCGCGCGGTAAATGCTTAATATGGCTAAGTTTAATGTGGTTAGGGTTAAGGTCGCTAAGCTTAAAGTAGCTAGGTTTAATATTTTTTTCATGTTTAATATTACTGCTTAACCTGCCTATTATGGTGCGCTATCGCCGTGAGCGTGGATGCGCTTTGTCATATACTTGCGATAAATGCCCAAAATCCAAATGGGTATAAATCTGTGTGGTACTGATATCACTGTGTCCTAGCAATTCTTGAACACCACGCAAATCACCACTATCACTTAAAATATGTGACGCAAAACAGTGCCTTAGCAAATGCGGGTATAAATCTTGTGCGATACCGGCACGTTTGGACTGTAGCTTGATACGTAGCTGCACGGTGCGTGTTGAGATACGCGTCCCATAACGTTCACTGACAAATACTGCAGGGTCTTGCTCTTCCACCCATAGCGAGCGATGCGGCAAATAGTTGATGAGTGCCTGCCAGGCTTTTTCGCCAATCGGTACGATGCGCGTTTTTCCGCCTTTACCAAGTACTCGTAACAGCCGCTGTGATTTGTCGATGTCAGACATATTAAGTCCCACGAGCTCGCCGACCCGTAAACCACTGCCATACAGTAATTCTAGCATGGCTTTATCGCGAATCCATAACCGCGCTTCATGGCTATCTTCTGGCGCAGCTTGGTCTAATAACTGGGATAATACATCGATATCAAGTAATGTGGGCAAAGGTCTCGGGGCGCGTTTAAGACGTATGGTCGTGGTGGGGTTTAGTGTCATCAGCTGCTGAGCAATCAACCATTTGTAAAGTTGGCGCAACACGGTCAGTTCATATTGACTACTGGATTTGGATATTTTATCGACATCCAATCGTTGAATTAGGAAATCTGACAACTGCTGACGGGTGATGTGACAAAGTGCGGTATGTTGCTCATAGCAATACGCCAAAAAAGGCTGTAGCGCTTGGCGGTAGCTTTTGATAGTTGCTGCGCTATAACGCTTACTGCTTAGCTCAGCAAGCCAGCGATCTACCAAAGCTTGGTCATTGGTATTGAGCACAGTTTCTGCCGCATGCGGCGTTAAGTGGGTGGGCAAATCATCGTTTGCTGATTTGCCTACACGGCTGCGCTTTTTCCCTTGACTATTTTTGCCTTGACTTAGGCTACGGCTAGTTGTCATAGTGTCGGTTAGTGAGGTTGGGTGCTATTCATGGTAAGGATGTCCCTCATCTGAGCGATATTCCTCACTTGATTGTGCTGGCGCAAATTTTAGCCCCGCACCTGCCATTAAACCCTCAGGACTAAATACCCCTTCATACACAAAGGTCGCAGGACCCGTCATATACACAGGATAGCCTTCTTGCCAACGAATCACCAAACTGCCGCCATACAACTGGGCGCGAATATCCACGCCTTCATCTAGCCAGCCTTCACGCACCCCTGTGACAACGGCAGCACACGCACCCGTGCCACAAGCTTGCGTTTCGCCCACGCCACGCTCATACACACGCAGCCTGATATGGCGATTATTCATCACCTGCATAAACCCGACATTGACGCGCTCAGGAAATGCAGGGTGGCTCTCAATGGCTTTACCGAGTTTTTCCACCTCGGCGGTCAATACATCATCTACTTTGATGATGGCATGGGGATTGCCCATATTGGCGACATAGAGTGTCACAGGCGTACCATCAACATTGAGCCGATATGAGTTTTGAACTTTGGTAATGGTTTTGGGAGTAAAAGGAATCTCATCGGGCTCGAATTTTGGTTTACCCATATCCACTTTTACCCAGCCATAATCATCGGTGCTAAGGGTGATAATACCGCTGGCGGTTTCTACCCGAATACGCTGTTTAAATGACAATTTACGCGCCTGCACAAAGCGGGCAAAACATCTAGCGCCATTGCCGCATTGCTGCACTTCACTGCCATCTTTGTTAAAAATACGATAGCGAAAATCGACATCAGGGCGGCTTGGCGGCTCAACAATCAGCAACTGGTCAAAGCCAATGCCTAAGTGTCTGTCCCCTAACAACGCTACCAATTCTTTGGTCAAGTGAAGTCGCTGTGTGACCAGGTCAATGACCATAAAGTCATTCCCCAGTCCATGCATTTTGGTAAATTCAATTAACATTGTTATTCCTTAAAATTATTTTGATTTATGCACGCTATCTTACCATGATAGCTGATTTTTTATAAGGTAATTGGGGAACAAAAAAACCTTAGCAAGTCAAGCAAATTTGGGCTCGATTACTAAGGTTTTGGGTTCAGCTGCTAAGGTTTTGGGCTCAGAGGGACAAATAAGGCTTAGCGTTGCCAGCAAACCTTACAGGATAGATTTAATCTACCAATTTTTCGTTTTGCCAAAGGCTCTCAACTGTTTCACGCTCGCGAATGACATGGGCGTGACCCTCTTTGACTAAAATTTCACAAGCACGTGGGCGGCTATTATAATTGCTCGACATTACAAACCCATACGCCCCTGCACCTGTGATGGCTAGGATATCATTGTCAGCCAATGCCAACACACGGTTTTTTGCCAAAAAATCGCCTGTTTCACAAATCGCGCCGACGATGTCCCATACTTTGGGTTCAACCGGTGAGTTCAACTGTGTAGGGATGACCGCCATCTCTGACTGATAAAGTGCCGGACGAATCAAATCATTCATCGCGGCATCGACAATGGCAAAATTTTTGTGTTCGGTAGGTTTTAAAATATCCACTCGGGTCAACAATACACCTGCATTGGCAACGATACTACGGCCCGGCTCTAGATAAAGTGTTAAGCCTAAAGTTTTCAGTTTTGGTAACAGTAACTGCGCAAATTCTTCAATACTTGCAACGTCTTCATCAATATACTGCACACCCAAGCCACCGCCCAAATCAATATGCTCAAGCGCAATACCTTGCTTGGCAAGGGCGTGAATCATCTCAATGACTTTATCCAACGCATCCATAAAAGGCTGAACTTGGGTCAACTGCGAGCCAATATGGCAATCAATACCGACAACTTTTAGGTGCGGTAAGTCATGGGCAATTTGGTAGATACGGGGCGCATCTTCATGGGTAATGCCGAATTTATTTTCTTTGAGTCCTGTGGATATATATGGATGGGTTTGCGCGTCGACGTTGGGATTGACGCGTAGCGAAATTGGCGCTTGCTGCTGTAGTTTGCCTGCCACTGCATTGATGCGGTACAGCTCAGCTTCTGATTCGACATTAAAGCAAGCAATCCCTACTTCAAGGGCAGTGCGGATATCTTCGGCGGTTTTGCCAAGTCCTGAAAATACGATTTTTTTGGGGTCACCACCTGCAGCCAAAACCCGCGCAAGCTCGCCCCCTGTTACAATATCAAACCCTGCCCCTGCTTTGGCAAGCTCGTTTAATACCGCAAGGTTACTATTGGCTTTTACCGCATAGCAAATCTGATGCTCAATCTCAGCAAAACTATCATCATAAGCTTTATAGGCTGCCAAAATCGCCTGCTGACTATACACATAGGTCGGTGTGCCGAAGGCCTTTGCGATATCTGCAAGACTGACGCCATCCATCATCAAGGCATTGTCATCATAACTCAGACAGTTGATTGACTTGACGTGTTCGGTCGGATTGATTGCTAAACTTGCAGCTGCATCATTAGTAATCATTTTTACCTCCAACCGATGGCACCGATGGCGTAGTCGCTGAGTGAGGCGCTGAGTGCGCTGCTGGGGCTGCATTATTATCAATCATGACGTTGGGATCTTGGGTGTTGATATCGACTTTGGTATCAGAGGCATTGGCAGTGGTGCTAGTCGGTTTGGCGGCAGCATCGACTACTTGTTGGCTATTGTTGCTGGGTAGGTACAATGCCCCTTTTTGCCCACATCCTGTCAGCACATTGGTTACCAACATCACCGTCAGCACGGCGATTGTTGGGGATAGTTTTGAAATTTGCATGAATGCCCTTAATTTTAAGAATAAAATAACTGAAAAAATAAAATTTGCGATGGGGTTATTGTAGCTGTTTTTGCGTTTTATAAGCAATTATCTCACCTTACTAAAGATGAGCATTAAATCCATGATTTTTGTTATTTTTTCATTTTGTTAACACCCTCATTGTTGTGGTATGCTTTTTTGCTATGGTGATGACAACAAAAATTTGGCAAAAAATTACCACAATACATTTTTTTTAATCTACAATAAATTACTGAAGGCAAGGATAGCTTAAAATTTAATCCAGTTAGGAAGGGGCTTGTTGCAAGGAATGCACAAGATCTTGTCTAAAGGAACAGCCATGCAAAATCCGATCTTAGTACTTAATTGTGGGTCTTCGTCAATCAAATACGCGTTATTAAGCAATGACAGCAGCGAGCGCGTTGCCGGTCTTGCGGAGAACTTGGGCTTAGATACGGCACGTATCAAACACACCGATCTCAATGGGGAAAAAGTCGAAATCTCTTTGGCAGGCGCCAATCACCAATGGGCGCTGCAAAAAATATTAGGTTTATTAGCAGCTTACAAACCCGTTGCCGTGGGTCACCGTGTGGTGCATGGCGGGCGTGAGTTTTCTCATGCCGAAAAAGTCAATGACCATGTCTTGGCGGAAGTCAAACGGCTAAAAGTATTAGCGCCCCTGCACAACCCCGCCCATGCCTTAGGTATTGAAGCGGTGGAAAAAATTTACCCAGATTTGCCGCAAGTGGTCGTGTTTGATACAGCTTTTCACCAAACCATGCCTGCCAAAGCCTACCGCTACGCCATTCCAAAAGATTTGTACAATGAGCATTATATCCGTCGCTATGGTTTTCATGGTAGCTCGCACGCCTATGTCAGCCACCGCGCTGATAGCCTAGCCCCTCACAACCAAGCCAATGGTTGGATTACCGTGCATTTGGGTAATGGTTGCTCGTTAACCGCCGTGTATGATGGCAAAAGCTTGGACACTAGCATGGGTCTGACCCCGCTTGAAGGTGTGGTCATGGGTACGCGCAGTGGTGATGTTGACCCAAGTTTGCATATTCATTTACACCGTATTTTGGGCTATAGCCTTGACCAAATTGATACGATTTTAAATAAACAAAGCGGATTGTTGGGCATTTCAGGTATCTCAAGTGATATGCGCACGGTGGAGCAAGCCGCCAACGAAGGCAACGAAGATGCCAAACTTGCCATCGAAATTTTCTGTTATAAGGCAGCCCGTTATATCGCCTCTCTCAGCTGTGCATTACCGACCTTCACTGGCTTGGTATTTACCGGCGGTATCGGTGAAAACAGCGCCTCAATTCGCCAAAAAATCTTACAAAACTTGCCGCATTTTGGTATCAAAGCGAACCTTGACAAAAATGCCGAGCTCTCTCGCGGTGCCGAAGGTAGCTTCCACCAAGCCGACAGCCAACTGCAATTGTGGGTGATTCCGACCGATGAAGAATACCAAATCGCCAAAGAAACCAAAGAAGTCTTAGGTTTATAAACCCTCTCACCCTGATGACCCATCAGGGTTTTTAGTTTGAATAAAATAACAAATAGGAACTATCATGCAAACTATTTTATTTGTGCCTACCAGTAGCGGCATTGGCTTGACCTCAGCTTGTTTGGGTTTTATCCGTGCGCTCGATTATATCGGGCTAAAAGCAGGATTTTTAAAACCTTTTAGCCAAAACACCACCGCCAATCATGAGAGTGATGACAGCTCAAGTGTGCTTGCAAAACATGCCTTTAACTTAAACCCACCAACATCCATTGACCGTAGCCGCTTAGAGCGCGTGATTGGGGATGGTCAGTTAGATGACTTGATGGAAGAAGTGGTTGCCAAGCACCAAACATTGGCTGAGCAATATGACGTTATCGTCTGTGAAGGTCTGGCTGCCGACAATGATTCAAGTTATGCAGAATTGGTGAATTTAGCTATCGTCAACGCGCTAGACGCCAAAGTTATCTTGGTCAGTAGTGGCGATATTGCAAATCCTGATAGTTTGGTGGACAAGTTAGATATTTTTGCCCGTGATTTTGGCGGTATGGCAAGCGAGCGCACGTTAGGCACGATTTTGATGCGGGTCAAAAACGTGGATAACCATTATGATGAAGCACCCGTCGCGCCGGGTAAAGCCAAAGTTGATTTGGCAGCTGAGCAGTTACAGGCGATTAAATCCCACTCCCCTTATTTTGACTCCGATAAATTTCGCTTGATTGGCGTGGTGCCTTTTAGCAATACCTTAAGTGTCCCCCGTACCTGGGACGTGGCGCGTGAGCTTGATGCCAAATGGCTCAATGAAGGTGACGCCAAAAACCGCCGTGTGCTTAATACTTTACTAGTTGCGCGTACCGTTGCCAACATTGAAGATTCTTTCACCCGTGGCAACTTACTGGTGACGGCAGGCGACCGTGACGATTTGATTTTGGCAACTGCCCTTAGCACCATGAATGGTGTACCGCTAGCAGGTCTTATTCTGACAGGCGGTATCGTGCCGAACCAAAAGATTATCAATCTGTGTCGCCCCGCGCTAAAAACGGGGATTCCTGTGATGCTGGTTGACACTGACAGCTTTGATACCGTCACCAAACTTAACCACATCAGCCATGAAATCCCCGCAGATGATACCACTCGCGCCAGTGAAGTCACCGATTTTGTCGCCGCGCATTTGGATCTGGACTGGATCAAAACCACTTTTAGTCAAGGCAACAACAACCGCAAACTCTCCCCTTCGGCTTTTCGTCATACCTTGGTCAAAAAAGCCCAAGCTGCCAAAAAAACCATCGTACTGCCTGAGGGCAATGAGCCACGTACCGTTGAAGCGGCGGTCATCTGTCAAACTCGTGGTATTGCCCATTGTATCTTACTTGCCAAACGCAGTGAAGTCGAAGAGGTTGCCAAGAACTTGGGGCTCACCCTACCTGAAGGCCTGCAGATTCTTGACCCAGAGACCTTGATTGACAAGTACGTCAAACCCATGGTTGAGCGCCGTAAAGGCAAACTCGATGAACTGCAAGCCCATGAACAGCTCAAAGACACCGTCGTGCTGGGTACGATGATGCTGCACTTGGGTGAAGTCGATGGTCTGGTATCTGGCGCTGTGCATACCACCGCCAATACTGTCCGTCCGGCGTTTCAGTTAATCAAGACAGCGCCGCAGTACTCGCTGGTATCGTCGATTTTCTTTATGCTACTGCCTGAGCAAGTGGTAGTATATGGTGACTGTGCCATCAACCCAGATCCTACCGCAGAGCAGCTGGCTGAAATCGCCCTACAATCCGCCCAATCTGCCAAAGCGTTTGGTATCGAACCCAAAGTTGCCATGATTAGTTACTCGACGGGTTCATCAGGTGAAGGCGCAGACGTGGATAAAGTGCGTCAAGCCACCGAAATCGCCAAAGCCAAAGCGCCTGATTTGCTCATTGATGGTCCGTTACAATATGACGCTGCCAGTGTCGCAAGCGTGGCAAAATCAAAAGCGCCAAACTCGCTGGTGGCAGGTCAAGCCAATGTATTTATCTTCCCAGATTTGAACACTGGCAATACCACTTATAAAGCGGTGCAGCGCTCTGCCAACGTGGTGAGCGTCGGTCCTATGCTGCAAGGTCTCAACAAGCCTGTAAATGACTTATCGCGTGGCGCCTTGGTTGAAGATATTGTCTATACCATTGCGCTCACAGCGGTTCAAGCCGATAGCGGTGAGTTTTAAGCGTTTATATTTAAAAAAAGGTGAGTGTGATACTCACCTTTTTGTTGTCTATCACCATTGCCTGTCACACAGGATATCAGCTTAAATGCAATGCAAGGCTACTGTTCCACCACTAGGCTAGTGCGCCACAATCTGTTATGCCCAAAAATTGCTTTATGGTAAAATTCTGCACAAAGTGATTTTTGTGCGCAATGTGCCAACCGATGAACCGCCAAACCAACTGTAAGATGCTGTAGTGATGATGAATGATGTTAGTTTTCTTTGCCCTAACTTTGAATTAGGCGGGTGGTTATGACAATCCCTCGCTGTATTCGTGTTTGGTTGGGTGGCTCATTTGATCCGGTACATTTGGCGCATTTACAGATGATTGCGCATGTGTACCATGAGCTCATGCGCGCTTTTCCCAATGTTGATATCATCGCCAAATTATTGCCCACGGCAGGTTCGCCCTTAAAAACCCAGCCAACTTCCAACCAGCAGCGCCTTGAGATGCTTAGGCTTGCGATTGACGATGTGCCTTTTTTGTCGATTGATGAGACTGAGCTGCAGTGTCAGCCACCTGTTTATAGCTTTCATACCTTGAGTGAATTTAAACAGCGTTACCCCAATGACCTACTAATTTTTGTCCTTGGACAAGACAGTGTTGAACAACTTGATAAATGGTATCGCGGCTTTGAGCTGCTTTCGCTGACCAATCTATGGGTGCTACCCCGTCCTGCCTTGGGTAGCCTTAGCCACAATTTAAAGCAAAATTTAAACCAAAACTTAAACCAAAATGCTTTGGCCAATACGGATAAACCTCCTAGTATAAATATTGATAATCGGTTAGTGCCTTTTATCATTCATTCGCCAAAAGACTTGATAAATCAAACTACTAACCATATTTATATTGATAAGTTTGTCGTGCCTGATATTGCCAGTCGTGATATCAGGGCTTGGATATACAGCACAGAAGCTCGGCAACGACAGCAAGCGCGGCTAAGTCTACCGAGTCAAGTTTATCAGTATATTGTTGAGCATCAGTTATATGCCCCACACGTTTAGCCTGATATTGATTTACATTTTTTGATAACCTGTGCGTTAGATTTTTGTTAAAATAGCGCACTTTTTTTAGGATTGTCATGATCCTATTTTAAGCTACCCTTATAACCCAATCATTATGACCCAATCCATGGAACCCACGCATTTATGACCGATACCCAATTTGCTAGTTTAGTCAATCAACACCCTGCCCACCAACAGTTAACCACTTGTCTTGATGTCGTTCAAGATGCCTTAGAAGACTTAAAAGCCAAAAACATTACCGTACTCGATGTTGCTGATATGACTGAAGTCATGGAGCGTATCGTGATTGCTGAAGGGACATCTACCCGCCACCTTAAAGCGGTTGCCGACCATGTCGCGATGAAATCGAAGCAAGCAGGATTTAATCCGATTGGTGTGGAAGGTCAAGGCACCAGTGATTGGACCTTGATTGATTTGGGCGCTGTGGTGGTGCATGTGATGATGCCACAAGCCCGCACGTTTTATGACCTAGAAGGCTTATGGCAAGGTCAAGCGCAGCGCGAGCGTATGGAAAAAACGGCGTAGTGTAGTCTATAGCTTAGTTTAGACTATGTTATGCAAACTATGCTTTATAAACTAGACGCTACAACCAAATGGGTAAACAAGTTTTACCCATTTTTTTATGGCGTTAATTATCTTTGATTAAAGGTTATGCCAATGCAGCCGTTTGCTGACGTTGATGGTTTTTCATCCAAAGATTGATGGCGATAAGGATAACAATATAGCCGATTTGTGCCAAAAATGTCTGTAGCGTTGGGTAAAATCCCAGCGATTCAATGGCGGGCAAGCGACTCATGGCGGTCATCGGTAGATACCCTGTTAATTGTAGCGCGTGCAAACTGACACCTAAAATCTTAAAGCCCAGTAAGTAAATCACCCAAGTTAATAGTTTAAATAATTGTGGAATCGGTAATTTAACCGAGGTTTTTAGCATCACCCAAGCCACTGCTGCCAGTGCTACAAGCGCCAAACCAATCCCGGTTAAAAAATTACTCATGCTGATATTGGGTAATATACCGACATAAAACAATATGGTCTCTGCGCCTTCTCGAAACACGGATAAAAAGCTCAATCCAAATAACGACACAAAGCTACCTGCCGTCATGGCTTGTCCCATATGACGCTTGATATAAGCGTTCCAGGATTGGACGGATGATTTGCTATGCAGCCACGCGCCAATGCCAATCATCATAATGACCGCAATGATGCCTATCACCCCTTCAAACATCTCACGATTGGCGGCAGAAGTCACTGCAGGGAATAATAGCTGTAATGCCATCGCGCCTGCGATACTGGCAAGTAAGCCAAAAGCGACACCAGCATACACCCATTTTTTGGCTTTGGCTTGTTTGGCAGCGGTTAAAGCCGATAACAGCGAGATGACAATTAATAAGGCTTCCAACCCTTCTCGAAGCAAAATCAGCATCGAATCAACCGCGGTATATTGGGCTGTTGGATTGATTGCCGCCAATTCATTGATAATCGATTGCAGTGTTTGCTGCTGTTTAGGGTCTTGCCCCTTCGCCATGGCTAGCGGGATTTGACTTTCCACCCGATTATATAAACTGGGGTTACGCGTACTAACATCGCCTTCCACCATTGGCCATATACTAATAAACTCGCCTAACTTGGCTTGACCAGTCGCTGCGTCGTTTGTTTTAAATGCCTGTAAACCATCGCGCAGTAACTGGATACTATCTGCCAGAGTGACGGTTTGTGTGGTTTGTACAGCGGCTACGTCACCCTTGTTATAACTGTCGATGGCGTCTTTTAGCGCGGCAGATTGGGATTTGATTTGCGCCATATTGATGGGTTGGGTTTCAATCGCCACTCGCATCAGCGCCATGGATGTTTCGATTTTGCCGTAATGCCCCATACTGGTATTGCGTACGACCCGCTCATTACCTAGCCAAACTGCATTAAACTGGTTATAAGCCGCCCGTAACGCTTCGACATCTGTCGCTGCTGCCCGTTGTATGACTTGATTAAGATTGTCATACGCAGGTACCATTTTTTTGGCAAACTCTTTTCGCTTCGCGCTGTAATCCACAGGAATTTGTTCTTTTTCAAAGGCATATAACGCATTTGACACGGCTGATAAATTGGCTTCTGTGGGATTACTGATGGCTTGCCTAATCGCTTGGCTTGTCTGTTGCCCAAGCGTGGAATTTTTTGCCGTTGCATCTATGGTATCAAAGGCTGTTTGAATTTGCGCAAGGGTGTCCTTGGCTTTGGGCGTATCATTGGCTTTAATTGCCGCCATCGCGTCTGATAGCTTAATAAAAATAGGGCTTAAATTCAGCTTTTTGCTGGCTGGTTGACTGGCTTGCGTCGCTATCTGGGCGCTTGCAGGCGTTGGTTGCTGCGCTTGTAAGCTTTGACTGGTGATGAGCAGCGAAATTGCTAGACCAAAACTTAGCAGGGTTTTTTGGGTGATGTTTATCATGAGTAACTTTTTAACCGTCTGTTTTTAAGCGTGTTTTTTGAACCGCCTATTTTTAAGCGTGTGTTTTGAACCGTCTATTTTAACTGTTAACTGATGCTTGTTGCATTTTAAATTTAAGCTTCAAATAATGCTTGTCCAATATAGCCACCTTGCGGGATACCACCGAAACAAGCAAATAGCCCACTACCAATGTGGGTGGTGTATTCATTCATTTTATCAAGACGACCTAGGGCATTTTGGATGATGATAAATTGTTCGGGCGATTTTTGAAATGAAATAAATAGCAGCCCTGAATCAAACTGCCCAGTGGCTGGGTTAATGCCGCTACTGTAAGAATACGAACGGCGTAGCATCTCCACGCCTGTGCGTTTTGCCAATCCCATGTGGGAAATTTCAGGTATCACCGCTTTACCCTGCGCATCTTTTGCGTGCACATCAAAGGTGTCAAATTCGCCTTTTTGTCCAATCGCCGCACCGCTATCACGATGTCGACCAAAGGTGTCTTCTTGACCTTTAAGCGAGGTGCGATCCCAAGTTTCAAGATGCATTTGGATGACACGGGTGACCAAATAAGTGCCGCCTTTCATCCAATCGGGCGTGTCCGCCCATAGGTTTTTGTCCGCAGCCTTAATGGTGCTTTGGTTGGCAGTGCCGTCTTTAAAGCCGAATAAATTACGGGGCGTATGATTGCCGGTATCAAACCCAACAAAACCTGACTGACTCCAACGCATGGTAATATTAGAACGCGCTTGGCGAACCAGTTGCCGTACCGCGTGGAACGCCACTTGGGCATCTTCGGCGCAGGCTTGAATACAGATATCACCCCCCGTCAAATTTTCTCGTAATTGATCGCGCGGGAACTTGGGCAAGTCTTGGAATTCTTTGGGCTGCTTATGGGTAAGTCCCATCTTTTTTAGAAAACTTGGGCTAATGCCAAAGGTCAACGTCAATCCGTACGCGCCCATGCTGTCTGCTTCGCCTGTGTCGGTCGGGGGCACAAACGGGTTTTTTTCATACGCTTTGATGTTTTTACCTTGCGTCAAATTGGCCGCATAGGTCGTCCAGTCTTTGAACATCTGTTTGACATCGTCGAGCTTATCGGTATGTAAATCCATCACCAAAAAATAAATATTACGCTGTGTCGGCGTGGTAATGCCTGCTTGGTGTTCGCCATAAAAATCATATTTGACATCAGCAAAACAATTTTTGGTGGTATTGGCATCACTACCGGCATGTTTAGGATTTTCGTTTTTATCGCTATCTTTGGACTGATTGCCATCCAAAGCTTTCAAGTTAGGTAAATTTTCGCTTGGTTTTTGCTGACAGGCTGACACGGCTAAACCTGCGCCTGCCACACTGAGCGCACCAAATTGGCGTAAAAAACTGCGACGATTTGAGGTTTTTAATCCCACCCCTGTTTCTTGCGCTTGCTTATCTAATTTACTATGTTTCATGCTGCCCCTAACACCGTACTGACCTTTTTATGCCACCCTAAAACCGTCAAGTGAAGCAGTTTTTTGCTTCACCTTTGACTTATTGCAATACAATGCCCATCTGCGCTAAGGGTTCGCCAAGTTTATTCACCGCTTCGGCTAGCGCTTTGGTATCTGCAGGCGTTAACTCTTTATAGGATTTATAGTCTTGTTGCCCGACTTGGTGTTTGGCAAGTAGTTGGTTGACTGCGTCAAATTTTTGCTCAAGCTCAGTGACTAACGCTGGGTTTTTGGCTTGGATTTTTGGTTTTAAAATGGCAAATATTTTCTCGGCGCCTTCAATATTGGCTTTAAAATCATACAAGTCTGTGTGCGAAAAAATTTCTTCTTCGCCGGTGATTTTGCTTGTTGATACTTCATTGAGCAAATCTACTGAACCTTGTACCATCAAATCGCCTGTGACCTCTGCCGTTGGAATTTTGGCGTGCAATTCTTTGATATCTGCAATCAGTTGTTTACCCAGTTGTTCGGTGCCTTTGGTGGTATTTTGTGTCCACAAGATTTTTTCAATCGCATGGAAGCCTGTCCATACTTCATTGGGCTCAAGGTCGGCTTCACGGTTATCGATACGCGGGTCAAGATCGCCAAAACTTTCAGCAATCGGCTCTGAGCGCTCAAAATACATGCGCGCTTTTGGATATAATGCCTTCGCCTCTTCTAATTTACCTGCTTCAAGCAGTGCAACAAATTTTTGGGTATCGACAAGCAAGCTATCAATTTGGGTTTGTACCCAAGCTTTGTATTCCGCCGTTTCTTTACTCATATCCACTGCTGCCGGTGCTGATGCTGTGACTGCTGAAGCGTTAGACGTTGCACTTGCGGCAGGCGCTACCTCTGTTTTTTGTTCGGTTTTTTGGCAAGCCGTCAATAGTAATGCAGATATCGCTAGAGGTAATATTGATAAGGTAAAAGTACGGCTCAACATAAAACATCCTTAAAAGTAAAAAGTGATAAAAAATAATGACAATTGGCGAATTATAGGGTAAATGAGAATCGTTATCAATATTTATTTTGCTCTGATTGAGCTTAGAAGTTTAGCCAAAAAAATACCCCGCACCAGCGAGGTATTGTGATGGGCTAAATGATGAGCAGATAGCCCATAACGAAAAAATAGCTTAGCCGAATTTACCCGTGATGTATTCTTCAGTTTCTTTACGGTCTGGGTTGGTGAACATTTTATCGGTATCCCCCATTTCCATCATTTCGCCTAAGTACATAAACGCGGTATAGTCAGACACACGTGCCGCTTGCTGCATGTTGTGGGTGACGATGGCGATGGTGTAATCATTTTTTAAGTCTGAAATCAAATCTTCAATTGAGCCTGTTGAGATAGGGTCAAGTGCCGAGGTAGGTTCGTCTAGTAACAATACTTCAGGACGGGTTGCCACACCGCGTGCGATACACAGACGCTGCTGCTGACCACCAGACAATGACAGGCCTGATGCTTTAAGTTTATCTTTAACTTCAGTCCACAGTGCCGATTTTTTGAGCGCCCATTCAACGCGCTCGTCTAGCTCAGCGCGGCTTAAGTTCTCGTACAGACGCACACCAAATGCCACGTTGTCATAGATTGACATCGGAAATGGCGTTGGTTTTTGAAATACCATACCCACGCGAGCACGCAGCAAGTTGACGTCCACGGATTTATCCAAGATGTTTTGTCCATCTAGGTTGATTTCGCCCGTGGCACTCATGCCTGGGTAGAGGTCATACATGCGGTTAAAGGTACGCAGTAACGTTGATTTACCACAGCCTGAGGGCCCGATAAACGCGGTGACTTTTTTGTCAGCGATATCGATGTTGATATTTTTAAGGGCTAAAAATTTACCGTAATAAAAATCTAAATTACGAATTTGCATTTTTGCGGTCATGATGAATACCTTAATAAAATTTGTTTGATACTAGCAAATAGCTTTAATCTTCTATTGATCATCAATGTGATGATTGCTCTTTACCACTCAGCGCACGTGCCAAAATATTCAATGTTAATACCGCCAAGGTGATGAGTAACGCACCTGCCCAAGCCAATTGGTTTGAAATAGGGTATGGCTGGCTGGCGTATTGATAAATCACGTTTGGTAAGTTGGCAATGGGTTGACCCATATCGGTACTAAAGAATTGGTTATTGAGCGCGGTAAATAGTAAGGGTGCAGTCTCACCCGAGATACGTGCAAATGCCAGTAAGATACCTGTTAATACCCCAGTTTTGGCAGCACGTAAAGTAACGGATGTTACCAGTTTCCATTTTGGCGTCCCTAACGCATAAGCTGCTTCACGCAATGTATTGGGAATTAGACGGAGCATATTTTCGGTGGTACGTACCACCACAGGAATAACCAATAGCGCTAAAGCCATTGCACCTGCCCAACCTGAGAAGTTACGACCTTGTACCATCAAAGCAAAAATAAATAAACCAATCACAATCGATGGTGCTGATAGCAAAATGTCGTTCATAAAACGGGTGACTTTACCAAGCCAGCTGTTTTCGGCAAATTCAGCAAGATAAATACCTGCCATGACACCAATCGGTGTACCGACTACAAGCCCTAATCCTGTCACCATGATTGAGCCGATAATCGCATTGCGAAGACCACCGATTTCGTTTGGCGATGGCGTGTCTTGAGTAAAAATAGGCATGGTCAATAACGCATGCGAGCCTGATAAAAACAATTTGAATAAAATTAAGCCTAAGAAGGTCAAGCCAAATACAATGGACAAACCGGCAAATACCAGTCCTAGAGCATTGCTTAGACGGCGGCGTTTGTAAATGGCGTTATTACGATTCATATTGGTAGTAGTCATAGTATTCCTCAGCGTCCTTATTTCGTACCCGCATTTTTATCCATACGACTGAGCATCAATTTTGAAATCACTAGTACAATAAAGGTAATGATAAATAGCAAGAAACCTAAATGTAATAGCGATGATTGGTGCAAGCCTTCAGACTCTGCAAATTCATTTGCCAATGCCGAAGTGATTGACACCCCTGACTGGAACAAACTTGGACTGACATTATAAGCGTTACCAATAACAAAGGTGACTGCCATCGTTTCACCCAATGCGCGACCGAGCCCCAAAATGATACCGCCCATCACACCAGCTTTGGTATAAGGCAACACCACGTATCGCATCACTTCCCAAGTGGTTGACCCTAAACCATAGGCAGATTCTTTAAGCATCTTTGGCGTAATGGAGAAAACGTCACGCATGACCGATGCAATAAACGGGATAATCATCACTGCCAAAATCAAACTTGCGGTGAACAGACCAATACCCATCGGTGCACCTTGGAATAAACGACCCACATAAGGCACATCACCCAAATGGTCAATCAGCCAAGGCTGTACATGTTCTGAAAACCAAGGCGCAAATACGAAAAATCCCCACATACCATAGATAATTGAAGGGATACCCGCTAACAACTCAATGGCAATCCCTAAAGGACGTTTTAAAAAATTTGGGCAAAGCTCTGTCAAAAACATGGCAATACCAAAACTTACCGGCACCGCAATCAAAATAGCAATGATAGAAGTCACCAACGTACCATAGATTGGTGCCAGTGCGCCGTATACATCCATCCCTGTATCCCAGTCTTTACTGGTATAAAAGTTAATGCCAAACGCCTTCATACTTGGCAATGCGCCAAGAAATAGTGAGATTAAGATACCACCTAACAACAACAGCACGATAAACGCAAAAAGACGAGTCGCGTTGACAAACAACCAGTCTAATTGTTTTTGCTTTGCGAGTTTTGCGTGTAAATCCGACATAAGAACCCAGCCATCAAAAAATAGTTTTAGTTTACTAATTCTAGAAATTTGAAAAAAAAACGTAGAGCATTAACTTGTTTATTGCTCTACGTATAGTTTGACATGCATAACCCTTTTAACTGTTAATCATCATTAGATTATTTTGCAGCTGAAGCAGCATCTGAGGTAAACAGTGGTTTACCATCAGCCCCTACAACTTTTTTCCACTCTTCACGGAAGATAGCTTTGCTTTCTGCTGAGAATGGTACAAAGTCCAATGATTTTGCTAGCTCATCACCACTTGAATACGCCCAGTCAAAGAATTTAAGGGTATTTTTGACGTTTTCTGGGTTGGTGGGTTTAGTATGGACTAAGATGAAGGTTGCCGCAGAGATTGGCCAGGCATTTGGGTCTGCTTGGTTAGTCAATACGATGTTAAAGCCTGGTGTACCTTTCCAATCTGCATTACCCGCAGCGGCAAAGCTTTCAGCCGATGGTTGTACAAAGTTACCTGCTGCATTTTTCAACTGAGTGTAAGCCATTTTGTTTTGTTTTGCGTAAGCGTACTCAACATAACCGATTGAGTTTTTGGCACGAGCGACGTTACTTGCCACGCCTTCGTTACCTTTACCACCTGCACCTGTGGCAGCGGTTGGCCATTTAATGGATTTATCCACACCTGGACCTGCTTTCCATTCTGGTGATACAGCAGCTAAGTAGCTTGCAAAGTTAAAGGTTGTACCTGAACCATCTGAACGGAAAATCGTCGTGATTGGCGCATCTGGTAGTGTCACGCCTGCGTTTAATGCGGTAATCGCTGGGTCATTCCATTTAGTGATTTTACCCAAGTAGATATTGGCAAGGGTGGCACCGTCTAGTTTTAATTGACCTGGTGCAACACCATCGATATTAACAACCGGTACAACCCCACCGATAACGGTTGGGAACTGGATTAAACCGCTTTTATCCAACTCTTCTTTGCTTAAAGGCGCATCCGACGCACCAAAGTCAACGGTATTGGCTTGGATTTGTTTGATACCACCTGATGAACCGATTGATTGGTAATTTACTTGACCGCCAGTGGCGTTTTTGAACTCACCTGCCCATTTAGCATAGATAGGTTGTGGGAAAGAGGCACCTGCACCTGTGATAGTAAATACGGCGTTTTTATCGCTACCTGCCGCGCCTGTAGTCGCAGTGCTTGACGTCGCTGAGGCACCCGCTGCTTGATTGTCTGCTTGCTTGTTGCCACAAGCGGTTAATGCTAACGTTGATGCTACAACAACACTTAATAATGAATAACGCATGGATAGCTCCTAAAAACATTTTTTGAGTTTACAATGAAAATGCTTGAATAAAATAACTGTCACGAACCGTACGATTTAACCTTTTTTGGCTATTTTCACTATGATAGGTCAAAGCTGATATCAATCAAAGTTGGCCGCTTCAAGTATCCTAATAATAACCATATTTCGGTTTGTATAAAAATTGTGTATATGATTACAAAGAAATGTGACAGTATCATGACAGTTTGATGGCTGACGGATGGCACACGCTGCTATAGGTGGGATGCGATGAGGGTATTTAAGATTAAATTCGCTTATCGATTCGCAAAGCCTTGAGCAGCTTTACAACCTTTAGCAGTGAATGAGAAGTGAAAAGGTGAAAAAGTTAACAAGTTGAAAAGTAATCAATAATTTAACAATTTAAGACTATAAAACCCAATGGCAGTCGCAACCAAGGTTAAAAACACATGGATGCCAATCAAGGCTAAACCTTGCCATACCTTGCCAGTATTCAACAAAGTAAACACTTCGGCACTAAACGTACTAAACGTTGTCAGTCCCCCCAAAAACCCGGTGGTGATAAACAGTCGTAAGTTTGGGTGCATCTTTTGGGTGAGTATCAAGGCAAATCCCATCAACAGCCCGCCTAGTACATTGGCAAATAGTGTGCCATAGGGCAACCAAGGATGTACGCTATTGATTCTGGCTAACCACCAGCGCAGCATTGCCCCAAATGCCGCCCCCAATCCTATCCACAACCATGGCATCTTCAAGTCCTTGTGGTGGTTATGAGTTAATTGGATTGACAGCAGGCAGCGTTGTCATATCCCAACGCGGCAAGCAGCTAACGGCTAGTTCATCGTGTTGACCGGCGTTCAAGCGCTGCCACCCGGCGAAAGCAATCATGGCGCCATTGTCGGTACACAAGGCAGGCGGTGCATAATGCACAGTGGCATTGATTTTGGCTAATGCCTCAGCTAACGATTCTCGTAGTTGTTGATTAGCACTCACCCCGCCTGCGATCACCAGACGTTTCATGCCCGTTTGCTGCAAGGCTTTGACGCATTTTTTCACCAACGTATCGACCATCGCATATTGAAAACTTGCTGCAATATCGGCACGCGTCTGGGCATGCTCAGGATTATGGCTATCGGTTGGATGGTCTTTAATCAAATTATGCACGGCGGTTTTCATACCACTAAAAGAAAAATCCAATCCTTTGCCCAACATCGGGCGCGGTAATTCATAGGCTAACGGATCGCCTGTTTGCGCCAAGCGGGCAATATTAGGTCCACCAGGATAAGGTAACTCTAGCATTTTAGCGGCTTTATCAAAGCACTCGCCTGCGGCATCATCAATCGACTCACCTAATATTTCATATTGCCCGATGCCTTTGACGGCCACCAACATGGTATGTCCACCTGACACGAGCAACGCGACAAACGGAAAATCGGGCGGATTGGCGCCTAATAGCGGCGCGAGTAGGTGTCCTTCCATGTGATGTACGCCAATCGCAGGAATATCAAGCGCCATCGCCAAACTGCGGCCAAATAATGCCCCAGTCATCAACGCGCCCACCAGTCCAGGACCTTTGGTAAAGGCAATTGCATCGATATCGGTTTTTTTGAGTTGGCAGTCATCAAGCAGTTGCTGCAACAAGGGCACTAATTTACGGATATGATCGCGGCTTGCAAGTTCAGGGACTACCCCGCCATACGTCGCATGTAGCGCGATTTGACTATACAGCACTTGTCCGACCAAACCTTGATTGGGTTGGTGACGTTGGTCACTATCAAAAATGGCTAATCCCGTTTCATCGCAGGATGTTTCCAGTCCTAGCACACGCATGGTATTTCCTTAAACGATAAATAAACGTCAACATACCGATGGCAACTTAGTTATTTTTTGCCATCATTGATAATTTTGACAGGAATGGTTAACCCTTTGGCAAAGGGCTCGGCAAAGACATAAGTGTATTGACTCGGGGCAATTTGCTGGGTGGTATGGATGACAAACGCGCTGTTTTTACCGGCTGTGAGTTCATGTGACACATAGGCAGTACCCAGCTGGTCGAGCACTTTGGATAAGACTTCATTGACTGCCATACCCACCGTTAAGTTGTAGCGGGAGGTTTCATTATCCACATGATACATCTCGGCATACGCTTTGACAGGCTCGCTATCGATCGCAAACGGGTATTTAAAGCTAGCCTTATCGACTGGCTTAACGCCCGAATCCACCAATGCCCAGTTGATTTGTTTGGGCACACCGTTTTGGGCGGTTTGGGAGGATACGGTACTGGCGACAGCTACACTGGCAACGTGATGCGGACTTTGAACGCTAGCCACTGTGGTACTTACTGTGGCACTTGCTGTGCTATTTTGCGCTGGCTTGTTATCACTGGCAGGTTGACAAGCCGAGAGCAATACCCCACCTATCAGCAAACTTGATACTATAACTGCTTGTTTCATTGGCACGCCTCCAATACATCCAAACTCTTTATCTAGCTTAATCTAGTTTAGGCAGTAACGCCCCCATTACTGACGGGCTGATAAGAAAGATGACGATTGATGCGTTTCTCAGCCAATCGAAACATCCCAATTAATAGCCAAGACAATAACAAATAAATGATACCTGAGGCAAAGAACAACTCAAAAACGGTATAAGTTTTTGACATAATCGTCGTTGCCACACCGGTGATATCCATCAAAGTAATGGTCGATGCCAGCGCACTGCCTTTTAGCATAAAAATCACTTCATTGCCATAAGCCGGCAGCATGATGCCGAAGGCGCGAGGAAAAATAATTCGGCGCAATTTTTGGCTATATGACATGCCAATGGCGTCGGCAGCTTCATTCTCGCCTTTGGGGATGGACTTGATAGCACCGCGGATGATTTCTGCGGTATAAGCTGCCGTATTGAGGGTAAAAGCGATGATAGCGCACCAAAATGGGCTCGCTAACACACCCGATTTCCACAGTACGGACTCGGTCACCCATTTAAATTGTGACAATCCATAATAAATCAAAAAGATTTGCACCAGTAGCGGCGTACCCCGAAAAAAGAAAATATACGCAAATGGCAATGCCTGTACCCAAGGTTTTTTCGACAGCCTAGCCAGTGCTAGCGGCACTGCCAACATAAACCCCAATAAACCCGACAACACCACAAGCTCAATGGTGATAATACTGCCTTGCAGCAGTTTTGGGATACTATCAATAATAATTTGCCAATTCCAGTTCATTGATGTATCCCCTATTTTGCCATGCCGATTTTTTGCATGCGTTTTGCATAACGCTCTGCTGGGTTATTGACCCATTCTAGCCACATAATCACACCCGTGATGATGACGGTCAGACTCAAGTACAACAATGCTGCTGCCATATAAAAAGTAAACGGGCTTTGCGTGGAAGTCGCTGCCGTTTTAGCATGGCGCATGATATCTTCAAGCCCGACCACAGAAACCAACGCGGTATCTTTGAGCAGTACCAAAAACAAATTACCCAGTCCTGGCAGTGCAATACGCCAGACTTGTGGCAACGTCACTCGCCAAAGTATTTGAAATTTTTTCATGCCAATCGCTTGCGCTGCTTCAGCTTGACCTTTTGGAATCTCTTGAAATGCCATACGAAAAGTTTCGGTCGCATACGCACCAAATGCCACAGACAGCGCCGTAACTCCCGCCCAGAACGGACTGACATCCACATATCCGGTATTGCCAAATTGCGATAGAATGAGCCCCATCAACATCGAGCCGCCAAAGTAAATAAACATGACTGACAGCAGTTCTGGAATACCACGGATAATCGTGGTGTAAGCGGTGGCGATGGCGTTGAGCACTTTAAACCGTGACATCTTAGCGGTCGCGCCCAATAATCCCAAAATCAGCCCAATCACTAAACTAGTCAGTGCCAGTTTGATGGTGACCCAAGCGCCACTTAATAATAGCTGCCCAAAACCTTGTAGATCTAACACAATATCGATACCCTGTCTTTTTAACTCTGTTTGTTGACCTATTACCCAAAAAATGCTTAAAACGCAGTTTTACCGTCACATAGACAAAAGGTGATAATGGATATAACCTTTTGCTTTGTTTTTTGCAGGGTGCAATTTTACGTGATTGCCCCATCAAAAACCATCAAAAAAACAAAAAACTGAGTGACTTTTCACCCAGTTTTTGACTAAACCTAAGCGCTTGGTTAAGTTACTTGCTGGTACTTGCCACAGTCGTCGTGGTCGTTGTGGTACTGGAGACCGTGACTACCACGCTGCTTGCTGCCGCTATTGTGGTGGTTGCACTGCCAAAATATTGGTTATAGATTTTGTCATAGGTGCCATTTGATTTTAACGTGGCAATCGCTTTGTTAAATTCTAAACGCAGTGGGTCACCTTTACGAACGATGATACCCATTTTGTCATTGACATCAATCTCTTTACCTTTGATTACAAAGCCTTTACCTTCTGGCGTGGTCAGCCAATAAGCGGCCGGGGCTTTATCCGAAATCATCATATCTGAACGCCCTGCTGCCAAGTCCATAAAAGCATTATCCAACCCTTCATACAGGTTTAGCTTGGCTTTTGGGTGATTTTTTTCCATCCACTGGGTTGATAGCGTTGAACGCTGCGCCGCAACTTTATGGCTGTCAATCTGAGCAGGGTCATCCGGATTGATGGGGCTACCTTGTTTGGTTAAAAATACCAACGTATTGGTAAAATAGGGGTCGGTAAAATCGACTTGCGCCTGACGCTCTGGGGTGATAGACATGGCATCAATTACCACGTCATATTTTTTTGCCATCAAGCCTGGCAATAAACCATCCCAATCTTGTGGCTTTATTTCACAGTTGGCTTTCATTTGTGCACATAAAGCCTGCATAAAATCGACATCAAAACCTGTCAAACTACCATCTGCTTTGGTGATGCTAAAGGGTTTATAAGTGCCTTCAGTGGCGATGCGAATGGTTTTGCCAGCCATACTGCTCGATGTCTCAGTGCTGGTAGTCACCGCTGTAGAAGCGGCTGCGCTACCCGTCGTTGCTGCAGTTTTTTCCGCAGGTTTTTGACAACCCACCAGCGCTAGACCTGCCAATGCCAAGCTACCTAATAATGAAATATTTGCTTTCACCTGATACTCCTAATTTTTAACGTCTAACACATGACAATTTTTGCTTGTAAGCTTTAACAACACTAACAGGCAAATAAGTTATTTAACGGCTTATTTTGGCAAATCTGCAAAATATTTTTGGCTGATTTTATCGTAAGTACCATTGGCTTTTAGCGCGGCTAGTGCAGTGTTGAATTTGCCAATCAATGGATCATTTTGACGAAGGGCAATGGCAATTTTGTCATCAATATTGATCGGTTGACCTTTGACTTCAAAGCCTTGACCTTTGGCGGTTTTTAACCATGATAAGGCTGGGGCACTGTCAGAAATCATCAAATCCGTACGACCCGATTCTAGGTCAAGATAGGCATTATCTTGGGTGTCATACAGTTTTGGGGTGGCTTTTGGGAAGTTTTTGGCTAAGTACTCAGCTGCGGTCGTTGAACGCTGCGCACCCACTGATTTGCCTGCTAGGTCATCAGCACCTTTGTCTACCCCTTTTTTGCCAATCACAACGAGATTATTGGTAAAGTATGGGTCGCTAAATGCCACCACTTGGCGACGCTCTGCGGTGTCTGACATCCCCGCCATGATGGCATGGTATTTTTGTGCTTGTAGTCCTGGAATCAGTCCATCCCAATCTTGGGAAATCACTTCACATTTTAGTTTGGCTTCACTACATAACGCATCTGCCAAATCAATCTCAAAGCCGATTAATTTGCCATTGGCATCTTTATAACTAAAGGGGACAAAGCTTGATTCGGTAGCGATACGAATCTGTGGCATATCTGCGTTTGCTGCCGTGGTAGCGTTACTTGCTGCTGCCGTGTCTGCCGGTTTTTCCGCAGGTTTTTGACAGGCAGTTACCCCCATCAAAATGGCTAACGACGATACACCCAAAACCGATAACTGTTTCATAACAACACCTTTTGTCAAAATTTGAGGGTCACCCACATCTATTGTGTAAATTTTAAAACGATCGATACAACGTCAATTAATTACCAAAATGTTGCTTTTGTAATTTTGCCAACTCGCCATTGCTTTGTAGTGCACCTAAGGCTTTATCAAATTCTGCTTTTAGTGGATCGCCTTTACGAATGGCCATTGCGATGTTGTCACCATTATCCATCTCACTGCCTACGAGTTGGTAGTTGCTGTTTTGTTTTAGCCATTCGCTAGCGGTTACTTTTTCAGACAGCACTGAATCGATACGACCTGATTTTAGGTCAATGTAGGCGTTGTCATAGTTGTCATACAATTTGATTTCGTTGGTTTTGCTCAGTTTATCTTGAAGGTACTGCGCCATGGTGGTTGAGCGTTGACCGCCAATTTTTAGCCCTGAAATTGCTTGTGGGTTGAATTTGCCATCTTTGGCAGCGACCCAAACCATGGTATTTTTAAAATAAGGTGTGGTGAAGTCCACTTGCGCTGAACGCTCTGGGGTAATTGACATACCCGCGGCAACCGCGTCGTATTTTCTCGCCATCAAGCCTGGCAAAATACCGTCCCAATCTTGCGCTACGATTTCGCAGTCGAGTTTCGCTTGGGCACACACGGCTTTGGCAACATCCACGTCATAACCGCCTAACGTGCCATCGGCATTGGTGTAGTTAAATGGTTTGTAGGCGCCTTCAGTGGCAATACGAATTTTTTTGCCTGTGCTGGCACCGGCAGCGGGTTGGCTGGCGGCTGCAGCTTCTGTTTTTTCAGCAGGTTTTTGACAGGCGGTTAATCCCATGCTAACTGCACATACCGTTGCCAAGGCGAGTTTTGAGTAGGTTGAATTCAAGGTTGATTGCATGGATGTTCCTTACAAATGAAATTTTTGAGTAAAAAGCGATTTAATATCAGGTTTCGCTTTCAGCGATTTCAATATTTAAAATCAATGCGACTAAAATAAATGAGAGTTTACAATTTAGTTAAAATTAACATAAATTAACATTTTTGCAAGTGAAAAACGTATGCAGCAACAATTAAATCAAATAAATTTTTTCTGATGCCTAAAACGACAAAACCGCCAATCGCATGGCAATTGACGGCTCATAGGTTGATTAGATTATTTTTGATGGCTTGCCATAAAGTCTTTCACCCGCGCTGATTGCGGATTGTCAAATACTTGCTCTGGTGTGCCTATTTCTTCGATTCGTCCCTCATGCAAGAACACCACTTGGCTTGATACATCGCGCGCAAAACGCATTTCATGGGTGACAATCAGCATGGTGCGACCTTCTTCAGCAAGCGATTTCATCACTGCTAATACTTCATTGACCAATTCTGGGTCGAGGGCAGAGGTTGGCTCATCAAATAGCAATACTTGGGGCTTCATCGCTAGCGCACGAGCGATGGCGATACGCTGGCGTTGCCCACCCGATAAGTTTTCTGGGTAAGCATCTTTTTTATCCAGTAGTCCTACGCGTTTTAGTAGCACTTCGGCTTCACTGATGGCTTGGTCTTTGGCAATTTTTAGGACTTGGGTGGGCCCCTCAATGATGTTTTGTAAAATAGTCCGGTGTGGCCATAAGTTAAAGTTTTGGAACACAAAGCCCATTTTTGAGCGAAACTGCTCAAGCTGACGTTGATTGGCGGCAACCAAATCCCCTGATTTATTCGGTTTTAATAGCAATGCTTCATTGCCCAAAAAAACCTCCCCTTGTGAGGGGTTTTCAAGCAAATTTATACAGCGTAGCAAGGTGGATTTGCCCGAACCGCTCGAGCCAAGAATTGAGATGACATCGCCATCATAAGCGGTCAACGATACACCTTTTAGTACCTCAAGCGATCCAAAGTTCTTGTGGATATTGTTAAGTTGCAAGGCTACAGGACGCTGTAAGTTTGGCATAGCATCTGACATGATATTCAATCCAAAATTTGACGATAGGTGGAAAAAAAACTGTCTATTTTCGCTTAAAACGCTACTAAAACGCAACTTTTTCTCTCATTTAACTTTATTTTATGGCGTTCGATTTTAGGGCACTGGTCTTTAGCGCTTGTTTTTAGATTGAGTCTTAACCATTAATTTTTGTCTGTCAAAACTTTCTAAATTCCATTTTTGGATTGAAGTTGTTATGATGAAGCGATGATTATATTAGGGACTGACTATGCAAACCATGACTGATACCAAACATTATATGCAAACCGTGGGACAGCAAGCGCGCGCCGCTTCAGCAATTTTGGCAAAAGCAGACACCGCACTCAAAAATAGCGCCCTACTCGCTATCTATGACGCCCTGCAACAAGCCAAATCACAGGTGTTGGCGGCCAATGCCACCGATATGCAAAACGGTCAACAAAAAGGACTGGATGACGCGCTACTTGATCGATTAGCGCTCACCGATGCGCGCTTTGATGGCATGTTACAAGGGCTAAAAGATGTCGCCATGCTACCTGACCCAATTGGCGAGGTCACGGATATGACCTTTCGTCCATCGGGTATTCAGCTAGGTAAAATGCGTGTGCCGCTGGGTGTGGTCGGGATGATTTATGAATCTCGCCCAAATGTAACCATTGAAGCTGCGTCTTTGGCATTGAAATCTGGCAATGCGATTATCCTACGTGGGGGTTCAGAAGCGTTTTATTCTAATCAAGCATTGGCTGCGTGTGTCAAACAAGGCTTGCAGGCGGTTGGTTTGCCCGCGACCGCAGTGCAAGTGGTGGAAACCACCGACCGCGCGGCAGTGGGGGAACTCATCACCATGAATCGCTATGTCGATGTGATTGTGCCGCGGGGTGGTAAAAGCCTAATTGAGCGTATCAGTAATGAAGCGCGCGTCCCTGTCATCAAGCATCTAGATGGTAACTGCCATACCTTTGTCGATCGCGATGCAAACTTGACTATGGCAATTGATATCTGCGTCAATGCCAAAACCCACCGCTATGGGACTTGCAATACCATGGAAACGCTGCTGATTGATAGCCAAATCGCTGCGCAAGCCTTGGCGCCAATCGCCAGCGCCATTGTCGCTGCAGACAGCGCCATGCAATTACGCGGCTGCCCAAAAACCTTAGCCATCTTGAGCGATACCGCTGAATTAACAGGTCATCTGTCAGCGGCGAGTGAAGCAGACTGGGATAGCGAATATTTGGCGCCAATTTTGGCGATTAAAGTAGTGGCCGATATCGACGAAGCCATTGCCCATATCAATACCCATGGCTCACACCATACCGATGCGATTATCACCGAAAACTACTCAAAATCGTTAAAATTCATGCGTGAAGTTGACTCTAGTAGCGTGATGGTCAATGCATCAACCCGCTTTGCCGATGGTTTTGAATATGGTTTGGGTGCGGAAATTGGGATTTCCACCGATAAAATCCATGCGCGCGGCCCTGTGGGTCTTGAAGGTTTAACATCGCAAAAATGGATTGTGTTTGGGCATGGGGAAATCAGACAGTGACAGCTAAAACTTTTGGTAATCAAATAAATTATTTTCACAAACCTACTTTAATTATTGGTAATAAAAACTACTCTACTTGGTCTTTGCGCGCATGGCTTATGCTGCATGCCTTCGGTGTAGCCTTCGATGAAATACCCATTAAGCTATTTCATCCCAGCAATCAAAAGATTTTGACGACCTATACGCCACTGGGTCAAGTGCCTGTACTGTTACATGAAGACAAAACGATTTGGGACAGTGTCGGTATTGCTTTATATGCGGAAAAATACTTAATTACGCAAAACATTTGGGGTAACCAGCCGCATTTAGCCATGAGTTTAATGGGGGAAATGCACAGTGGATTTTCTGCACTGCGCAATGAAATGCCAATGAATATTCGAGCTAGGCGCCACATTGTACCTTCCGCACCCTGTTTAAGCGACTTGGCGCGGTTTGAAGCCATCGTCACCGAAGGCTTTAAACAAAACGGCTCTGAGGGTTATTTGTTAGGCGAATTTAGTGTCGCTGATGTATTTTTTGCCCCGATTATTTTTCGCCTCATCACTTACGCAAAAGCCTCCGATATAGAGTTACAATCCATGACTTTAATCTATATACAAAAAATGCTTGCTCACCCAAGCATGCAGACTTGGCAACAACAGGCGTTGACAGAAACCGATATAGTCATTGAAGATGAAGCAGGCACAGAAGTTGTTTGAGGTTAATCAGCTTTAATTCAATGAAAAACCTTATTTGGCAATCGCTTTAAACAGGCTGATTTGGTTGTTATCGGTTACCGTCAACATCGGTGTGCCTTTGCTATCTTGAGTCAGTTTAAATTGTCCTTGTAATGTAGATGGCGCAGCGGCATCAAATGCCATGCGCGATTCTGGCATACACATCATGCGCGTGGAAACGATATTTTTTATCAATACATTGTTATGGGTCAAGCTATAATTGCCCCACATACGATTGCAAGTGTTGTCAAAGCTGACACGACCTTTATCAAAGCTGACCAACAGCGGTTTGGCTTGGTTAAACAATTCAGGTTTAGTGGGTTTACCCGCCAAATCAGTCACCGAGACCAATTGCCAGCGATAATTTTGCAACGTGGCATCCGCTAACGGCAAGGTGACCGCTTGAGTCGGGTTAGACATCCCTGACTTACTATCCGCTATGGTTTGACAGCCTGTCATTGCCAGCGTTCCTGCTATCAAGCCACTTAGCGCTAGTGAATAGGTTTTGGCACATTTTTTCATCATGCTTTCCTTTTGTTTAAAAATTATTGTGTAAAAAATTATTGCAATCATTATATAAAATACCCTTAAGACTTTATTGCTAAGCACGACAATTATTGTTATTCGATTGTATTACTAGATTTGATGGACGCTTCATTTGCTTGAATGGGTTTTTGCAAAAACTCTAAAAATACATCATCGCGCTTGGGGTCGCCATTGTTGCCGTCCCTTGGAAATGCCATCTTCTCTCCTGTCAGTGAATAACCACGGTGCTGATAATAACTTAATAGCTCTGGTCGATGACTTAAAATCGACATGGACAAATGGGTTAAAGGTAAATGGGTTAAGTTTTTGGCGTGGGCGTGTCTGATAGCAAACGTTTCTACCGCAGACAACATCGTATCGCCAATGCCTCTACCTTGCACAGCAGGATGAACCGCAAAAGTGCCAATATATGCCGCTGGCTGATGGTTAATGGGTGAGAAATCCACAGAAATACACCCGAGCAAATCATCGCTATCGTGCGGATTTTCAAACACGAACAGATAAACGTTCGGGTTGTCTATCAAGGCTGTCATTTCCTCGGCAGTGGTGCGAATCCCACCAATTAAAGCAGCTTCATTGGTCCAACCTTCATCTGAGCGGTAACAGCGATTGAGCAAAGTTACCAAATTTTCGACGTCTTGTTGCGTGGCAACGCGTAATTGCACGGCGTTTTTATCGATATCGCTATCAGGGTTTTTCATGTTTTTTCTCTTTTTATGCTCACATTGGCTAAACATAGGATGCGTTAAACATTTTGCCAAGTCAGCTGACCGATTTTGCCACCCAATGCACCCAATTCACCTAAACTAGCCAGCATATCTAGCTTATGCACTGTTACTTGATTGAATGTTACTTTATTGGCAATTGCTTTGGCATTCAAGCCGTATTTGACGTCATTGTTGTTGCCGTCATATTTTTAACCTATTAGCATAAGACAATAAAGCATGCCGATAATTAAACGCTGCTGTAATCGAGATGGTTTATCAATCATCCGTTTGTTAAAATAAACCTTTTGCAAGTAACCCTAGCATGCCAAAACTGCCTTCACCCTATATCCCTGCGATTGAGTCCGCTATTTATAAACAACAACCCACTGATTTTATTGTCCATGAAAAACTTGGCATTGAATGCAGCCATACAGGCGAACATCTTTGGCTTCATATTCAAAAAACCCGGATGAATACCAATTTTGTGGCAAAGTTGCTGTCACAATGGGCAGGCATCCCACTCAAGGATGTAGGATATTCGGGGCTCAAAGATCGTCATGCGCTGACGACGCAATGGTTTAGTCTTCGCTTGCCAAAAAAAATTGCCCCTGAACAAAACTTTGAGCAATTTGTCCAGACCAAATTAGCTAGTGATGAAATGCTAGAAATACTGGCACAGCATTGGCATCACAAAAAATTGGGTCGCGGTATTCATGAGGCCAATCAGTTTATCATCACCCTACGCGACGTGGTGGGTGAGAAAGCTGCCATCGAGCAACAACTTGCGACCATCAAAACACAAGGTGTTCCCAATTATTTTGGCGAGCAGCGCTTTGGGCAAGATGCCAATAATATTGATGCCGCTATCGAACTATTTACCCATCATACAATTCAGGGTAAAAAAATTCATCGCAAATTTGACCAAGATAAAATCAGTCTGTATCTGTCGGCAGCGCGTAGTGAATTATTCAATGCCATCTTGGCAAAACGTATCGCATTGGGCATCTGGAACCAACCGCTTGATGGCGACGTGATGAATTTGGCGGGTTCAAACAGTATCTTTGTGGCACAGCATATAGATGAAACCATGCTATCAAGGCTACAAAGTGGCGATATCCATTTGACTGCACCGATGTGGGGCGCAGGTGAGTTAAAAAGTAGTGGTAAGGTTAACGCATTAGAACTATCCGTCATCACTGACAATCCCATTTATCAGCAGCTAAGTCAAGGTCTGATTGAGTTTGGTTTAAAGCAGCAGCGCCGCCCCCTGCGTATGCTGCCCAGTAACTTGCAGTGGGTTTGGCAAGACGGTCAGACATTGGTGTTAGATTTTGAATTGCCGGCAGGCAGTTTTGCGACGACGATGATTGATACGCTTGTTGCAAGCTCGGCACTCACCACTGAATTATGAAGGCTGGATTATAGAAGCTAAATTATAAAGGCTAAGTTATGACGGCTGATTGATTGGCGTCATCAGTAAATAACATTGACCTTTGACCACACAGTTGCGACCATTGGCTTTGGCTTGCTGCATTGCCAAATCGGAGAATTTGATAATGCGCTCAAGGGCGGGCGGCAGTGCAGGCATGGTCGGTAAACTATGCATATACTCGCGCATATATTCGATAAAACCGCGATTATCAAGCGTGTGGTCGCTATCTCTCCCATGATTTTGATAAAGACTGGCAATACCTAAGCTTGCGGTAAATTGAATTTCTGTATCAAAAATCCCATATCTCACCACTTGCTTTTCAAACGCTTGGCGCAGCTGTTCTGCCATATCGTAGGCTTGCTCAATCCCCATATTTGGCAAGATGATGCAAAATTCTTCCCCACCCACGCGTCCAAACATCGTCCCTGTCGGTAAGAAGTTTTTTAAGGTATTCGCGGTACAAATCAACGTCGCATCACCCGCATCATGACCATATTTGTCATTGATATGTTTAAATTTGTCCAAATCAATATAAATCACACTAAGCGTATTCCAATCGCTTTTACGTTGCCATAAATAACTCAAAAAACTATAAATGGTACGCCGATTGGCGATATTGGTGAGCGCATCAGCTTCTAGCAAATCATAAATCTTGCGGCGCTGAAAGTTCATGACTTTCATGCCCTGCAAAATACAATACAGTGTGACTGTTGCCTTGGCGGTTACCAAAAAGCTAAAAGACAATCCCCAAAGCCAATGATTACGCGCTGCTAAGCTTGGATATAACCTAGGCAGCAATTGCCACCAATTCATGCCATTACTCATATTAAAAATAAATAACGCAACAATACAACTGACAAACGACACCCAGACCAGTCGCCATCTTAATAGCACCATGCCAAGACCGGTGGCACTGATCAGCATTACACCTTCAAGCGCACTGTTGTTGCCAATCCAGACGATAAAAAGATTTTCATAAATCAAATAGATGATTACAAAAAAGATTTGGTACTCCCGCCAAAGCCTTGATTGCTCAGGAATGCGGGTGATGAACCATAGTGAATACCCACAAAACAACACCATCGCCAGTCCCAAATAGGTGATATGTATCATCAAGCTGCGATTAAAGATTTGGTTAAACTTGTGGGCAAAGGGAAAGATATCTAGGGGCGATGTGATGACAAGAACTGTCGCATACCAAATCAAATGAAAAAATGTCTCAACCAACGCCAACATAATAAACAACATGAATTTATTGGTATCGTTGACTCTTGGCGAATTGATATATAGCGAAGGTTTAAAGCTAAAAAATTTTAGCGTTTGCTGCAATTGTTCTTTAAAGCTTGGCAAGGCGGTTTGGGTCATAGGATTATTGCAAAATCAATAAATCTATTAAAAGAAGGCGTCACGCATTAAACCAATCAAGGCAGGTATGTCAGCCATTGTCAGTCATTGATTAGTTTTAGTCGTTTGCATTTAACTTACCTTAAAGATTATATAAGGTATTGTTGCTTCATTCTAATACTTTATTAATGACCAATGGGTAAATGTTTAATTTTTTTTAATTATTCTTGACTTATCTATTTTATCAAAACTTCCTCGACCAAATAAAAAAGGTAAGCCTAAGCTTACCTTAATCTACAGTTTACAGCATTTTAATTAGATTGGTTGATTTAACCTGATTGTTTAACATTCATCGTGACGTTGTCAATTGAACTCAAGCGTCCAATACACGGCGCGCTGTCACGAATTTATTTGCCCAATAGCCAGAATCTAAACTTGTAATAGAAATACTTTTGCCCGTTGATGGTGAATGAATAAAACGACCTTCACCGATATACATGCCCACATGAGAGATACGACCACCACCGTGAGAGAAGAACACCATATCGCCTGGTTTTAACTCACTACGGTTAATACGTTCACCCACTTGCGCCATGCTGCCTGAAGTACGTGGTAGATTGATGTTGGCGGTTTGTTTATAAACATATTGCATAAAGCCGCTACAGTCAAAACCACTTGTTGGGCTGGTGCCACCCCAGCGGTAAGGTAAGCCGATAAAATTTTTGGCTTTTGCAATGAGGCTATCTACTTTTGAGCCACCCTCTGGATTTTCAGAAACGCTTGAGTTAAAGCTACCGAAATATTCTGTGATACCATTGTCGGCATTGGCAGCGGTTGGCGCTAGGCTAAACAAGACACAAGGTAGAGCGGTTAATAAAGTTTTTTGAAGAAAGTTCATAGGGCTTTAATCCGTTCAGAACTTTTATCCGTATATGGGCTATATCAAAATTGATTACTAGAAGCTAAAAAGTTGATATACGGATAAAAATTACATAACTATTGTATTGGTTACATTCTGTAAAACAACGCCATCATACCAATAAAGTTTTTTCGATGTGGATATCTTTTTTCCATAAAATGTTAAAAAATATTACAATGTAAGCTAATTTGCTTACAGAAAGCTTATAGAAAGCATACAGCAATAATTGGGTAATAAAATCATTGATTTAACGCAACATTTAGTTAAATAACTACCTATTACCCCGTGTTTATTTTGGTGTAATGTAAATAAAGCAGGGGCAATGTGTAACTGACCCTGCTTAATAGTTGAGTAAAAACGGCTAAAAATCGTTAAATTGCTGTCTTTTTACTCTGTCATTCGCCCTAATCTCTCGCCCCAAAAATGGCGGTGCCAAGACGAACGATGGTGGCACCTGCGGTAATGGCTTGCTCAATATCGCCGCTCATGCCCATTGACAAAGTATCCCACTGCTCAGGATGCGCATGATAAGGCTTGTTTTGCTCAAATAATTGCTGGGTTTTGACAAAGGCAGACGCGGAATTTTTGGCAGGGATAATCATCAGTCCGCGTAATTGCAAGTTGGGCAGTTGACTAATCTGTGTCACCAATTGGGGTAACTGGTCTGGCTGGCAGCCTGATTTACTGGCTTCATCGTCAATATTGACTTCGATACAGATATTGAGTGGTGGAAGGTGTTCACCCCTTTGCTCATTGAGACGCTGGGCAATAATTAAGCGATCGACCCCATGCACCCAATCAAAATGCGCTGCCAACTCTTTGGTCTTGTTACGCTGGATATGACCGATATAATGCCACACCAATGGCTGCTCGTTGGCAGTAACGTCTTTGAGTGCGGCGATTTTTGTCACCGCTTCTTGCACATAGTTTTCACCAAAATCTTGCTGACCTTGCTGCGCTAAGGTGCGAATCATCCAGCTGGGTTTGGTTTTGGATACAGCAAGCAGTTTGACAGTTGGATTGAGCCTAGCAACGTCAGTTTTCACCTGTTGCCAACGCGCTATCAAGGCTTGGTTTTCAGCGTCTGTTGCGATTGTCGCCACTGGCTGTTGTTCATCGAATGTTTGCATGGTTAACTTTTCCTGTTGATAGGGGGTTGGCTGACTGTTTGCGAGTTAAGATGATGTTTTTGGTTTTTTTCGCACTGGTGCCGCTGATTTTTAAATTTAAGTTTAACATAAGCTAAAATCGACAAAAAACTATGACCCCTAGTCAGTTTTTTCTGTTTTTTTTGTGGACGGATGATTATAGTATAACTATCTTTTTTTCCCGCGGTTTTTTCTATTTTCTTGACCTACCTAAGGATTCGCTATCATGGCAAAGGAATTATCGATTGACGATTTATTGCGTTTTGCATTCAAAAATAAAGCCTCTGACTTACACATTTCAGCAGGCTTACCGCCGATGATTCGGGTAGATGGTGAAATTACCAAAATCAATATGCCGCCGCTTGATCACCAAAAAGTGCATAGTTTGATTTATGACATCATGAACGACAAACAACGTGCCGATTATGAAGAGTTTTTTGAAACCGATTTTTCGTTTGAAATTCCCAATGTGGCGCGCTTTCGTGTCAATGCCTTTAACCAAAACCGGGGCGCAGGTGCGGTATTTCGTACCATTCCATCTGAGGTATTGACGATGGAACAGCTGGGTATGGGACCGATTTTTGAGAAAATCTCTAACTACAAACGCGGCGTGGTACTGGTCACAGGTCCAACGGGTTCGGGTAAGTCAACAACCCTTGCGGCGATGATTAACTATATCAATGAAACCCGTAAAGAACATATCTTAACCATCGAAGACCCGATTGAATTTGTGCATCAATCAAAAAAATCCCTCATCAACCAACGTGAAGTCCACCGTGATACCTTAAGCTTTGATGCTGCGCTGCGCTCTGCCCTACGTGAAGACCCTGATGTTATTCTTGTCGGTGAGATGCGTGACCTTGAGACCATCCGCTTGGCATTGACGGCTGCTGAAACAGGACACTTGGTATTTGGGACATTGCATACCTCATCTGCTGCCAAAACCATTGACCGTGTGGTCGACGTGTTCCCCGCCGCCGAAAAAGACATGATTCGAGCGATGTTATCTGAGTCGCTGCAAGCGGTTATCTCGCAGTCGCTACTCAAACGCCAAGCGGGTGGTCGTGTCGCCGCGCATGAAATTATGATTGGTACGCCTGCGATTCGTAACTTGATTCGTGAAAACAAAGTCGCCCAAATGTACTCTGCTATCCAAACCAGTGCAGGCGATGGTATGACCACACTCGATCAAAGCCTTCGCGAGTTGGTCAATAAGGGCGTGATTAGCAAAGAATCGGCGCGCCAATATGCTAAACAACCTGAAAATTTTATGTGATAACTGTTTGATAGAAACAATCTTATAAAAACAATGCGAGAGACGCGTTATGGATCTTGATAAATTACTGCAGCTAATGATACAAAAAAACGGCTCCGACCTTTTTATCACCGCCGATGCGCCCATATCAATGAAAGTCAATGGTACTATCGCGCCAGTCACCAAGTCAGCGCTGACCCCAGAGCAATCAATGACGCTGGTCAAAAGCGTGATGACGCCTGCTCAAAGCAAAGAGTTTGACGACACCCTAGAATGCCAGTTTGCCATTGTTGACAAAAACCAAACCGCCCGCTTTCGTGTTTCTGCCTTTGTCCAAAAAGACTGTGCGGGCATGGTGCTACGTAAAATTGAAACCAAAATCCCAACGGTAGAGCAACTCAATCTACCACCGATTTTGAATGAAATTGCCATGAAAAAACGCGGCATCGTGCTACTAGTCGGCGCGACAGGTACAGGTAAATCTACCACACTGGCAGCTATGATGGGGTATCGCAACGAGAATTCGCGCGGTCATATCATTACTATCGAAGACCCGATTGAATACCTGCATGAACATAAAGGCTGTATCATCACCCAACGCGAAGTTGGCATTGATACCAAGTCATTTGAAGCAGGATTAAAAAACGCCCTACGTCAAGCACCTGATGTGATTTTGATTGGCGAGATTCGTACCCGCGAAACCATGGATTATGCCATTCAATATGCTGAAACAGGACACTTGGTGTTTGCCACCCTACACGCCACCAATGCCAACCAAGCGCTTGAGCGTATTATTCACTTCTTTGAAGCAAAACATCACGAGCAGATTTTGATGGATTTATCATTGAACCTTCGAGCCATTGTGGCGCAGCAACTGATTGCTACCCCTGATGGCAAAGGTCGCCGCCCTGCGATTGAAATTTTGCTCAATTCGCAACTGATTGGTGATTACATCCGTAAAGGGGAAATCCACGAAATTAAGCCTGTCATGAAACGTTCCCGTGAAATTGGGATGCAAACCTTTGACCAAGCGTTGTTTGATTTGTATGAAAATGGCGACATCACTTACCGCGATGCCATCCAACACGCTGATTCACCCAACGATTTACGCCTACTTATTAAGCTAGAGAGTAAATCGGCCAATAAAACCGAGGAAAGTGAGCTGGAGCTTTCACTGCAATCTGATGATAATAGCTCAGCCAATGACAACGCAATATCCTACTAACACGTAATCGTCTGCTAGTAACAATAATTTTGTAACACAAACAAGGCTCAACATGCGCCTTGTTTATCTAAGCTACACTTTTTCCCAAAATTACCACATCGGCAATAAATCCGTTCATATCACAGACTTGCTTAAACTTGCCCCATGACTCAAATCCTAGCTTACCAAACATCGCAAGGCTTGGTGTATTATGGGCAAAAATGAGCGCAACAACTTGCTGCACGCCACAACTTGGCGCAACTTCGATTAAATAATTGACCAACGCCTTGCCCACGCCTTGCCCCTTGGCTTCATCTGCCACATAGATACTGATTTCAGTACTGATATGATAGGCAGGACGCGCATATAAATCAGATAAACTGCCCCAACCGACGATTTCACCTAAACTATTTTCGGAGCGAGTTTGGGCAACCACCAACGGACGGTTGCGCGTATGAGCGTCAAACCACGCTTGCCTATCTGCCACGCTCACAGGCTGTAAATCTGCCGTGGCTTGCTTACCTGCGATACTTTGGTTATAAATTTCAACGATGCGCGGTAAATCATCAATCGCAGCTAGGCGAATACTAAGGTTGTGATGCGCTGCAGACATAGCGACTCCAAAATTGAACTAAAAAATGCGGCTAAAATTTGCCGAAAAATCTTATTAGCGCGTATGTTAACAACATTTTTACTTTATAATAAGCGATTTCATAAAATTGATAGTTTGCGATGCCTATGAACGTGATTGACTTATCTGACTGGCTAAAAAATCCAACCCTATTACCTGATTCGGTACTGACGATTGGTAATTTTGATGGGGTACATTTGGGTCACCAAGCGATGCTGGATAAAGCCAAATCTTTGGCAAAATCTCAGCAACTTGCCAGTATGGTGATGATATTTGAACCACAGCCCCGTGAGTTTTTTAGCCCGCAAACCGCCCCTGCAAGGCTCACCAATTTGGCAGAAAAAACCCAATTGATTGCTGAACATCGTATCGATAGCTTGATTGTAGCAAATTTTGATAATGATTTTCGGAATTTATCGGCACACGATTTTGCCAAAATATTGGTCAAATTAAACGTGAAGCGCTTGGTATTGGGGGATGATTTTCGCTTTGGGCATGACCGCACTGGCGATAGTGAGTTTTTGCGTGCGTTTGGCTTGCCTGTGCAAATTTTGCATACCGTGACCGACCATGCGCATCAAGATGAGCGTGTCAGCTCAACGCGCATTCGAGACTGTTTGCAACAAGGGGACTTGGCAACCGCAAAGCATCTGCTAGGGCGAGATTATGCGATTACTGGCATGGTGGAACATGGCGATAAAATCGGTCGCACGCTTGATTTTCCCACCGCCAATATTGCCCTAAACCGCATCAAGCCTGCCCTGCATGGGATTTTTGCGGTATCGGTTACCGCTACCGATGGCACAGATTTATCAACACTGGGGAAAAACAGTCAGACAGGCGTGCAAGGACTCACCCCAGGCAGTTTGTTTGGCGCTTGCAATGTGGGTACTCGCCCTGCGCTAAAAAATAAGTATGGGGTAGAATGGCGACTGGAAGTCAATTTTCCGAAGTTTGATGGGGATTTATACGACAGAGAACTGACGGTGACGTTTTTGCATTTTTTACATGGGGAAAAAAATTATGCTGGGCTTGACGCGTTAAAACAAGGCATTGCCCAAGACGTGGTGGATTTACTTGACTGGCGCGAGCAGCAAGCCTTTGCGAAATCAATCCCTTAATGACTTTGGCGTGTCAGCCTCCAACCTGCTACTCCTAAGCACCATACTAGGCTTACCCAAGCTAGTCCAATTCTCTGAGTCAGCAGGGTCAAAAATAACTTGCCTACACTTCTTTATACCCTGCGTTGCCGTTTGGCATTAACAGTAGGTGGGGCAACCCTTATAAGCTGGTGGAAAATTGTATCCTTCCCCAACTATCTTTAGCGTTTTCAACTATTTTTAGCATTTTATAGCTATTTTGGTGAGTGAGATTTTTTTATGACAAACTTACCAAAATCAAGGGTGAGATAAGCCAAACCACGCTTTGTCAATCTGCCAATTTTAACATATAATACCCTGTTATCAATTTTTTACCTTTTGCACTTTTTATAGAATACCGAGAGCTACATGACCGACAACACTGACAATCAGTCAATCGACTATAAAGACACCCTAAACCTTGCCGATACCGTATTTCCCATGCGTGGCGACCTTGCCAAGCGCGAACCTAAATGGCTAGAACAATGGTTTGCCGACGATGTGTATGACCAAATTCGTCGCGCTCGTCAAGGTCGTGAAAAGTACGTATTGCATGATGGCCCTCCCTATGCCAACGGTCAGATTCACTTGGGTCACGTGGTAAATAAAGTGCTCAAAGACATGATTGTCAAATACAAGACGCTTGATGGTTATGACGCGCCGTATGTACCGGGTTGGGATTGTCATGGATTGCCGATTGAGCAAAAAGTAGAAGGCATTATCGGTAAAGTGGGTCAACCCCATAAAGACAAAAGCAAAAACGGTGCCATCGTGACGTCAACCGAGTTTCGCGGCGCTTGCCGTGACTATGCCAAAAGCCAAATTGACCTGCAAATGGTTGACTTTAAACGCTTGGGCGTATTGGGTGACTGGGAAAATCCTTATCTGACCATGAACTTCAAGCAAGAAGCTGATACCGTCCGTGCATTGGCAGAAATCTACAAAAACGGGCATATCACTCGTGGTATGAAGCCGGTGAATTGGTGTTTGGATTGTGGTTCGGCGCTCGCAGAAGCGGAAGTGGAATATGAAGATAAAAAATCCGATGCGATTTATGTCGGTTTTGATATCGTCAACCGTGATGCGTTAGCGGCGACTAAAGCGGTTGATGGCGCTTTGCAGGCGGTGATTTGGACCACCACGCCTTGGACGTTGCCTGCCAATCAGGCGATTACCGCAAGCGCTGAGCTAGAGTACTCCGTAGTAAAAGTCACGTTTAACAAACAAGCATTTGCTATTCCTACCACCCTAGACACGCCTAATTATTTACTTCGCCGTTTAACCAAAGACGATAAAACCGCTTTACAGGCAAGTGCATCTGACCCCTTAATTTGGGAAATGTTGCCGGAAAAACGCCACGAACCTGCCGTATTTGAGCCGTATTTCAAAAAAGCCCTTGAGCAAAAAGCCTTTGCGATTGTCGATAAAAAAACCAATAACATTATCGGCACGACCCGTTTTTATGATGATAATGTTGAAGAAAATTCGATTGCAATTGGCTATACCTTTTTGACCCGTGAGTATTGGGGATCAGGGGCCAATGCTGAAATTAAATCAGCGATGCTAAGTCACGCCCAACCGCAGCGAGAAACGATTTGGTTTCATGTTGCCCCTGATAATCAGCGTTCGGCTAAAGCGTTAGAAAAAATTGGCGCAACTTATCACAAAACCGCTGACAACGGTTTGGGCGAGCGCTTGTTTTATCAAATGGCAGGCGAAAAACCACAGGCGAAAATCAGCCATTTGATTGTCGCTTACAATTTAGTTCCGCATTTAATGAGTGTGTTTAACGCCAAAGAATATAGCGTTGTTGCCACCGTTAAAGGCGATGCATTGACTGTACTTAAAGCCCAGCATCCACTGATTGCCGAGCGTCAAGTGCCGATTATCACAGGCGACCACGTGACGGCAGATAGCGGTACGGGTTTGGTACACACTGCGCCCGCGCACGGTGTCGATGACTATATGGTCGGTCAAAAATTTCACCTGCCCACTGAAAACCCAGTCGCAGGTAACGGGGTGTATTTGCCTGAAGCCAAAGTTTTTGTCGGTGAACATATTTATAAAGCGCAACCAAAAATTATTGAAACGCTCAAAGCCAGTGGCCATTTGCTCAAGCATGACGTGATTACTCACAGCTATCCGCATTGCTGGCGACACAAAACGCCGATTATTTTCCGTTCAACGCCACAATGGTTTATCAACATGGAAAGCCAAGGTCTGCGTGAGCAAGCATTGACCGATATTCCAAAAGTGGTATGGACGCCCAGTTGGGGACAAAATCGTATCGAATCAATGATGCATGGTCGCCCAGATTGGTGTATCAGCCGCCAACGTACTTGGGGCGTGCCGATTGCCTTTTTTATCCATAAAGACACAGGCGATTTGCACCCAAATACGGCTGAGCTGATGGAAAAAGTCGCGCAAGTGATTGAGCAAGGTGGTGTGGAAGCATGGTTTGATGCCGCGGCTGAAGACTTTATCGGGGACGATGCTAAAGAGTATCAAAAATCGACCGATACGCTAGACGTGTGGTTTGACTCAGGGTCAACCAATTTTGCCGTGCTTGCCAATCGTCCCGACTTAGCCAATCCTGCCGATTTATACCTTGAAGGCTCTGACCAACATCGGGGTTGGTTCCAGTCGTCACTTTTGGTGAGTGAAGCGATTTATGGTCGTCCACCGTACAAGCAAGTGTTGACGCACGGGTTTACCGTAGATGCCAAGGGCTATAAATTATCAAAATCCAAAGGCAATACCAAAGGCTTTGAGCCGCAAGAACTTGCTAATAAATATGGTATTGATATCGTGCGTCTATGGGTCGGCTCAAGTGACTACCGTTACGAGATGGCGGTATCGACTGAAGGCTTTGCGCGCACTACCGATATGTATCGCCGTATTCGTAACACCATTCGTTTTTTACTGGCAAATACAGACGACTTTGACCCAGCCACCGACATGGTGGATGCTAGCAATTTGGTCAGCCTTGACAAGTACATTTTAAAACGCGCTGAGGCGGTACAAGCTGACATTCGCCAATCTTATACCAACATGGATTTTCACCAAGTGTGTCAAGCGGTGGTGGGTTTTTGTTCACAAGACTTGGGCGGTTTTTATTTAGACATCATCAAAGACCGTCAATACACCACCAAAGCCAATGGTGAAGCTCGCCGTTCAGCACAAACTGCAATTTATCATATTGCCCATGCGTTACTGCGCTGGATTGCACCGATTTTGTCATTCACCGCACAAGAAGCCTGGGAAATCTTAAAAGGTCCGCATACAAGCAATGGCAATGGCTACATCTTTACCGAAGAGTGGTATGAATTCCCAGAAGTGGTATTAGATGACGTGAGCGAATCGGATTGGCAAGCGATTTTGAATGTCAAAGAAACTGTTAACAAAGCCTATGAAATTGCGCGCACCGATAAAGTGATTAACGCCAATTTATCGGCTAATGTCACTGTATATGCACCAGATACCACCATGGCGTCACTCAATCGATTAGGCGATGAACTCAAATTTGTGTTGATTTCAAGCCAAGCCAATGTAGCGGCGTTAACCAACCCACCAAGCGATGTGACCTATAGTGACGAAGACAGCCAAGTGGCGGTAGTGGTCAAGCCTGCCACGGGTGAAAAATGTATCCGCTGTTGGCACATTCGCGAAGATATCGGCATCAATCCTGCCCATCCAGAAATTTGTGGTCGCTGCGTCGAGAATGTCGAAGGTCAAGGCGAGGTGCGTCATTATGCCTAATACACAGGTAACGACTGCTGCCACTCATTCATCCACTACCCCACCCATCAACGGCAACAAAGCCATGATGTGGTATGGTATTGCGGTTTTGGCAATGATTATTGACCAACTCACCAAGTTGTACTTTGAGCACAACTACCAGCTGTACCAAACCACGGCGATTATTGAGCCGATTTTTAACTTTACCCTTGCCCACAACCATGGCGCGGCGTTTAGTTTTTTGGCAGATAAAGGCGGCTGGCAAAAATGGCTGTTTGGCGGACTGGCACTGGCTGTTTCCCTTGGCATCATGGCGTATCTACGCAAAATACCCCAACAAGCCAAATTATTGGCGTTGGGCTTGTCATTGGTGATGGCGGGCGCTTTGGGCAATTTGATTGATCGGGTACGCTTGGGCTATGTGATTGACTTCTTGCATGTCCACTATGGCAATGCGTGGCATTTCCCGATTTTTAATATGGCTGATGTGGCGATTAATATTGGCGTTGCGTTGATTTTAATCGATGCGTTTTTATTAGAATCCAAACGTAACACCCTTTAATTTTTAGATGGATAAACAACCGCATGAATCATGACATTATTACGCCAAACGAACAAACCCGCATCACTCAAGACTCAACCGTTGACTTGCATTTTGAGGTCAGCTTAGAAAATGGCACCGTCATCGACTCAACCTTTGAGCGTGGCGAACCTGTTCGCTTGGTGGTGGGTGATGGCAGTCTGCTTGAGGGGTTTGAGAAGGTACTCATCAACTTGACAGCGGGTGACACGCGCACCGCATCGCTGTCGCCTGAAGAAGCATTTGGTGAATGGAACCCTGACAACGTACAGACTTTTAGTCACGCGCAGTTTGCCGTGACTGGCAATCTGCCTGAAGTCGGCACCATGATGGAATTTGAAGACAAAGGCAAAACCACGCTCGTGGGTGTGGTCAGTGACGTCACTGAAGACGCCATCAAAGTGGATTTTAACCATCCATTGGCAGGTCAAAATATCCTGTTTAAAGTGCAGATTTTTAGAGTGACCCCCAAAGATAGCAAAGGTATCACATTAAGCTGACATTCAGCTGGCATTAAGCTAAATGGAAGCTTTTAATAAAAAACCGCTGATTAACTCTCAGCGGTTTTTTATTGTCTATCAATTAACCGTTTGGGTATCATCGTCTGCCGCATCACCTTCTTTTGCGTCTGATTGTTCTGCCAGTCTTGCACGCTGCTCAAAACGTTCGCCCGTCGCTTTAATACCCCACACCAATTCCACAAAAGCGCGGTTATTGATGAGCGGCTCATCTTCGATAATCAAAAAATAGCCCGTTTTGTTGATCCATAAAAACACAATACTGGTATTGGGCATCAACATATCAATACTGGTAAAAAATGACACCCCATAGCCATGTACCGCCCAACCGCGCTGCTGTTGGCGTTCTAAAAAGCCATAAAAATCGGCGGCGGCTACCGACAGCGTCTCTGCTTGTTGCTGGGTAAAGCCCATTTTTGCTAGACAAAAGCCTTCATCTGATGCAATTACGACACGGCGACTACCCGATAGGCTCGCTGCTACATATTTTAAGAAATTATCTAGCTGCACGTGCGGAGCGACCACCCGCTTGTCAATGGTTTCAATCCAACCTTCTTCGATAAACATATCTAGCCAAGTGTCACTATAACGCTCACCCCATTCCCGTGCTGTCATACTTTGTTCAGGTGCGAGCACCGCTTGTAAGGCTAGTTGCTGCTCTGAGGGATTGGCGCTTGAAAAACCATGCAATACCCCGGCAGGCGTTAAAATTACATAGATGTCGTTTTGTTCTGGCATGGTGTTTTCCTTAAATTTTGATAGACGGCAAAGGTCATGTTGTCAATCACTGTGATAGGCTTGGTAAATTCAAAAGCTAATTCATTCGGCTATAATTAAGCGGCTTGCTTGGCAAAATATTCTTTGGTTTCAAGCCATTTATCATTAAAATCCCATTTGTTTTTTGACATTTCCCACCAAACCATGCTAAATGCCAATCGGTCATGACAAACAAGACAATGGTTAAAGAACTCTTCCTCGATTTCGGCAATTTGCTCGGCTTGGTCTTCTGGATCGTCTTCTTCTTCCATGATATCTAATAGCGAAGCAATCGTCATTTGTGCCACTACTTTTGAGTCATCAGTGGACACACGTAGTTGGTGTTGATAAGTGTTCATTGAAGGCGATACCAATACGCTCCAACGCGTGGCAAGATGGCTTACTTTAAACACATACTCACCATGATTGATGCATTGATCAAACCCTTGTAGCAGTGTTGGCGTTAGTTTTTCTCTGACTTGGTTGAGGATACGGTCACCAAAATAGGGCACGTCAAACCAACAACCGTAAAACATATCTGCTAACGCACCTTGTAAGGGCTCTTTTTCATCAAGCTCCATCGCTGCCATGATGCGGCTGGTATGGATATCCATATTCATCGGTTGGTCAATCACTTGGCGACTATAGAGACGAAAATTAAGCCAATGTTTTTGAAATTTTCTACGATTACGATTCGACAATGAATACATGCTGATTCCTCAAAAAATTAGCCTAATTATATAAAAAGTTATGTGACAAGGGTGAGGTATTAATGACTAGCGCTGTGAAAAATCCACGCATTTATCCCCTACTATACTATTAAACCCGATTGCAATCAAAACGCTTCAGCATAAAAAAAGCGCAACTTCATCTAAACATGAATTGCGCTGTTGGGCAAGATGACAAGCTTGACCGATTAATCCAATAAGGTATCCATTAAATCAATCATAAACTCGCCGTCTTCTTGGGTCATCGGCTCAAAACCGTCGCTCATCCCCAGTTCTTGTAATACTTGTTCGCCCTCTGCGGTGTCTTTTAAGCTTAATAAGGCATCGATAAATGGCTCACTGTCGGCAAAACTCTCTTTAACCAGCAACACATGGCTGATATCGCTCAAATCACTTTCAACCAATACCTGCATCTGCGATAAAGTCAAGCGTGACAAGCTATGATAAACTTCTGATAAAAAGAATGCCGCATCGGCTTCGCCTTTAATCAAATTACGGGCAGCGGCTTGGTAAGTCTCGGTAACTTTCCAAGTAATGTCAGCTTCTAACAAATCCACGGCTTCTAGCAAACGAAGCCCAATCAATTTGACATCACGGTTGTCTGCCATGACAATGGTGCAGCCTGCTTTCAAATCCTCAAGTGCTGCAATGCCACTATCGGCTTTTGCAGCAATCACCATTTCATCAGATTTATCCAGTGGACGCGCCACGGCGCGATAACCCTGCTCCCGAATCATTGTCGCTGCGTCAAAGGGATTGGCATAGATAATATCCACGTTTTGCGCTTGGATTAAGTCGTTTTGTTCATGCGCAGACGCGGGTGTCAGTAAGTGAATATGAATACCGGATTTTTTTTGTAGCAGTGTATTTAGCATATGCCACCCTGCAAAACGCTCAGGCGCGAAGTCAGGCGCAATGAGTAAATTAATTGTCATTAGGCTTGCTCCTCTAGCATTTTGCGATACAGTGCTTCAGCTTGCGCGATTTTGCTGCGTGATGGTTTGCGTCGTACCGAGGTATAGCCAACCGTTTCGCCATGGCGGATATTGGGTACAGCCGTTGCATACACCCAGTAGTAGCTACCATCTTTGCACAAATTTTTGACATAGCCATGCCATTTTTTGCCCGCCTCAACTGTTTGCCACAAGTCTTTAAAGGCGGCTTTTGGCATTTGTGGATGTCGCAAAATATGATGCGGCGCGCCAATTAATTCATCACGGCTATAGCCACTGATATCCACGAAGGCGTCATTAGCGTGGGTGATAATGCCATCTAAATCCACGCGTGAGACGATAAGTTTGCCATCTGGGTAAGGTAGCTCGTTTTCGGTGGTATAAACGATACGACTTGAGCCATCTGAGTAAGTCAGACGATGCGCCGTAGCATCGCCAGCAGGTTGGTCCATATCGGGTAATTGTACAGATTTCATTACCTCTCCTTATAATTTTTTGATTGAGTCACGGTTGCTAATACCGGTGATAGGCTGACTGTGATAGACTCAAAAGGGGAAAATTTTTACTGTTTATAAGTTTGTACTGTTTATAAGTTTTAGATAAGTTTTGATAAGGCTTCAGCCGCACGCTTCATATCCAAGAACACCAGACCCAATTTGGCATTTGGTTTGGTCAAAATGGTCAATACCGCTTCAGTACCTGATGCCGACATAATCACATAGCCTTTTTCGCCTTGTACCATGACGCGCTCGATACTACCACGCGCGAGTTCTCGACCTGCACGGTCACCGAGTGATAGTAGCGCCGCTGACATCGCACCGACACGGTCTTCATCAATGCCCGCTGGCAAGGCTGACGCAATCATCAAACCATCGGTTGAAATCAGCGCAGAGGCTTCTACATCAGCTGAAGAGCTGTTTAGGTCATTTAAGATTTGTTGGAACATATCGGTACGCATATCAAGAACCTTTTTAGTAAACAAAATTAGGGGTTAGTGGGCAAATTTAGTGGGCAAAATAAAAATAAACTTGCACCCATGCAATCCGTATTAAAATCATTCTTAATTATGGCTGGCATCGTGCAAAAATAATAGGGCAAAAATAAAAGGGAAATGTTGTTAAGTGAGGGGCTGATTAAGCGGTGCTCATCGGTGGTTTATGGAGGTTAACGGTTCAACCCCCGTATCCAATCTATAATCGCAACTGGGTGTCACATAACGTTTTGTTGGGTAGCATGATAACATAATTTAATAAAATTTTTACATTTTATTACAATACAAAGAGACTGAAAAATTTTAGTGAGCGTCTGTGCTATTCATAGGATAAAAAAAGCCAAGACAATAAGCGCTTGGCTTTAATAATTAACTATAAGAAAACCGTAACTCTTAAGGCTGTTTAGCGTGAACCACTTGTTGGTGCAAACGCGCCAATCCATCCACCATGCGCTGCTGCAAGATAGCGGTAATTTCGTTTCGGGTTTTACCCGCAGGGTCAATGGCTTGTAGCGGCAACACATACGCTTTGGCAGGGCGGTTATCAAGGACACGTTTGACGCTATCTATCAAGCCAATATCGCCATAATACGGAATGTTTTGATCAAGCTCGCCATCTTGGTTGACATAGCAAATCACAATCGGTTGAATGAGCACTTGGCTGTCCATCGCAGACTGCAATAAGTTACCATATATACGTTTAATCGCTGTGCCGTCTGTGGTCGTCGCTTCTGGGAAGAAAACCACGGGTGAGCCTTGCGATAAAAACTCACTCATTTGCTCACTGATTTTACTGGTATCGCCCGAACCGCGCTTGATAAATAAGGTATTGGCGGTGGACGCCATCCATCCAATCACCGGCCAATGCGCGATTTCGGCTTTGGACAAAAAGAAAGTCGGTACAATACTACCCACCACAGGGATATCGAGCCAAGAGATATGGTTGCTCGCCCATAGCGCGTGATGTGTCGGTATTGGCTCAAGTGCAGTCACCTCAATGCCTAACGATTTGAGCGATTTTTTACAGAATTTTTGAATCAATTGGATGATTTGCTGATTATCGGGATTTGGTGTGCGGCTAATTTGCCAAGCATAGCCAATACCTGTTTGAATCGCAGCCATTAAGCTCACAACGCGCTTGCTGCGTTGCCACTGGGTCGCCAAATTCTTTTTACTGTAGGTAGCAGGTTGTCGCAGTTGTTTTGCCGTTTCGCTTAGTAGGTTATTAATCGTCAGCACAGATGGGGCGAGGTTAGAGTCAGATTTTTGCATAAGGTAAATATGTTAGTGAAAAATTGTGAGTGTAGTATAGCAAATTATCGAGCACACGGCTTATTAGGTCTGTTTGACTTTTAAAGATCAGCAAACAGGATTTATCTTGGTTAAGATTATCATCTTTGCCTTTATCAATAAATCAGCCCCGTTAGTGCAAATAGTGTTGATAGCGCGGTTTGACCTGTTCAAACGGCAACCAAACAAACACATCGGCACAATCAAACTCAGGATCATAACAAGCCGTTGCGCCAAGACTACAGCCCATTTTGACATACATTTTCAATAGCGCTGGCAAAGCGAAATTTTGCGGATTTGCCAAGTCCACATCAGCCACGTGCGCCAAATCGATAGCGGATAATTTGTCTTCTGGCAATTTACGGGTCACTTTGACATCTAGCTTGGTACTATCAAGCTGATGATTTAACCAGTTTTGCACATTGCCCTCTTCCATCGGAACTGAGGCACAGCCCATAAACGCATTGACATTGTAAGCTTTGGCGACTGCCGCGATGGATTCCCACAAGTGATTAATCGTGGTAATACCTCGGTAATCTGGGTGCACACAGGTGCGACCGATTTCTAGCACATTATACGGGTAATCATCGAGCAAGCGACCTAATCTAAACTCATGCTCGCTATAAAATTGCCCAGCTTTTATCGCGCCGTTTTTATCCAATAATCGGGTGGTTGCCACCGCGAGTGGTTGCCCAAAGCTATCTTGTTTGGTTCCGTCATACACCACCACATGGGTACAATAATTATCAAAATCATCCCGATCTAGCGGCTGCTCCGAGCTTGGATGAAACCCCGCAAAACTTACAGAAAACGCTTGGGTAAAGGTCAAAGTACGTAGGCGCTGGGCATTGAGTAAATGCTGCTCGGTTTGTAGCGAAAACTTATCCTCACTCACGTTAATAATCACTGACTTAAATAACGGGCGTTGGCGGGTACTTGGGCGGCTAATCGTTGGCTTCACCAGCGGGGCTAGGGTCTCTACCACTGCCATATCAGCAAAATTATGTTCCAGCAACTGCACAACAAACTGGGTATTAAAAAGACTATCAACAGGATAAGTGGCGATATCTTCGTATAATTTGGCGCCGTTATTTTGTTCTACAAAATTAGTTTGTTCTACAAAATCAGTCATCTTACTGTTACCTATGGTGATTTTTGCTATGGCATTGGCCCGCTGCTGAGCGAAAAATGCCTTAGCTTGTCATTGACTCATTGTCAAAGCTACAAAGCCCCCATCATCTAATTGGATGGTTAGTCAGTCTGGATGAATTCAGTATGCGTGACACCAGTGTCGTTTCAATGACGTTTTCATGGCAAAACCATGACCAAACCTGCGCCTTTACCCCCGTTTTAAGTTACTAATTGTAAATTTGACTAAAAGTTCTGCAAAAAAACCTTATATTTATATATATAACCCATCTATCGTGGCTAGCGCTTTTCTAACGCGGCTATCGACTATTTAAGCAAATGTTTAACTTAATAGACTTAGATAATACATTTAGATATAGACACATTTTTACACTCACAACGAAAGGATAAATCATTGGAGTATTTTGAGCGTTATGAAGGTGGTGAAAAAGCCATCTTAGTCCATTTAAATATTACCCATCTCAATGACCCAGACGATTTGGAAGAATTTGAATTGCTGGTGGATTCGGCAGGGGCGCAAAAACAAGCCTTGGTCACAGGTACGCGGTCTAAGCCTGACGCCAAATACTTTGTGGGTAAGGGTAAAGCTGAAGAAATCGGGGAACTTGTCAAACAATATGAGGCAGATATTGTCATTTTTAACCATAGTTTGACCCCATCGCAGGAACGTAATATTGAGCGCTTGGTGCAGTGCCGTGTGCTTGATAGAACGGGTCTTATCTTGGATATTTTTGCCCAGCGTGCTCGAACCTACGAAGGTAAACTGCAAGTTGAGCTTGCTCAGCTCAATCACTTAGCGACTCGCTTGGTACGCGGCTGGACGCACTTGGAGCGCCAAAAAGGCGGTATTGGTCTGCGCGGCCCAGGTGAAACCCAGCTTGAAACCGATAGACGCTTGTTACAGGTGCGTGTCGGGCAGCTCAAAACCAAGCTTGATAAGGTTAAACAAACCCGCGCGCAAGGTCGTGCCAAACGCCAAAAATCATCGGTGCCGACAATTTCGTTGGTGGGTTATACCAATGCGGGTAAATCAACCTTATTTAATACCCTGACCAATGAAAACATCTATGCCGCCAATCAGCTATTTGCGACGCTTGACCCGACGCTACGGAGTGTGTCATGGTCGGGCGTGGGTAAGGTGGTACTTGTCGACACGGTCGGTTTTGTCCGTCATTTGCCCCATGAGCTAGTGGAAGCCTTCCATGCTACGCTAGAAGAAACCTTAGAGGCAGATTTGTTGCTGCATGTCATTGATAGTCATCGTGAAGACATGCATGAGCAAATCGCCGCGGTACAATCTGTGTTAGCGGAAATTGACAATCAAGTGCCTGTGCTAAATGTGTTTAATAAAATTGATCTCACAGGTGAGCCGCCGCATATCGGTTATAGTGATAAAGCCAAGCCCAATCGGGTGTATGTCTCTGCCCATGAGGGGTTAGGTATCGAGCAACTCACCCTTGCCGTGCAGCAGCTATTGGTGGGTCAATTACAACGGTTTGAATTAACCTTACCCGCCAATTTTGGACAATTGCAACACGAACTGCATAAGTTAGAAGTGATTAAAGACCTCAGCTACGATGAAACAGGTCAAACCAAACTGACTGCCATGATGTCGGTGGACAAGCTTAAGCAGTTGTTGGGTGAATTTGGTATCGCACCTGAGGAAGTGTTGTCGCAAGCACAAGCCAAACTGCTTGCGCCAGTGCTTGAGCCATTTGAACAATTGCTACAGCAGCAACCATTGGATACTGCCGACGAGACATAATTTTATAGCCATTGGCACCATTAGACCTGCATCAATCTTAAGTCGGTGCAGGTTTTTTTGGTTTAATAAACGACCTTACGGCTCGATAAAATAAGCTGACGGGCTATGCGTTAATTAAATCTTAAAAATATATTCAACACTTTGTCATTTTTTTGTCATGTAGCAAATGGGCTGTGAGATTTTTTTTTGGTTTTATTGGTGTTTATTTTGTTTTATTTGTTATAAATATCAATTATTTAGGTCATTTTCCCCAATTTATGTGGATAACCATGTGGATAACTTATAACTTGACAACAATAAACCGCATATCACTACAGGCTATCTCTAAATTGGTTATTTTTTAACCAATTATTTTCCTCATATAAATCAAATAGTTATGGTTTTTTGCAAAGTGCAAGCAAAAAATTTTACTTTTTTTTTTAGGTTTTGGCCTTGCAAATTTGATAGTTAATTTGGCTAAAAATTCCAACCCATATATTGTTGAGTCCATGGCATGAAACCCAACAGGTTGACAAGTTTTTTGGCCATTTTTCCTCTTTTTCTCCCTTATCTGATTTTTTGTAAACTTTAACCAGTTTTTGATAGATTTATGGTATATTTCCTGCCAATTCTTTTATAATACTGTTATCAAATGTCATTGAAACATAACGAATTTTATCTTTTTATGTCGTTGTGAAACGTTACGCTGACCTCTGAGTTTGAAATATTGTCAAAAAATTTAACATAGGTATATTTATGGTATTGTTTGCAAAGAAACCTCGCCTACCTTATTGGCTATCGGCTTCCCTACTGTCATTGGGTGGTTTGGCGAGTATGGACGCAGCGAACGCTGGCAATATGTATGTGTTTAAAGACAGCAATGGTCAGGTACTGTTGACCAATGTAGTCAGCAACAACCGCCCTGCAGGAAATAACTTCCAAAATTTTACCAAAAAAGTCAAAGTGACTTATTACGCGGATACCAATGTGCATAGTTATAGCAATTGGGGCGCCAATGAAGCTGCAGTACCTGCCAGTGCACGTGGCAACAAAAATAGCTACGATAGCATGATTTTGGCTTCGGCGCTGCGTCATGGGGTCGATCCTGCATTGATGAAAGCCATGATGCATACTGAATCAGGTTTTAATCCCAATGCGCGCTCACCTGTTGGGGCACAGGGGTTAATGCAATTAATGCCTGCGACAGCTAGGCGGTTTGGTGTGTATAATGCTTGGAACCCTGCGGAGAACATCGAAGGCGCAGCCAAATATTTGAAATTTTTGCAAAGCCGTTTTGGTAATATCCAGCATGTGATAGCGAGCTACAATGCGGGTGAAGGCAACGTCATAAAGTATGGCGGTATTCCCCCCTTTCGTGAAACTCGTGACTATGTACAACGTGTGTTAAGCCGCTACAACAACTTATATCGCAATGACCCCAATCTTCGCTCTAGCACTAGCAGCAATGGTTTGCAAAATGTTAGCTACAATTCCGCTAACTCTTATACTATCGTCCGCTAGCAAGCGTGTCTATCACCGCAAAGCCAGAAGCCTAAAGCCAGTTTAATACTGGCTTTTTTTATGTTACAAATTTATGCCACTTTTCCCTTTAATTTGTTGCATTAAACGCTATTATACTAATCATCATCGTCAACTTATTGTTGATAAGTATATTTTATCGTTTGATTGTCTTTAGGAAACCGTCATGTTACGAATTGGCTTATTTCTTTTAACTAACCTAGCGGTAATGGTGGTGTTTGGTATCGTCATGAACATCATTGCGCCAATGCTAGGGTTCAATTTGGGCGGCACAGGCACGACTAGCCTGCTGGTGATGTGTTTCATCTACGGTATGATAGGGTCTTTTGTATCGCTGTTGATGTCAAAATGGTTGGCAAAGCGCTCTACAGGTACGCAAGTTATTGAACAGCCTGCTACCCAGTTGGAAGTTTGGCTGGTCGAAACAGTGCGCCGTTTGGCGCAAAACGTCAATATTGATATGCCAGAAGTGGGTATCTTTGATAATCCATCGCCCAATGCCTTTGCCACAGGTTGGAATAAAAACAAAGCTTTGGTTGCGGTATCGACCGGGCTACTACAATCGATGAACCGAGAAGAAGTTGAAGCGGTACTTGCTCATGAAATTGGTCACGTTGCCAATGGTGATATGGTGACCTTAGCGCTTGTGCAAGGGGTGGTTAACAGCTTTGTGATGTTCTTTGCGCGCATTGTGGGTTTATTTGTAGATCAGGCGGTATTTAAAAATGACAGCAATTCACCTGGCATGGGCTATTACATTACCAGTATGGTGTTAGATATTGTGTTTGGTATTGCCGCGCAAGCAGTGGTCATGTGGTTCTCTCGTTACCGTGAATACCGTGCGGATGAAGCAGGTGCGCGTTTGGCGGGTAAATACAATATGATTGCTGCGCTTGAAGCATTAAAACCTGCCAGCCAGCATCCTGACTATATGCCACAAGGCATGAAAGCCTTTGCGATTAATGAAGGTAAAGGGGGCTTTAGTTTTGCCCAGTTATTTGCTAGCCACCCCTCGCTTGATGACCGTATTGCCCATTTACAAAAATTGGCTCCCTAATTATTTTGAGCACTTGTTTTTGCTATATGTTTTAACTATTTCTCTTTTTTAGCAATGTAAAAAACCCAATCAGCGATTGGGTTTTTTAGTTATTGTTTAATACACTCAGATAATATCCTCAACAGTATTAAAATAAGTTATTTGGTCAGTTTCTGCGCATCCATGGCATCTTTGTGTAGACGGGTGTTGAGCTCATCGATGATTTCAATCCAACCTGCATCTGCACGGTATTCGTCTTTTAAAAATTTACGTTGGTTGTCGCTCCAAAAAGGCGCATCGCTCAGCTGGACTGATTGCGCCAGTTGATTTTCTTGAATAAATTGTTCAACCGCAGCATCATCGCCATCCATACCCATTTGTTCAAACAACATATTAATGTTTCTTTCGCCATCTGTCATCATTGTGGTTCTCCTAGTACTCTTAAAAGTATCAATGGTTATTGTAATGTCATTATTTTTAGCACTCGTTTTATTTAAAAACCATCAAAAAAGTGCCACAGGTTATTTATACCGTCAGCCCATTGTAGCCAAAATTAGGTAAAAAAAATGTGATTTGATTGTATAGTGTGGTTATTTCATGTAAAAAAACCAGCCTAATGAGACTGGTTTTTTTCGGTTAAAATATTCTAACCTAGTTAGTTAGGTAATAAGTGGCTTACCGCATCACGCTCTTCAGCCAATTCAGTTTCGGTGGCTTTCATTTTTTCTTGTGAGAAAGCCGATGAAACGTCTAGCCCTTCAACAATTTTCCAATCGCCATTTTGACAAGTACATGGGAATGAGTAGATAAGACCTTTTTGGATACCGTATTCACCGTTTGAGTAAACACCCATAGATACCCAATCATTCTCGTCAGTGCCTAGTGCCCATGAACGAATGTGCGCAATCGCAGCGTTTGCAGCAGATGCCGCTGATGAGGCACCACGCGCTTTAATGATGGCAGCACCACGTTGTTGTACGTTAGGGATATAAGTACCTTCGTACCAGTCACGTTGTACTTGCTCTAGGGCAGGTTGACCTTTTACCGTAGTGAAAGTCAAATCTGGGTACTGGGTTGAAGAGTGGTTACCCCAAATGATCATTTTTTTGATGTCATTCACGGTGGTTTCAGTTTCTTCAGCCAGTTGCGCCATACCACGGTTGTGGTCAAGACGTGTCATCGCTGTAAAGTTACGTGGGTCTAGGTCTGGGGCATTGCGCTGTGCGATTAATGCATTGGTGTTGGCTGGGTTACCCACAACCAATACTTTGACATTACGGCTAGCGTTGTCATTTAACGCTTTACCTTGTGCAGAGAAGATGGCGGCGTTGGCTTCTAGCAAATCTTTACGCTCCATGCCAGGACCACGAGGACGGGCACCCACAAGTAGTGCATAGTCCGCATCTTTGAACGCAACATTAGCGTCGTCAGTTTGTACGACGCCCGCTAGCAATGGGAATGCACAATCTTCAAGCTCCATTACCACACCTTTTAAGGCTTCTAAGGCTGGCGTGATTTCTAATAATTGTAAAATGACAGGTTGGTCTTTACCTAACATATCACCCGATGCGATACGAAATAATAATGAATAACTGATTTGACCAGCAGCACCAGTCACCGCAACACGAACAGGCTGTTTCATTGAAAGCTCCTATTATGATAAGTACAAGATCCTTTGCAAAAGCAAGGCAGTGAAAAAAGCAGAAAAAGTTGTCTAAAAAAGCCTGCCTAGTTTATCACTTGTCACCATCAAAGACCATAAATTTATGGGATCAATTGTCGGGTGAGTTTGACAATTATGGGTTCAAGACCGTCAAACACCAAGATACAAAATGCTTAAACCTAAGCAAAAATTGATACTACTATCCTTCAATAATTGCCATCAATCAAAAATTGACTGGGACAGGCATAAGAGCGGGTGGCACATTGGGCAAAACGTCCGTTATTGTCGTAGCACACGTTGATATAGGTCAATACAGATTGACCTGCACTATTTTTTTGACAGAAAAAATTAAACGAGTTTGGCTTCATGCCGGGGTTTAAAGATAACAATTGACGGCTCAAGCCACTGGACGCGAATCGATAACTGCGACCGCTACTGAGTTCTTTTGGGAGTTTTAATTGACTGGCAAGCGAGTTAATGGTACGAAAATAATTAGGGGTACTTAGGCCACTACAGCGGCCATACTGCTGCCAGATATTTTTGCGAATATTACCGTCTGGAATGACTTTTGAGGTGATCTTTTCTTGCAGTGGCGACATGCTGTAACGGCTATTACTACAAGACTGGTTAACCACCCGATAAAAATTCACCGTCATCGGGTTGCCTTCGATACATTGGCGAAGATTACCCATGTATGGGTTGAGCTTGCAGACAGCAGGGGATAATTCCACCCCTAAAACACTGTCGGCATGGGCAGCTGGGGCTGCTATAGTACCCATCACCGCCAAGCAGCTGAGTGACAAGTAGCCAAGTGACAAATAGCCGCTAAACTTTGCCCTTTTTTGATGACTTGAGTTGATATCTAAACTAGCCGCCGCCTCATCATCTTGAAACTTTGCTCTAAACTTTAATGACCCCCATGTGGCGGTGTGTGAAACCGTGTGCCAGTTGGTAAAATCGAGTAATGTTTTTAGACAAGATGACAGCATAGCAATTAAACCAAATAGTCGATAATTAAAAACAAGCAGGTTGCTTTAACGTTTACAGTGAGCTTTTAAAATAGAAGGGATAAAAATGGTCGTTGACTTATCAATTTTTTGCTTGAAATAACTAAATATTTGCCAAACGAAACTAATGTTTATGAGTCATGCCAATTTTTTGAAATCATACTAACTAGGTCAGATTTTGTAAACCCTGTATATACTAAAAGACAACAGTAATTTATTGACCATTATCAATCAATTAGCTTTTATTTTTGCGAAGATTTAGCAGGTTTATGTAATACAGATTAATTTAATATTTAGCAGCAATGGTGCCCATGCGCTGACTAATCGGTTGGTTGCTGCCGCCAAGGAGCACATCATAATTGGTCGCATTTTCCATCACCGCTTTGACATAATTGCGCGTTTCTGAATAAGGAATGGTCTCAACATACTGATCAGCCGCTAGGCTACCATTCTCAGGTTGCCAAGTTTTGGCCTTACCTGGCCCTGCGTTATAGCCCGCGGTGGCTAGTACAGGCTGACCGCCCAATTTATTTAAAATATCGCCCATATAATACGTACCATAGCGGATATTGGTATCACCCCCTGCGACACGAGATGGCTCATACGGTTCGCCCAATTTACGTGCGATATAGCGCGCGGTGTCTGGCATGATTTGCATCAACCCCCCTGCCCCGACACCCGAGCGAGCGCCGATATTAAAACGGCTTTCTTGACGCATGATGCCATACGCCCACGCAGGATCGATTCCTGCTTGGCGGCTGTATTGCACAACACTAGACTGATGGGGCATCGGGAATGCCAGTGCCGAATTTGGAATCGTTTTGGTAGACTCCAGCGCATAGATAGCACGGTCGTACCATCCCATGTCCGAGGCGGCTTGCGCGGCTGCCAGAATCATCCTCTCATCACCACGGTCACGTGCTTTTTTTACCGCCCAGTTCCATTCACGGTTGGTATAGGCAGGATTGGCGGCGAGTTTATAGAGGATAAATGCGCGATTAAAGAAACTATCGTTTGCGAGGCGTGAGTAGTCACTATTGCTCACCGGTGGCGTGGTCGGCAATCGGTCAAAACGCTGTCCAATTTGGTCTTTGGCAAGCAGTCCATAATAGTCATTGTTTTGCGCCAGTTGGCGAAAAATTTGATTGGCTTGCTCACGCTGCTGGCTAGTACCGCCCAATTTGTAGGCTTTAGCAAGCCAATATTGCCATACCGGTTGCTGCTGATTTTTATAGTCCATTGCGCCAATAGCTTGTGCCAAATCTGACCATCGGCTATAGCGTATCGCTGCTTGGGCATAGTTTTCGGCTTCTTCATTGTTAAATGGTACGCCCAGACTTTTTTGCATCCAATCAACCGCGTCACTACTAAACCCTTGATCGGTATTGACGCCCATCCTTGCCACACCCAAGGTACGGTAGGCATATTGACGGGTTTTGGCATCAAAAAACTGCGGATTTCGCCCCAAATCATAGTTGAGCTGCATCGCCGCTTCACTGACAGATTTTTTGGCAAGTTGCCCTAGTGCATATAGATATAAATATCGATTGCTGGCGGTCGCTGGCATACTACCGAGTTGTGAGAAAAACGCATTGGGACTGCTATTGATGCTCATGAGCTGATTGTAGCTTATCTGCACGCCCAATCGGCTGGCAAGCTGCACGATGTCGCCATTATTGCCCGTGCGTAGCATACGATACAGTCGCTGCTCACGGTCATCATTGCTAACCATGCGATTGCCATTGAGCGCTGTCGCCAACTGTTGGCAAAGCTGCGGCAGTTTTTTATCAGTGTTGAGCCAAACATTACCTTTTTCGGTATAAGCGCGCATGCTATCGCCACCGTGATTGAAACCTAACGCAATGGCACAAGCTTCACTGGCATCAGGATTGGTTACATAGCTCGCCACTTGTCTAACCGCATCATAATCACCCATCCGCGCTTTGGTTTCCGCATAATCCGCCGCCAATTTTTCTGCCATCGCAGTTTGTGGATAACGGTTGGCAAAACTTACAATCGCTGATGCAGGCTGAGCGTCTAAGTCTTTATTAAGCTGCCAATATTCTGGATACATGGCTAGACTGCCACCCGCCATCATTTGCTGATAGTTGCCCATTTGCGATAAGTTGCCGCGGCTAGCTTCACGTTCGGCTTGGTTAAAATAACTATCCTCCGTGCTAGGTGTCCCTACAGAATAGCTACTTGCGCAAGCAGATTCTGCAACAACAGCAATCACACCGCATGAAATCATCGAAAGCTTAAGATTTTTCATAATAATTGGTAAGACCTTTAACTAGGATAAATAAATAGGATAAATAGGCAAAAAATGACAAAAGTAATATAAAAATTGGTTAACCTTGCTGAAGCGATTATAACGATTGTCGACTAAAAAAAATTTACTCAAATCTCAACTAATTGTATAAAAATGTTGCAGCTTATTTTATATAACAAATAGTTTTAAAATTTTAAATTTAATTAACTATAAATTATATATTATTTGGATTATGATAAGTGCATTATTAGTAACCAATAAATGCGATAAGCCATGACCCATACCCAACACGCCCTAAATATTCAACAATACCAAGACAAATCCCATAACTACCTTAATAGCGCTGTCCATGCGCAAGGCGCTGAGTTCGACAAAATAAAGCAGTTGATCGAGACGCACAAGCTTGCGCATATATTAGATTTGGGCTGTGGCGGTGGGCATGTCAGTTATCAGGTGGCATCTGTTGCCAAATCAGTGATTGCCTATGACATTACCCCTACGATGACCGAAGTTGTCGCCAGCCAAGCCAAAATACGCGGCTTGACCAATATCACCACGCAAATCGGTACAGCGGAAAAATTACCCTTTGCCGACCACCAATTTGATGCCATTATCACGCGCTATTCTGCGCACCATTGGCAGAATGTACCACAAGCGCTGTTTGAGATGCATCGCGCCCTAGCTGACGGTGGCAAAGTGGTGATTGTCGATGTGTTGGGCAATAGCAACCCTGTGCTCAATAATTTTTTACAGACCATTGAAACCATCCGCGATCCCAGTCATGTCAAAGATTATAGTCTTGCCGAGTGGTTGTATTTTGCAGAAATCACCGGTTTTAGCGTGGCGACTGTCGAGATGCAAAAACTGGCGTTAAATTTTGACAGTTGGGTCGCCCGTATGCATACACCTGATACCAGCATACAAGTGATTCGAGCCTTACAAAAAAATTGTGCCGCGCCCGTTAGACAATATTTTGAGATAGATGAGGCTGGCAATTTTAGCACCGATGTTATTTATTTAGTGCTGTCAAAATAATCACTACCGCATCTTGCCAAAAAAATCTGTTATAATTGAGGGTTTATTTTAGGCGAAACATTTAGGTGTAGTCATGACAGTTGCTACTTTTGACCCAAAAGCACAGATTTCCAAAACTCAAAATTTGGTAACGCCAACGCTAGTGGCGAGTATTGAACCCACCATGACACCAGCGGATACTCGTGTCAAACGCGTGTTTATCGAGACCCAAGGCTGTCAGATGAATGTATATGACTCTGAAAAAATGGCAGATGTGCTAGGCGACTCGCATGGCATGGTGCTGACGGACAATCCTGAAGAAGCCGATGTGCTGCTCATGAATACCTGCTCGATTCGTGAAAAAGCGCAAGAAAAAGTATTTTCTGAACTCGGACGCTGGAAAAAACTTAAAGAGAAAAATCCGAATTTGGTCATCGGTGTGGGCGGCTGCGTGGCGTCACAAGAAGGCGATAAAATCCAAAGCCGTGCCCCGCATGTCGATATGGTGTTTGGACCGCAAACCCTGCATCGCCTGCCAGAACTGTACGACCAATCCACCAAACAGCTGGATGTCAAACCCAAAAACCGTATCGGCGTCGTCGATGTGTCTTTCCCAAGTATCGAAAAATTTGACTTTTTACCCGAGCCTAAAGTGGAAGGGTTTAAGGCATTTGTATCCATCATGGAAGGCTGCTCAAAATACTGCTCATTTTGCGTGGTTCCCTACACCCGCGGGGAAGAAATCTCGCGCCCCCTCGATGATGTACTTGCCGAGATTGATAGCCTTGCGAGCCAAGGGGTACGTGAAGTAACGCTATTGGGGCAAAACGTCAATGGCTACCGCGGCGAAAAACACGATGGTACGATTTGCCGTTTTAGTGAGTTATTGCATTATGTGGCGCACGTTGACGGCATTGAGCGTATTCGTTATACCACTAGCCATCCACTGGAATTTAGCGATGATATCATTGAAGCGTATGCCAAAATACCAAAACTGGTATCCCACCTGCACCTGCCTGTGCAAAGTGGCTCCAACGCTATCCTAGCTGCCATGAAACGTAACCACACTATTGATATCTACATTGAGCAAATCCGCAAACTGCGCGCGGTGCGCCCTGATATGTATTTATCAAGCGATTTTATTATCGGTTTTCCCAATGAAACCGACCAAGATTTCCAAGATACGCTCAATCTTGCCAAAGATTTGGATTTTGACCATTCGTATAGCTTTATTTACTCTAAGCGTCCAGGCACCCCTGCATCAGACTTGCCCGACAATATCGATATAGCAACCAAAAAAGCCCGTTTGGCTGAGTTTCAAAAGGTGATTGTCGATTCGACTTGGGCAAAAACCCAAGGCATGGTGGGTCAAACTGTACGTGTGTTGGTGGAGCAACATGGCGACCGCAATCCTGAATTTTTGATGGGAACGGCGGATAATACGCGAACGGTATTGTTCAAAGGCGATGATGCGTTGATTGGTAAACTGGTGATGGTAAAAGTCACGCGTGCCATGAGTCCGCATTTGGTGGAAGGTGAGTTGATGGAAGTGTTAGGTTAATATAATGGCATTTGACATGTGGTTTGATTGTGACAATGAGAAAATCAATTGTCAAATTTCGCATGAGGACGAACGTATTTTACGTTTAGCCGAAGGTAACACTAACTTTCCAACGCTTACTTGGCTATTGGATAACTTTTATAAGGACCCAGTGATTTATCCGAATGTTGCTAAATCACGGGTCATTGAATTAAATAATTTGGCAGACTATTTTGCGAAAAATAACCATAAGCAATCTATCACTCACTGTCAGAAAATCGAAAACTTTATCCGTTTGTCAGTTGAAAAAATGCAAGTTATTCATTGCATCAGTGATTAAAACACATCATTTAAACAGTAGATTGTGTGTGAATTTTCATCGCCATTACTTGGCGAATCATTTCACTGATATGTTTTTTAGTATCATCATCTTGGGTTACAAGCCAATCACTCACATCTTTATCCAGCAAATGCTGTTGTTCTCGCAACCGATTAAGATGGGAAATTTGTGTCGCTCTTTGAGCATTTGAGAAATCGTATTCAGTTTGCATATTGTTTTTCCTCGTTTTTGGTTGCTTTTCTGGCAGATATTAACCGAATCATATCATCATTATCCACATAACAATAGACAACTACTAACAAGCGATTTGCCATGCCTAATAATACAAATCTTGGTTCGTCGTGGTCAAAATCTTCACGTACTAGCGCATTCGGGTCAAGTAATGCAATTTTTGCTTCATCAAAACTTACACCATGTTTGATTTTATTACTCTCAGCTTTATTTTGGTCAAAAGTTATTTGTATCAATTTAGCGACCTACATTCATTTTTTCATTCACACTAGAAAAATATATCACATACCCCACTCTCAACTTGAAATAAGCAACTCAAACTGAAGTGGGGGATTACCTAGCTGTTTATTGATTACAAAGCAGAAGTTATGAGCCAAGATTTTACGCATAAATCTGTGGGATAAATGCCATA
>BMPS01000006.1 GCA_014647715.1 Streptomyces cinereus
AGTATGTGCTCAAATTGTTTTCGGCTAATGTCGCTTGGATAGGCTTTTCTCATGGTGATTGATTCGGTTATTAATTGATTATGTAGCTTATCCTAGCATATTTTTTAATCGTGAACAGGTTCTAAGAAGGTGAAGAAATCGGTCAGACTGTTAAAGCTCAGCCAAAGTAAGCCAATACCGCAGCCAAAAATAAACAGCGCCCAACTTATGATTAATTTCTTGAGGGTCTTGGGATTGATTATCCCTTGGGCAGTCTGTCTATCGAGTCGATGGGCATCCGTACCCCGTATGCCATCGCCATAGTCGTTGGCTAAATTGGATAAAATCTGTAAGCCTAAGGCAACCCAAAGGCTTAGCAAAAAGATTTGCCAATTTTTGCTGTTAAAACTACCAATACGCGAGTATGCCAACGCATTGGCTACTATGATGCCAGCCACCGCTAATGGATAAGTGCGTGGGCGAGTCGCTTGCCAAAATGCTTGTAAAAACTTGACCATCACTCACTCGAAACCTTGTATCACCAATCGCAACATCTAAATGGCTTTATCCATTTAGATGCACGTTACCAATGATGCGGGGTTTATGTTGATTTTTTTAGACCTGCTTGCGCCAACAATGCACCTAAGCTACCGATTTTTTGCGGTTTGTCGGCTGCTTGGTTTTGCGGTTTAGCGGCTTTGTCACTACGTTGAGGTTTGCCCGAATGTTTGGCTGATTTGCTGCCGCGCTCGGTAGGGTCTGCGTGTTTTTTGGTCGTACCATCCACTGATTGGTTGGTATTTTTTGCTTTACTAGCGGGTGCTTTTTCAGCAGGTTTGGCTACCATTGGGGTATCTGACTTCATGCTAAAGCCCACGCGTTTACGCTCTGCATCCACTGAAATCACGCGAACGGTGACGATATCACCTGGTTTGACATGATTTAACGGATCGGCGATAAATTCGTTACCCATCTCTGAGATATGTACCAAGCCATCTTGATGTACACCAACATCAACAAAACAACCAAAACTTGTCACATTGGTGACCACGCCTTCAAGCGTCATGCCTTCGGTTAAATCGTTGATGCTATTGACATCGTCACGGAACTGCGCTGTTTTAAAGCTCGGTCTTGGATCGTGTGCAGGTTTGGCTAATTCTTGTTTGATGGCAGCGGCTTTCAGCGTTGCTTGCTCGGCATCATTAACCTCATCGTTTGCGGCAGCGATAAGTGAAGCGGTCAGATTGTTAAGCGCTGACTCGTCACCTAGCACATCGTTGAGATTGTGGTCAGTTGAAGCCAGCCATTGTTTGACCATCTCGTAGTTTTCTGGGTGTAACCCTGTTGCATCTAACAGCTCATCACCGCCACGAATGCGTAAAAAACCTGCCGCTTGTTCAAAAGTTTTGGCACCCAATCTTGGCACGTTTTTGAGCTGTTCACGATTGGCAAATGCGCCATGTTCGTTGCGGTAGTTGACAATTTGCTGCGCTACATTGACATTGAGACCTGCGATATAAGACAAAATCGCAGGGCTTGCGGTATTGACATCTACACCCACCGCATTCACACAGTCTTGCGTGACTTTGGTTAAACTATCAGCCAGCTGTGTTTGGTTGACGTCATGCTGATATTGACCCACGCCAATGGCTTTGGGATCGACTTTAACCAGCTCAGACAAGGGATCTTGCAAACGACGGGCAATCGATACTGCCCCACGAATGGATACATCAAGCTCTTGTAATTCTTGCGATGCCAGTTCGCTGGCTGAGTACACAGACGCACCAGACTCATTGACCACCACAGGCACGGCTTTGATATCCCCGTTTCCTTGAGCGCTGTTTTCTGCCAAAATTTCTTTGATTAAAGCATCTGTCTCACGGCTAGCCGTACCATTACCAATGGCGATTAAATTCACATGGTGATTTTTGAGTAAATCGGCAATGGTTTGTTTGGCTTCATCGACCTTATTGTCTGGGGCAAATGGATATACCGTTGCAATCGCAAAACTATCATCGCTATTTTTGGCAACATGACCTAGGCTATCAACCACAGCCATTTTGACCCCATGACGGATACCCGGATCGACGCCTAAAATCGTTTTTTGACCGGCTGGCGCTGCCATTAATAAATGCTGTAAATTGTTTGCAAACACGTCAATTGCTGCGGATTCAGCCGTTAAGCGCTTTTCTGTAAGCAAACGATGCTCAATATGCGGACGCCATTTGTCCAACCACAGTTTTTTGCCCAGTGACAATAAAAACTGTTGACGCTCACTAGGCTCAGCAGCCGTTAAGTTAAATGCCTGATTAATTTGCTGGGTAAACGGTGCATCATCGCCTTCAATGGCAATCGTCAGTACGTTATCTTGGCGACCGCGTAGCATCGCTAATAATCGATGATTGGGTAGACGCGCCAAGCTTTCAGCGTGGTCAAAATAGTCTTTGTATTTTTCGCCGACTTCCCGTTTTTCCTCGCCCACTAAACGGCTATGAATTTGGGCGATTTTACCAAAGCCGACGCGCAGTTTGTCGAGTAGGTCAAGCTGCTGTGTCCACTCATCGATAATAATGGCACCGATGCCTGATAGCTGTTTTTCTTTATCTTCAAAAATTGACGCTTCGGCTTCGCCGTTGTCATCCTGTACAGGCGCTGGCGCTTGGTACGCTGATAATGCTGAGGCTGGGCTTACCGACTCATTTAAAACCGCCAAGGCAATTGGCTCAAGTCCTGCTTCACGCGCTTGGGTTGCCAATGAGCGGCGGCGCGGACGATACGGCAAATAAATGTCTTCTAATTCAAGTTTGGATGCCGCTTGATTGATGCGTTCATTCAATTCATCGGTGAGCTTGTTTTGTGAAGTCAACAGCTCAATGATTTTTTGGCGGCGAATGGCCATATCTCGTTCATAGCTGAGCGATTTTTCCAGACTACGCAATTGTACGTCATCGAGCCCGCCGGTTTGGTCTTTACGATAGCGGGCAATAAACGGAATCGTCGCGCCATCATCATAGAGTTTGACGAATGCCATCATTTGGTTGAGTTTGATACCAAGATTGGCAGCTAATTTTTGATAAATGGCTTGCTGGACTTGCTCAGAGAGTACATCTACCGCTGGATTAGCCGCAATGGCAGTAACGTTTGTAGTCATATTTTTGCCTAACACTTATAAGGATGAACTCAAAACTTCAGAGTTCACGCATTATAACAAAACAATACAAAAAGATAATAGGTAAACGCTATTTTAACAAAAATCTTTAGCGATTTTTTACCTTGCCAACGATACCGCTATTGTTAAACTAAAATTTTGCTAACTAATGACTATATAATAGGTGACTACCCTATAAGCTAACATCGCATTTTTAGCAAAATCACTACAGCAATCGACACATTTTTTTGCTTTAATAACCGCATAACCACGCAAATTTAGCTAAATAACAAGATTGATAATGCTTGCAACTTGTAACCAATCGTTTCAAAATACCTTTATCAGTCCCTAATAAAAAATTGTATACCCATATATTTTATAGCATTGCCTGTCCTAACGATTAATTATAAGGTTCAGTTCAACACGCCAATGGAACATGTTTAGCGTTTATAAAAAATAATTGGGTATTTATAAAAACTATGCAGCGAAAATAATGTAGTGAAAATAACATTGGTGATAGGAATATCGACGATAAAAATGAGGAAAATAATCAATGAGTGATGACATCAACCCCACTGTAGAATCTACCCCCAATCAATCAGCCGCCGGCGATATGAATCAGCGCATTTTGGTCGTTGACGATGATGCGCGTCTTCGTACTTTATTGCAACGTTTCTTGGAAGACGATGGTTATATTGTACGTACGGCGCATGATGGTAGCCAAATGGACAAACTGATGCAGCGCGAGTTATTTTCGCTGATTGTGCTTGATTTAATGCTACCTAATGAAGACGGCATTAGTATTTGCCATCGCTTACGCGCAGAAAACTCCGATATTCCGATTATTATGTTGACCGCTAAAGGTTCCGATGCCGATCGTATCGCAGGACTTGAAGCAGGCGCGGATGATTATCTGCCAAAACCCTTTAACCCCAAAGAATTATTGGCACGTATTAAAGCCGTATTGCGTCGGCAAACGCGTGAATTGCCAGGTGCACCCAGTCAGCAAATGGAAGTGGTCGAATTTGGGTCATGGACATTAGATTTATCAACGCGTACCCTAAAGCGTGATGGCAATATCGTGACCTTAACCACAGGTGAATTTAGTGTATTAAAGGCTTTGGTACAACATCCCCGTGAGCCATTAACCCGTGATAAACTGATGAATCTGGCACGCGGCCGTGAATGGGGCGCAATGGAGCGCTCAATTGATGTGCAAGTATCGCGTTTACGCCGTCTCATCGAAGATAATCCTTCGCAAGCGCGCTATATCCAAACCGTTTGGGGCGTGGGCTACGTGTTTGTACCCGATGGCGCAGATAGCTAAACAAGCGCGATGTAAGAGAGCGGATTAAGAAAGCCAATTGTAAGAGCGAATTAAAAAAGCCAATTAAAAAAGCTAACTTAACAGAGTTAAAAACTTTTATGATAAAACCGTTGATTGTAAATACAGCCTGTCATCTGGTGATGGGCTTTTTAGGTTCTGGAAAAACTAGTTTTATCAATGCCTGTATCGCGCATTTTCAGCACCAAGAAAAGTGGGCGATTTTGGTCAATGAAGCAGGTCACATCGGTATTGATGAAAAGCTATTGACGAGTAATACTGACCATGATTTAGCGATTCGACAAGTATCTGGTGGCTGTATCTGCTGTACGTCGCAACTGCCGCTACAGATTGCGCTCGCTCGCTTGACTTCCGAGTATAGACCTGACCGATTATGGATTGAGCCAACAGGGCTTGCACACCCGCGAGAGCTGATTGAGCAACTATCTGCACCGCATTGGCAAACTGCGCTGTCGCTAAAATCTGCCATCAGTATTGTCAATGCGCGTCATTGGCAAGATGCCCGTTATCGTGACAATGAAGGCTACCAAGCGCATGTGCGATTTTGTGATGTGGTGGTGATTAATCGTTTTCATGGGTTGGATGACACCCAAAAAACCCAACTGACCGCATGGGTAAAAGGCTTAAACCCTAAAGCAAATTTGATTTGGCAAGCAGAACAAACGCTGAGCGAAGATAATCTGCGGCAATTGCAACAAGCGCTCAAGCAATCAAGCCAAGTGCTTGCCGAGCGTAGCCATTACCAAAAAATTAGCTTAACAAGCTTTGCTCAGTCCCCCGCTCCATCCACCATCCAAGCCGACACCACCCAATCACCAACAGCTGCCAATGATGACTTGCCATTTCGCTATCATGATGTGCAAAACGGCTATCAAATCATCGGCTGGCGGGTGTCAGCCGATTGGACAATTGATATGACTGTGCTGATGGAATGGCTTTTGGCCCTGCCCAACTGGCAACGTATCAAATCGGTGGTTCATATCAAACATACGCATGATGAGCAATGGCAAACCATGAATTTTACCCCAGATTCGCTCGATTTGGTGGCCTGTGAGCCACAAACCGATAACCGCATTGAAGTGATTTTTTTGGATAACACTATCGAATTAGATTTTGATAGGCTCGATACTGAGCTGATGATGATGTTTGGGCATATGCGTTAAGCTTACGGTTGATGGATAGCCGATTTTATTGTCTATTTTTTTGATTTTGTGGCTGTTTTTTTCATTGATTATGTGGCGTTAACATCGGGCGTGATACGGATGATAGTGTCACTTTCAAGGTTTTTTTCTTGCATATCAAACCCTGTATGAGTGATGGTGAGCAAGGTACTTACGCGCGTCCCATAGCTACTTCCCAGCAGCTTGTCGAGGCGATTGGCAGGAATAAAAATGGAAGACAACGCCAATTCTCTCTCGATACTTAAACCTGTATCAGGTAGCTGGGTGATAGGCGCTTGTTCACGGTCTTGCAATATCTCAAATGCTAGCGGTTGCCAATCCTCATGCCCAGCAAGCAGCGGCAATAACTCTTGTCGTACTCGCTTGCGCAGTTTTTCCGTTTTAAACCATGCCTTATTCGGTTGACCATTGGATAACACATATAAGCCTTTTGCCAATATCTCGATGCCATACCCTTTATTATTAAGTAGTACCGCTTGCTGCCGATCACCGATGACTAGATTGAACCCATCGTAGCAGGGCAAATCAATTTGCCTTGCGAAAGCTAGGGGCGACCACTCACCACTTAAATAATCAAGGATTAACTGACCGCGGGACGTGGCAAAGACAGGCTTATCTTTGATAATCTCTCGGTAGTTTAAAATCACCCCCCAGCGCCCATGCACAGGATCGATACCCAACCAAGTGCCCCCTGCTTGCGCATCTTGCCCCGCGATGATTTTTTTGCCATTCGGCAATTGCCATTCATGCAGTGCGCGCGTAGGACGCTGCAAAAATTCATCCCGATTGGATAATAGCACCAAGGGCTTATCCTCAAACAGATGCCAAGCCAACGCCACAATGCACATACTTTATTCCTTCTAACTGGTTACCATGCCATCGCCTATTGAATCTTGCATCAGCTCGATTACTCATTCCCTAGCTTAGCACCCAAAACTTTTTTGGCAATCACCAAATCGTCATATTGTTCATTTATGATAAAAAATCTAAAAAACTGCAGTTTTAAACGATTGTTGCCCTTGTGAATGAGCTTATGACGCCAATTAGCATTGTGATTATTACTCTAAATGAAGCCGAACGTATCGGTAATATTTTGCGTGACTTAGCCCAGCAAAGCTACCAAAATTTTGAAGTCATCGTGGTGGATTCCAACAGCGAAGATGACACCTGTCAAATTGCAGCCAGTTTTCGCCATCAGTTGCCCGTGATAAGCGTACATAAAATGTCAAAACGTGGCGTCAGCTTGGGTCGTAATACAGGGGCAAGCCTAGCCAAAAATGAACGGATACTGTTTTTAGATGCCGATGTGCGGTTGGATGCAGACTTTTTGCAAAAAGCCAGTCAATTATTGGATAAAAAATTCCTAAAAGTAGCCGGCGTGTACATGAATGCTGACCACCTAAAACCTTGGTTTACAGTGGGTTATCTGCTGTTTAACATGGGTATTTTTGTTAGCCAATTTTTATCGCCAACGGCGGTCGGTGCGTGTATTTTTTCCAGTAAATCCGTGCATGAGCAATTGGGTGGTTTTGATGAATCCATCACCCTGTGTGAAGATTGTGACTATGTCAATCGCGCCAAAAAAATCACCCGCTATCAGATGCTACCGCTCACCTTTCGCTTTGACCCACGCCGCTTGCAGCAAGATGGCTATTTTAATACGGGGTGGAAATACCTGCATGCCAATTTATATCGTTTTTTTATTGGCGAAATCCGCGATAACAAAATCCGTTACCAGTTTGGGCATTATCATACCCAAAAAAAATAGCGTCGGTGTCAACGCTATTTTTTGCAGGGTTTGTAGGAGCTTGCCCTATGCTTTATCGCCCTTTAAACTCAGCAGGACGCTTTTGCATAAAGGCGGTAATCCCTTCTTTAAAGTCTTCACTGGTCGCCATTTGCATTTGGTAAATTACCTCTTGGTCTAGCGCGATATCTAGTCCTGCAAATGCCACTTGATTAATCGATTGCTTCATTGCCGCCAGTGCTAGGGTTGGCAAGCTTGTGAGGCGGTCGGTCAGTTTTTTCACTGCCGCATCAAGCGCATCTTGACTCACCAGCGCATTCACCAGTCCCAAATCTTCTGCTTTTTGCGCGGTGATTTGCTCACCCAACATCACAAGCTCAGTGGTTTTGGCGGCACCAATCAACTGCGATAACAGATAAATACCACCCCCATCAGGCACTAGCCCGATATTGACAAAGGCTTGTAAAAATTTAGCATTGTCACTGGCGACGCGAAAATCACACGCTAACGCGATATTCATGCCTGCACCCGCACACGCGCCATTGATACGCGCGATAATCGGCTTGCTGATTTTGCGGATACGGCGCGTAATATCAGCAATCCCAATCGTCAGACTATGCGACATTTTCAGTAAATTTTCGCGGTTATCGGCGCCGGATAGCATCTCGCGAATATCACCACCGCTAGAAAATCCCTTGCCCGCGCCTGTGATGACAATCACTTTGGCGGCTGTGTCGTATTGTGCGTAATCAAGGGCTTGATAAAGCTCCGATTTCATCACGCTATTGAGTGCATTGAGTGATGCTGGATCATTGAGGGTAATCGTCGCCACACTATCTGCAACATCATACGTGACTTTTTGAAAGGTGGGTTGTTGTGTTTGGGTTGCCGTCATGGGTCATCCTTATACCAAAGAAATAAATACCAAAAAAATAGATACAATCAACCACTTCATCTTACCGAAATTATTTTTTTTTGGGAAATAAAACGCGACTTGTAAGGTCAACAATCCAAACCCAACCACAAAATTTTTACAATTTTCAAAATTTCTGTATTGACAGAAATATATAAAAAGCTCAAATTAATTAAAAATTGATTGATTTATATCCATTTACTTACATATAAGGCTAAAAAGTGCAACTCAAATCGACCATGGAAAAATTTGTCTTACATTGGGGCGAAATGGGCAATAAATGGGGCTAAACCGTACCGTTGCCCAGATTCATGCCTTGTTATTTTTGGCAGGCAAGCCGATGAATGCCGAAGAAATCCAAGAGACCTTAGGCGTGGCGCGTTCAAATGTGAGCAATAGTATCAAGGAATTGCAGAGCTTAAATCTGGTACAAACGGTACATACGCTCGGTGATAGACGCGATTATTTCACCACGGGCACGGATGTGTGGGAATTGGCTAAGGTGATTGTCGAAGAACGCTATCGCCGAGAGCTTGCGCCGACGGTTGGATTCTTGGCAGATTTAATCAATGAGCCAGAATTTGCCACAGAGAGCAAAGACGTACAGCAACGTATCAAAGACACCCACCAATTTGTCGATACGCTGACGAGTTGGGCGAACGAGATGCTAAAACTTTCGTCCACTACGCTCAATCGTATCTTAAAGCTTGGGGCGACGATTCAGAAGTTTTTGAAATGATGAGGTCTGACGGTATGGCTAAAGCGAATTGGTGGCGATTCATCAAATTTTTTGGTAGTGGTGTATTGCTGAGTTTTTTGGTGATTGTGGTGTCATGTTTTGTTTTGGCTTATACCAAAATCATGGATATTACCATCATGCTATTACTGGCGATTGTCTGGTTACTGGTCGGTATTTTACCCACTTTTTTGACAGGGCTATGGTTAGTGGTCATACTCCACATTCGATATGTCAATTATATGGCGTTTTTTATGGGCAATCTGGTTTTAGCGATTTTATTTATTTTGGGTTTTATCCTGCTAACGAATAATTTATCGCTGCCCAATTTTATTGAGGTACTAAAAGTGGCTACTGTAATTATAGTGATGGGATGTATTTCAGGGCTAATAGCCATGTTAAGTGGTTTTTTTACCCTTAAACCACCCAAAAACTAATATTTTTTACCCATAAATTTCAGTTTTGACAGAAAAAAGGAAATAAATCATGAAAATACTTATCACAGGCGGTTCAGGATTTTTAGGCACAGCGTTAACACAATCGTTAAAAACCCATGGCGTAAAAGGTGACACTGCGTCAGTCACTTGGGTATCTCGTTCTGTAGAAAAAGAGAAAAGCAAAAATATCGCAGACGACGTTATTAGCTATGACGATCTTGCCAGCACCGATCAGACGTATGATGTCATCATCAATCTGGCGGGTGCGGGTATTGCCGACAGCCGTTGGACGGATGCCCGTAAGCAAGAATTCTTGGATAGCCGACTAAAACCCACACAAGCGGTAATTGACTATATTGAGCGAATCCACAACAAGCCAAAATTATTGATTAGCGGCTCAGCCATCGGTTGGTACGGTATCCAAAAGGAAAACAACCCAACCGCGCTTGATGAAACCAGCCCCATGACAACAACCGACTTCGCTCACGAAATTTGTCAGGCATGGGAGCAGCTAGCTTTGACTGCCCAAGATGCTGTAACGGATGCTGTGCCAGTTGCGATTGTGCGTACAGGGATGGTGATTGCGCCCGAGGGGGGTATGGTTGGACGACTGATTACCCCATTTAAAATGGGCACAGGTGGTAAGCTTGGCAATGGTCAGCAAATCATTAGCTGGATTAGCCGTACTGATTGGGTGCGTGCGGTGATTTTTATCATTGAACAAAACCTGACTCACACCCTGCCCACTCAGCAAATTTATAATTTGACCAATCCAACGCCTATTAGCAATGCTGAATTTACCGATGCGATGGGCACTTGGTTGCACCGCCCTACCCTGATGACCCTGCCCGCCTTTGTGGTCAAGACCATGTTTGGTGAAATGTCGACGTTACTGTTGGATGGGCAGCGCGTTGTGCCCACAGCGTTACTGGATCAAGGTTTTGAATTTAACGACTTGACCGTATTAGATGCTCTAAAAAGCTAATCTTCGGAGACTGTTAATATGATTACCATGTACTATGATGATACCTGCCCTGTCTGCCGTACTGAAGCCTTGCATATGGCAGAAAAAAAACCTAACGCCATTCGCATCGTTCCGATTGATGACGCACGAGATGAACTTGCCAAATTTGGTATTAGTGAAGATGAGGCGATGACTTATCTGTGTGTGCAAGATAAACAAGGGAACATCCAAAAAGGCATGGATGCTGTACGACTGCTATACAAAACCGCACAACTGCCATTTGCAACCGTGTTTGAGTGGCCTGTGGTGAAACCAGCCAGTGATATGATTTACCCTATTTTTGCGCGACATCGCAACCGTGTACCCAATTGGATGACCCAACTTGCCTATGGTAAAGTCGCAGCAGACTGCAAAGACGGTATGTGTAAAACTCGAGGCAAATAAATGCCGTTTGGTTTAAATGGCGGTATGTACGCTCAATAATTCATGCACCCTCAATGATTTATTTATCATGGATAGCTTGACAATTTTTACTGGTCATTGGGCGTTACAGTCATGATGGTGCAATCATGATTAGGCACAATGATTATTAGTTGCGATTACGAGTATCAAGTTATGTCTAATAATAATTTTGGGTACGTTGATAACCTTGTCACTAATTTTCAACTTACATTCTACAATTTTTTTACAGTTTGAGAAAAAATATCTAGATTTTTTAACAATTTTCATTTAATAATAGCAACTAATCAGGAAGATGAGATTGTTTGTATCATTTAAGACAATCTATTACGTTTAGCATAGCGGACTTGCTTCACCATATTCTGTCTACTGTTATTGTCACCCAATCCCTATCTTCCTTGTCAGTTTTGACACTGATTGTTGAATTAATCATCAATGAGTTGTCTTTTTCATTCATTTACAAGGAGCGTTACCATGGATGAGGCACAAATTCAGCGCGTCATGAATCATCCTGAATTCCAAAGCATGGCAAAGAAAAAAACTAGCCTAGGTCTTATTTTTACCATTATCACGCTAGTTTTTTGGTTCGGTTATTTGCTACTCGTGGGATTTAACCCAAGCATGTTTGCAAAACCAGTTTCCGCAGGTTCGATGACGCCTGTAGGTTTTTATATTGTCGTAGCTTTCATCATTTTTGTACCACTCATCACTTGGATATATGTCAAAAAAGCAAACGGCGAATTTGACACGATGACTCGTAAAGTCATCGATGATATCAACAGTGGTAAAGTTTAACTACACAGGGATTGTGTTGGGTTTTCATTTGTAAAATTGTGGGGCTGATAATCATTTTGACATCAGTTCTGACATCAGTTTTGACACCATGGAGGGTGGTATGTTACAACAACAGTATAATGGCGTGGCTGTTAAAGGCCTTAGCAAGCGTATCGGTAAGCTCTCTAGAGCCGCAAGCTTGACGCTAATGGGTCTAATGGCACAGATGCCAGCATGGGCAGCGGGCGCCCTTGAAGGCGAAGTAAAAAAACAACCGCTGAATATTTCAGCCATTATCATGTTCTTGATTTTCGTTTTGGCAACACTTGGTATTACTTACTGGGCGTCAAAACAAAACAAAACCGCTAGCGACTTTTATACCGCGGGCGGCGGTATCTCAGGTACCAAAAACGGGATTGCCATTGCCGGGGACTATATGTCAGCGGTAACCTTTTTGGGGTTATCGAGTATGATTTTTACCGTCGGTTATGATGGCATGATTTATACGCTAGCCTTCTTGATTGGCTGGCCAATTATTTTATTCTTAATTGCTGAACGTTTGCGTAACTTGGGCAAATTTACTTTTGCCGATGTGGCATCTTATCGTTTTTCCCAAACCCCTGTACGTATTTTTGCTGCATCCGGTACCTTGGTCGTCGTTGCGCTCTACCTAGTCGCGCAGATGGTCGGCGCGGGTAAACTAATTGAGTTATTATTTGGTTTGGACTATATCTATGCTGTACTAATCGTGGGTATTTTGATGATGATTTATGTACTATTTGGCGGTATGCTAGCCACCACTTGGGTACAGATTATCAAAGCTATTTTGCTGATGTCAGGTGCGACTTTCATGGCATTTATGGTGATGAGCCATGTTGGTTTTAGTTTTGACAAATTATTTAAGTCAGCAGTGGCGATTCATGATAAGCATGAAGCGATTTTGTCGCCTGGTAAATTGGTTAATAATCCCATTGAATCTATCTCATTAGGTTTGGGTCTATTGTTTGGTACAGCAGGTTTACCACACGTATTGATGCGTTTCTTTACGGTGCCAGATGCCAAACAAGCCCGTAAATCGGTACTGGTTGCCGCTAGCTGTATTGCTTACGTGTATTTTATGATCGTTCTTATTGGTTTGGGTGCTATCGTTATCCTAGCTGAACATCCAGATTATTTCACGACTGTGGTTAAAGATGGCGTAAGCTCACAAGCACTCATCGGTGGTGCCAACATGGCAGCGATTCACTTGTCCCATGCCGTGGGTGGTAACCTATTCTTAGGCTTTATCTCGGCGGTTGCTTTCGCGACTATCCTAGCGGTTGTGGCAGGTTTGACTTTATCAGGCGCTTCAGCGGTCAGCCATGACTTGTATGCTAGTGTTATCAGAAAAGGTCAAGCGAGACCTGAAGAAGAGATGCGTGCATCAAAAATTACCGTGGTTGCGTTAAGTTTATTGTCAATCGTGACCGGTATTATCTTTGAAAACCAAAACCTTGCGTTCATTGCAAGTTTGGTATTTGCGGTCGCGGCATCGGCTAACTTCCCGATTCTTTTCTTAGCGATGTTTTGGCGTGGTCTAACCACTCGTGGTGCGGTCATCGGTGGGTTTGCAGGCTTAGCAGTCGCAGTGTTACTGATTATCTTAGGACCTGCGGTTTGGGTAGATATCATGAAACACGAATCACCGGCTTTCCCATACAAAAACGTGGCGTTATTTAGTATGCCTGTGACCTTCATTCTAGCGTGGATTGCATCTATCACTGACAACTCACCACGCGCTGAGTTAGATAGAAAAGGCTTTGATGCACAGTATGTACGTTCATTAACCGGTATCGGTGCGTCAGGTGCATCTGACCACTAATCCAATATTCAATAACAAATACCGCTTGCAATAAGCGGTATTTTTTTTATGGGGTTTTTTATAAAACCTATAAATTTTAGGCTTGATGAATCTCAACAAGGTTTTGGGTTGTCGTGGCATCAGTTTGTTTGACATACAATTTTGATTTTGAGTTATAAGGCACTAGCCCTGAAGGTACTACGCCTTTAGCAGATTCGTAATTATGAATGGAGTCATCGAAGAAAATATGCGGGGCAAAGGTTTGCAGTACATGGCGTTTATCTAAGCCACCTAAAAAGAACGCCAGATCCACATTGACGCCCCAATTACGTAATGTCTTAATCGCGCGCAAATCAGCAGGGGCATTGCGCGCGGTCACCAGTGCAATTTGAATCGGTGGATGCTTGATTTTAGCAGGCAGGCGTTTTTGTAGTTTAGAGAGTTTGATTAAAAAATCCGCATACGGGCCTTTATTCATCGGCACATCACTCATTTTGGCTTCATAATCATGAAACGCTTTGAGTCCTTGCTGGCGCGACAATAGCTCCCCTGCTTCATCAAATAACACGGCATCGCCATCAAATGCAATGCGTAGCTGATTGGTATCTAGCTCTTTCATATCAATGGGCGGCGCATCCAAAATTGCGCAGGCACACACGCCTGCATCGGTGACTTGCTGGGCATCGTCATGATTGGTGGTCAAAAACAAATCCACCTTAAAATCCGCCACATAATCCGCCACCCCTTCGCCTGAGGTAAATGCCGAGCGACTAATCGGTAGTCCATGACTACGCAGCGCATTTAATACTTGAATACCGGTATCTGGGCTGTTTTTTGACATAATCACCACTTCAACCATGGGCGCAGCTATGCCCTCACCCTTGTCATCGGTTGGACAATGGTTGTTGAGATTGAGTAAGGCTTTGATAAGCGGATAACCCGTCCCGGTTTGCAAGGGATCATTTTCGCGTTCAATCATATAGCTGCGAAATTTATCAATCGCCGTTTCTGGATCTTGGGCTATCGCTTGTTGAAAAAACCGCTCAGACTCTGATAGGTCAAACAATGCCGTGGCAGAGACCGCCACAATTAATGTATTGGAAAAATCAACTGACATAAAAATGCCCTTAATCAATCGTGTTGTTATGAAGCATAGCACTCACTATTCTGTAGTTATATAAGTTTTGCCACGGGTAATCTAGATTATTCCTGTAACTTGTTCGGGTAAAGACGCACAGCTTAGTGTCAAGACACCCAGCCAAATTGTAGCTACCAAGCATTGGCTGTCGTGTATTGTAGTGTTTCTTACACGGATATCATGAGCTGCCTCAGTTTCTGCCATAACTGCAAGCAATTTTATCAGCAAGTTGGTTTCATCACCGCAATTTGCTATAATATCTTGTTTACGCTTTTTGCAAAGCGACGAATTCATGGGATTGTAATGCCTATCGAGACACGGTAAGTCTGGATGAGCAGAGTTTTTCCCTTTTTTTATTCCCATCTCTCACGGTTACATGACCGATAGTAACGGTCATCACTGCCAAAGGACAACAGGAGCAATTATGGTAGCCATTACCTTACCAAACGGCGATATTAAACAATTTGATGGGCAAACGTCAGTCATGGAAGTGGCGCAAAGCATCGGTGCAGGGCTTGCCAAAGCCACCGTTGCAGGACGTGTCAACGGCAAATTAGTTGATGCGTGTGACCCGATTAGCGAAGACGCCAGCGTTCAAATCATCACGCCAAAAGACGAGGAAGGTGTGGAAATCATTCGCCACTCGACCGCTCACTTACTGGGTCATGCTGTCAAACAGCTGTATCCTGAGGTGAAGATGGTTATCGGTCCTGTGATTGAAGAGGGTTTTTATTACGATATCTACAGCGAGCGCCCGTTTACCCCAGAAGACATGGAAAAAATCGAAGCGCGCATGACGCAATTGATTAACCAAGATTACGATGTTATCAAAAAAATGACACCGCGTGATGAGGTTATCAAAGTATTCCAAGACCGTGGCGAGACTTATAAATTACGTCTTATCGAAGATATGCCGAATGAAACTCAAATGGGTTTATACTATCACCAAGAATACGTCGATATGTGCCGTGGACCTCACGTGCCCAATACCCGTTTCCTAAAAGCCTTTAAACTCACCAAAATGAGTGGTGCCTACTGGCGCGGTGATGCCAAAAATGAGCAACTACAACGTATTTACGGTACCGCTTGGGCAGATAAAAAAGACCTAAAAGCTTATATTCAGCGTATCGAAGAAGCGGAAAAACGCGACCATCGTAAAATCGGTAAAGCGCTTGATTTATTTCATATGCAAGAAGAAGCGCCTGGTATGGTGTTTTGGCATCCCAATGGCTGGACGATGTGGCAAGTACTTGAGCAGTATATGCGCAAAGTACAAAAAGATAACGGCTATCTTGAAATCAAAACCCCGCAAATTGTCGATAGAAGCCTATGGGAAAAATCAGGTCACTGGGAAAATTATGGCGACATGATGTTCACTACCCACAGTGAAAAACGTGACTATGCGATTAAGCCGATGAACTGCCCGTGTCACGTGCAAGTGTTCAATCAAGGGTTAAAATCTTACCGTGACTTGCCATTGCGTCTTGCTGAGTTTGGCTCATGCCACCGTAATGAGCCGTCAGGTTCGCTCCATGGCATCATGCGGGTGCGTGGCTTTACCCAAGATGACGCCCATATTTTTTGTAGTAATGAGCAAATCAAACAAGAAGCCCAAGACTTTATCAAGCTTACCCTTGATGTGTATAAAGACTTTGGTTTTGATGACGTGCAAATGAAACTCTCGACTCGTCCAGAAAAACGGGTCGGTGCTGACGAACTGTGGGACTTGGCAGAAAAAGACTTAGCAGACGCGTTGGATAATGCAGGGCTTGACTGGCAGTATCTGCCAGGTGAAGGCGCATTTTATGGACCAAAAATCGAGTTTAGCCTTAAAGACTGTCTTGGTCGCGTATGGCAATGCGGTACACTGCAGCTTGACTTTAACCTGCCAGAACGACTAAGTGCGGAGTTTGTCAATGAGCAAGGCGAACGTGAGCGCCCTGTGATGCTACACCGTGCGATTTTGGGGTCATTTGAACGCTTTATCGGTATGCTCATTGAGCATTACGCGGGCTGGATGCCAGTCTGGCTTGCACCGCAGCAAGTTGTGGTGATGAATATTACCGACAACCAAGCGCCAGCCTGTCAAAAAGTCGCCGAACAATTGAATCAAGCCGGACTTCGTGTGATCACCGATTTGCGTAATGAGAAAATTGGCTTTAAAATTAGAGAACGCACCCTTGAACGTATTCCTTATATGATTGTCATGGGTGATAAAGAAGTAGAAAGCAACCAAGTTAACGTCCGTACTCGTGAAGGTGACAACCTTGGCGTGATGAGTATCGATGCCTTTATCGACTTGGTTAATCAAGCGACCGCCCAAAAAGGGCGTGTCAAATCAAAAACAGCGTAGGAGTAAGTATTATTAAGAGTTCAAACCGATTAGACATCAACGAGGAAATTCGTGCCAAAGAGGTACGCTTAGTCAAAGAAGACGGCGAACAAGTTGGTGTTGTGGATATAAAAACGGCTTTGCAGGCCGCCCGTGATGCTGAGTTGGATTTGGTCGAGATAGTACCAGACGCTCAGCCTCCTGTTGCCAAAGTGATGGACTACAGAAAATATCTGTACGACCAAAAACAAAAAGCCAAAGAAGCCAAAAAGAACCAAAAACAAACGCAGCTTAAAGAAATCAAATTGCGTCCTGGTACGGAAGAAGCCGACTACCAAGTCAAACTTCGTAAAATCCGTGAGTTTTTGGAAGACCAAGACAAAGTCAAAGTCACCATTCGCTTCCGTGGTCGTGAGATGGCTCACCAACAAATTGGCTTGCAGCAGCTTGAAAAAGTCATTGCCGATACGACCGATGTTGCCAATGTTGAACAACAACCAAAAGTTGAAGGTCGTCAAATGGGTATGCTACTTGGACCTACCAAGAAAAAATAATGAGCAAACCCTAATCGATAAAAAAACCACATCAACCTATGTGGTTTTTTTTGGCGTATTGACCGATTGATAAAAATTTAGGCTTTTAAATCACTGTATTCGGGGTGCTTTTGCAGGTAGCTTGCCACGTAAGAGCAGGCTGGCACTACTTTTTTACCTTGTTCACGGGCATAGTCTAGCGCGTGCTTGGTCAATGCTCCTGCAATGCCGCGCCCGCCAATCGCGTCTGGCACAATGGTATGGTCATATACGATGACATCACCATTATCAACATAGCTAATGTAAGCAGTAGTGCCGTCAACGGTGGTTTCAAAACGCTGGGACTGCTGGTTATGGTAAATCGATAATTGTAAATCCGACATGGTTGTCTCCTTGTGTATTTTTTTGTCTACTATGCTATCTGTGACCTAGTTATTTTTAGCTTGGTTATTTGTCGCTTGGTTATTTGCCGTTTGATAGTAGCACAGCCACTGTCCATAACTTGTAAAAGTTTTTGCCTATTCGGTATGGGGTTTGCAAATGATTTTTCACTAGGCTTTTGCCTTGCCCCACCCCGTTAACAATGCGATAATAAGCGGTTAAATCTTACCATTTTTCAAATTTTTTGGCGTGTATGATACGCCTTATCTTCACTTGCTATTAGCTAACTTAAACAGGAAAAACATGGCTCAATATATTTATACCATGAACAAGGTATCAAAAATTGTTCCACCCAAACGGGAAATCCTAAAAGACATCAGCCTGTCTTTTTTCCCCGGTGCAAAAATCGGTGTACTGGGTCTCAATGGTGCGGGTAAATCAACCTTGCTTAAAATCATGGCAGGCGTGGACACCGAGTATAACGGTGAAGCGCGTGCGCAAGCGGGTATCAAGATTGGCTACCTTGCCCAAGAACCGCAGCTAGACCCTGCCAAAGACGTGCGCGGCAACGTGGAAGACGGTGTGCGTGAAGCCCTAGACGCATTGGCGCGCCTTGATGAAATCTATGGCGAGTATGCCCTACCCGATGCCGACTTTGACAAACTTGCCGCCGAACAAGGCAAAATGGAAGACATCATCCAAGCGTGGGATGCCCATAACCTAAACAACCAACTAGAAAAAGCCGCCGATGCGCTGCGCCTACCCGCGTGGGATGCTGACGTGAGCAAATTATCGGGTGGTGAAAAACGCCGCGTTGCCCTATGCCGTCTATTGCTATCCAAACCTGATATGCTGCTATTGGACGAACCGACCAACCACTTGGATGCCGAATCAGTCGCTTGGCTTGAGCATTTCTTAAAAGATTATAGCGGCACCATCGTGGCGATTACCCATGACCGCTATTTCTTGGACAATGTGGCAGAGTGGATTTTGGAGCTTGACCGTGGCTATGGCTACCCGTACCAAGGTAACTACACCGAATGGCTTGAGCAAAAAAATAAACGCCTAGAGCAAGAGCAAAAGCAAGAAGAAGCCTTTGCCAAAGCGCTGAAACAAGAGCTTGAATGGGTGCGTAAAAACCAAAAAGGTCAGCAAGCCAAGTCCAAATCTCGCTTGCAACGCTTTGAAGAGTTGAACTCCAAAGAGTTCCAACAGCGTAACGAAACCGCTGAAATCTACATTCCACCAGGACCACGTCTTGGCAACAAAGTCATTGAAGTCAACAACATCAGTAAATCATTTGGTGACCGTTTGCTATACGAAAACCTATCCTTCACTGTGCCACCGATGGCAATTGTGGGGATTATCGGACCCAACGGTGCGGGTAAAACGACCTTGTTCAACATGATTACGGGTAAAGACAAGCCAGACACGGGCACAGTTGAAGTCGGTGAATCAGTGAAAGTGGCGTATGTCGGACAGGTACGCGATGAGCTGGACGACAAAAAAACTGTGTGGGAAGAAGTCTCCGACGGTCTTGATATGATTACCGTGGGCGAATACACCACACCTAGCCGTGCCTATATCGGACGCTTTAACTTTAAAGGTCAAGACCAACAAAAACTGGTCGGTAGCCTGTCGGGTGGTGAGCGTAACCGTCTGCAACTTGCCAAAACCTTAAAACAAGGGGCAAACGTGCTGCTACTCGATGAGCCATCAAACGACCTTGATGTTGAGACATTGCGCGCGCTTGAAGATGCGGTGGAAGTGTTCCCTGGTACGGTGATGGTGGTGTCGCATGACCGCTGGTTCTTAGACCGTATTGCCACGCATATTTTGGCGTTTGAGGATGAAGGTCCGATTTGGTTTGATGGTAACTACTCGGAGTTTGAGGCATACCGCAAAAAACAGTTGGGCGCAGATGCCGAGCCAAAACGCATGAAATATAAAAAAATTGCGAAATAGTTAGCGATTTCTGCCTAATAATTTATGCTATATTAACCCTACTCAAGCGATTTGAGTGGGGTTTTTTAACGCTTATCAATATTGGAAAACATGATGAAAATCAAACAATTACAGTTACGAAATTATGGCAGATTTGAGGATTTGACGATTAATTTTGCTCCAACGGATGAACGAGCAAGTAATGTCACGGTGATTGTGGGAAATAATGGAGCGGGTAAATCGCAAATTTTGCAAGCGTTAGCAACTGGGTTAAGTTGGTTTCTTGATTTATTTAAAGGTAAAGAAAATAAATTTGGTAGTTCAATAGATATTTCTCAAATTAATAATAAATTTGATAAAGCGAGTATTGAAATATCTCTACTAAATAGATTTGAAAAGTCCTTGAATTGGTCTGTTACAACTGTAAAAGATAGATTACCAAATTGGACTAGCTCGAATTTACAAAATGGAAATAATCTTGATGAATTGTTTTCAAATTACTTTCGAGATTATGAATTAGGGCTTATTAGTAGTCTACCTTTGATTGTGTATTATAGTGATAGCAGAGATATTAACCACAAGCCTTTTAATTGGAATGAAAGTTTTACTACAAATATACTAACTGGCTATGAAAATGCTCTTAGTGCTGGACTATCTTATAATCAGTTTTTTCAATGGTTTCGTGATATTGAAGATATAGAGAATGAAACAATTTTACTTGGTTTCGACAAACAAACTAAAGAGGAAATGCCTTATTTAAGAAATATTCAATTACTACGATTAGAAGAACAAGATTTAGAAAATCAATTGGAATTCTCAGAAGGTCTTGATAGAGCAAAAATTTATACTCATTTAGGCGAAATTAAAGAACAAATATTTCATGCCGAACAGGAATTTGAGCGAATAACTAAAAATTTAGATGATTATAAAGCTACAATTAATTATCAAGGTAAGCCTTCCTTAAATGCTGTTCGCAAATCTATTGAATATTTTACAGAATTTAAAAACCCACGCATACGCCGTCAAGGCACACCGACTATGATAGTTGAAAAAGACGGCGAAGAATTAGATGTCAATCAACTTTCTCAAGGTGAAAAATCATTACTTGCTTTAGTTGGCGATGTAGCAAGACGATTAGCAATACTCAACCCAAGCCTTGATGACCCACTACAAGGCGAGGGCGTTGTCATGATTGACGAAGTCGATTTACACTTACACCCAAGATGGCAACATAACCTAATCGACAAACTTGTCCGCACTTTCCCTAACGTGCAATTTATCTTAACCACCCATTCGCCACTCATAGTCAGTGATAGAGCTGATATTTTGGTCTATCTACTCGATGATGGCAATCTACGAAGCATGGACAATATCTATGGTGAAGATGCCAATACGTTACTCAATGATATTTTTTATGTACCACCACGCACGCCCGAGGTTGAAGAAACTTTTAATGCCATTCGTAGAGCTATTAGCAATAAAGAATTGGATAATGCAGACGAGCAAATCCAAAAAATTGCCAAAAGACTCTCTCCTAGCAATAATGAGCTATTAAAATTAAGACTAATGCTTGCTCATGCCAAACTTGCCAATAATACCGCAGGATAAGTGATGCAGTACATCGACAAAAAATTAGGCATGCCTAGTGAAATTGCAAAATGGATAAATAAGAATAAGCCAAAAAAATGGAATCTAAGTCAAGATTATCGTGACGGCTATGACATTTTGTGTGCGCAATTACGCCAAGAGCAGTATGGACTATGCTGTTATTGTTGCCGACCTTTGCAATCACAGGTCACTATTGAACATCTAAAAAGCCGTGATAAGCATACTAAATTAACTTTTGATTATTATAACTTGCTAGTTTCCTGCAAAGAACCAAAGCAGTGCGATAGTGCCAAAGGCAATCAAGATATTGCCTTAACGCCTTTGATGACTGAATGCGATGACGAAATCAACATTAATCTTGCAGGCGAGCTAATTGCTAACACAGATAGAGCCAAAGAAGCGATAACGATTCTAAATCTTAACAATGAAACGCTCTGTGGTAAGCGAAGAAGGATGATTGATACTATCAAATTCACTTTCGATACAACAAAATTAGTACCGCCGATTGCAATTTTGGATAAGGCAACCTTAACCATAATGTTAGATAGTTTAGGCGATACACCACAATATCATGCGTTAATGTACATTTTAAAAAAGTTAGGCTGATATGTTACTTATGCCATCATTTAGCAACCAAAATAAAAAAGGACGTATTCAATACGCCCTTTTCTTCAAAAAACCTTATTAAAACAACACCCGCACCCGAATGGTTTCTGGGATATTTTTCAGTGCTTCAACCGCTTGCGCAGAATCACCGCTACCCACATCCATCACCAAATAGCCCACATCTTCTTCCGTCATCAGGCTTTGGGCAAAAATATTGATATTGGCATCGGCAAAGGATTTGTTAATTTGTGACAACACGCCAGGCACGTTTTGGTGGATATGGAGCAGACGATGCGTGCCTTCTTTTTGCGGCATACTAACATTTGGGAAGTTCACTGAGGTTGCGGTATCACCCATATCAGAGTAACGCACAAATTTTTCTGCCACTTCAAGACCGATATTGGCTTGGGCTTCTTGGGTTGAGCCACCGATATGTGGTGTCAAAATTACATTGTCAAACGCGCGCAGGGGTGATTCAAATTCTTCATCCGCTGATTTTGGCTCTTTGGGGAACACGTCAATCGCCGCGCCCAAGATATGACCGCTTTGTAAGGCTGCCGCTAGCGCATCAATATCCACACATTTGCCACGCGCCGCATTAATAAGATGCGCGCCTGGCTTCATGGCCGCCAATTCTGTGGCGGTAATCATATTACGCGAGCTTGGCAAATCTGGCACATGCAAGGTGACCACATCGGCTTTACCTAGCAGTTCTTCTAGGCTTCCCACTTGGGTGGCGTTGCCCAGTGGCAATTTGGTGACCACATCATGATAGATGACTTTCATACCAAGGCTTTCAGCAAGTACCGATAGCTGAGTACCAATAGATCCATAACCCACGATACCCAAAGTTTTGCCGCGCACTTCATAGCTGTCTTTAGCAGATTTGTTCCAGCCGCCACGGTGTACCACCGCATTTTTTTCAGGGATACCGCGCATCAGCATGATGATTTCGGCAAGTACCAATTCTGCCACAGAGCGGGTGTTAGAGTAAGGGGCATTAAAGACAGGGATACCCAGCTCACGGGCAGCTTCCAAGTCCACTTGGTTGGTGCCAATACAAAAACAGCCAATGGCGATGAGCTTTTCGGCTTTTTCTAAAATATCGCGGGTCAAATGGGTGCGAGAACGAATACCGATAAAATGGGCGTCTTTGATTTTTTCGCTAAGCTCTTCAGGGTCTAAGGCGGTTTTGATGTTCTCAACATTGTGATAGCCCGCCTCTGACAGCACTTTAAAGGCATTGTCATGCAAGCCTTCAAGCATCAAAAAGCGGATTTTGTCTTTCTCAAGTGATAGATTTTGTGCCATAACAAACCCCTAGTCAGTATTTTTAGTCAATTATCCTATCACACTTGCTGGGTTTTTTGTGGCGAAATTCCAGCAAGATGGCATGATTTTTTTGTCTTATGGGTAAAAAATTCTTCATCAATCGCCAGTGTTTTTGTCAAAATTTATGCCGTTAGTTATGCTATGATAGAGCCTCAAAAACCTTTTCAATCTGTATAAAATATGGGTAAAAGCCACACCATGACTGCTAATCAGACCGCCATCAATATGCTCATTGAACAACTACGCCAGCAAGGATTTGACGAACACCAAATCAAAACCGATGCGGACAGTTTGGGCTTTTGGGGCAAAGATTGGACCAAGCATTTTGAACCCAATGCTAGCGCCATTGTCTTCCCAAAATCCACCCAGCAAGTGCAAGCCGTCGTCAAGCTATGTAATGAGCTTAACATCGTCATTACCCCAAGCGGTGGACGGACGGGTCTATCCGCAGGGGCAGTTGCCGCCAATGGCGAGGTGGTGATTAGCCTTGATAAAATGCACCAAGTATTGGGCTTCTACCCTGCTGACCGTATGGTGGAAGTGGAAGCCGGTATTGTCACCAAAGCGCTGCAAGACTTTGCCCAGCAGCAAGGGTTATACTATCCTGTGGACTTTGCCTCAGCCGGTTCAAGCCAGCTTGGCGGCAATATTGGCACCAATGCCGGCGGCATCAAAGTCATCAAATATGGCATGACCCGCAACTGGATATTAGGTCTTACCGTAGTGACAGGTAAAGGCGATATTTTGCACCTCAATAAAGGCATGATAAAAAACGCCACCGGTTATGACTTGCGTCATTTGTTTATCGGAGCAGAAGGTACCTTAGGCATTGTCACTGAAGTGCAGGTCAAACTTGAGCGTCAGCCCAAAAACCTAACTGTCATGGTGCTTGGCGTGCCAGAGTTTGCCAATATCATGCAAATCTTGTCAGCCTTTCAAAGCAAAATGGATTTGACTGCGTTTGAATTTTTTGATGATGTTGCCGTTGATAAATTACTTGCCACAGGGCATGTGCAAAAACCGTTTGAAACCGATGCGCCATTTTATGCGTTACTAGAATTTGAAGCGCCGTATGAGCCGATTATGGACATGGCGATGCAGATTTTTGAAGACTGTATGAGTGAAGGCTGGGTACTTGATGGGGTGATGAGCCAATCGATTCATCAAGCCCAAGAGCTATGGAAACTGCGCGAGTATATCTCCGAGACTATCTCGGTATTTACTCCGTACAAAAATGATATCTCCGTACTCATCAGCCGTGTGCCAGAGTTTATCGCGGATATCGATGCCATTGTTAGTCAAAACTATCCGGATTTTCAAGTGTGCTGGTTTGGGCATATCGGCGATGGTAATTTACACTTAAATATTTTAAAACCAGAGAACCTTAGCAAAGATGAATTTTTTGAAAAATGCCAAGTGGTCAACAAGTACGTGTTTGAAACGGTGCAAAAATACAACGGCTCTATCTCAGCGGAGCATGGCGTGGGTATGACCAAAAAGCCGTATCTTAATTACACCCGTCCTGACGAAGAAATTGATTATTTGCGCGCCATCAAGCAAGTCTTTGACCCCAATGGGATTATGAATCGTGGTAAGATTTTCGACTAGACAAGATTGATAAAAAAAATAATACAAAAAAAGACCTTTAACTGAGGTCTTTTTTTTGTCGCTCACAGGGTTAGATTTTATTCACATTCATCGTGTCTGGCATGTTAACAATCGGTTTGAGTAGTTCAATGGCATCGGCGACAGTATTACAAACGATTAATCGCTGTAAATCTTCTGGCTTCATAAAGCCTTGCTCAGCGGTAAACTGTAGATGTTCAATCAATTTGTCATAAAAACCATTGATATTGAGAATAATCATCGGCTTTTCATGTTGATATAGCTGTCGCCAAGTGGCAATTTCCATGATTTCCTCAAGGGTGCCAAGCCCACCTGGCAAGGTAATAAATGCACTGGCGTACTCTGCCATGATGGCTTTACGGGTATGCATGGTATCGGTCAAATGCAAACGCGTCAGCCCACCATGCGCCACTTCTCGATCCATCATAAACTCAGGAATCACGCCCACGGCAATGCCGTTTTTTTCAATTACACCATCGGCAACCGCGCCCATACAGCCAATCACCGCACCGCCATACACCAGACCTAACCCCGCTTCAACCAACCCCCTACCCAACTCATGCGCCGATTGGACATAGACAGGGTCATTGCCTTTGCGAGAGCCGCAATACACAGCGACTAAGGGAACATCAATATCATGAAGTTTGACAATTTGTGCAATATCGCTCATTTCTTTACTAGTAATAATATCTACGGGTGTCATGCTTTTTCCTTTTAATGTGTTGTCATTATAGGTCAATCATCCTACAAATTCGTGAACGCATCCTAGGCGAAGCGTATCTCATTTTGGCTACATTTGGCGCATAGGCATTATAATTGGTGCAGTTGGCGAAAAATAAAGCAATGGCTGTTAAAAAGCCATCAATGAAAGGCTGAATAAGAAAGGCTTGATAACAAAAATAGGCTATCAAAAGCCATCAAGTAGATATCCTAATAAGCATGATGGGCATCGGTAGCGATGCCATTGCCACTGGCATAGATGTTGGCGAGAAAATATTGGGCTTGCTGTTCGTATTCAGACGTTGGGGTCATACCGCATTCCGCGAAATTTGATAGGGTCAAAAGGTTTATATTGCGTCTGTTTATAGCGGCTGATACAACACGCCGACCAACAACACCGTGATATCCTTCGCTGCCGGGGCAATCTGTACAGTATCAAGTGCTATTGATTGAGCATCATACGTGGTTGCCAAGCTGTCGATTTGGCTTTGTAACTGCTGCCCAATGCTGTCTAACTCCTGCTGCAGCTGCTGGCGAATCACATCAAGCTCTGCGACGGTTTGTTTGTTGGCATTGATATCGCCCACCGAGTTCATGGCACGTTTGACGTTATTGATATTGGTCTGTGACAACGCTTTGCGCCCCATAAACGCGCCTAAGACCGCAGAGCCAATACTGACCCCTGCATCGAGCCAGCCTTTGCTCGACTCGGCGGCTTGTTGTTGGTATTTTTCATTGGCGGCTTGCAGTTTTTTGGCTAGCGCGTCTTGTTTTTTAGCAAAGCTATCCCGCAGCTGGGAAATGGCGATATCACGCTGTTCATGCAGCGGTACGATGAGCCGATTGCGGAAGGCGTCTTCGCTCTCTGCCACTTCGCTATACAGCTTTAAACTATCGACATACCACAGGTTTAACACTTGCTGCTGACGGATGGCTTCTTTCACCGCTTTTTCCCAAGTTTTCCATGATGCCTTGTCGAGCGCTTGGGTAGGCAGTTGTTTGAGCACAGCAGGTTGGTGCGGAGCCGATTGTAACTGCTCAAAGGTCAAATCACTTAAAATCGCTTGATGCCAATCTACCACCAACGGCGGCTCACCAAATGCTGTGGTTAATAATAGCTGCTGCTGACTTTGGGCGCCTGATTTTTTGTCATTGAAAAATACCCGCGCATAGGCAAAGGCAGTAGGCTCATAGAAGGTTTGCCCATCGCCCGCCATGTCTTTGGGGGCATAATACAAACCCACATCTTTGGGCAAGGCAGGCAGCTGACTTATGGTGCTTGCTAATGGATTGATGGCAGGTGTGGTGGCTTGCGTTTGCGCTGGGTCGGTAGGGGTGGCTTGGCTATTGGCTTTGAGCTGTGCTATGGCCTGTTTGCTAAGCGGTCCTGATAAGTAGTTGAGCGTGAAGCGGGTGCTAAAAATCACAGGGCTGGCGTCATGCACATTGTGCAGTAAAAATTGGCGTTTACCGAGTTTATCAAACCACGCATTGAGCGCCGCTTTGTCCAGTCCACTGCTGTCGCTGGCAGAGAGCAAGCCATCCATCACCCGTTCACGGTCTTGCGCAGTCTGCAACCGTCCGATAAACCAAGTACCTGCGTTGGATAAGGCTTTGTAGTCCAAGTCCACTGGGTTTTGGGTCGATAACACAATCCCCAAACCAAATGCACGCGCTTGTTTTAGTAGGGTCAACAGCAATACTTTGGTCGGTGGATTGCCAATCGGCGGCAAATAGCCAAACACTTCATCCATGTACAAAATTGCCCGCAAGGTTGAGGTCCCTTGCTGACGGCGCATCCAGCCCAATAAATTGGTGAGCAACAAGGTGACAAAAAATAAACGCTCATCATCGGATAGATGGGCAATATTGAGCACACTGGTTTGCGCTTTGCCGTTTTTATCATAAAACAGTGCGCCAGCATCCAGCGGCATGCCTTTGAGCCAGCTGGCAAAACTCGGCGATGCCAAAAGCGTGTTGAGCTTCATCGCCAGTGCGCCACGGTCTTTATCCGCAAATACTTGTGACAGCGGCAGGATGCCGATTTTGTCAAACGGTGGCGTTTGGATTTGGGTAATCAAATCCACCAAGGTTAAAGTTTGGTTATTATCCCAAGCGTTTTTAAGTAGCTGTGCCAAAAACACATGCTCTGGGGCAAGGTTATCCCCATCGACTTTTAATAGCACCAACAGTGCCGACACTGTCGCATCGATATACTCCGCATAGCTTTCGCTATCTTGTTTGACACTATCGGGCGGCGGGACGAGATTGCCAAGTAGGGCAATCGGTAAACCATTCTCGCTACCTGGGGTATAGACACTGACACGATTGGCGGCTTTGAGTGCTTGCACACGCTCCGGGGTTTGAAAACTGTTGCCAAGCCCTTGTTGCCAGTTGTCTGCAGTTTGCTTGGCAAACTCTGCCACGCTCATACCCGCTTGACTTGCCATACCGCTATCAATCCAAGGCTCAAAGTCACTGGTAGCCAAATTTGGGAACGTCAATGCCAAATTGCCCAAGTCACCTTTGGGGTCAATCGCAATCACCGGAATATTATCCAGCGCAGCTTCTTCCAGTAAGCTAATCCCCAAACCCGTCTTACCCGAGCCTGTCATCCCGATAATCACCGCATGGGTTGTTAAGTCAGCTGCATCATATAGGGTTGCTTGACCTTGTGTAGACTCTGGGTACACGTCTTGACCGAGATAAAATTGACCGATACTATCAGCAATATTATTGGTGAGCGTTGGCATGGAATTCCCTCAAAATTTTTATAAGTAATGATTTATCGCCAACATGACGACTGGTCTAATTGCCTAATTGCCTAACAAGCTGAGTGGCGGTATGTCGGTTTCATTATATGTAAAATTTTATCGTTTCGCCTAGCAAAATTTGTCGATTCCTTTATCGAGCCTTCAATCAATTTTTTAGCGCCAAAAAGATAATCCTTAATAATTTTTGATACCCAAGTTTTTGAAATTTATCCGCTTACTGTTTGGTAATAAAAATTTAGCAATAAAAGCTGAGCAATAAAAAAAAGCGATGGGTGACATCGCTTTTGGTAGGATTGCATCATTGCAATATGCTAATTAAGTTTAAAACTACTTTATGAAAATCATCTTGTCAGCGATTTCGTTGCCGCTTGGGTCATTGTCCAATTGGTAATATTGATGCAACAGTTGACCGACATCCGCTAGCAATGCCATCAGGCTTTCCACAGGATGATTGGCTTTAATACCTTCGATAGCCTTGTCACACATCGCTTGCCACATGGTTGGCATCACATGGCTATTGATGCCTCTATCGGCGACAATCTCCAGACGCCGCTCACATATATTAAGATACACCAATACCCCAGTATTATCCTGCGTATCCCAGACGCGATAATCCCCAAAAACTTCGATCGCTCTGTCTCGGCTGTTTTGTAGCCGTGCGGACGAAATAGGCAAATGATTTTCAATCACTAGTACTACTTCGCCACGATGCCCTTGCTCAGCTTGGGTAATTGCTTGGTTTAGCTGCTGTTGGGCAGTAGGCGTTAACCAGCGATTGTGCAGGCTAGGTATAAACGCAACTTGACGCCACCATCTAGCCCAACTTGGCACAGTGGTAGTGACCGTCGCCATCGGTGAGGTGTAAGCAATGGTTTCTTCGTTGGCACCATTCGTTGCAGTTATTGGGTCATTTGTGCTCATGAAAATTCCATAGAAAATAATGAAGTATATAGTTGATGATAAGGGGTAAAGTTAACACAATTTTTTCAATAATTTTTTATTAACTAGCCGATTACTGACTACTGATTACCAATCGCCACCAGCGCCGCCGCCGCCAAAGCCGCCACCGCCGCCACTAAATCCACCTCCGCCAAAACCGCCACCACCAAATCCACCGCCGCCAAAGCCACCACCCGGTAGGAAGACAACCCCACCACCGCCTCGGCCACCGCGACCACCGCCACCTTGAAATAGCAAGAATAAAAAGACAATAAATGCGACAAATATACTACCCAGTAACCCTGCACCAAAGATTGTACCAAGCGTTACAATGCCACCTGCTGTAGCGATAGAACCAAAAAACCGCCCTAATATACTGGTCAGAATCATGCCAGCGACAAAGCCAAAAAAGCCTAGGAAGATAAGCGGTATGCCGCCCTCTTGATTTGACTGGGCATTGCTATTGGTATTGACTCGATTGGCATCCGCTTGCTTTAAAATAGCAGGGTCGGTCGTCAAGCGTTCTTCAATGCGATTAATCCCCGCTGTGATACCCCCGGCATAATCGCCTTGTTTAAATCTTGGGGTTATATCGTCGCTAATAATACGTTTAGCGACGGCATCAGGAATGGTACCTTCAAGTCCATAGCCTGTTAAAATATACATTTTACGGTCATTGACGGCAACAACCATCAACAGCCCCTGATCGGTGTCTTTTTTGCCCAGTTTCCAGCGATCAGCAACTTTCATTGAATAGTCAAAAATATCCTCGCCATTGGTGGTTGGTACAATGACCACGGCTGCTTGCGCTAAGCCACGGTCATTAAGACTACGCAGTTTGGTTTCAATCGCCTGTTTATCACTGGCAGATAGAATTTTTGCTTCATCAATGACAGGGTTATTTAGGATTAATTTGTCAGCGGCGACAGGGGCTTGGGTTGATTGCTTGGATGTGGTAGTCGTAGACGTCTGAGCATTGGCGGTAGCTGTTGCCTGACTGTTATTGGCCTGATTGCCAGTTGCTTGGGTGCTACCTGGTATCGGCAGTGCATCATTGCCTAACGTCTCTTTAATTGCATCATTATTGAGTACAGCATCATTGAGCGCTTCATTGGTTTGTGCGGTTTTGGCAATCGCAACCATGTCTTCAACACTATGATCTTGTAATGTGGGCTTAGCGGTAACGGTTGCGGAATTGGCAGTCGCTGTGGCAGTTTCTGCAACGGCTGCCATAGGCATTGCAAGCCCAATGCCCATGGTCAGTGCAGTAAAAGTACCTACTACCAATCGCTTGGCTAACAAACGAGATGACAATTTTTGCGGCTGTTTATGGGAGCGCTGTAAATTGGGCTGTGTCTGTGCAATATTCAATGACACCTGTGTTTCCTCAAAGTATGCAATTTTTTTATTATGATGTAGTCAATTCAACAACTATTTTAAAAAATTAAAAAATTAGTCTGACAATTGATGCAAATCTTATCTAATGAGCCTGCCACCGACTGATGGCAGACTATTTAAAAAAATCTTCTTAATTTTTAACTCTTAACCATACAATTAACAATGGTGAATTAGGGTTTCGCTGTCGCGGTAGCCGAATTGTTTACAGGCTGACCACCGGCATTGGCAGTATTCCCATTGTTTTGCACTGGCTGACCGCCCGCATTTGCGGTGTTGGTATTGGTATTGCCAAAATCAACGGTTGGTGCAGTGGAGATTTGCGCCTCATTGGCCACGGTAAAGTTTGGACGGGTATGCATACCAAACACTTTTGCGGTGACATTGGTTGGGAATTGACGTACGGTAGTGTTATAAGTTTGAACATCTTGGATATAACGACCACGTGCCACGGTAATGCGGTTTTCGGTACCTTCAAGCTGTGCTTGTAACTCTTGGAATTGTTTGTCCGCTTTTAGGTCAGGATAGCGCTCTGACACTGCCATCAAGCGCGATAACGCACTGCCCAATTGATCTTGCGCCTGTTGATAGCGTTGGAAAGCCGCTGGGTCATTGAGTACATCAGCACTCACATTGATAGTCGTCGCTTGTGAACGCGCTTGTGTGACTTGGGTTAAGGTCGCTTGTTCGTGCTGGGCATAACGCTCAACGACTTTCACCAAGTTTGGAATCAAGTCAGCACGGCGCTGATATTGGTTGACCACTTCTGACCATGAGGCGTTGATTTGCTCATCTTGCGCTTGCATAGAGTTATAACCACAACCGGTCAGATTAGCAGAACCCACCACTAACGCTGCGGCTAATAAGGTGTTTTTTACTGTGGTATTGAATGGTTTCATAAGTTTTCCTCAAAAATAAATTAAATAAAGCGATGTTTAGGTTTTTGAAAATTATGAAGCTATGTGCGGATACTGTAAATTTACGTTTTGTATAGTGCTGTATGGTTTTGTATCAAACCGCAGACTTATTAAAGCCGGCTTAGCGGCTTAGAATAGTTAAATATCGAATAGCTAAAAATTGAATAGTTAAAAATTTGCAATCAGCTTAGCAAAAAAAGACCAGCCAACGCTGATCTTTTTGATTACTTACATCATTCGCTAAAAAATTATTGCTGGGCAGCTTCAATTTGAATGACTAATTTCACCTTTTTACTCACACCCATTTTGACATAACCGTCAATCCCCCAATCGCTACGGTCAATCGTGGTTTCAAAATCACCACCGTACACATATGCCATTAGCAAAGGACTGGCGTAGCCATTAAATTTGCTCGCTGTCAAAGTGATAGGTCGAGTTTTTTTGAGCAAAGTTAGATTGCCTTTAATTTGGTGTAATTTACCCTTTTTAAAGATAAATTTGGTAGAGGTAAAGTGGGCAGTTGGATATTTATTTGCATTAAAAAAGTCTTTACTTTTTAAGTGTTCATCAAACTTCTTATGACCTGTTTGCAATTTTTCCAACGGAATATCCAAGTCAATTTGCCCTGTTTGATTGTCGGGGTCAAATACCATGTCACCTTCCAAGCCATAAAATCCACCATGATTGGTTGAGGTACCAAAATGGTCAATGCTAAATCGCACATTGGTGTGCATCGGGTCGAGTTTATAGTTGATTGAATCAGATTTGACGATTTCTTTGCTTACTACTTTTGCGCCTAAGCTGAAAGTTTTAGCCAAGGCTTTTTTGGTCAAAATGGCAGTGGTTGCCACGCCTGCAAGTTTGGCAAGTGTTCCTAAGTTGTTAGTTTTATCTGTCATGAACTTTCCTTTTATTATTAGTCGTTAAAAATTGCATTGGTTTGAACATTTTAACTTATCAATTGCATCAAGCTGTGCAAAGAGTGTTGGCAAAGTTCAGTATTTGTGAAATTATCTATCGTAGAAACGTAAAAAAGCCAATGCGTTAACATTGGCTTCTAGGTAACGCTAAGCAAGCTTATTGTTGTACGGCTTCAACTTGGATGTTGAGTTTGACGTCTTTAGCAAAACCCATTTTGACATAGGTATCCATGCCCCATTTGGTGCGGTCAATGGTAGTCTCAAAATCACCGCCACATACTTGCGCATTTTTCAGCATTGGGCTGTTGTAGCAATTAAATTTAGTGGCTTTTAGGCTGACTGGGTTGGTTTTGCCCAATAGCGTCAAGTTACCGTCAACTTTCGTTACTTTGCCATTTTTGAAATGGAATTTGGTTGATTTAAAATTAGCCGTTGGGTATTTTTCAGCGTTGAAGAAATCACCACTTTTGAGATGTTTATCAAACGCTTCGCTACCCGTATTTAACGAATTAACTGGAATATCAACATTGATGCTGCCCATACGCTTGGCAGGGTTGTATTCCATGTCACCGGTTAAGCCGTAAAATCCGCCGGTATTGGTGGTCGTACCAAAATGATCAATCGCAAAACGTACATTGGCGTGGTTTGGGTCTAGTTTGTAGCTGGTGCTAGTGCTTGGCTTAACTTTTTCTACTTTGGCGCTCTTAGGCGCCTTTGTGACCGCTGCAGATTGAGCCGCAGTTTCACCAATTTTTTGCGTTTCACCGTTTTGCGAGATAACCAATTCTGCATTGGCAAATTGTGTGGCTAACAACGCTGTGATAGCGGCAGTGACTAAAAGTTTGCTATTCATGGGATTTTCCTTGATATATTATAAAAACTGTGTGGGTTTACAAAACATTGTTAATGAAACTTAACTTATTCTAAGTAAGATTAAGTTATTATAACATATCTCTTTACCTTGTTATCGTGTATTGTTTGTAAATTGTTGCTAGTTTTTGACCGAGCCAAGATTTTCACCGTGACAGCCTTTATTACCCAGCCTTTATTGCCCAACCTTTATTGCCTTAGCCGGGTTAGGTTAGGTCATTAAAAAAGGACAGCTTTTGCCATCCTTTTATAAAAAAAATCATCTATGTTAACTTTTATCTTAACTTTTATCTTAAGAATGCCCGAGCATTTCTAAACATCCGCATCCACGCCCCGTCATTGTCCCAAGCTTCAGGCTTCCAGCTGTGGTTATATGCCATCAAATTGCGCTCTGGGTGTGGCATCATCAAGGTCACACGCCCATCGGTGCTACAAATCCCTGTCACCCCTTGCGGTGAGCCATTTGGATTGAGCGGATAATGCTCGGTTGGTGTGCCGAGACTGTCCACATAACGCATCACAATTTGCCCATGTGCGGTCATCCCTGCGATATCGGTATCACTCAACGTCGCAAAGCCTTCGCCATGTGCCACCGCAATCGGTAGAATGCTCTCTTGCATGCCTTTTAACAGCACCGACTTGGTACGTTCAATTTTCACATTCACCGTGCGTGCTTCAAAGCGTGCCGATTTATTGGCGATAAAACGGGGGAAATTCTCTGCGCCTGGTATCAAGTCTTTAAGCTGGCTCATCATCTGACAGCCGTTACACACGCCAAGCGAGAAGGTTTCTGGTCGGGTAAAGAATCGCACAAATTGCATGCGTAGTTCATCATGGAACAGTACCGATTTTGCCCAGCCAGCACCAGCGCCAAGCACATCGCCATAACTAAAGCCGCCACAAGCCACCAGCCCATCAAAGTCACGCAAGTTGACACGCCCTTTGAGCAAGTCACTCATATGCACATCGACGGTTTCTAGCCCTGCGCGTTTAAAGCCCGCTCCCATTTCTAGCTGACCATTCACGCCTTGCTCACGCAAAATGGCGACTTTGGGCTGTACGCTGCGGCTATTGATGTAGGGCGCTTCAATCGCTTGGTTGAGATCATAATTGGCTTGGGCAATTAAGCCTTGATGGGAGTTATCACCAATCAAATCAAAGGCCTGTTGTACGCATTCGGGGTTGTCACGGTTTTTGGCGATATGGTAGCTGACTTTACTCCATTCTTGCTCAAGCTCGCTACGCTCAAAACGTAAATTTTGCGTGGCTGTTTGGATGAGTAAACTGTCTTCATCGGTGCTTTGACCGACTAGGCTTAACAACTCGCTGACGCCTGTGGTTTCGGCTAATTCAAGCAATTGGGCAACCTTATCGGACTTGACTTGAATGACCGCACCGAGTTCCTCAGCAAACAATTGACCGAGTAAATTATCATCAGTTAACACCAATTTTACGCCTTGACGACTGGTGAATTGCATCTCAGCAATGGTGGCAAGCAAACCGCCATCACCAATGTCATGATATGCGGTGATTAAGCCTTGGTTGTTGGCTTGCTGGATAAAGTCAAAGAAGTTGATTAAATCTTGCGGATTATCTAGGTCTGGGCAAGTATCGCCCAGTTGGCTTAGGGTTTGGGCAAGGATTGAGCCACCCAAGCGGAACTGACCTTTTGATAAGTCTAAACGATAAAAAGCGGTTTCGCCAAGCGCTGAGCTGATTAGCAATTCTGGGGTTAAGGTCTTGGTGACATCTTGCACAGGGGCAAAGGCAGTGATAATCAGCGACATGGGTGACACCACAGATTTGTTTGCTTGCTCCTCTGACCAATTCGCCCGCATCGACAAGCTGTCTTTACCCACAGGAATGGCAATACTAAGTGCCGGACAAAGCGCTTCGCCCACGGCATACACCGCATCAAATAACGCTTGGTCTTCTTTATCTTCACCACAGGCTGCCATCCAGTTCGCCGACAAGGTAATGTCTGATAGCTTGGCGATATTTGCCCCTGCGATATTGGTAATGGCTTCGGCAACGGCAAGGCGCGCAGATGCGGCAGGATTAATCAAAGCAACTGGGGTACGCTCGCCCATACTCATGGCCTCGCCTGTCATCGGTTTGCCATCCACAGGAATAAGAGCAGAAGCAGTAACAGCACAGTCCGCCACTGGCACTTGGTAACGTCCAACATATTGGTCACGTACTACCATACCCGTGATGGAACGATCGCCAATGCTAATTAAGAAAGATTTACTGGCAACCGTTGGATGACGCAGCACGTCTTTGACCGCTTCAGCCAAATCGACTTTATCAAGATTTAACGCTGTCAAATCTGGCGTGCTACGGCTAAAGCTACGCTGCATTTTTGGCGTGCCACCGAGTAGCACTTGTAGGGGCATATCGACCGGTTGTTGGTCGCCTTTGGTGTTGAGTAGTGGGTCATTGACTACCAACTCACGCACGTCCGTCGCTTCACCCAAAATCGCATACGGGCAACGCTCGCGCTCACAGATACTATCAAATAGCTCACGGCTCTGTGGACGGATTGCCAACACATAACGCTCTTGGGCTTCATTTGACCAAATCGCCATTGGCGACATACCATGCTCAAGCGACGGCACTTTACGCAAGTTTAACACCGCCCCAAGTTCGTGGTCATTCACAAGCTCGGGCATGGCGTTTGACAAACCCCCTGCCCCCACGTCATGAATTGACACAATCGGATTGTTATCTTCATCTGGCTGGTTTCCTGCCATTGCCCAACAGCGGTCAATGACTTCTTGACAGCGGCGTTCCATCTCGGCATTGTCACGTTGCACTGATGCAAAGTCCAAGCCTTCATCAAGCTCGCCACTATCCACCGAACTTGCTGCGCCACCGCCCAAGCCGATTTGCATGGCAGGACCGCCTAGTACAATCAGCAAATCGCCTTGCTGAATCGGATTTTTTTCCACCAAATTGCGTTTGATATTACCGTAACCACCGGCAATCATAATGGGTTTGTGATAGCCTCGCATTTGGCTGCCATCTTGGTCTTTTGAGGTATCCAATTGAAATGAGCGAAAATAACCGACCAGATTTGGACGACCAAATTCATTGGAAAACGCCGCACTACCAAGCGGTGCTTGGGTCATGATTTCTAATGCGGACGCCATACGCGCTGGCTTGCCGTAGTCAGCCGTGGAGATTTTTCCGCTGTGCTCCCATTTTTCTGGCATATCAGGCAGCTGCAAATGCGACACATGGAATCCTGCCAAGCCTGCTTTGGGTTTACCACCACGACCTGTCGCGCCCTCGTCACGGATTTCCCCGCCAGAACCTGTTGCCGCGCCTGCATACGGTGCAATCGCCGTTGGGTGATTGTGGGTTTCGACTTTCATCAAGATATCAATCGGCTCTTGGTGAAAATCGTATGCTAAATGATTGTTGTCGCTGTTTAATAACGGATAAAAACGCTGCCCTTCATGCCCTTTTACCACCGCGGCATTGTCTTTATAGGCGGATAAAATGTCGTTTGGATTTTGCTCGAAGGTATTTTTAATCATGCCAAACAAGGATTTTGGCTGTACTTCGCCATCAATCGTCCATTGCGCATTAAAAATCTTGTGGCGGCAATGCTCCGAGTTGGCTTGGGCAAACATCATGAGCTCAACATCGGTCGGATTGCGCTTCAGCGCATTAACGTAAGCATCCATCAAGTAGTCAATATCTTGGCTCGATAACGCAAACCCAAACTCACGGTTCGCCGATTCTAACGCCTCACGCCCTTTGCCCATCACATCGACATGATTGAGCGGTGCTGGCTCGTGGTCATCGAATAAGTGCTGAGCCTTTGCCAAATCATAAAATAGGCTTTGGGTCATGCGGTCGTACAACATCATTTCGATATCATACGGGAGCTTTTCAGGCAAATTTTCGCCTATGAGCGTATATACCACCAAGCGCTCAACACGTTCAATCGCTATCTCACAATTATTAAAAATATCCGTCGCTTTACTTGCCCAAGGGCTAATCGTACCAAAACGTGGGCTGACGATAATTTGCAGCGCCTCTTTATTCTCATGTTGGCTTTCATGTTGGTTTTCATCTCGGCTTGCTTGATTGAGCGCGATTTCGTCACCGTGATTGAGCAAATCTAACGCTTTTTTATAATCGTGTTCTGCCAAATCCTTAGAAAAAATATAAACTTGCTGGCTTTTTAAGTGAGTGATTTTGAGATTGGTTTTTTGGCTAAGGGAATTTAGCAGTTTGGTGGTTTGAAAATCGGTTAAAAATGGGTGTCCAGCGATGATAGTCATAGAAAGTTCCGCTTGCTTTAGGAAAAGTTGGGAAAATAACAGAAAAATTTGCGGCTATTATAGCATTAAACCCACGGGCGTATCACTTGTCTTGATGGCGATAGACTGTCATTTCACCCTGTGTTTTTTCTAAATTGCCTTTCAATTGCGTTACCTTGCGATAACATCGTTAACGGTTTTATACCAATTATTTGCAGCTTTTCGACAGACTTAAACAACAAAAACCGATATTATCGTCCAAGTTAACGACTTTAACCCAGTTTTAATGTAACTTTTTAACCAGTTAGCAATAAATTTTTTAGCATTAACTTTGAGACGTATAATAACCATATAATAACAAGGACATTCTCATGGCAGATCTCACCAAAGAGCAACATATTGAAAATATTAATAAAGTGATTAAAGGCGTCAAATATGCAATGATGACCACCATTACTGCAGACGAAAAACATTTACATGCGTGCCCTATGACTACCAATAAAAATGAACTAGAAAATGGCAAAATTTGGTTCATCGGCGATCGCAAGTCAGAAACTATCAAAGACTTGGAAAAAAACCCACAAGTCAACTTATCTTATACCTCAAGCGACCAAAAAGACTTTGTATCTATCAACGGTACGGCTAAACTGGTTAATGACAAAGCCAAACTAGATGAGCTTTGGAGCCCAATTTATGCGGCGTTCTATGAAAAAGGTAAAGAAGATCCTAATGTGCAAGTGATTTGTATTGAATGTAACGGTGCGCAGTATTGGTTAAGCGGTAACACAGTGGTAGATATGTTTAAAATGGTATCAGCGGCTGTCCAAGAAGGAAAAACCGCAGAAAATATGGGTAAAAACCATGCCGTAACCTTTTAATTATTGGCTTTAAAAAAATACAACCCCAGTTTTTAACTGGGGTTTCTTATGGTAAATTTTAGCTAACAATTTTTTTGAATAATCCATTTTTTTAACGTCATTAGCTTTTTTTAAAGTTATTGATTAAGGCTGTTTTAAATAGGGCCATGCCGCTTTTAGATAAATAAACATTGACCATAACGTCAACACCACTGAAATGACCAATAGTAAATATCCCGTCATTTCAAGTGATTCCCAATTGAGCAGTAACACCGTAATTGCCACCATTTGAAAAGTGGTTTTCATCTTGCCCACATATGACACTGCGACGCTAGTACGATTGCCCAGCTCTGCCATCCACTCACGCAGGGCTGAGACGGCAATCTCGCGTGAGATGATAACAATCGCTGAAATCGCCATGACAATGTCAGGATGCCACTGCACCAAAATAATTAGCGCAGCAGCAACCATCAGTTTATCCGCTACAGGGTCAAGAAACCGCCCAAACGCCGATGTCATATTGAGCTTGCGGGCAAAGTAGCCATCTAACCAATCGGTAATTGCCGCCAAAATAAATACAGCGGTCAATAAAAAGTGGCGTAGTAGACTATCGCTAAACTGATACATGCCTATATTGGCAATTGCATTGTCACTAATGGCGCTTTGCCCAATCCCCATCGCAGGCGGCCAATAAGCAATCGCCACAAACAGTGGAATCATCACGATGCGCGCAATGGTCAAGTTGTTGGGCAAGTTAAAAATACTGCCCGAGGCAACAGGGGGGTTGGCTGTCTCGTCAGTCACTGGCTTATCGGTCATGGGATTTTTCGTTCATTCTTGTTGTAAGGCGCGGCGTAACGCTAATTTTAGTTGAAATAATTATAACGGTTCTCAAAGTAATGTCATTATGTTTTGCCAATAGTGCTCGTTTTTGTCATATTTTTCAACAACCAAGCCGGCTTACCCTATTGATTTTATGGTATTTTTTACTAAATATGTCATTGTATAAAAAACACTTCAAAAGTAACAAGGTGTAATTAGACAGTCAAAAATTTAGACTTTTATTGATATCATAACGTCCGACAACGAAATAATAATAACAATAAGACTTATTTCGCTATTAGCAAATTTTGCTGCGGTCAGGTTTATTGAAAGTTGAATACTTTGTACCCAATTTATCAGTCATAACGTATTAATTTGCGAATTTTTTTATCAATATAGGGCTTAAATAATTTTGATAAACCGCGTTTATTGTCAAAAATTTTCAGACTTTTAACACTTACTTGTGCTTTTCCTCAGCCCATTGCTCACCTCCTGCAATGGGTTTTTTTTATAGCTTAAGCTTTGAAATGATTAGATGTTGCAATTCATCGCATTTTTTAGATTGGTACTTTTTTAGGTTGGTACTAGATGCATCGGTTGGTATCTACCTAAGCATTAAAAATTTGCCAGCATTTTCAGCCCTGCAATGACTAATACCAGAGATAATAATTTATTGAGCATTGGGTCGGCAAGGCGTTTGCTACCATAAGTTGCGCCAATAAAACCCCCTACACACACTGCTACAAGCCAAATTGGTAGTTGATTTGGCAGTTTTGCCCCTGTCGATAACACACCAAACAAGCCTGAAATTGAATTCACCAAAATAAACCCGGACGCTACTCCCGCGACAACTTTAGGGCTTGCCCAACGGTTAAACAATAAAATTGGACTTAAAAAAACACCACCACCCACTCCCGTCAATCCCGCAAGTAACCCTAAAACCGCCCCCACGATTGCCAAAAGCCATTTTGACACCTGTTTTAATGGTTGCTCGCTGGTGAGTTTTTTGGCAAAGATAAATGAATAAATAGCCGAAAAAATCAGTACCATCCCAACAATCGGCTTATATAAATGACTGGGTAAATGGGTCATTCCCCCGATAAACGCCATCGGTACCGCGGTAATAGCAAGGGGAATAAAAATTTGCCAAGAAAAGTTTTTTGCAGAATAAAATCGCCAAAACGCAATGATTGACACCAAAATATTAAGACATAATGCGGTGGGTTTCATCATACTTGGCGCAACGCCGACTAACCCCATCATCGCAAGATAACCCGATGCACCGCCATGCCCGACTGATGAATAAAGCAAGGCAGAAATAAAAAACAGCACGCTTAATACGGTAGTTGTCATTGCTTGTTAACCATTATTAGAAAGCCACAGACTCTCAGTGCTGTCGGCATAAAATTCTTGTTTCCACACAGGAATATCCGCTTTAATCGCATCTAGTAGCCAACGACACGCATCAAACGCAGGATAACGGTGGGCAGCCACCACCCCAATCCACACTGCCATCTCACCAATCGCAAGGTCGCCAATACGGTGTATGGCAATGGCGTTTTCGATGTCAAACTGGGCTTTGGCTTGTTCAATCAGTTCTTTGCCTTGATTGAGTGCCAGTTGCTCGTAGCCGTAGTAAGTGAGTTTGCTAACAGGGCGAGCGTTATTGTGATTACGTACCCAGCCTTCAAATGTCGCTAACGCCCCACAAGTATCGCTCATTAAGGCGTGTTTAAGCCGTCTATCGTCAATGGCTCGGTCAGTCAATGCAAAGCCGCTAGTAATCACGATCTGGTAGGCTTGGTCTTCACTGATGCTAATGGTGGATGAGCCTTTATGCAATGCATTCATGGTTTTCTCAATATTTTTTAAAGGGTGTATGCGATATTTAACCGCCTGCCACAGGTGGAATAAAGGCGACGATATCGCCATCTTGGAGCGGCGTTTGCCAGTTGGTAATATGGTGATTGATTGCCACGGCAAGTTTGGTTTGGGCGAGTTTAAAACCGTAATGTGCGCTTAACGTTTGGTAAAGCTCGGTCAAGTTATCACCGTCAAAGCGGATTGTTTCTTCGTCTTTCCCTGCTTGTTCAGCAAGGCTTGCAAAGTATAAGATGGCTAAATTTTTCTCAGACGCGCTAGGTGTTGGCATAGTCGGATTTGCCCCCTGTTTTGGTGAGTAGCTTGATATCGCTGATGGTGATGTCGTGAGATAATGCTTTGGTCATGTCGTAAATCGTTAGGCAAGCCACCGACACAGCGGTTAAGGCTTCCATTTCCACGCCTGTTTTGTGGGTGACTTTGACGGTGGCAGTGACGTGGATTGAGCAGTTGTTATCATCATACTCAAAGCCGATTTTTACCCCGTCGAGTGGCAGCTGGTGGCAAAGCGGAATCAGCTCGTGGGTGCGTTTGCTTGCCATGACCCCTGCGATGTGCGCGGTCTGAGTGATTGAGCCTTTTTTGGTGATACCATCGGCGGATTTTATCACTTGGTAACTGTCGCTAGGGAAAATGACTTGCCCTACAGCGGTGGCAGTGCGTTGGGTTATCGCTTTGCCTGACACATCGACCATGGCGATATCGCCGTGTGCGTCTAAATGTGTCAGGTCTAAGGGAGTTAATTGTGTTGTCATGTTTTGGATTTTCACCCCTCAAATGTGGCACAACATTATAGCGACGTGTAGGCTTATCAAGCTGCGCTTGAATGAGTCAATTTTTCTTAAATTTGCCTATCTTATATTTTCAAAAAACCTGCCATCGATTAACCGCCAATCATCGACAAATTCGCCATGATACCACTGTCGTTTTGCTTGAGTAAATGATGCTCGGGCTTAATCGGCATTAAGCTTTGCAAGGCATGAACCAATCCATCGACATCGCCATTTGCCAAAAACCCTCGCACATCATAACTGCCATTATCAAACAAACACAAATGTACTTTGCCTTGGCTACTCACTCGCAGGCGATTGCAACTGTCGCAGAACTGCGGCGCATAAGGCTCAATCAGCCCAATACCACCAACATAATCGGCGTGGCGATATTCAATCGCAGGGCCCGCATCGCTTGCTCGACGTTGGGATTGCCAACCATTTTGTAATAAAAAATCTTTGATACGCTGACCACTGCTATGTTGGGCAAAAAACAAAGCTTTATTATCCGAGGTTTGCATAAACTCAATAAAACGGTAAGTGACAGGGCGATTTTTGACAAAACTTAACACAGATTGCAAGTTATCAAAGGCGGTGTCTGCCATCAAAATACCGTTGAGTTTTAGCTTAATATCGGTGGTTGCTAGCAATGTATCGATGTCTTTTAACAGCGTTGGCAATATATCAAAGCCGGTAATTTGTTTAAAAATGGTGGGGTCAAAGCTGTCGATACTGATGTTAAGCTGATTTAGCCCTGCTGTTTGCCAGGCGGATAAATGCTTGGCAAGGCGATAGCCGTTGGAGCTAACCGCCACTGTTTGGATGCCTTGGGTCTGCTTGGCAAGTTCGATAATGCGCGGTAAATCTTGTCGAATCGATGGCTCACCCCCCGTCAGCCGCACTTTGGTGGTACCTAGTTTGGCAAAGGCTTGTATTAAAACATCGATTTCGGATACAGAAAGCTCGTTGTCAGGGCGTTTACCCGCGTTGGCAGTATAGCCATTGGGCAAACAGTAATCACAGCGAAAGTTACAAAAATCGGTAATCGACAGGCGTAAATAGCTTAACTGGCGATGGAAATTGTCCACCAAATTTAATGAAGAATGTTGCGGAGTCATCGTTAGCTAAAATTCCAACTAAACGGCTGCACTGTCACTATTTCGCCTGCTTTTACCCCTGCATTGTCTTGGGGTAATACAAGCAAGCAATTCGCGTGGCTAAGCTGTTTTACACGGTGGGAGTCTTGGGCAGATAAAGGGGTTACGCTAAAACTGCCGTCTTCATTTTGGCAAAAAACCGCTCGCTGATAATCTTGGCGTCCTGCTCGCTTGTTGATGTCGTGGGTGGTTTTAGCAAACAGTTGCAGCGGTTTTGGGATATCTGATTGTATCACGCCCGATAGTTGCCACAGCGCAGGTTGGACAAAATTAAGGCAGCATACCACGGTAGATAGCGGATTGCCGGGTAACCCAAAATACATGACCGTTTTTTTATCTTGCTCAAATTCCCCAAATATAAAAGGTTTACCTGGTTTCATCGCCACTTTGTAATGGTGAATTTTGCCAAGCGCCTGAATAACTTGGGTTAAAAAATCATAATCGCCCACCGATACACCCGCCGTAGAAATAATCACATCACATTCGGCTATCGCTTGCTGAACAGTGCGACGAGTGGTTTCAAGGTTGTCGGGGACAATGCCATAATCTTGAATCGCAATCGGCAACTGCTTTAATAACGCTTTTAGCGTGGGCGTGTTGGAGTTATAAATTTGGGCGAGCGTTGCCAGCGGCTGCCCCACGTCGACGAGCTCATCCCCGGTGGCAATAATACCAACCGTGAGTGGCTGAAATACCTGCACGCTATCCATGCCTAAATTGGCAAGTAAGCTAATATCAGTGGGGTTTAGGCGTTTACCAATCGTCAAAACAGTTTCGCCTGCTTGCACTTCCTCGCCTTGGCGGCGAATATTTGCGCCCACCTTAGCGGTTTGGGTCAAGCGAATGTGATAGGCTTGGCTGTTATCCAAACTGTGCTGAATGTCACTAAGGTTAGTGTCTTCCTGCATCACCACCGTGTCGCAGTCATTTGGCACCACCGCGCCGGTAAAAATTCGCACGCCTTGATTGGGTCGCAAACGACCGTTAAAAGGTTTACCTGCCCCCGATTCACCGATGATTTCAAGTTGGCTATCGTGGTCAAGATAGCTACCCATAGCAATCGCAAAACCATCCATGGCTGATAGATTTTGGCGGGGAATATCAAAGGATGCGGCAATATCTTGGGCTAAAATGTGGTTTTGCACCTCTAACAAACCCACTGTTATCGTCTTTACCTCGCCCGGACGCGACGTTAAATAGTTCTCTAGGCGCTCATTAATCGCTTGTTTTAGTTCATTGACAGAAATCATCATTATCTCAATTAAAATGTTGGGTCGGCGGCAAAAGGTGATAGGCTGTTTTTAGCTGCTCAAATTGTTCTAAGGTATCAATATCTTGGCTTAAATGCGGTAGCGGTATCGGATAAAGCTGATAAACCTTACCATCGGCGGGCGAAACAATAGTGGTTTGATGTTGCCATAACGTCCGAAAACCTTTATCGCCTTGCAACTGATGCCCAAATGCTTGCAAAAAACCCCAAGGTAAATTGACGGGAATCCCCCAAATTGGTTGATTGTTATCACCATACTCACTCACAATCAGCTGATGGTCTTCAACATTTTGGCTTAATAGCCTCAAATCATCGAGGGTTACCGCCACTTGGTCAACAGTCAAAAACAAAATCCGCATCGTAGCACTTACTGACTGTTGTTGTAATGTTGTCATTGCATACTGAATCGATTGCGCCATCCCTGTTTGCGGCGTGGGGTTATCAACGACTGTGACGGCAAATGGTACAACTTCGTTGTATAACGCTTTAGATATTGGGTTATCAAGTTTTGGCAAAACCACCAACACTTGATGAGGCTGCAATTGGCGTGCCAGTTGAATTTTTTCAGCCAGCAAAGTTTGATGATTTTTTACAATCAGCTGCTTGGCAAAACCAAGACGCTGGCTCAATCCTGCTGCCAAAATCACCACGGTTAAATTGCTAGGCGTGATGCTCATGATATACCTGTTGAATTTGGGCAGTGATAGATAAAGCCACCGCTTCAGGCGTATCCCCACCGAGCGCTAAACCCACAGGATAGAACAAATTAGCAGATTTCACCAGTTGATAACCATCGTCAATCTCACCAAGCAACTGCTCAGTGCGATATTTCGGCCCTAATTGCCCAATAAAAAAAGGCGAATTTTGGGCTTTAAAGGCTTGGCTGAGCCATACTCTGTCTTGACTCAGACTATGGGTCATTATCACCACAGCGGTAGGCTGCGGTGACTCAAAAAAAGTCTGCACAGACTCAGCCTCATCAAGGGCAATCTGCACAAAATTGGCGTGAGCCTGCCCACGATAACGGGCAATCACATCCAAACGACTATCAATCACCGTCACCTGCCAGCCTTGCAAATTTGCCATGGTCATCAAGGGTAAACAATCTTGCCCCGCGCCAAAAATTAATAATTGTAGCGGTGGTTGTAGCGTTTCTACAAAGATGCTCAGTTGTTGCGATTGTTTTTGATAAACATACAGCATAAAGCGACTTTTACGGCTGGCAGCCACTTGACTAACCAATTGCCAGTCTTGTTGACCCAATTGCGACAACTGTGTCAAAGGCAGATGCTGTCCAACTATAAACTCATCTGAGTTTGAGGTGATAATGGTACCCAGTGTTTGTGGCTGTTTTGTCTGTTTTAAGCGCTGGAAACAGGCAAATAATACAGATTGTTCATTTAAAACCAGACGTTCAAATAATACTTGAATGACGCCTTGACAGCCGAGCCCAAAGCCTTCTTGCTCATCATTGTCATCGGCTACCTCATCTTGTGATAGCTGGCTATCGGTTGCGGTATGATAGGTTTTGAGCGTCGCCCCATGCCGGGTGAGCCAAAAAGCTCGCTGTACCAAGTGCTTTTCAAGACAACCGCCACTCACCATGCCTATGGATTGACCATCGGCTAAAATCAACATTCTGGCGCCAGGTTGCCGATAGGCTGACCCTTCGACACTCACCACGGTGGCTAATACCGCTTCACTATTGGGCGGCAACTGCTCAAGGGTATCAAAAATATCAAACAAGTGGTTCATAGCAAATGACAGTGTACCCGATTACAGTAATGGCAACTGGTACAGCAGTTTATCCAAGGTAATGGGGTAGTCTCGTACTCTAACGCCTGTGGCATTAAAAATTGCATTGGCAATGGCTGCCCCTGCCCCTGATAATGCCAATTCGCCTATGCCCTTGCTATGGAGCGGATTGGCATAGGGGTCAGTTTCGGGTAACATTATTACCTCTAAGTCAGGCACATCAGCATTCACACACACTTGATATTCGGCTAAATCGTGATTACATAGACGACCGTCACGTTTGTCATGGTGAATTTGCTCCATCAAGGCAGCCCCTATACCAAACACCATACCACCAAAGCACTGCGAGCGCGCTGTTTTTTCATTTAAGATACGCCCTGCGGCAAATGTGCCTAGCATACGGCGAACCCGAATTTCACCGGTTACCCGGTGTACCCCAACTTCAGCGAACTGTGCGCCATAACCTGCATGACGGTATTCTTTTTTGGTTTTACCCGGTTCGATTTCACCATTAGCTACCAAGCCATGAGGGGCATATTGCTGCAAAAAACTGCTTAGCGATAACTGGGTATCGACTTGTTCCCAATCGAGTACATTATCTTGGTGGTCCACAGAGACCTCAGAATTAAGCCCTGTTTTTTCTGCTAGTTTATCCAGCGTATCGGTTAACGTATGGTTAATTTTTTCGCCAATTTTTTCAGCTAGGCTAGGGTCATGCTCAAATTGTCTATATAGATTGCCTTGTTTAAAGCCAATGCTATCGACATGCAGCCCCACACTCTGGGCAATCTTTTCTCGTAGCGCTTCACACGCTAGATAAATAGAACTACCAGCGCTTGAAGCTCCCCAGCTACCGCCTGAGCCTGCAGCAGGCGGCAGATCGGTATCGCCAAGTTTGACCTCGACATGGTCAATCGGTAAGCCCAGCATATCGGCAACCACTTGCGCAAAAATAGTATAGCTACCTGTACCGATGTCGGTCATGTCAGTTTCGATACGAGCCAAGACCCCAAGCGGTTTGTCAGAGGGCAACAGGCTCACACGGGCTTGCGAGGGTTTTAATTCGTTGCTACGCGCGGCGCACGCCATCCCATAGCCAATCAACCAATCGCCATCGAGGCGACTCGCGGGCGTTTGTGGGCGTTTATCCCACCCAAAGGCTTTTGCCCCTTGCTCCATACACGCCAGCAATTTTCGGGTGCTGTAGGGAATTTTTTTGCTTGGGTCTTCGCTCGGTTCATTGCGTTTTCGCAGTTCAATTGGGCACAGCTTTAATGCATGCGCCAGTTCGTCCATGGCACATTCGAGTGCCAACTGACCCACCGCTTCGCCAGGGGCACGCATAGAACCTGTTAAGGTAAAATTCATGCGCGCCATTTCATATTTGATTTGGCGATTGTCACCGCCATACAAAAAGTGGGTAGAAACCGCCACTGGCTCAAAAAACGTTTCTGAAGGTAAATTGGTGACAATGCTATTGTGAATAATAGTATGGATTTTACCATCTTTATCCGCCCCCAATGCCACCCGTTGTTCGGTGTTGGTGCGTCTTACGGTAGTTTCCATAACTTGCGGTCGGGTCATGTTCACCAGTACGGGGCGTTTTAAGTCTCTAGCCGCAATGGCTGCCATCACCGATTCTGGTGAAATACCCAGTTTTGAGCCAAACCCGCCACCAACATAGGGCGATAGCAAACGGACATCGTCTTCGGGCATATCTAAGGCTTTGGCAAGTTGTATTTTGGAAGAGGCAAGCATTTGGTTAGAGGTATGAAGGGTTAGCTTACCCTCAAACCAACGCGCCAACGAACTGTGCGGTTCCATCGGCATGTTACTTTGGCTAGGTGTGGTATAAGTCACATCGACTTTGACCTCTGCTTGCTTAAGCGTTTTTTCAGGCTTGCCAATGTCGTCACTTTTATCGGTTACCCAATCGATAAATTGGGTGTGCTTTTTTTGCTTATTAAAGTCAAAATGCCCATGTTTTTCATCATTTTCATAGTCAATCTGTAACGCCTTCGCGCCTTCTTGAGCCGCTTCTAGGGTTTCTGCGACCACCAAGGCAATCGGCTGTCCACGATAAAAAACCTCGCTTGCCCCTTGCACAGGCGCCATTTTGACACCGCCTTGTTGCGGGTTGCGTAAAAACAGCGGGTCATGAAACACCCCAATCACACCTGCAACTTGTAAGGCGGTATCTTTATGTACTTTTTTTACCTTGCCTTTACCGATGGTTGCACCGACCATGACACCATGACACAAGTCGTCAAATTGGTTCTCAGCAGTATAAGTGGCTTTGCCTGCGACTTTTAGGTGTCCTTCAATACGGCTCAGTGGTTTGCCAACGAGCTTGCTATCAGTCGTATCTAGCCGTGACTCGACAGGCTTGTCCATGGTCATTTTTTTTTCAAGGGGCGATTCGCCAAAAATTTGTGTTAGGCTCATGCACTCACTCCACTACTTAAAGGACTTGATTGATGGGTTGTTGTAACGCCCGCTGCACAACGTGGTGTAAAAGACGCTGTACCAGCACGGTCTTGTACTCGGTTTGTTCATCGGTTTTTGCTTCTTTGAATAGGGTCGCCACCGCAAGCTCAATACTCACGGCATCGCCCGTGCTGCCAATCAGTATTTTTTCAATGTCGGTGTTTCGCCAAGGCTGACTGCCAATACCGCCAAATGCAAGTCGCACATTGGTGAGTGTATCATTATCATGCTCAATCACGGCAGCGACGGACACCAAAGCAAAGGCATATGAGGCACGGTCACGCACTTTGTCATAACTATGCACGCCTTTTAAGGGTGGCGGTAAAATAATATGGGTAATCAAATCACCTAGATTCAAACAAGTTTCAATATGGGGGGTTTGCTCAGGTAAGCGATAAAATTCAGAAATAGGCACTTGGCGGGTTTGTCCGTCGGCTTGCTGGATAACAATGACGGCATCGAGCAATCGCATTGCCACCGCCATATCTGATGGATGGGGGGCAATACAGTGCTCGCTCGTGCCTAAAATTGCCAAATTCTGATGAAGACCTGCTTTTGCCCCGCAGCCAGAATTGGGCTCACGCTTATTACACGGACTATCAGGCTGATAAAAATAGTAACAACGCGTACGCTGTAGTAGATTACCACCGGTACTGGCTTTGTTACGCAGTTGCGGCGATGCACCCGACAACAAGGCACGGGCAAGCACCGCATAATCTTGACGAATAACAGGGTGAGCCGCTAATTCACTGTTACTGACCATAGCGCCGATTTTTAACCCACCTTCTGGCGTGGCTTCAATTGTATTAAGCGGCAAACGTGAAATATCAATCAACTGCGTCGGCTGTTCGATTTCGAGTTTCATCAAATCAAGTAAATTGGTACCCCCAGCGATAAAAAACGGACGCTGCGCCTCAGCCAAATCCCCTTCAGCTAAAGTGGCTATTTTGATTGCGTCGTCCACCGAGTTGGCGCGCTGATAATCAAAAGTTTTCATAGCGACACTCCTGTAGCCTGAGTAGCTGCTGTCTGAGCGGTCACCTTATCTGTCTCTGCCGAAAAACCTGTTTCTTGTAATACCTGTTTAATCGCTCGCACGATGTTGGGATATGCCGAGCAGCGACAAATATTACCACTCATACGCTCAGAGATTTCTTTATCCAATTGTTGTTTAAATTGTGTTTTATCTTTTGATAAAGGTTGCATCAAATCATCCGACACATGACTTGCCCAGTTTTGGCGTAGCTCTTCAATCATCGCTTTGGTCGAGCAAATTTGCCCAGGGGTACAATAGCCACATTGAAAGGCGTCATGTTCCAAAAACGCTTGTTGAATCGGATCAAGCGCTTCAGGTGAGCCAATACCTTCAATGGTTTCGATGTTATCGCCCTCATGCATGACCGCTAGTGTCAGACAGCTGTTGACCCGCTGACCATTAATCAGCATGGTACACGCGCCACACTGACCGTGGTCACAGCCTTTTTTGCTGCCTGTCAAGCCAAGATGATTGCGACAGACATCCAGTACCGTGGTGCGTACATCTAGATTCGTCAACGTATGTTGTTGCTGATTGATAGTAAGTGTTAAGGATTGTGGCATAAAGCTGCTTCTCGTCTAGTTGCTATGGGTTTATTTTAAGTGTGTTATCTAGGATTGACGCCTGTTATCAAGCTTATTTCTAAAAATTTGCTACGCCTTGCCTATGCAAGGACGATGGTAACATTACAAGGATTTGTTATTTTTGCGTATGTAGCCATCCCGATTTTTTGGCAATGTTTTTGGCAGTTTCTTTTGCTAATTTTTTACTAGTTTTTTTTGCCAGTCTATTTTGCTAGGTAATTGATTTTTTATTATATTTTTTTAATCAGCTTTTGTATGTTTATTCGTGTAAAGCTCTCAATAAGCAGTATTTAGCTTTTATAAAAAGCTGATGGTATAAGCTTGGATATTATTAGGTGTGCTGACACTTGGCTATTTTGTACCAAATAATTCATTAACATGGTATTAACTAGGTAATTTTTTTATCATTATCGTGACTAAAATTGTGACTGCAGAGTTTTATATACCGCATAGACTATCAACGATTGTCAAACTTTCCACACTGCTTCGTAGTTTTGTGCCGCTCATTGCTCACCGCTTACGGTGATTTTTTGCCTTTGCCATCGCAAAATACGCCGCTGTGTTATCAATTTGGAGGATTCATGCGATTTTTTGCAAAAAAGACTGTATTTTTCACAAAAAAAGGGTATTATGCCCCCATAAATTTTGAACGTTATATTGTTAGATCTTGGGTGCAGTGTCATGGCATTTTGGGGTTTTGCGGTATAACGTTTTTGTTTTGGTGTTAGTCATCCTGACTGATATTTTATTCACAAGTTCGAGAAAGATAGCCACAAGCAAATTTTCTTAAACCCTTATCTGAGATGGTAATCCGATATGAGCGTTCACACCCCTGTACACCCTATTTCTCATGCCACTAACGAATATTACTTAACTCGTCAAAGCACGATGGAATCTAATGTTCGTAGTTATCCCCGCAAACTACCGCTAGCTATTGCTAAAGCCCAAGGTATTTGGGTCACCGATGTTGAAGGCAATGATTACCTTGATTGCCTAGCCGGTGCTGGTACATTAGCCTTGGGTCACAACCACCTAGCCGTCAAACAAGCCTTGTACGATGTGTTAGAAAGTGGTCTGCCACTGCACACCCTAGATATCACCACCCCTGTCAAAGATGCATTTACCGAATCCTTGCTGTCTTTTTTTCCAAAAGATTTTGTATTGCAATTTTGCGGTCCGACCGGTGCTGACGGTACAGAAGCGGCAATTAAATTAGCAAAAACTTATACAGGGCGTGACAACGTTATCGCATTTAGCGGTGGTTATCACGGTATGACCCATGGCGCACTTGCCATGACTGGCAATTTGTCTGCCAAAGAGAAAGTTGGCAATTTGATGCCAGGGGTACAGTTTATGCCCTATCCGCATGAATACCGCTGCCCACTTGGTCTAGGGGGTGAAGCGGGTGTTGATGCGCTGACTTACTACTTCGAAAACTTTATTGAAGATGTTGAAAGCGGCGTGGTCAAACCTGCTGCGGTCATCCTAGAAGCGATTCAAGGGGAAGGCGGTGTCGTCCCTGCGCCCAAAAAATGGCTACAAAAAATTCGTGAAGTAACCGCTAAGCATGATATCGTATTGATTTTGGATGAAGTGCAAGCTGGGTTTGCGCGCTCAGGCAAAATGTTTGCCTTCGAACATGCCGACATCGTGCCTGACGTGGTGGTGATGAGTAAAGCGGTCGGAGGTGGTTTGCCACTATGCGTACTTGCCATCAACAAAAAATTCGATGCATGGGCGCCAGCCGGTCACACTGGTACTTTCCGTGGCAATCAGCTTGCGATGGCAGCATCGATTCAAGTATTGGATGAAATCCGCAGCAAAAACTTGGCAGAAAATGCACGTATCCGTGGTGAATTCTTGCGCGATGAACTCAAAAAAATCGCCCAAGAATTTCCTTGTATCGGTAACGTGCGCGGTCGCGGCTTGATGACCGGTATTGAGATTGTCGATGAGCGTAAACCTGCTGACCGTATCGGCTCGTATCCTGCTGATATTGACATGGCAAACGCGATTCAAAGAGCGTGTTTTGACAACAAGTTACTGCTGGAAAAAGGCGGTCGTGGCGGTACAGTGATTCGCTTGCTTTGCCCGATTAACATCACGCAAGAAGAATGTGATGCGGTGCTTGAACGCTTTAAAAAGGCAGTGGCTGAAGCCGTTCAAAAAGTACGTGGGTAATTGATTATTGCCTATTAAGACGGTAAAGTTACTGACGTGGCTTTGCCGTTTTTATTATCTGTTTATTTCATTTATTTCATTTTGAGTAAAATATGGAAACCAATGTCGCCAAGACCGAACGCCTGATTCGAGAAATCAATCGGATTCATGGTGAGTATTCACAAGATTATTTCGAAACAGGCAAGGTACAAAAAATCAACCTATCACATACGCTCAAAACCGTCCCTATTGAGCCTATCTTGTCATATCGGCTTAATTTGCATGAAGCGATTAATGATTATTTGGCATTTGCCGATACCCAAAATATCGATTTTTTTTACCGCGTTAAAACGGCTGAAAGTATCTATGACAAAGTCAATCGCTATTTGGCACGACAAAACCAGTACCCGGTCAATAATATTTTAAATGATATTTTTGGTGCTCGGATAATTTTGCCATCGGCTGATGTGACAGACATTATGGAAAAACTGGATGATTGGAAAACAGATTACAGCCTAAAAAATTGGTATGTACGTGATATCGACGGGTATATCGGTGTGCATGTGTATTTTAAAAATGCAAGCAATTTTTATTATCCGTGGGAACTGCAAATTTGGGATAAAAACGATGCCAAAGCCAATATTGTAAATCATCAACTGTATAAGCGTAATTTTGTAAAATAAATTAACCATTTGCTCGTATCACTCTGTTTAATGACAATTTATAGTTAACTCTATCTTAAAGAATGCAAGGACTTACCATGTCAAACTTATCACAGCACCGCCAAGCGTTATTTTGTAATGACAGCCAATCTATTGCCGATTACCAAAAAAATATGAACACCGCCGTGCAAGCCGTCACCGACTGGCTCAAAAACGACAAAATGTACACAGGCGGTAGTATCAAGCAGCTGCGCGCTGAGATTGCCTTTCAACCTTCTAAAGAAGGCTTAGGCTTGGAAGACGCATTAAAACGTTCAGTCGAATTATTTTTAAATAAAAGCTTAAAAGTGCATCACCCCCATTCGCTCGCTCACTTGCATTGCCCAACGATGGTGACCAGTCAAATCGCCGAAGTGCTGATAAATGCCACCAACCAATCGATGGACTCTTGGGATCAAAGCCCAGCAGGGTCACTGATGGAAGTGCAACTGATTGATTGGCTACGTCAAAAAGTCGGTTTTGGTAGCGGACAAGCGGGCGTATTCACATCAGGTGGTACCCAATCCAACTTGATGGGCGTGTTACTCGCCCGTGATTGGTGTATCGCCAACAACTATAAAAATGACGATGGGTCAGAATGGTCAGTACAGCGTGACGGTATCCCAGCCGATGCCATGCAAAAAGTGAAAGTCATCTGCTCAGAAAACGCGCATTTTAGCGTGCAAAAAAACATGGCAATGATGGGCATGGGTTTTCAATCGGTGGTCACTGTGCCAGTCAATGACCAAGCACAGATGGATATTGCCGCACTTGAACACACCATGGCGCAACTCAAAGCCGAAGGCAAAATCATCGCCTGTGTGGTCGCTACTGCAGGCACCACGGACGCAGGCGCGATTGACCCAATTCCTGCGATTCGTAAGCTTACCCATGAGTACGGTGCATGGCTTCATATTGATGCCGCTTGGGGCGGTGCGCTGATTTTATCGAATAACTACCGCGATAAACTTGCAGGCATTGAGCAAGCCGACTCTATCACCCTCGACTTCCACAAACACTACTTCCAAAGTATCTCTTGCGGGGCGTTTTTGCTCAAAGATGAAGCTAACTATCGCTTCATGCATTATGAAGCTGAGTATTTAAACTCTGCGTATGACGAAGAACATGGCGTACCCAACCTAGTCTCTAAGTCGCTACAGACCACGCGCCGTTTTGATGCGCTAAAATTATGGCTGACAGTGGAAGCCTTGGGTGAAGAATTATACGGCTCGATGATTGACCATGGCGTTGATTTGACCCGTGAAGTCGCTGATTACATCAAAGCCACTGATGGGCTTGAATTGTTGGTAGAGCCACAGTTTGCCTCTGTGCTATTTCGCGTGGTACCCAAAGACTATCCGGCTGAGTTGATTGATAGCTTGAACCAAAATGTCGCCGATGAGCTATTTGCCAAAGGTGAAGCCAATATCGGCGTGACGCGCGTCAGTTACCAAAAGCAAGGGGATGCTAACCAAGATGTGCAATCGCTTAAAATGACCACGTTAAGCCCCATCGCCACGCTTGACAATGTCAAAGCCTTATTGGCGCAAGTGTTGGCACAAGCCGATGACATCAAAGACCGTATTATCACAGGGGATTATCAGCCTGCGATTGATTGATAAGCACAAAAAAACCGATTCCTTGGCGAATCGGTTTTTTTACTGTAGCACTAACACTGACTGTAATTGACCGTCACATCCAGCGTCGGAATCAGATTTGACTGGGCGGCAAAATCCTCATCTAGGACATTGATAGCAAGCCCGCCCATTGCGGTTTCTTTATATTTTGACATCATATCTCTGCCTGTCTCTTTCATGGTTTTGATGGCTTTATCAAGCGATACCACATGCTGTCCATTGCCTTTAAGCGCAAGCCTTGACGCATTAATCGCTTTTACTGCCGCCATGGCATTGCGTTCGATACAAGGCACTTGCACCAACCCTGCAATCGGGTCACACGTCATACCAAGGTGATGTTCGATGCCAATTTCGGCAGCGTTGGCACACTGCGCAGGACTACCACCAAGCACATAGGTTAACCCTGCCGCCGCCATCGCACACGCCGAGCCGACTTCCCCTTGACAGCCCACTTCTGCGCCTGAGATGCTGGCATTTTCTTTGATAATGATGCCAATCGCCGCAGCAGTTAGCAGAAAATCATGTAAACCTTGCAGCGTATAACTTGGGCAAAAATCTCGATAATAATGCATAACTGCAGGTATCACGCCTGCCGCACCATTGGTGGGTGCAGTCACCACACGTCCGCCACTGGCGTTTTCTTCATTAACTGCCAAGGCATACAGATTCACCCAATCCATCACGGCAAGGGCGTCATTAAACGCTTTTCGGCTATCGGCAGCGGATAACTGCTGATAAATCGCCTTGGCGCGGCGCTGTACTTGTAAGCCCCCTGGCAAAATACCATCGTGGCGACAACCATCATTGACACAGTCTTGCATGACTTGCCAAATGTCGTTAAGCCCACCCCGCAGCTCATCTTCACTCAAGTTAGCTAGTTCATTGGCTCGGACGACCTGGGCGATTGACAGCTGAGTGTGTTGGCAAATTTGTAATAATTCTTTGGCGTTGTTAAAGGGATAAGGTACCGGTTTTTTGACGCTTTCAATCACCGGTTCTTTTGCTTGGGCTTCTTGCTCGGTCTGCACAAATCCGCCGCCGATTGAATAATAAGTATTTTGGTAAACAATGTCATTGCCTGTAAAAGCAGTGATAGTCAAAGCATTGGGATGATGGGGCAGTGATACCCTACCATTTAGGATTAAATCTTTGTCAGCAACAAAGTTAATCTCATGCTGCTGATTTAGACACAGCGTGTTTTGCGCTTGGATATCGGCAATTTTTTGTGAAATAGCGGTGACATCCGTCGTCTGTGGTTGCTCTCCCATCAAACCTAGCATCACCGCTATATCACTACCGTGCCCTTTACCGGTCGCACCGAGCGAACCAAACAGCTCGGCTTGCACCCTATCCACCTGCGTTAGTAGCTGCTGCTGTGATAATGCGCTAACGAACAGATTCGCCGCTTTCATCGGTCCGACGGTATGCGAACTTGAAGGTCCAATCCCAATTTTAAATAAATCAAAAATACTGATCACTGATAAATCCTATATGCCAATCAGTTGAAAAATTCAATTATGTTGTATCAATTGTGTTAGATAACCACGAATTGCCCATCTGTGTCAATGTGCTATCGAAAAGTTTATCAAATGATAGATGATGGATGATAGATACTTGCTACACGTATCGCAAATTTGGCAAATAACCGTACGTGTAACCGCATGAGGAAGAAAATAACCATTGGCAAGGATTAATCTGCTAACGATTCACTTTCTTTACTCGCTAATAAAAGTAGCAGCAATAAACAAACCAAGAAAATCATCATGAGTGCCATGAGATACACGTTGACATACGACAGTGGCACGCCCATTTGGTTCAGCATCACAGACGCATTCATCCCAGAGGTGCTAGGCAACACCCAGCGCAAATACTGCAGTGGCTCAGGTAGCATTTGATACGGCCACGAAATCCCTGAGACAAATAGCATCGGCATTGAACTTGCGACCAAGATTTGCATCGCCCGTTCTCGCGCCCCAAACCACACCCCAAGTAGACAGCCCAGTGCCGTTACCGCGGGGAAAAACAGGGCAAGCAGTACCAGTGAACCCGTCAGATTTTGGTTACGGATATAATCATTGTTGGAAAATACCCAGCCATAATAAAAACAGCCGAGCACAAAACCGAAACACGCCAACCCGAATATTCGCGCAAGCCACGTTTTCATCGAAGCGCGGTGCATGTCTTGCTCTGCCCAAGTACCCACTAGCATTGCTGTGCCCATCAAAAACATCTGCTGCAGAATCAATATCGCAACCGCAGGGACAATGTAGCTGCCATAGCCTTCGGTACGGTTGTATAACGGATTAATCGTCAGCGCAACAGGGGAAATATTGTTTTTGGCAACGGTGATATCTTGCCCGATGGCGACATTTTTTTGTACTTTCGCCCCGGCGGATACAGTGCCGATGACTTCTAAAAACCCAGATTGTACTTGTTTATTGAGCAAAAAATAGTTACCGTTGGCAAGGATACTCACCTTGGCAGCTTGTCCTGTGGTCACTTTTTGATACAGTCCCGAGGGTATCACCATGTAGCCTGCAATCTTGCCTTGCAACATCAGCTGCTTGGCACTGTTTTCATCGTTTACAATGGTGCTTTGGATGCGTGGATTGGCTTGGGCGTAGCTGATAATGGTCTGCGATAAACTTGAATGATCATAATCCACCACTGCCACAGGGACATGACGCACCACTTCTTTTGAATACGGCCACGGGTAAAAAAAGCCATAAATAATCGGGGCAATCAGTAGCATACTGAGCACCCCTTTGTCTTGAAACACGCTGCGCCATACATGCAAAACTTGCAGCAAAAAACCGCGCTCCCAAATGTTTGGGGCTTTGCTTACGTCGACTTTGCTGGGTGTGGTCTGGGTGGGCATCAGCGTTGCCCCCATTTTTCAGGCTTCAGCAAGGCTTTTTTGGTCAACAACGCGGCTAACAACAAGGTAATCATAACGGCAATAAAAAATCCGATAAAGCTGCTATAGGCAAACGATGGCGGTGCACCCATTTGTAATTGGGCGGTTTGCAAGTTGAGATAATGGGTTAATGGCAGGGCATTTGCCCAGCGCTGCGCGGCAGGGCTCATCGCCAAAAATGGAAACGTCACCCCTGAAAAAGCAAATGACGGCGCGGAGATAAATCCGGTAAATGACAAGCCTTGACGATAGGAAAACGTGCCGACCGTGACAATTACCCCAAGCCAGAACGACACCATCATAAACATTAAAAATATCAGATAAGTAATCGCCACGGATGCCAAACGAATGGGGAAAATTTGCATCACCAAGGTCAATGCCACCGCTGCCCAAAGCGTATAGGCAAACATCGCCCAAATTAATTTGCCATTGAGCCCTGCAATAATCAGCGATAGTTTGGGTTTTTCATGCCGCAGTGTCACAGGATGGTTAGGGTTAAAGGGGCGGTTAAAGGCATAGTTACTGGCATGGTTACTGGCAAATTTGGGGTGTTTTAGCGACTGGTACCACTCACCTAACGTCTTGTCGACCAGCTCTCGACCGACCGTTGATGCCCCAATCACCATCGACAAAATATGTAATAAGGCTGGTACCACAGTGACTGCCAAAAATTGCTGATAATTATTGGCGGTATTAAACAGTGCCACACTTTGCGATTGTATCGGTGCATAACTGGTTTTGGTCAGGGTGACATCTTCGCCAATGGCAACTCGCCGCTGCATCTCTGCGCCTGCCGAAAAGGTAGTGACTGCTGTCTGTACCGCTTTTTGTATCATGCCTGAATGCGTGCCATACTGGGCATTGACATTGAGTAGCAAGCGCGAGGTTTTGCCAGCCAGTAGATTGGTTGAAAAATTCTCTGGGATTTCAACCACCGCCATGACATCGGTAGTCTCGATGGCTTGCTGAGCGGCAGCGGCACTATGAAGACTTTTGACCACTGCCACTTCAGGCGTCGCATCAATATAACGGATAATCGTCGCAGATTGCGCGGAGTGGTCATTGTCTATGACCGCAATCGGAATCCCGACTGCCATGCCTTTGCTAAAAATCCACCACACCAAAAATATTAGCACAATGGGCATCCAAAATATCAAGGAAAAATCCCAGCGATTTTGCACCAAAAAATCCCATTCACGGCGCGCACTGTACCAAAATGCCGCAAAGAATTGCACAAAGCCTGAACGCTTATCAAACTGCGCATACGCATGACGCTCATGGTCATTGTCACTAGCCCTAGCACTGTTACTAGCACGGTTACTGTCACTGGCATTTGGCACAGCGGACGATGTCGGTGACGCTTTAGAGTGCTTGTTTGATGTCAGTTTTGATGTCAGTTTTGATATCATGGTTGACTTCATTGTGTTTGGGTTGGCTGCTGGCTTGCCGGTATATCAACCAATACGGTCATGCCCTGTCTTAGGCGTGTATCTGACTGGCTCGGGCGCGCACGAATCTCAAAGGTACGCATATCAAAGCCGTCTTTGCTGTTGGTCGGGCGCCACGTGGCAAAATCTGATAGCACGGAACTTGCGTACACTTTAAACACTTGGCGGTAAGGCTGATTGTTGAGCGATAACGCAGGAACCGTACCGCTAAATTCACTACCGACTGCAAAATGGTTTAGATTGTTTTCGGTAACGTTAAGCACGACCCATTGGTCTTTGGGGTCAACAATGGTCATCAGTGGTACGCCCTGTCCCACCACTTGACCTGATTTGACAATCACGTTGTCCACGATACCCGCAATCGGGCTTTTAAGATTGGCTTCTTCTTTGGCAACCATCGCTTCTTTAAGCTTGCCTTCTACTTGGCTGACTTGCGCTTGGGCAGCGGTTTTATCTTCACTGCGCGCGCCCGTTTTGGCTAATTCATATTGCGCTTTGGCGATTTTGGCTTTATCAACACTGGCGACATAGTTGGTATAGGCTTCGTCACGTTTTTGCCGCGACATCAAGCCTTCTGCCGCTAGGCGGTTGATACGCTCATAGGTGACTTTGGCAAGGTCAGCAGCGGATTGGGCAGCATCATACTGGTATTTTGCCATTTCAATCTCTTGCGGTCTTGCGCCATTGTTGGCTTTGTCCAGCTGGCTTTGGGCTAATTCTTTCCCTGCTTGTGCTTCTTCGACCTTGGCATTGATTTCTGGGCTATCCATATCAATCAGGCGTGTGCCGACGCTAATTTCATCGCCTTCTTTGACATAAATATTGGCAATACGACCGGCAACTTTGGCAGCGACAGGCGTTTGCTCTACTTCCATATGCCCTTGAATGGTCACAGGCTCGCTGCGCGTTTCCCGCTTGTCTTTGATTAGCCCCCATGCGACCAGTCCAATCAGCCCAAGGATAATCAAGGCTATAATGATGGTGCGAATTTTACTGGGTTTTTTGGTCGGCGGCACGTAACGGCTATCTGTCGCAGCGGCTGACAGGCTGTCCTCTGCATACGGTTCATCAGCAGCTTGGGCGTTCATCGCTGCATTAGCATTATCCGCAGCGCTGTCCAAAGTGTTGTCTTTAGCGTTGTCCATCGCATTGTCTGGTGTTGGGTTTTGTGGATCAGCCATACGGTAAGCCTACTGGTGAAATAAAGACACGGGTTAAAATAATTGATTAGTTCTTACGATGTTCAAAATAAATCGCGGGTAGCTTGACATCCGCTGCCTGCATATAACGATTAAACTCTAGCGGCGTACCGCAGCTTTGCATCAAATCTGCCATTGCCTGCACATAATCATTTGCCGCTTTAGCTTGCTCGGTTTTGGCTTTTTCCAAATTGGCTTCGGCTTGCATTACTTCTACGGCCGTGTTGACGCCTTCTTTAAAACCAAGCTGACGAAAGCGTAGCATCTCACTGGCGAGCTCAATATTGGTATTTAAGGCAATAAAATTATCGCGTGCATTGTTGACTGTTTGCCAATTTTTTTCTACCAATAACATAATATTATCATTGACATCCACTTGGCTAAATTCGGCTTGGTGCAGCTTGGCAAGGCTCGATTGAGTACTGGTACGGCGATCTACCCCACCCCACAATTTCCAGTTGGCAGAGACCCCAGCAATCCAATTTGGGTCAGCGTCGATTTCAGAGCGACCAAAGACGGTGACATTGGGTTTGTAGGCGGATTCACTAAATTCATGCAGCGCTTTGGCTTGGTTGTATTTGGCGGCGACCTTATCAAACCCTGGGTGATGCATTTTAGCCTGCTGCTGAAAATAACTCAGTGGCGGCAACGGCTTGGTGGATACAAATAAAGGTGATGTCGGTTTGATAAAATATGGCGTCCGCAGTAATCGTTGTAATGCGGTCATGGCAAGTTCAGCATCGTTCAACGCTTTGCTATTTTCGTATTCGGCATCGGCTAAGGCTTTTTTGGCTTCCAAACGCTCGACTTTTGAAATCAGCCCCACATCGAGTGCGCGCTGTGCGGCATGGTCAGTGGCACGAATCGCATTGAGCGCATCAGCGCGTAGATAAGCTGCCATGATGGCAAGCTGGGTTTGAAAATAGCGTTTGGTAAGCGTGGTGTATTGTTCATCCAGTGACAAGTCAGCATCGGCACGGCTTTCATCGGTCATACCATTGAGCAAACTGGTCACTGCTTCGGTTTTGTGTCCGTTATAAGCAGACCATAGCACGGTGACATTTGCGCCTGTTCTATTTTTATCGACATTGACAGGGATGCTATTGGGAATCGGGTCGGTGATTAAGCCACCGATATCGACAGGCGTGCTAGGCAGTGGCAAGGTGATGGGCAAATTGCCAATATTGTTATTAACTGCGTTGTCAATGGCATTGGCTAGGTTGTTTTTAATGCCCGTGGTATCTATATTGTCATCCACATGTACATGCGTGGCACTGGCACCCAGATACACAATCGGTTTGTTCAAACCTTTGGTTGACTCAGCTCGCAGCTCATTACTCACGATTGCCGCATTGTCTGCCGCGACTTTGGGTGATACTTTGACTAGGTACTGCTGCGCTTGTGCCAGTGTCAAATTACTGGGCACATCTAGGCCATAACTTGGCGGATAAGGCACCCCATTATTGATAGTAGGATCGTAGCTGAGCCCAGCTACTTTGCCACCTTTGACTTCATTGGCGCGGGTCGCGGTTCTTTTCGATGGCGTGTCTGCTGATGGTGCGTCCGTGGCAGGGCTAGCATTGAGCACAGGCTCAGGGTTGGGCGGGGTATTGATTACCGGCGTAAACTCTGCGGTGTCGCCACTGGTACTGGGCTGCAATCTGCTAGTGGGCTTTATGGTTGATGCTGCTGGTATGGTTTTAGCCGATGTTTTAGCTGATGTTTTAACAGGCGGCTTGTTAACATTTTTAGTGGGACTACTGGTGGTTTTGGTGGTTTTTGTTGTGGTTGTGGTTTTTGTTGTAGTTTTTGTCGGGGTCGTTTTGGTAGTGCTGGGTTTGGTGACCGTGGTCGCGGCAGTCGCATCCAAAGATAAGGATAAATTCAACGAAACCATTGCCACCGTAAACGCAGACAGGGTAAGCACGCGTGATAGAGGCTGCAGAGGATGGCTTACTGGGTAAGTCGATGGTTTGATGGATTGATGTAATTTCATACGACTCGCTAATAACTTGCCTATGGCTTTGCCGCAACATAACGACCCCGCAAGCCGTCAATTACCCTAGTAATTGATGCGGTCGCCGTTATGCTGCCCGTATTACCAAAAAACTGTCTTGTTAAATACTAATGAAATACCAAAGTGATCACTAACTGTCAGTTTGAATATTAACTAAAGTATGAGATTGTAAAAAGAAAAAACTGACCCGTCAATCTACACTTGTCATATTAACAATATTGTAGTTTTTTAAAAAATATGGCTCATTAAGCCTCACATCATTACTGTTTATTTTTATTTAATAAAGTAAAAATATTTCTCAATCCAAGTAGTCACACAAATCAAACAAGTTAGCTTACCGCTGTCATTTAAGCATGCTAAAATTCTTAAAAACCCCTCGTTGTTTTTGATGCAGTTACTTTTACCAAATAAGTACCGCACTTAGCTACAATCCCAATTTAAAAAATAGTCAAATCGCTGAAAACCTTCGACTAAGTAATCCAGTTAAACTTATACCTTAATGATGAATCAACTCGCTCAAATCCCCCTTGCCCAGCGTATCCGCCCAAAATCGCTTGACGAGGTAATCGGACAAGCCCATTTGCTCGGTGCCAATGCACCGATTCGCCGTATTGTTGAGCAAGGTTACTTGCCATCGATTATTTTGCATGGGGAAGCAGGCATTGGCAAAACCACCCTAGCTATGCTATTAGCCGATGCGGTGGGTCGTCCTTTTCGCCCGCTCTCTGCTATCAATGCAGGGGTCAAAGAGCTGCGTGAAGTACTGGCAAAAGATGACGGCTTGTTTGGCGAGCCGCCGGTAGTATTTGTTGACGAGATTCATCGGTTTAACAAAGCACAACAAGATGCACTCCTCGGCGCGGTTGAGTCAGGGGATATTACTTTAATTGGTGCGACCACCGAAAACCCCTCGTTTAGTGTCAACAATGCGCTATTGTCTCGTTGCCAAGTGTATCGGCTAAACCCCTTGAGCGAAGATGAAATCAGCCAAGTACTAAAACGTGCCATTGACGATGATGCAGTTTTTAAACAATTTAAGATTGAAATACAATCAAGCCAAGCGATTTTTGCGCTATCGCAAGGCGATGCGCGTAAGGCGTTAAATTTACTTGAACTCGCCATTCAATCAAGCCCCAATTTTAAGCAAGGCAGCCAATCACCGATTGTGGTGACTGATGACAATGTCATCGCGGTGGCAGGGGCAAGCCTGGTACGCTACGACAAATCAGGTGATGGCCATTATGACCTAGTATCAGCGATGATTAAGTCAGTCCGCGGTAGTGACACTGATGCGGCGCTGTATTGGATGGCGCGGATGCTGACAGCGGGCGAAGACCCTGCCTTTATTGCGCGGCGGTTGGTGATTTTGGCAAGTGAAGATATCGGACTTGCCAATCCTAATGCGTTACTACTTGCCGATACCGCCCTGCGAAGTGTGCAGAGCATCGGTATGCCTGAAGCGCGAATTATTTTGGGGCAAGTGGTGGTGTATTTGGCGACATCGCCGAAGTCCAATTCTAGTTATCAGGCCATCAATAAAGCAATGCGACTGGCTGAAAATGACCAATCGCCTGTACCGCTACATTTGCGTAATGGCGTCACCAAGCTGATGCGCGCCGAAGGTTATGGCGCCAATTATATCTATCCGCATGACTACCCCAACCATTACCACCCACAGCAGTATCTGCCTGATAATTTGATGGGCACGCGGTTGTTTGACTTTGCTGATAATGCCAAAGAACAGCAAACCTATGCCTTTATACAGTGGTTAAAGAGCAGTGGTTAAAGGGCAATCATTGAAGAGCGATGATTAAAGAGCCATGATTAAAGCGCGGCGGCTAAAAAACTTGTCAGACCAGACAACGGATGATTTAGCGCAGCCCAATGAACCCTATTCTGTAATACCCAGTATATCACCAGCAATAAAAACACCAATAAAAACCCAAGCTGAATCCACAAAAAATAGCGATGCTTAAAGCCCAAGCGGCGTAGCTTGGCATGGCTATAACTGCCCTTATCAAAGTTGGTATGTTGATGCCTTTGCCATTTGCCCGAACGATAATAGTTTTCTACATCCGCAAGCAACCTTGGTACACTGGCGCTATCAAATTGCGCAGTTTCAAAATAGCCTAGCAGGGGGCTGATATCATCGACATCATCCATATCGTTGACGTTATCTAAATTGATGCAGTGCATTTTCCAATGCCCAAACAGTCTGTTGGGCGCCTGTCCCTGCTCAATGACGTGAATATTTTTGTGTCTTTTATCGGCTTTGATTTTGTCAAATAGCTGGGTGATAGTGCGCTCACTACCTTCCATATATTGTAGAAAATTGCCTTGCTTGAGAAATAGTATGCTATTGACATTTGCCTGAGTGTTGCGCGCGACTGACTGACGATAGATATCAGGCAACGTCATCGTATGCAAACTTGCTTGTAAGGTAATTTTGCTCGTGTAGATAAGATAAAAGACTGACATCACAGGATCCTTAGATAAATAAATCGGTTAGACGTCTATGACTTTTTAATAGCTTTTCTTCAAACGTATTAACAATGTAATTTTTATTAATTATTAAGTAATAATATACCAGTTTTTTTTAATTTTTGCTCAAAAATTATACAAAATCACCAATTTTTGTTAATTTTTTCAACTAATCTACCCTAACCTTATGTCTGCGTGCGCTACCAGCGCATATGGCTATCAATATTTCGCTGCTTAGACTCACTGAGTTAATGCTATAATAGCGCGCAAATAAGAAATGGGCGCCCATACTAGCTTCACTCAGTTTGACGAGGTGATTGTTAAGGTTTATTTAGACAATAGTTTGAACAATACTAGCTGATAGCGCTTATTTTCTGTCCCTATTTTTCAATCAATTTTTTAATCAATGTTATTCCAATAAATCGCTAACAAAGGCACTTTTATGGCATTTAATACAACGGCAGAAATTATCGATGACATCCGTGCAGGCAAAATGGTCGTTTTGATGGATGATGAAGACCGTGAGAACGAAGGCGACTTGGTGATGGCAGCCACCCATGTACGCCCAGAAGATATTAACTTTATGATTACCCATGCGCGTGGCTTGGTGTGTTTGACCATCACCGCTGACCGCAGTGAACAGCTTAATTTACCGCTTATGTCGGATAAAAATGGCGCTAAATTTAGCACCAACTTCACGGTATCAATCGAAGCGGCAGAAGGGGTCACCACAGGTATCTCAGCAGCGGATCGCGCCAGAACCATCCAAACAGCGGTGTCTTCGACTGCCAAGCCAGAAGATATCGTACAACCGGGACATATATTCCCGATCGTGGCACAAAATGGCGGTGTGCTACACCGTGCGGGTCATACTGAAGCGGGCTGTGACCTAACACGCTTGGCAGGACTTGAACCTGCGGCAGTGATTTGTGAAATTATCAAAGAAGATGGCGAAATGGCGCGCCGTGATGACCTAGAAATTTTTGCCAAAGAACATGGCTTAAAAATCAGTACCATCGCTGATTTGATTAATTACCGTATTGCCAACGAGCAAACGGTCGAAATGGTTGCGACCTATCCCATGCAAACTGAGTTTGGTGAGTTTACTGCTTATCGTTTTAAAGAAAAAAATTCAGAGGATACCCATTTGGCACTGGTCAAGGGCAACCCTCAAGAAGGCGTGAGCACTGTGCGGGTGCATAGCTTCCAACCATTGCGCGATTTATTCACCGTGCAGCTACCCAACAGCGGTAAGAGTAACTGGGATATCCATGCCTCACTCAAAGAAATTAGCCAATCCGAGCGTGGTGTGTTTGTCTGGATTGGGCATCAACAAGCGATTGATATGGGCGAAGCGCTCGATAACTTTGTCGCTGACAAACCCAACTCACCGCTTAAACACCAACCCTACCGCAGCATTGGGGTTGGCTCACAGATTTTACGTTATCTGGGCGTGCGTGATATGCGTTTGCTGTCATCGCCGCTTAAATTCAACGCATTATCAGGGTTTAACCTAAACTTGGTCGAAACCGTTGCCAACCCAGACCACAAAGAGTGATTTACGAGATAGCAATTTATCAGACAAAAAAGCCACCAGCATTGCAGCTTGTGGCTTTTTTTTAACAATTTTAGTAACAGTTAAACCGTATGACTTTCTAACTCGGTAAGTTGTTGGCGTTGACCATCAGAAATCGGTTGTTTGTTTTTGCCGTTTTGGTCAAAAAATACAATGACTGAGGAGACGGTAGCGACGACTTTTTGTTGGGCCGTGCTAAAGTAAACATAATCATGGGTCAGGCTGGTATTGCCTATTTTTTTGGCACGAATGCCAATCCAAAGCACATCGGGGAAAGTGGCCGAATTTAAATACTGGCAAGATGACGAAGCAAGCACGGTATAAGTTTGTAAGTTAAACATATCGACTTGTTCAAGGTAGTGGATACGTGCGCGCTGGGCATAGTCGTAATACACCACGTTATTGACGTGATTGAACGCATCCATATCACCCCATTCCACTTTTTGCTCATAGATAACAGCAAAGCCTTTTAATGGGTGATTGTGTTGTTGAGCGATGTTCTGGCGGACGGCATCACTCATTGGGGGATTGGACATATTTTTCTCTCTCATACGGCTACTATTTAAAATAAGGTAAAGTTATTGAATCACTAGCGCAGTCGCATTAACCCTTGCTGCTGGGTTGTGGCGACCAATTTGCCATCTTGCCAAAATTGACCGTGGTTTAGGCTTTTTGACTGTGATGTGGTATCACACCACATGTCGTAGAGTAACCAATCATTCATATCAAATGAGCGGTGAAAATGCATACTATGGTCGATACTTGCCGCTTGCAATCCTTTAGTCATAAAGCTAATCCCGTGTGGCATCAGCCCTGTACCAATCAAATAAAAATCAGAAGAAAATGCGAGCAGTGCTTGTTGCACTTGAATTGACTGTTTACCCAGCTGCGGAATACGTAGCCAGTTGGCTTGGCTAGGTTCCATGATTTTTGGATGGATTGGGTCACGCGGCTGTACTGGCTTGATTTCGATATGACGCTGGCGCATAAAGCGCGCTTTTAGGGCATCAGGTATTTTGCCTACCACTTGGTCTTTGAGCTGCTGCTCGGTCAGCAACACATCTGGCGCAGGATACGTTGGCATCGGTTGTTGATACTCAAGCCCTTCTTCAAACGGTGAAAAAGACGCCATCATGGTAAAAATAATGCTCGGTTGGTTATCGTCATCATATTGGCGTGCTGTCACTTGACGTGAAGCAAGGCTACGACCATCACGTAATTTCTCGACTTGGTAATATACAGGCTTATTGATATCGCCACCGCGCAAAAAATAACCATGAAATGAGTGGCAAGGTTTTGAATGCTCTACGGTATGGCTGGCTGCCATCAATGCTTGTCCCAGTACTTGCCCGCCAAAAATACGCGCACCCACATAGTCGTAGCTTTGCCCAATAAATACACTGTCTTGATACGGCACGAGGGTTAGGGTTTCCAATAACTGCGTGACTAATTGCTGCCAAATCGCTTGCTGCTCAAGCTGCTGCGTTGCGGCTGTTACGGGCACCTGTGGTTGGGGAGTGATATCAATCGTATGGGTATGGTTTATATCTTGCTGGCTTGCCATAGACGCTCTTATGATTAACGTTATTTTGGGTAGATAAAATGGATTAAAGTCACTCATTATACAAGAATTTTTGCGTGATAAGGTTTAGAAATTCATCAATCTATGGCATGATAAGACATATTTTAAACCTTGTATTTATCTTTAAAAAACTTACGAAGAAACTCACGCAATCACTAGGCATACTATGACTCACGTAGGGAAAAATTCAGGCACTACCGAAGCGAAAAACAAAGGTACCCATCCTGCTGCGACCCCGCTGTTAAAAAATCTATACCGACAAGTCTCTGGCAAATTATTGGGGCTCGCCGTCAAATCCAAACTTATCGGCGACATCCCCAATATTAGCCAAGCTAGCACCGATGTTAGCGATGATAAACTACCGCCAGCAGGCGATAGCGACACATCAAGCCAGCGACTCACCTTTTATGTGCTCAAAGAGTATTCTCGTAGCAACAGTATTTTAATTGACCTAGAAACCAAACAATATGACTTACCCCCTGCCCTAGCCAATGTCATCGATCGGGCGCATGGTATTGATGAAAATACCGCAATGATTTTTTTGCATCACCATAAAACAGAAAAACTGTCTCATAACAGCGCCGTATTTTCACCTCGCCTATTACGCTTGATTGAAGCCGTGGAGCAATATCCAACGCTACACATTGAATTTATCCCTGTCACTATCTTGTGGGGGCGCGCCCCAGAAAAAGAAGATTCGCTGTTTAACCTCCTCACCGCTGATGAATGGCAAGTGCCCACCATCAGTAAACAGCTATTTAATATCGGGGTCAAAGGGCGGGATACCTATGTGCAGTTTCACTCACCCAAAGATTTGCGTGGCATTATCGAAGAGGAGATTAGCAAAAACCCTGTGCTGCAATCAGATAGCGTGGCATCCACTGATACTGCTAGTAACGACCGCTATCATTTACACACCATCGCTGCACGGGTACAACAGCGCTTAGAAGGTTATCTGGATAAACAACAAGAAGCTATTTTAGGTCCTGACTTATCAGACCGTCGCAATGTGGTCGATAAAATTCTGTATACACCTGCCATTCAGCATGCCGTGAATATCGATAGCAAAGAAAACTCGCGTGAACTCGCCAAAAGCCGAAAACTGGCGCGTGGGTATTTGAACGAGATTGCCAGTGATTACTCGTACGCAACCGTGCGCTTTTTTGACCGCTTTTTGACCTGGCTATGGACACAGTTGTATGACGGGGTTGAAGTGGCGCACTTTGAGCGGGTACGCGAACTGGCATCCGACCATGAAATCATCTACGTGCCTTGCCACCGCAGTCACATGGACTATCTGTTGCTGTCATACGTGATTTATAAACGTGGGCTGCGTGTGCCCTATGTTGCCGCAGGCGAGAACCTAAACATTCCCGTGCTAGGTCAAATACTACGCAATGGTGGCGCTTTCTTTATGCGTCGCAGTTTTAAAGGCAATCCACTGTACTCTGCGGTGTTTCGTGAATACGTGCATAGTATGTTGATGCGCAACACGCCGATTGAGTACTTCATTGAAGGCGGACGCTCGCGCTCAGGTCGCTTGTTACCGCCCAAAAAAGGAATGCTAGCGATGACGGTACAAAGCCATCTACGCCAAGCAGGCAAACCGATTGTCTTTATCCCGACCTACATCGGTTATGAACGTATTATGGAAGGCGGCACTTATGTGGGTGAGCTTAAAGGTAAACCCAAAGAATCTGAGTCGCTATTGGGTTTGTTAAAAGCCAGCCGAAAAATTGAGCGCATCTTCGGTCATGTGCACGTCAGTTTTGGTCAGCCACTGTATCTAGCTGATTTTATGAAAAAATTTGACGTCGCCCCAAATACTCTACCCAAAGACCGTACCGATAGTGATATGCCTGCCAATGTCACTCACATGATTGACAATTTGGGCATCAAAATCATGCAGCGTATCAACCGCTCTGCGGTGCTTAATCCAGTCACTTTGCTATCTTTGGTACTGCTCGACACGCCGCATGGCGCACTCGATGAGCAAAGCTGTCGTGAACAGTTGGCACTATATCAACGTATCGCAGAAAAAATCCCGTATGATGATGATGTGTCAATCACCCAGCAAAGCCCAGAATCCATTATCAATTATGGTGTCAAGCTTAAACTCATCGAGCGCACCCCACATGTGCTCGGTGACTTGATTCGTATTGCGGACGGTCAAGCGCCGCTACTGAGCTATTTTCGCAACAATATTTTGCATATTTATATCATCGCGTCACTGTGTGCATCATTGATACAGCGTAATGGCACCATAAGTCTAAATACTATTGAGCGGGTGGTGGGTATTATGTACCCCTTCTTGCAAGCAGAGTTGTTTTTGAAATACCCCCTGCGCACCCTAAATGACACTTTGCGTGAGCATATCTATACTTTGGTCGAAGAAAACATCATCGTGGACAAAGGAGTGAATGCGGACGGTCATCGCATCCTGACCACGCCAGAGCCGAATACCCGTAGCTATCAGCAGTTGACAGTACTTGCCAACTCAGTTGAGCAAAGTCTAGAGCGCTACTTTATGGTACTTGCGCTGCTGAGTCAGCAAGGCTCAGGCAAACTCACCAAAGATCAAGTGATTGATTTGGGTCATCTGCTCGGTCAGCGTCTATCCGTGCTATACGAAGATGACATGCCAGATTTTTTTGACCGTGCCTTGTTTACTAGCTTTATGGATGCGCTAGAGCGTCTAGGCTATATTACGGTGTCGGCTAGCGGGGTGATTGAGTTTGATGCTCGCATTCATACCATGGCAAAAAGCGCGCGATTTATCCTCAATATGGACGTGATGCATATCTTACAGCAAATTTCACAACTGACTGATGAGGAAATCAAACGCACATTGACTGAACTGCAAAATAAAAAGCAACGCAAATTTAGTCGTAAAAAAGCTTAATTCCACCCAACAATAAAAAACCGTGTTGCGATAACACGGTTTTTTTGCATGCAAATCAGCCTAGCGGCGCTGCTCGACAATCAATGAATCAATGCGGCTATTTTGTAGTTGGCGCTGGGCTTGTGCTGCCATTTCTGGGCTACTCATGGCGCGAGAGATGACTTGATAGACGGTTTGGTCATTGTTTAAGCGTTTTTTGACGATTTGGGCATCCACCCCCGCCATTAGCACTTCAGCACGGCGTCTATCCGCATCATCAGCATTATCAAAACTGTTGATTTGCAAGATATAAGTCCGCGTAGGCTCTTCATTGCCAATCACAATGGCATCGGCACTGCTTTTGTCATCGGCAGCGGTGCTGGTGTCTATCGTACTATCGTTGGCTGAAGCGCGTGGTTTGGTACCGTTATCATCAGACAACAAGGGATTATCGACCACGCTGACATTCGCTGATTTGGGCGCACTGGTGCTGTCAGCTTGGGTCAACACCACATCCGGCTGCGCCGAGACTGGCTGACTGGCAGCGGCCTCGTCGGGGACGGCACTGACCTGCTGTTCTTTGAGTAAGTCATAGAACTCGTAATTATTGGTTTTGGGTTTGTCTTGCACCTTTGGCTGCACCATCGGCGCTTCGTCGCTGCTTGTGGTTTTGCCTTGGTTAAATGGATTCCACAAATAAACAAACAGACCAATCCCCACGGTCAATATCATGCCCACCAACATGGCAGCAAAAAACGACATCGTGCTTGGCGCTTTACGCGGGGTCGCTCCTTTGGGTCTTGCCATCATCATCTCCTACGACATGGGATACGGTAATATTACAGCGTTTTTAGCGTATCTTAATCATATCACATACTGGTCGGTGCCGTTAATCCGAGCAAAATTAAGCCGTTTTGAATCACTTGGCGTACCGACTTTGATAACCGCAGACGCGCCTGCATCAAGTCAAGCTCATCTTGGGTCGGGGTTTCGCCATCTTTGGGTAAGATACGGTTGTCGTTGTACCAACCGTGGAACAAGCTTGCCAAATCTTTGAGGTAATTGGTCAATAAATGCGGCTCATAGTTGACTGCAGCACGGCGTAGCACTTCAGGGTAAGAAGCCAGTAAGCTCAATAAATCCGTTTCGACAGGTTGGGTCAGCAGATGCTGATGGGCTTTGCCGGCTTTGTCATCGACCTTAATACCGCGCTCTTCAGTACGCTCAAGCACACGGCAAATACGCGCATGGGCATATTGAATATAATACACCGCATTATCTTTGGTATGCGATTTGGCAAGTTCTAAGTCAAAGTCAATGTGCTGTTCTGGTTTACGCGCGACATAATAAAAGCGCGCGGCATCGTTGCCGACTTCTTGACGCAGTTCACGTAAAGTCACAAACTGACCTGAGCGTGATGACATCTGGATTTGCTCTGTACCACGCCATAGGGTAACAAACTGCACCAAAATCACATCCATACGCTGGGCATCGTAACCCATCGCAGTGAGCGCCGCTTTCACCCGTTTGATGTAGCCGTGGTGGTCTGAGCCCCACACATCAATAATTTTGTCATAGCCGCGGTCAAGCTTGTCTTTGTGGTAGGCGATATCCGAGGCAAAATAAGTAAATTGACCATTGGCACGGCGGACAACACGGTCTTTTTCATCGCCAAATTCGGTGGATTTAAACCACAAGTTGCCGTCTTTTTGGTACAGAAAACCCCGCTCCTCTAATAACTCCAAAGCAGGCACAATGGCATCTTGGATTGATTTTTCGCTAAACCATTGGTCAAAATGGACATTAAAATCCGCCAAATCATCTTGGATATCTGCCAAGATAGTACTAAGTGCGGCTTCATGAAAAATCTGATAGTTATCGCCCAAATTGGCTTTGGCATTGGCAATCAGCCCGTCAATATGGGCTTCTTTATCACCTGAGACACAGACTTTTTCGCCGTTGGCATCGATTTGGTACTCGGCATCGGCAGGTACATTGAGTAACATATGTTCCCAGTCGGTTTTTAAGCTATCGCCATGCTGTTTTTTGATGGGTTTGGCAATATCTTTGACATAATCGCCTTGGTACGCATTGGTGGGAAATACAATTGGCTCACCGCACAGCTCAAGGTAGCGCAAGTAGGTACTGGTTGCCAAAATATCCATCTGACGACCCGCATCATTGACATAATACTCACGCCCGACTTGGTAGCCAACTGCCTCTAGTAAATTGGCCACACTCATGCCAAACGCAGCGCCGCGACCGTGACCCACGTGCAGGCTTGAGGTTGGGTTGGCAGAGACAAACTCAACTTGGATTTTTTGACCGGCAAATTCTTCGGATGTACCAAAGTCGCCTTTTTGCTGCATGATGGTGTCTAAGATAGCAAAACGCGCGTTATCATCTAAGAAAAAGTTAATAAACCCCGGTCCTGCAATCTCAACTTTGCTAATCATGTCCGAGGCAGGCAACATCGCCACGATGGTTTGCGCCAGTTCACGCGGGTTTTTCTTGGCAGTCTTGGCTGCTATCATAGCAAGGTTACTGGCGAAATCGCCGTGCGCTTGGTCTTTGGTGCGGCTGATGGTACTGTTATCAACCCAATCGATTGGCAAAATTTGCTGTTGTTTTAGTGATTCCACCACTAATGCTAAGGCTTGCGAAATGACGGGTTGTTGTTCTGACATGGAAATTCTCTTTGTTGGCTTACAGGTTTTGTTGCAGGATTGATAGCTAAAAAAGCACGATAAATCAATGAATCACCATCGATTTGAGGCTATCACTTGCTCACAATCGATGGGCATGGATTTTGGCGTTCAATATACCAATTTTTGATGATTTTTTCATTATAATCCTGTCAAAAGATACATGCCATTACAAGGAAACGCGGTTTTTTGGCGTATAATATGCGCTAAAATTTTGTAATGTCTGATGACAATCATAGGATAATAACATGTTTGTTTTAGTCTCTAGTGAGTTAATCACCAAACTTGGCATGTATGTGCTGCTGCCTATCTTTATCGCGTTTTTATTTTTTATCATGTACGATATTTCTAAGAAAAACAATGCAGGCAAACAAGGCACTTTTTGGATTTTTTTGGCACTGGGCGGCGGTTTTTTTGGCTTTCTCATCAAATTGGTCTTGGAGTGGTATTTTAGTAGGACGCTTTAAACTCCCCTACGCTAAACCTTACTAGCCTAAAACGCCATTACCCCAAACTGCTCTAGGCTTGTTACTTGTTTATGTACTGTTACGGTCGTTTGGCTATCATCACCGCACGGGTCGGGCGTTGATAGCCTTCAATGGTTTTGCTGCTACCATTGGGGTCAAGAAAATCGCTTAAAGATTGATAATCCATCCAGTCGGTTTTGCGTTGTTCATCCGTCGATGTCACATCCACATCGACACAGCGCACCTCTACAAAGCCTACTTTGTACAGCCATAGCGACAGTGCCGCAACTGACGGGATAAAATACACGTTATTCATCTGTGCATAGCGCTCACTTGGCACCAGCACGGACGTTGCATCTCCTTCAATCACCAAGGTTTCTAGTACCAATTCTCCGCCTTTTGCTAGCTGATTGTATAATTGCTCAAGATGCTCAAACGGTGACGCACGGTGATACAGCACGCCCATACTAAACACGGTATGAAACAGACCTGCTTGCCCGCTAGTCAAGCTAGGATTGGGCAAAGCTTCAAGCGGTACGGGCACATAGTGCACCGTGTTGCGTCCAAAATCGTTACGGTCAGCCTGCCCAACAAAATGGCGAATCGCCATAAACTGGTGATAAAACAGACATGATGGGTCAATCACAATCACCGTGCTTGCCCCTGCGCCCGCCATACGCCAGCCGTGATAGCCAGAACCACCGCCCACGTCTAGCACACGTTTGCCGTGAAGTGGGCTGATATGCGGCAATACCCTATCCCATTTCCAATCACTGCGCCATTCGGTATCAATATGGATTTGCTGGTCATCTCGACCCAGTAAAAAACCGCCTTTGCGCCACGGCATCAGACGTTTGAGTAGTGCATGGGTTTGCTTGTATTCATTGTCTTGCCAATCCAATGCTGCGGTGATACAGGGTTGATTCAACTCTACTTGCGCGTTGTCAACCACGGGCAAGCGCTCAATGAGCGATTGATAAAAAGGTGCATGGGCGTAGCGTGATTTGTCTTTAATGGTAGCGAGCCAGTTGGGCAACTGGGCAAGCCATGCATTGGCAACTGGGTATTTTTCCGCCAATTGCAGCAAGGTAAGATAGACGTCGGTTTCGGCAGTTTTGATGGTATGGTTCATGGTTGACTCTTTTAGGATTGACAGGTTTTCATTGTTTAACGGTAATCATCACTTAAACGCAATAATCGACGCAAAGTTTAAAAACTGAAACCACGTCAAATGGCGGTCAAACCCCACCGTTGCTAGACGCTGATGATGAAAATCGAGGGTATCGGTGATAAGCACATTCTCCAGCGCATTGCGTTTACCACTGATTTCCATCTCACTATAGCCATTGGCACGTTTAAAATCATAATATCGTTCAACACGCCAGGCATCGTCCGCTTCATCGAGCAAATGGGTTTTTTCGGTCAAAATCAAAATACCGCCTTCAACCAACGCATCATAACAGCGTTTGAGTAACTGCTCGCGCTTGTCAGGGGATAAAAACTGCAAGGTTAAATTGAGCACAATCATATCGCACCGCTCAAACGCCACCTCACACACATCAGCGCAAATCAGCTCGATATCATGCTCAGGATAATGCTGCATCAGTACACTTTGCGCTTTGGCAATCATCGGCTCTGAGATATCAATGGCTTTGATTTGCAAATCTTGCGGCGCAAACTCGCCTGCGAGCGCAAAACTTACCGCCCCGAGTGAACAGCCTAAATCATACACGCGGCTGACTTTGTTGCCGTCTTGGTTTGTTTGACGAAAACCGCAATGGCGTTTGGCAAAAATCGGCAACATGGCGAGCATCTGCCCATATCCAGGCACACTACGGCGAATCATATCGGGAAAACAAGCCACCACTTGCTCATCAAAGCTAAACCGCGCATTGGCATCTAGCGGCGTGGTAAATAAAGTATCGAGGGGTGGTTTGGCTTGGGGCTGACTCATGCGGCTGACTCACTATGGCTGATTGAGCGTTACTAAGACTCAGTATCGCTGACTTAGTATCGCTGACAGTTTTATGAGCACTTCAACAATGAAACGCTTAAGGAATGCTTAAACTGTCAGGTTTTTAGATAGCGGAAACTTGGTTTACATTGCCTAACTTGAATGGCGAGTAAACTTTGCTATTCTAACATTTTCACCCGTTTTACTTTTAATAATTTATTTTAACCCTTATATAAAACCAATGAGATAACCATAAAAAGGTATTAGTATGCAAACGATTATTTTAGGCGGTGGCTGTTTTTGGTGTACCGAATCCGTATTTAGCCATGTCAAAGGTGTGACCGATGTCACATCAGGGTATATGGGCGGTGATGAAGTAACCGCCAACTACAAAGCCGTCTGTGGCGGTGATACCGGTCATATCGAAGTGATTAAAGTCGATTTTGATGAGAGCATTATTCCGCTTGAGACGGTATTGGATATTTTCTTTGCCACCCATGATCCAACGACACAAGACCGTCAAGGTAATGATGTCGGCAGACAATATGCCTCTGTGGTGTTTTACACCGATGAAGCGCAGCAAAAACCGACCATTGACCGTGTGATTGGTGAGCTTCGTGATGAGCAAGGCATCAAGGTGGTGACCGAAGTCCATCCTGCTGCGCAGTTTTTCGTTGCCGAGGACTACCACCAAGATTATTACGCCAACAACCCGACCCAAAGCTATTGCAACTTTGTGATTCCGCCCAAGCTTGCTAAGCTTAAACAATATTTTAGTGGTTTTATGATTGAACAATGAACCGTATCGATACTGTGTTAATGCTTTCAAAATTGGGCTTTACACCGTTAATGCCCAATTTTTTTGAGTTCGACAGTTAAACTTACATCAATAGTGCAAAAATTAACGCTTTATCACCCAATGTGAAAAAATGTAATTAAATGCATTTACTCCTTTCACTAAGCAAGCTTTTTTTATACCCTTGAATTAGTCAAAATTCACCCCGTTTGTTGATGTTTTTATCTGTCACTATTCAAGGTTTGTTATGCGTTTACTTCCGATTTTTATGGCGCTGGCAGGCGTGGCGATGATTAGCCAAGCGAATGCCGCACCGACACCGCCTAATCTTAGCAATGCCCAGTTTCAACAGTGTTTATCCAATCTCAAAAACAGCAGCACCTTTCGCGGTGTATCCAGCACTTTAGAACAATATCGCCCAAGTGAGCCTGACCCTAGCGTGATTGTCTCACTCAACTATCAACCTGAGTTTCAAAAAGAAGTGTGGGACTATCTCTCAGGTCTGGTCGATGAAGAGCGTGTGCAAGACGGTATCAATGCCAAAAACCAACTGCAAAGCACGCTAAGCCGCATCGAGCAGCGCTATGGCGTGAAAGGAACGGATGTACTCGGCGTCTGGGGGGTAGAGTCGAACTTTGGTAAGCAGCTGGGTAAAAAAGACTTAATCCAGTCATTAGCGACCTTGTCTTGCTTTGACCGTCGTCAGTCGTACTTTCGCACGGAATACGCCAATGCGCTGCGTATCTTGCAAAATGGTGACATCCGCCGTGATGATATGACTGGCTCATGGGCAGGGGCGTTTGGGCAAACCCAGTTTATGCCAAGTACCTTCTTACGCTTGGCGCAAGATTTTGACGGTGATGGACGTAAAGATTTGGTCAACAGCCAAGCTGATGCGCTCGCGTCAACGGCCAATTTCTTGGATAAAGCAGGTTATCGCACGGGCGAGCCTTGGGGATTTGAGGTCAAGCTGCCTGCAGGATTTTGGGCAGATAGCAACCGCAAAGCCAAAAAACCGATGAGCTATTGGCGCAGCCAAGGCTTGACCCTTGCCAATGGTCAGCCGCTACCCTCTAGCCTTGATAGTGCAGGTTTGCTATTACCTGCAGGTAGTAAAGGCCCTGCGTTTTTAGTAGGTAAAAACTTCGATGCGTTTTATAGTTACAATGCGTCAGAGAACTACGCGCTAGCGATTGCGCATTTGTCCGATATGATTAGCCAAAACCGTACTAGCAATGTCGGCTTTGTCACACCTTGGCCCACGGATGATGCCGGTATTAGCCGTCGTCAAGCCCGTGAAATCCAGCAAGCACTGCTTAATCGTGGTTATGATATTGGTCAAGTCGATGGCATGATTGGCGATAAAACGCGCTATGCGATTCAAGATTTTCAGCGGCAGCAAGGTGTCAACCCTGATGGTCGTGCGGGTATGAAACTCTACCGTATGCTAATGACTCAGCCAACAGGCAATGCTCAGTACCCAAGCCAATACCCAACCCAAACGCCCGTTCGATACCAGTCTGTACCGAATGCAACGGTTACTGCCACGCCGACTAAAGTGATACGCGATGCCAATGGTCGCACGAGTTACTATCGTATCGATAATGGGCAAGGTGGGGTGACAACGCCTTAGTGATTTAAGCGTTAGTCATTGAAACCTTAAATGATTTAAACCTGAGGTATTTGAGACTTAGTCATTTAAGGTGTTTATCAATTTTTTATCCCCCAACAAAAAACCCTTAATGTCAGCATTAAGGGTTTTTTGTTGATAGTGACAGGGTTTTGTTAATGTCCCCACATGGCACAACCTTATACAATAGGTGGCGGGGTGGGCTCTTCACCATCATCCATTTGGATCGGTTTGACTTCGCCTTTTGAATTGCTGCCCCAATTGTCCTCTTCGTCTTCATCCCATTTTTTGAAGTTATCGCGTGGGTTGATGCCCCGGCGTTTCATGTCTTCGACTTGCTCTTCAAGGGTGCGAAACTGCTGGGCTTCGTGCATGGTATCTTCAAGTTGGTTGATGTTGTTTTCAAGATCGTCCGCTTGTTGGGTCACATGATTGCTCATAATTTTATCCTCTTTTATCCTCAATGTTATCGTTATGTGTGTTATGAAATTATCATAGCATAAACAAATGTGACGCTAGATAGCAGGTCTGTATAATATTGTCATGACATAAGTAAATCACGGGTCGGTCAACACTGATATAAAATGCTGGGATAAAACGCGCATAAAACCATAAAAAATGTGGCTTAAAAACGGCCGATTAGGCTTGTACAATGATGTTAATCTGCCACAACTCGCGGATACTTCGCCCTTCTTTGACCGAGAACAACCATCTTTTTTTCACCAGTTGGCTTTTGATCCATTGATAATCGATACTACTGATTTGACAGCGCGAGACGGCATGGATATTGGGTGAGATTTTGAGCGCTTCTGCCATTGCAGCATCTTTGAGGGAATCATTAATTTGGGTCAACATCATATTACTGGTAAAGGGCTGTGGTAATGCTTGTAGCGTTTGCACAATATTACCCCAGCTAAAGGTGTAAGTTGCGCTGATTTCTTGCAAATTGCCGCCTTCAAACGCGTGTGCGGTATAGTTGACCAATAACGCCTCATTGAGCTCTTTTGGCGTAACCTGGGTCGGTCTGGCTTCAGCTTCAGGGGACTGTTGAGTGCCCTCTAGACTGCTATCAGTTAAGGCGGGTTGCACGCCATTACGGATATGAAATCTATCCGAGACAAACATCGACTTTAAATCGCCACTAGCAGCTGCCGGTAGCGTGCTCAATGAACGGGTGTCTTTGACCCAACCTGAGCGCGGAAACTTGTCTTTGATTTCCTCAAGCATTCGCACACAGTCTGCCACACCATCATGGGTCTGATCGAAATGAATGGCCCGCGAACCTTGTTCTTTAATCACCAAATTAAACAGATCCAACCGTTGACGTAATAGCTCATGTTGGCTTGGCTGGGTATTGACTAACGCAATCATCGGCACACGTTTTGAAGACGCATAGATATAAGATAAGTGCAGATAACTGACACCGGATAGGCTTAAATGACCGTAATCATTGCCCAAAATAAAAATCATATAATCACATTGGTCGATTTGCTGGCGGCTGTATTCAACAAAATTGGTATGGGTCGCAAGCAAATCCCAAGTCAAAAAATAATCCGTCGATAGCGCGTACTCTAGCGCGTTCTCTAAGTTGACATTTTCATTTCTCACCAAAGAGATATGAATATGATAACGTTTCTTTTGAGACATGCTATCTTCTCCATAACGCTCTAATGAACGCAATTAATTAAAAGAGTAAAGGGTTAAAAGCTGAATCGTTAAAAGTTAAATCGTTAAAAGCTAAAAGGGTAAAAGCCATGCTGACTAACCAACAATCTCAATTCACTGCGCGATGTTGAGTCACACACAAGGTAAAAAAATCAATCCCTAACTCTGGCAAAAATCGCTGCAACAGACGCGTTGCCGCCTGCTCAGTAGTGGGTAAGTTGGCGGTGGCATAAAACTGTAACCGTGGTCGCTCTTTATGAGAGGCAAGCTGATTGGCTCGCTCAAGCAAATCATGCACCCGTTTGGCAATGGCATCGCCCGAATCAATCAATGCCACTTGCCCCATAGCTTGGTGGGTCATCAGCTCGTCAATACGCTGTGCCAAATAGGCTTTAAAAAAAGGAAAATGTGTACAGCCCAGTACCAGTTGGTCTACCTTTTTATCCTGTAACTCACTTAGCAAGTGATCTAAATCAGTCACGGCTGGGTGATGGCTTGGCATACCCAATTCCACCCAAGGCACTAAGCTGTTAAAGCTATATTTGTGGACAGTCACTTGCTGAGGTTTGGCGACTTGTTCAATAACTTCATTGAGTAAATACCCGTGCAAGGTCGCTGGGGTTGCCAATACCGCGACTTGCTTGGTCGCCGACTGCATCACCGCAGGTTTTAATGCAGGGACTAAGCCGACAATTGGCACTTGAGGATACTGCCGCCTTGCCGCCTGTAATCCATGCGCAGAGGCACTATTGCAAGCTATCACAATAAGTTTACAGCCTTGCGAATGTAGCCATGCCACTGCCTGCAAGGTAAGTTCACGAATCTCTGTTTCACTGCGTGAGCCATAGGGTACGTGCAGGGTATCGGCGAGATAGATATAACGTTCAAATGGCAAGCGTCGCTGCAAATGGGTCAAAACCGACAATCCGCCCAACCCAGAATCAAATACGCCTATCGGCGCGCTTGCTAACTCTACCATAGCTTAATCAGTCCAACTCGCAGGGTGCTGCTATTTTAAACCGCGAAATAATCGCCTACCCATAAAATAGACCACTATCTTATACCAATTTTTAGACGCTCACTACAAAAAAATGCAGTTGCCGAATTTGACAGCAAATTCGTCACTTCGCTGGTTCACAAGCTATCAAAATTTGACTAAATCAGCTAGTTAGGGGGTCATCGTCAAGGTAAAAGTGCTATCACCACTGTGCAAAATCAATGACGTCCCCTCTTCACCTTCTACCAACTCACCCAAGTTAATCAAATGGTAAAACACATTGCGATGAATGAGTCCGTATAGCGCTGAGTCACCATTTTGCCGAACCAATAAATAAGGCTGGCTGGCTTGTTTTTGCTGTAAGGAAGCATCATGCGGGCTAGCATGGGTAAATGGCAGACCCAAACGGATCGGATGCTGCTCGTCAGCAATCACCACATCGCCTTGCGTGGTGGTGAACTGCAACACAGGTTTGGTAGTGTCGCCAAATTGCTGGCTAATGACGTCCACTTGATTCACTAGCAGTGGCGCGTCTTCTACTTGGATTTGCCATTTTTCCACAGGGGTTTTTAAAAAATACTCAACGTGGTGGTTGTCATCAACCTCTGACCATAACACTTTGGCAAATAGATCAATGAGTAGCTGCCGGGTGATTTGACTGCCTTCATGCCACCACTCGCCATTGGCTTTGACCACCACATCCATCGTACCGCTGAGTTTGGGTTGCCATTTTTCAAGGGGTGGAATTTGGCGCGTCGGATGGTTTGCGGTTGCTACCGCTTGCGAAGCGACCGATTGCTCGATTTGTTGGCTTAGCTCGCCTATATCGAAGCTAGTATCAAAACTGGGTTTAGACGCCACATTATTAGTATTAGTCATTTTATAGCTCGTATTATGGTAGTTTTTATTTAGATTGGGATTTAGAGTATTGTATGGTTTTATAAATGCCATGATGCGCTGTGTTGACATCACTTTGTGGTACATAGTAGTCAATTCAACGCTGGGTTTCAAATAGTCGCTGTTAGTACCTGTGTCGATTTATTGTATATAAAGGTGATAGATAGCATAAGACAAGCCAAATTGGATGCGATAAATTAAGCCCGGCAGTCATTTTCTGCTGCAAAAATATTAGGTGGTTAAACGGTTAATCTATTATACTAAGTAGTATTTTTTCTGAATTCATATAACGATTCATTATATGTTAAAATCAAGAAAACCATTGATAACATTGCCAGCCTGTGCCAGCAATTATTTGATGAACTGATAATCAAAGGCTAACCTTCTAGATCACTAGCCTTGCAAAAATCATCGTGATGCGACTTATGTGTATTGTCAGATATAAGCTGAAGAACCGCTTTGTTTAACCCAATGCGCGCAAGGTTAAGCAAGTTGTCATCACTGAATTTTATTTTTCTAAGGAGTTTGTATGCAAGACATCGAACGCGAGCAAATGGAGTTTGACGTAGTTATCGTGGGTGGCGGACCTTCAGGTCTATCTGCGGCAATTCGTCTACGTCAACTTGCTATTGCTGCTGGCAATCCTGATTTTAGCGTGTGTATCGTTGAGAAAGGGTCAGAATTTGGTGCCCATATCTTATCAGGTGCGGTCATGGAGCCTAATGCACTGACTGAACTGATTCCTGATTGGAAAGAAAAAGGTGCGCCCGTTCGCGTGCAAACCAAAGGTGACCGCGTCTACATGCTCAAAAATGAGACCAAATACCGCGAATTGCCAGAAAAAATCGTCCCAAGTTTGATGCACAACCACGGCAATTACATTATCTCATTGGGTAACCTTGTACGTTGGTTAGCTACCCAAGCCGAAGAGCTTGAAGTGATGATGTTCCCAGGTTTTTCTGCCGCTGAAATCCTCTACAACGAAGATGGTTCTGTTCGTGGCGTATTGACGGGTGACATGGGCGTCAATGCCGAAGGTCAACCGAAATCAGGCTATGAGCCAGGCTATGAGCTACTGGCAAAATACACCATTTTTGCTGAAGGCTGCCGTGGTCACTTAGGTAAACGCTTAATCAGCCGTTTTAACCTATCAGAAGGCAAAGACCCGCAGCACTACGGTATTGGCTTAAAAGAGCTTTGGGAAATTGACCCTGCCAAACACCAAGAAGGCATGGTGCTGCACGGTTCAGGTTGGCCGCTTAGCGAGACGCATAGTAACGGTGGTTGGTGGTTATACTTCGATGAAAACAACCAAGTGTCATTTGGTATGGTGATTGACTTGTCTTATCACAACCCTTACCTATCGCCATTTGATGAGTTACAACGTCTAAAGACCCACCCGCTCATTCGCAATATTTTAGAAGGCGGTAAACGCTTATCTTACGGTGCGCGTGCCTTGACCAAAGGCGGTTTAAACTCATTACCAAAACTATATTTTGCCGGTGGTGTGTTAGTAGGTGACGATGCAGGTTTCCTAAATCCAGCAAAAATCAAAGGTACTCATACCGCCATCAAATCAGGTATGTTAGCCGCTGAAGCCGTGTATGAAGCGATTGCTGCGGGTCGTCAACATGACGAAGTGCCAACCTATGAGCAAAAATTCAAAGCATCATGGCTCTACAACGACATGTACCAAGCGCGTAACTTCGCAAATGCGATGCACCGCATGGGTATCTGGATGGGCGGTGCGTTCAATTTTCTAGAGCAAAATATATTTAAGGGTAAAATGCCACTGACTATTCGTGACAGAATGCCAGACTACGATGTGCTTGAGCGCGCAGACCACGCTTATATCCCTGAGTATTCAAAGCCCGATGGTAAGCTGACCTTTGATAAATTATCTTCCGTGTTTATCTCCAATACCAACCACGCTGAAGATCAACCTTCTCACTTGAAATTAACCGATCCAGACGTGCCAATTAAGCGTAACCTCAAAATCTTTGCTGAGCCCGCACAGCGTTACTGTCCAGCAGGGGTATATGAAGTAGTGCAAAGTGACAGCGGCGCAAAATTTGTAATCAACTCACAAAACTGTGTGCACTGTAAAACTTGTGATATCAAAGACCCCTCACAAAACATCACGTGGGTCACACCAGAAGGCGGTGGTGGTCCAAACTACCCAAATATGTAATGATGTATCAAAAAAAAGCCGCTAACGTTAGCGGCTTTTTTATTGGGTTTTGTCAAAGTTGTCTAAACCAAATAAGGCTCACCCACTTTGACACGCATGGTTTTACCAACACTGCTTGAATAGGTGGGTTTGGTGATATCGCTGACAAACACCCAGTCGCTGGTACATTGCTCAGGAGTCACTGTCACAATCATATAACCGCGCTGAGAGGTGTCACACCATTTTAACGTACCACCTTTGACTAGCATGGGTAGCCCGAGTGATAGCTGTTTTGGGTCAACTGTTGCTAAATATTCTTCAAAACCTGGCGATGTCACTGACTGTACCGCAAACTCCACCCCAACGGGTTCGCCTTTGACATTGACTAGATTATTCGCCCAAGCGTTATGGGTATCGCCTGCCAATACCACTAAGTTTTTTTGCATCGCGTTGGCAATACCATAAATCATTTCGCGTGCCACCGCGTAACCATCCCATGCATCTAGGTTATAAGGAATAAATGGGGCTTGCTGCAACTGTTGTACCATACTCTGCTCTTGCGGTGTCAAGGTCGTGGGGGCGGTCTGCGCTTTTTGCATTAGGGTTATATAAGTGACGGCATCTACGCCCAAAGCAGGATTCATAAAGTTGAGTAGTACGGGGGCAGGAATAAACATCTGCCCCATCACCACTTGCTGGCCTAGAATTTGCCAAGTGGACTTTGACGCTTGCAATTGACCTGCTAGCCAGTTTTGTTGGGGCAAACCGATCAATTGGCGGCTGGTATCTTGCATTGCTGCGGCGAATTTTGCACCATCTAAAGTGAGCTGACCATTGGCGTCTTTAACTAAAAAATTATTGTAATCTAGCTGTTTGTCCCGGGCAATGACACGGGTGTCTAGCATATGCAGACTGAGCAAATTACCAAAATCAAAACTACGATAAATTTGCGTCATCACACTATTACGCGTGGGCATCCATTCATGATAGGCTTTCATGGCGTCCATTTTGCGCTGATTCCAATCGCCTTCATTGGGTTGGTGGTTTTCAGCACCCGCTTTATAAGTATCATTACTAATCTCGTGGTCGTCCCATACCGCAATCATTGGCATGGCGGCATGTACCGCTTGCAAATCTTTATCGGTACGATATTGGGCATAGCGCAAGCGATAGCCAGTAATGGTGAGCAACTCTTCGACTGGGATGACTTCGCGATTGAGCTGTGCTGCCTGGCTCGAAGCATAGGCAGGCACCGTTTTACCTTGGTCATCGATGGTATGACGACCATATTCATAGATATAATCACCTAAGTGCAGCAGCACATCGACATCGCTACGCTTGGCAATATCGGCATACGCATGAAAATAGCCTGCAGGATAGTTTGAACAGCTCACCACCGCAAGTTTCACTTGATTGACATTCGTGACAGGTAGGGTTTTGGTTTTGCCAATCGGACTGGTGACACCACCACATATAAATCGATAGAAGTAAGGGGTATTTGGCTGTAAACCCGTGGCATCCACTTTGACCGTATAATCTTGCCCACCGTTTGTTTTGCTCGTGCCTTTATTGATGATGGTGTTAAACGCATTATCACTGGCAATTTGCCACTCGACATCAAGGCTGCTGCCACTGCTCACCGGTGTCACCCGAGTCCATAAAATCACTTTGTCAGCAAGCGGGTCGCCACTGGCTACGCCATGTAAAAAGCTAACCTGTGCTGTGTTATCATTATCATCATTGTCATTATTACAGCCTGCTAGCAACATCGATGCACCTGCGGCAGTCGCAAGCGAGGTAGATTGTAAAAAACGGCGACGGTTGATAGCTGGGGTTGATGGCTGGGTGTCTTTAAGCAAATTGTGGATAGGAGAATTTTGCTCAGCGGGTTGGTCAGTCATGGGATTTCCTCAAGGTTAGGCAAAGCCACAATATGAAAAGTCAAATTGTGATAAGTCAAATTGTAATAAAAAGATACGCTATCGCTAGGAAACATTAGCTGACGAAGGTGACAACCGTATGACGATTGAATGAACAATTAACGGCAAATTTTAGCCAATAAAAAAGCTGACCGAAGTCAGCTTTTGTGCAGCAAAACATATAGGGAACAAAACATACAGGCAATAAAACTAGGCATAAAACCTAGTGGCTTATCAAGACTAATAGCTAGATACCCACGGCCGTTTTGAATGCCGCTTCATCAAAATCGTCACCATGGGTCATAACGATGGTACCATTAGGGTTAATGTTGACAAATTTGACCCCTTTGATGTCTTCGGTTTTTTTGATGATTTCATCCGCATGCGCTTTGTCTGCGATAGGTACATCATATTTGGTTTGTGGCATAACATATATCCTTAAAATATTGATAATTCTAAATTAATAACCGTGATATTGCCCCGTATATAAAAAATCAACTAAAACCAATAGCCATGCAAGTGTACATTCATCAATCAGTCATATGGCATAAAATAACAAAAAATTGCGGATGTGAATAGGCGCTTTATCCGTAAAAACAACGCTTTATCAGAATTTAAGCCTCTACTATGGGCTATCATGCGTTAATGTATTTGATGGCATCGGGTGTCCAATGGCTGATATATTGCTGCACTTGTGATTTGCGATTTTCATCAGCAATTAGGTACTTAGCAATCGCTTGCGCCACGATTAGCAAGCTTTCATCTCTGGCTAGGTCACTGACATAGTAACTATCAAACCCCGTCTGCCGTTTACCCAAAAGCTCCCCTGCACCGCGCAGTTCCAAATCTTTTTGCGCAATCACAAAGCCATCATTGCTATCTCGTAGCACATTGAGCCGCTCGATACCCGTTTCTGATAGTGGCGTTTGATAAAGCAATACGCAAAAGCTTTTTTGGGTGCCACGCCCCACGCGTCCGCGTAGCTGGTGCAATTGCGATAACCCTAATCGCTCAGCATTTTCAATCACCATCAGCGAGGCATTGGGCACATCGACCCCGACTTCAATCACGGTGGTAGCCACCAGCAAAGCGGTTTTACCGGCTTTAAAATCCGCCATGACCGCTTGTTTGTCATTGGGTTTCATTTTGCCATGCACCAAACCAATGTTGAGATTGAGCCTGTCATTCAAATCGGCATAGGTCGCTTCAGCAGCTTGGGCATCAAGCATGGTAGACTCTTCGACCAGTGGGCACACCCAGTAAGCTTGTTTGCCTTGCTCGCAGTTGGCAGCGATACGTTCAATCACTTCATCGCGTCGGTCACGGCTTATGGTGACGGTGGTGATGGGGGTACGGTTGGGCGGCAGTTCATCAATAATGGATGTATCCATATCACCAAATGCACTCATGGCAAGGGTACGCGGTATGGGTGTGGCTGTCATAATCAGCTGATGCGGTGTGGTATGCGCCAAGCCTTTATCTACTAGCGCCATTCGCTGCTCCACCCCAAAACGGTGCTGCTCATCGATAATCACCAAGCCCAACTTGGCAAAATTGACATGTTCTTGAAATAGTGCATGCGTACCGACCACGATTTGCACCTCGTTGTCTTGTACTTGTTGCAAGGCTTTTTCACGCGCTTTGGCTGTTTGTTTGCCCGCCAGCCAACCCACACCGATGCCAAGCGGTTCAAACCAGTTTTTAAAGTTATTAAGATGTTGCTCCGCCAAAATCTCTGTCGGTGCCATCACCGCCACTTGCCAGCCGCTATCAAGCGCATAGCATGCCGCCAAAGCTGCTACCAAGGTTTTGCCTGCGCCAACATCGCCTTGCACAAGTCGCAGCATAGGCACTGACGTTGACAAATCTTTGACGATTTCCGCCACCACCCGATTTTGGGCATGGGTTGGGGTAAAAGGTAAATTGGCTAACAGGCGATTGGCAAGCGCGCTTGTGGCATCGCAGCGCGGTGCTTTGTGTTGATAAAGTTGTTGTTTGCGGTATAGTAGACTCAGCTGGTGCGCCAGCATTTCTTCGATAATGAGCCGCTGACAGGTCGGATGGCTGCGATTTTTTAATGCCTCTAATACCAACATTTGCTTGTTCAAATCGGTATAAATCGGTGGCTGATGGATAAAACTAATGGCTTCTAGTAAGCTAAATTCCCCAAATGGGTTGTGGCTACCTGCCAGTAACGGAAACTGCTTGCTGAGCGCATTTTGTACGATTTGCCACTCAGTGTCACTGATAGTAGCCATCACAGGATTGGCTTGTTTAACCGTCTGCAGCGCAAGTCTAATCAAGCTACGCAGTTTATTTTGATGCAAGTTTTTGACCGTTGGATAAACAGGTATCAGCCCTGTATTGGTCAGGGGTTGATGTCCAGTAATAATTTCATATTCAGGGTGGCTGATTTGGGTACCATACTTACTGATACTGATTTCACCAAAGACACGCAAGGTATTGCCCACTGCCATGGTTTCGTTCAATCCACGATAGACTTTGAAAAAGCGTAATGTTGTTTGCGCTGTCTTATCTTGCAATGTCACGCTCAGGCCCATCTTTTTGTTTTCGACGCGGACAACGGTGCCTTGTAGCAATGCCGATTGTCCATCGACGACATCACACATGTTGACCAGTCGGCTGCGATCTTCATAATCACGCGGCAAATGTAGCAACAAATCAAACACGCGCTCAATACCAAGTTGGTCAAGCTGTTCAGCGATTTTGCTACCCACGCCAGCAAGCGCAGTAACAGGGAGGTTAAAGATGTCAGGTTTTAGCGTCATATTATAAAGTTAGCTTATCTGCCTATAATAAAAATAGCATGAAAAAACACCAAATTAAGTTAGAATACATAGCGACACAATTTACGCTTTATAACCGATGAACTCAACAAATTTATCATTTAATAATATTGCTGTTTTGATTGATGGCGATAATATCAATGCAAAAAATATTGAAAGTATTCTAGCTAAGGTCAGTACCTTTGGCACAATCGCCTGCAAGCGAATTTATGGCGACTTTAAACAAGGCAAACTAACAACTTGGGATGATATATCACTGAAGTTATTACTTGAACAAGTGCATATTCCCGCCTATGTTAAAGGTAAAAATGCGACTGATATCGCCTTAGCTATTGATGCCGTTGACTTATCTTATCTTGATTACGACTGTTTTTGTATTGTCTCATCAGACAGTGACTTTAGCATATTAGCCAAAAACTTACGTACTAAAGGCAAGAAAGTTTTTGGCTTTGGCAAATCGACTACTGTAGAGTCGTTTAAAGTCGCTTGCGATGATTATTTTGTAATGGATGATACGATACCGCCAGAGCCAAGCAATAGCGCGACCAAACCAACCCCAAGTCAACAATTAACTGATACATCTTTTACTCAAAAGCTGGCTATGAATGAAAGCCCATCTGAGCCGCCTATCGCTCGCGTAATGCCGCAGCAACTAAAACAAGACACAGCTTTATTAAATGCCTGTCGGCAAAGTATCCAACATCATCGACAAAATAATGGTTGGTCAAATTTTTCCAACGTTGTCAGTTATTTAAATAGCGATTACCCGAAAATTTCGCCCAAAAATTACGGTTATAGTAAGTGGCGCAGCTTGTTTAATCAGATAGATTTATTTGAAACCCAACTGCAAAACAATCTATTAATGATTCGGCAAAAACCGAGTCAAAATAAGATAAAAAATCTACCAACCGATGCGACCACGCTAACTCAAGAGCAAAAATTGCTCGATGATATTTATGAGATTTTCGCCAAACCCATAATCAAAAAACTATTGACTAAAAACCAAGGTTGGCTACATATGGGACAGTTTGGCAGCGAGCTTAAGAGTAAAGGCTATAACCCCACTCAATTTGGGGTTAAAAATTTTACCCAATTGGCAGAAAATATTGCCATTTTAAAAGTTAAAAGACAACCCAGTGTCATTATGATTGCTCTACGTACTTAGGCTTGCTATGAAACCGCTTTCTTTTTTTGCCCTGATAACTACTAGCATTTGTTTTACGGTTACCGCCTGCACCCAAACGCCAGTGATACCCACCCAACCTATAAAACCATCTGCTAAACCATCAATAAAACCCAAAATCGCCCTTGTATTAGGCGGTGGCGGTGCCAAAGGTTTTGCCCATGTCGGCGTCATCAAGGTACTGGAAAAAAATGGCATCACCCCCGACTTAATCGTCGGTACCAGTAGCGGCAGTCTAGTCGGTAGTTTATATGCCAGTGGCAAGTCCGCTAGCGAACTTGAAAACATCGCAACCCATGTTAGCAATAATGAATTACTCGATTATAGCTGGAGCAAACAAGGCTTTATCGAAGGCATCAAACTACAAAACTGGGTAAATACCCAAGTCGATAATCAACCGATTGAAAAACTCCCCATCCGTTTTGCCAGTGTCGCCACCGATTTAACCACCAAGCAAAAAGCCGTCTTTGATAAAGGCAATACCGGTCTTGCGGTGCGTGCGTCCAGTAGCGTGTATGGCGTTTTTGTACCGCCACGTATCAACAATAAACGCTATGGCGATGGCGGTCTGACAAGCCTTGTGCCTGTGCAAACTGCCAAACAGATGGGCGCAGATATTATCATCGCGGTAGATGTTTCAAGCCCGCCAAAAAACAGTCATCCACAAGATTTTTGGGCGCTACTGGATAAGACATTTGCCGTCATCCCCAATCAAGCAAACGCTGCTGAAATCAAATGGGCGGACGTGGTGATACGCCCAGCCGTTGGTGATATTGGCACGACCAATACCGTAGCTAGAGAGGCGACGATAAAAGCAGGGGAAATTGCAACCTTAGCAAAAATCAGCGATATTGAGCAAAAAATCGGCAAGTTTCAAAAATTGTAAATAAAAAAACCGCTCATTCAATTGAGCGGTTTTATGCGTGAGCCCTTCTAGGCATTGAGCGCTTATTATTTTACTTTTAAACGATATTTCACCATCGCTACCTCATTAAGACCCAAACCTGGTACATCCCACTGTATGGCTTTATAGTAAGCCATCGGTAGATTTTGTAGCACGCCATTCATGTTGGTCTTTAGCGGCATATATTGAAAATTGGCACCGTCCATACTACCAAACGCACGGGTTGGCTCCACATCGCTCGTGCTCACTAATTCCATATTGGCTGGGATGTTCATGGTCACTTTCAGGTTGCGGATACGGTCAGGGCTGTTATTGGTTAAGTAGCCGCGATACTCTACGACGTTGCCTGATGCAAGGCGCGTTTGTGCATTGACGGGGCTTAATACTTCTTGACCTTGTGGATCCTGACCAACCACAGAGGCTAAAATGCGGGTTTGAACTTGACCAGCAGCGGGGGCTGAGATAGGTGCTGCTTGACTATTATCAACAGGGTCTAATGCCACCGTTGGTAGCACAGCCATTGCGGTGGCTGATGCGCCAAGTGAGGCGGTCATTAGCGCGAATACTGAAAGCTTTTGCATGAATATTCTCCATTAAATCATGATTTTCAAATGTTCAAAATTGTTGTGTCAGCGGGTGTTAGCGTATTCTCTTTTTTTGGCAGGTTAGCATACACCGCTGATTGGATGGTCAAATAGGTTAAGGCTCGACTATAGATTAGCATAACAAACTTTACAATTTAACTCACTAGCAAGTTGAAAGTTGCGGGATGAATTTACTAAATACAAACAGCGCAGCCAAAATCAGTAAGATTAACTATTGTATTTTGTAAGGTTTATTGATAGCCTTATCGTTAGTCTCTTAGCGACATATCGCAATCACGCCGTTAAACTTACATGTATGTTTAATTAAAAGAGACAAAAACTTTATCGTGCGCTGTTTGTACGTCTACTTTTTTTATCATGTCTACTGTTATCATGCCAACTTCAACCGACACTTCAGCAAGTTTTACCCAGGGCAATGCACCGCTTGCCGATGGCGAAACGATGACTGATAATAACCCTATACTTGCCTATCACGCTATGATTGATTTACCCAATACTGCCCAACAAAATGCCGCTGCCACAACCCCTGCTTATGTTACCCCGCCCTATGTATTATGGTTTCGTAACTTTGCGCCCTATATCAACACCCATCGTGGCAAGACCTTTGTCATTATGTTCAACGGCGAAGCGGTCAATCACGACAATTTTAGCCATTTGATTCATGATTTTGCGCTGCTGCATAGTCTTGGCATTAAGCTCGTGCTCGTCCACGGTGCGCGTCCGCAAATTGATGCCAATCTTGCTGAGAACCATATCGAAACACCGATGGCAGATGATGTGCGCATCACTACAAAAGAAGCCATGCCGTACATCCTAAAAGCCGTTGGCTCAATTCGTCTACAAATTGAAGCGCAGCTATCGATGGGACTTGCCAACTCGCCGATGTATGGCTCTCGTATTGATGCAATCTCAGGCAACTTCGTCACCGCCCGTCCTTACGGTATCCGTAATGGCATCGATTATCAATTTACTGGCGAAGTCCGCGCGATTGATGCCGAAGCCATCCACAACAATTTAATCCATGACCATGTGGTGATTTTGGGTAGTATGGGCTATTCTGCAACAGGCGAAGTGTTTAACCTGTTGGCTGAAGATGTGGCGCTACAAGCCGCAATTAGCCTAAAAGCGGATAAATTAATTTTCTTGGGTGAGCAAACAGGTATCTATAAAGATGGCACTCACCTGCTTAAAGAAATGATTCCGCATGAAGTGACACGCTTCTTACGGGATGTTCCTGAAAACTCAGAAATCGCGCGTTTCTTACGGGCAGCCAGCGATGCCTGTCAATACGGCATCCACCGTACCCATATTATCTCCTATGCCAAAGATGGCGCACTGCTTGAAGAGTTATTTACCCGTGATGGCTCAGGGACGCTAATCTCCCATGACCCGTATGAAGAAATTCGCCGTGCCGATATCGACGATGTGGTAGGTTTGATTGAACTACTAGAGCCACTCGAAGAACAAGGTATTTTGGTCCGTCGTTCGCGTGAGCGTTTAGAGAGCGATATCGAAAACTTTAGCGTGATTGAGCGTGATGGTATGGTGCTAGGCTGCGCGGCTTTATACCCACTCAACGACCAAGCCGCGGAAGTGGCTTGTGTGGCTGTCCATCCCGATTATCGCAATGGTAGCCGTGGCGCAGATTTAATAGCATTCTTAGAGCAACAAGCGCGTAGCCGCGGCATCCATGAACTGTATGTCTTGACTACTCGCACCGCGCATTGGTTTGTCGAGCATGGGTTTATGGAAGTCCCTGCTGAATCGCTACCGGCTGACCGCTATGCCTTTTATGACAATACCCGCAATTCTAAAGTATTAAAAAAGGTGCTTTAAAGGTACGCTTTTCAAGCCCTCATATAAAAAACGCTCAATAAGAATATGAGCGTTTTTTTATAGCCAAATGGGCGAAAACTTTAAGATGGGAAAAAACTTAAATTTTGACGGGTTGGGTCACGGGTGGATTGACTTGTAGCAGCTCAATATCAAAAATCAACACGCTGTTGGGCTCGATATCGGCATTGCCTGCTTCGCCATACCCCAAATTAGCGGGAACAAACAGACGGTATTTACCCCCTTCTTTCATCAACTGTAGCCCTTCTGTCCAACCTTTAATCACTTGATTGAGTGGGAAAGTCACAGGTTCGCCACGTTTATAAGAGCTGTCAAAAATCGTACCGTCAATCAAGCGACCTTCGTAGTGGACTTTGACCTTGTCCGTTGCTTTAGGCGATTTGCCTCTCCCTTGTGTTAGCACTTGGTATTGTAGACCCGACGCGGTAGTCTTCACGCCTGATTTTTTGCCGTTTTGTAGTAAGAACTGTTTACCTTCTGCCGCATTGCTAGCTGCTAATGCTTGTACTTCTTTGGCATAGGCAATTTCTTTGTTTTTTTGATAGTCTAGCAATACTTTTTGCATTTGTTTTTTGTCAAGATTGGGCGACTGCGCTGAGTATGCATCTCGAAATCCCTGAAAAAACGCATCCAGATTTAAGTCATCAATACTGTCTTTGTTGCTCTCACCCATCAGATAGCCAAAACTATAGCCGACTTGTGCCAATGCTGGGCTAGTTGCCGTCACTGTTGATTTTGGTACATAAACAGAGGATGCAACTTTGTTTGTGCCAGTGCTGACCGGTGCGGCATTTGCACTGATTGACGTAACCGCTAACAGCATGCCAGTAGCGATGCCAGTCACTAAACTTACTTTTTTATATGCTAAAATCATTGGGATGTTCCTTTGCCATCGTGCCGATGAGTAGGGCGAGCGAATTCGATAGTTGCGCTTGCCCAGCTGATTGAGACCACCTATCTGACGCCAACCCCACCTATTTAGCAGATTGGGCAGGTTGAGAAGCTGACTGCATGGATTCAATTTGTTGTTGTAGTTGAGCTTGGATATCTGCTGCGGCAGGCTGTGCAGCATCAGCCGGTGGATTGACTTTTAGCAAATCAACATCAAAAATGAGCACACTATTTGGCTCAATCCCACCTTGAGGGGCGCCTTGCTCACCGTAAGCAAGTTTTGATGGAATGTAGAAGCGATATTTGCCGCCTTCTTTCATCAATTGTAAACCTTCAGTCCACCCTGGGATAACTTGGTTAAGCGGGAATACCGCAGGCTCGCCGCCATGCTGTGCGGTGCTATCAAACACGTTACCGTCTAATAATTTACCTTCGTATTGTACGGCTACGATATCTGTGGCTTTTGGCTGTGCGCCGGTACCTTCTTTGAGCACTTCATACTGCAAGCCAGACGCGGTCGTTTTGACACCCGCTTTTTTAGCATTTTGCGCTAAGAAAGCCTCGCCTTTGGCTTGGTTGTCTTGTAGGCGTTTTTGGATTTGATTTTGCTCATAGGTTTGTACCGCTTTAATCATTTCTTCACGGGTCATGGTCGATTCTTTACCATTAAAACCGTCATTGATACCTTGATTGATATCAGCAGGATTGAGGTCTTTGGCGTCTTTTTTGATGTTTTGACCCATCATATAACCTAGGCTATAACCTACCTTTGCCACTTCACTGCTTTGGGCATTGATAGCGGATGAATTACTAGCCAACTGACGGCTACCGATGGCGGCTACTTGTGGGTCATTGCCAAAACTTTTGATAAAAACGGGTGATAATGCCAAAGCACCTAACACAACTGCTACCAATACGGGAACTGTATTATTGCTCATAAAATTTCCTATCTGATATGTCCAATTAAGGTCTAATAACGACTAAAAAATCGTCTCAAAATTGTAGCTATCATAGCAGAAATAATTTGTAAAACCTATGACATCGTGAGGTGACCGTATGGCCAAACAAAAAATTGGGCAATAGTAAAACTATGTTTACATTAATACAATTTTCTTAACAATTTAGGGGTAAAAAGGGTTGAAACGCAACTTTTTTACACTGTCATCTTGTTGAGCTTCAATGCTACAGTAACATTTGCAAACACTTGAAAGTTATTTGTAGCACTTTATTTAATTAAACATACACACAACAATGATAATTATAAGCACGACATTGGCTTAGCTAGACCGAGGATAGACAAACAATAGTATGGAGTAGCATATAGCTGGTAATTTTCGAGTATTTAAAAACTTTTATCAACCACATCAATAATATAACCAAATTGTAGGAGGCACAATGGACAATTTTTTCATTAATTATAACCAAACTCTTGGTTCATCCATGATGACCATGATTGGCGCACTGATTATTTTTATTCTTGGCTGGATTATCGCCAGTATTGTCGGTTCGGTGGTGCATAAATTATTAGAAAAACTGAGCATCAATCAAAAAATGAATGCGTCAACGGGTAAAACCTATGATTTGGCGCATTTATTATCACGTATTGTTTTTTGGTTTGTCTTTATCATTGGTATTTCTGCGGCATTAAGTTTCTTAAAACTTGACGCTATCTCAGTGCCGTTTGCCAATATGGTCAATATCGTGTTGTTATTTATTCCAAATCTAATTGCTGCAGGCTTACTTGCGCTACTAGGTTGGGTACTGGCAACGGTCGCGCGCTCTGCGCTGTCAAACGTGCTTAACCGCACGTCAGTTGATGAAAAACTATCAAGCGAAGCAGGCGTACCGCACATGAGCGAGAGCATTGCTAACTTGGCTTATTGGTTTATTTTGCTCATGTTCTTGCCAATGGTATTGCAGCAATTAGGCGTAACGGGTCTGTTAGCCCCGATTAATGGCATGATTACCAAAGCGTTATCTTACATCCCTAACTTAATCGGCGCGGGTGTGATTATTTTTGTCGGTTTTGTTATTGCCAAAATTTTACGTGGTATCGTCACTAATATTGTTACAAGCTTAAACGTGCAAAACTTAGTAGGCAAGGCGGGTATCGGCAACCAAACCCAAATCGCCAATATCGCAGGTACGCTGGTGTATCTCATCGTACTCATTACCGCGATTATCATGGGTCTTAATGTACTGGATATCCAAGCCATTTCTGGTCCTGCGACCAATATGCTCAACGAAATCATGTTAGCGATACCAAATATCATTTACGCTGTAGTCATTTTGGGTGGTGCGTATTTTGTATCAAAGCTTATTGCAGATATTGTAAAAAACTTATTGGACAATTCTGGCGTCAATATTTTGCCAAGCAAACTTGGTCTGCAAAATGTGCTAGGTTCTGCCAAAGTGTCAGACGTTGTGGGTTATTTGATTGTATTTTTCGTGATGCTATTTGCCGTCATGGAAGCCGCAAAAGTACTCAACTTAACGCAGGTTAGTAACTTGATTACTGTGTTTATCGCCTTTGGCTCACAAGTGATTTTGGGTGCGGTCATTTTGGCGGTGGGTTTTTGGTTGGCAAACATACTTGCCAGTGCGGTACAACGCTCACCAAACGGTACGGCATTTTTAGCCAACCTTGTGCGTGTTCTCATCATGGGTCTGGTGCTTGCGATGGGCTTACGTGCGATGGGTATTGCTGACTCGATTGTCAATATGGCATTTGGCTTGACTTTAGGCGCAGTCGCGGTTGCGTTTGCCCTAGCCTTTGGTCTTGGTGGTCGTGAAGCTGCTGCCCGTTTTTTAAAAAACATCCAAGATAAGGCGGAAGGTCAACGCTCAGGCTTGGCCAATATGATGAATACGCCTGTGAAAGAGCCAACTAAATTGACAGGGTTTGAAACAGATGTTGCCACTCAGTACGCACCTACACAAACCGGTAGCGTTGAGCGCCCGATTGGTTCAGGCATGGCGTCGGGGATTGACAACAAAACAGCCACTGTCGATACCACCACATCATTGCATACCGCACTTAACAATTTGGCTGAAAGCGTCGATACCGCTGACACGACCCAAACACAGCAAGCGACTATTCAACCTACCAGCACCTTTAGTAGCGATGATTTAAACCCTAAATCATAGTTATTTTGTGCATAGCCACGCTGAAAAAAATGCCTTGATAAGTCATCAAGGCATTTTATTAACGGTGCAAATCTTGCAACGGCTGTGACATTTTTTCAACATGCTTACCCAAAACGCCGCGATAGTTTTCTAAAATTTTGGGTAAATCGGCGTCATAGTCGCCTGTTGGGTAAAACAAGGGCATAAAGCGCATTTGCTTGGTGTTATAGTCCATTGCAATCGGTAAAATCGGTACGCCTGCCCCTACAGCAATATGATAAAACCCTGTTTTCCATTTTTCGGTATAACTGCGTGTCCCTTCAGGTGCCAACCCTAACCAAAGCTGCTCTTGTTGGTTAAATTGTTCAATGGCCGCCTGCAAAGTCGAACCTTTTTTCTGACGATCAATCGAAATCATCCCGCCCCATTTTAAGAAAGACCCGATGAGGGGGAGACGAAACAGCTCTTTTTTACCCATCAATTTAAAATCAATGCCAACCGATAAAATACCCATGACCGCATTCCAGCCATCTTCATTGGAGGTGTGCGGGGCAGCGAGCATCACCAGTTGTTTGACATCAGGTACATCACCGACCACTTGCCAACCTGTTATTTGTAAGTATTTTTTGGCAAGTTTGGCAATTTTTGGGTCATGACGGCGCGGCACGTTAGACCCAAATTGGCTAGGGTCTACTGGCGTTTGGTTGATATCCATGAATATACTCTTTGAGATACTAGGTTAAATTAAGATACTATAGTGAAAACTGAATTATATCGAACAGGGTCGTTCGTGGTAGGCCTGTCGAACCATAACGACCATTACCCTTAGACAAGCTCAGGGCAAACGGTGCTTACTATAATTTAGGATTGACTATAGATAGCCTATAGTCAGCTGAATGTAAAAATGTTATGGATTTAAACGCGCTACTGGTATAAATTTTCTTTGCGTGCTACTTACACAGAGGCTGCACAAAATTCATCCCAGTAGCACTGTATCATTTTTAAAGTGGGTTAACTAGACAGCTAAAAGGATAAAAAATGACCAAACCTAATCCAAGAGTATTAGAAGTAAAAGGCGTATTCGTTGAGCCTGCATCGGCGGCTTCAATCGGCGGTGCAATCCGTGATATTAAAGCAGGTAAAATCGCTGAAGGTTCGGTGATCGTTTGCACAGTGACGGGTAATGGTCTAAAAGATCCTGACACTGCGATCAAACAATGTGCCGATGCCGTGATGCTCACCATCAATGCCACATTGGATGATGTCAGAACATCAATCCTATCAAATATGGAAAAATAATTTTTCATGCTTTGCTCAGAAGAAAATACTTAAAAAGCCAACCAACTGCGGTTGGTTTTTTTTATTGCATCGTGCAGAATATAAACTGTATAAGAATAATTCCTATTTACAAACAATTTGATACAGTTTGATTTGTTTTGGTGCAAAATCAATAAATCGCCCAATATTTGTGCAATACAATAATGCTTCAAAGTTGGTTTTGTAAGTTATTGCAGTTTTATTGCAAAGAAATAAGATAAAACAGTAACTTAATAAAGTTGGCACGCCTTTTGCTATTTCAATAACAAGTTCAGAGTCAAATCATTTCGATTTGAACATTTGTAATAAACAGCTTGGGGGAATACCAACATGAACTTTAAACTTTCTAAATTAGTGGCTGCATCTTTACTCACTTGTGCAAGTGGCTTGACTATGGCAGCTGAAAGCGATGTATCATTCTCTGGTACTGCAGCAATGACTTCAGATTACCGCTATCGTGGTATGACACAAACTGAAAGCGACCCTGCCGTTCAAGTTGGTTATAAATTAACCCATAGCTCTGGCTTATACGCAGGTGTCTGGGGCTCGAATGTCGGCTTTGGTAGCTCATTAGAGCTCGATCCATATGTAGGTTATAGCACTGAACTTGGCTCTTTGGCGTCTAAACCAGTTTTAGATGTCGGTTTATCGTACTACGGCTATCCAAGTGCTTCTGATTTGAATTGGCTTGAGCTGTATGCACGTCTAGGTTTTGCAGACACCATCACTGTTGGTGACAGTTTGCTTGCAAGCGTGAATTTCACTAATGATTTTTTTGGCTTAGATACTGATGCATGGTATTTAAACCTGACTTATAGCATGCCATTGAGCGCATCTTTCGGTGGTGTAGCAAGCTTAGGTTATACCACTGCTGACGATTATGATTTCAGTGATAACGCTAGTGGCGATGATAACTACATCGACTGGAAAGTTGGTGTGACTTACAGCTTTGCTTCTGTTAAAGACCTGTCAGCTGAGCTTGCTGCTGTCGGCACAAATATTGACGCCGACACCAACCCGTACAAACGTGGTGTAGAGACTGGTGCTGTATTTACAATTACTAAAGCATTCTAAGTTGTAAATAGCATAGGCTAGAAAATTAGCCTTGCGATAAAAAAATCCTGTCTTACTTCAAGGCAGGATTTTTTTATGGAGAATTGGTTCTAAATACGTCTTGGCATGTTAAATGCTTAATATTTATATCGAATAAAGATTGTTTGAATAGATTAAAAAGAAGGGGCTGTCCTAGATGAGTAAAATTATTTAGGATAGCACTATGAGAAAGAGTAAACTAAGTTGGTATAAACAAAGCAGACTCATCGAGTTATTTGTTGCCGGTTCTACCGCGAGAACAGCAGCAAGCTTAGTTGGTGTTAATAAAACCACAGCCAGTTATTACTTTCATAGGCTAAGACTGCTTATTTACGAGAATAGGGGCTGTATACATTAGATTAAGATACTATATTAAATTAAAATACTAAGCTAAAATTTTCAGTTTACATTAGCTCACTGAAATTAGCAAATTTGTCGATTGGAGGAATTTATAACAAACTTTTGGGCTGCAGGATAATGATAGTTGCGCCCAACAGTATCACCAAACCGCCCATGCTGTCCCAGTGCGTTAAAGAAACGCCATCGACAAATTTTAGCCATACCAAAGCCGTCGTGATATATATGCCACCATATGCGGCATACACTCGCCCTGTCGCGGTGGGATGAAGGGTCAGTAGCCATACGAACAGGGCAAGCGTGATGGTCATAGGTACAATGAGCCAAAGCGGTTTGTGCTGTTTGAGCATCAGATAGCCAAGATAGCAACTGACAATCTCGGCAATGGCGGTGATAAAGAATAAAAGCAGGGTAATCAACAATTTAGTCATATTCGCGGATTTGCCCCATGTTATATGTTAGGCAGCAGGGGAAAATTGATAAATCGCATCACGAGCGTCATTTTCCTTTAAAAAGTCTAAAGCGTCATAGGATTTATCTACTTGATAATGTTTAAACGTACCAGATAGCGATGCACTTTCAAAAGTACATGCTATCAGTGTAGGCTTAACGTCAATCATTTTTACCTAGCCATTAAACCCCAATTTCCGCCAAATCGCCTTTTTGCTCAAGCCATGTTTTACGGTCGCTGGCGCGTTTTTTGGCAAGCAGCATATCCATCACGCTATCGGTTGCAGTTGGGTCATCAAGGTCTAGCTGCACCAAACGTCGCGTATCAGGATTCATCGTGGTTTCACGTAGCTGTTCGGCACTCATCTCGCCCAACCCTTTAAAACGGGTAATTTGCGGCTTTTTGTTTTTTGCCACTTTTTTCAAGATTTGCTCAAGCTCGTCATTATCAAGGGCGTACTCCACCTCTTTGCCAATATCAATGCGGTATAGTGGTGGCATAGCGACATACAAATGCCCAGCATCAACGACTGCTTTAAAGTGTTTGACAAACAACGCACACAGCAGCGTGGCAATATGCAGTCCATCCGAATCGGCATCTGCCAAAATACAGATTTTATCATAACGCAGTTCGCTCAAGTCATCCGAATCAGGATCAACGCCAATGGCAATGGCGATGTTGTGGATTTCTTCACTGGCAAGCACCGTATCGGGCGATACTTCCCACGTGTTCAAAATCTTGCCTCGCAGGGGCATAATGGCTTGAAAGTGACGGTCACGTGCCTGTTTTGCCGAGCCACCTGCCGAATCCCCTTCCACCAAAAACAGCTCTGCGCCATCTCGCAAATCGCCCCGACAATCCGCCAATTTGCCTGGCAGTGCCGGTCCTTGGGTAATTTTTTTACGCTCAACTTTTTTGGCGGATTTCAGCCGTTTGCCTGCTTTATTAATCGCCAATTCAGCGATTTGTTTGGCAATCTCTGAGTTTTGATTGAGCCACAAGCTAAAGCCATCTTTGGCAAAGGCTTGCACCACGCCCGCTGCTTCTCGGCTCGATAGGCGCTCTTTGGTCTGTCCGCTGAACTGCGGTTCGGAGAATTTTAGCGATAAAATATAATTGACCCCATCCCACACGTCTTCGGGAGCGAGTTTGACGTTGCGCGGCAGTAGATTGTGCAGTTCACAAAATTCTTTTAATGCGTCAGTAATACCTGTGCGTAGTCCATTGACGTGGGTGCCACCTTGTGCTGTAGGAATCAAGTTAACGTAGCTTTCTTGTACAGGCGTACCACCCTCGCTAAGCCAACAAATGGCAAAACTTAAGCCTGCTCGTTCGCCTTTTTTGGCGTCGTAATTAAACACGAATGGCTGTTCTGGTAGGGTGATTTCTTCGACCAGTTGCTCGGTGAGATATTGCGATAGCCCATCGGTAAATTGCCAAACGTCTTTGTCGCCGTCAATTTCATTGATAAAAGTAATGGTCAGCCCTGCCGATAACACGGCTTTGGCTTTAAGATGGTGTTTGAGTTGTTTAATGTTAAATTTTGGTGAATCAAAGTATGTTTCATTGACCCAAAATCGCACCAACGTACCGCGTTTTTTCTTGTTAGAAGACGGGGCAACCGCCAGCGGAGCAACAGCATTGCCATCGACAAATTGCATGGTGAACACTTCGCCATTTCGCCACACAGTGACATCGACTTTGTGCGACAAAGCATTGACGACTGAAATCCCCACGCCATGCAGACCGCCTGAGACTTGGTAGTTATCGGTAGAAAATTTACCGCCTGCGTGTAGGCGTGTCAAAATCAGTTCAATGCCCGATTGCTTAAATTCGGGGTGAATGTCGGTGGGCATGCCGCGTCCGTCATCTTCGACTGACAGCGAGCCGTCAGTGTGTAGAATGACAATAATGTTTTTGGCGTGACCTGCAAGGGATTCGTCCACCGAGTTGTCGATGACTTCTTGTGCCAGGTGGTTGGGGCGTGTGGTATCAGTGTACATACCAGGACGACGGCGGACCGGGTCAAGACCTTCTAATACTTCTAAACTTTGACTGGTGTATGACATCTTTTACTCTTATAAAATTTCAAATTTAGATTTTTAATCTATTAAAAAAAATCAATTAATTAAATGACTTACTGCAAAATAAAATCAAATTTTTGTTGCCAATCTAACTTTTCATCATGGTCTTTAACTCTTTGTAAAACATCAGTAATTTTTCAAAATCTTCGCCTATATTGTGTTTGGAGATATCAGAATTTTGCCAAATAATAATTAGTGGTCTTTCAATATTAAAACTTAATAAATCCCAGAGTGCATCTAAATTTTTACCATAATACTGTTCAACATTTAATGCTTTAGCTAATTGATTGTGAAAATCTTTATCTGAAAAAATTTCATTACCACGAATTTCTATTTCCATCGACTAACCTTTCAATCAAGAAACTGTAAAACCATCAACCAATTTTCTAGGATAACGCCTGACCTTTCGAACGAATTTTTTTGAACCGTTTGAAACCCTTCTTTCTCAAAAAACGGCTTAGCAATATGTGAAGCACTCACGTTAATCTGATAGACATTATTTCCTTTTGCAACGCTTAAAACCTTTTCAAACAACGCTTGCCCGACACCTTGCTGTTGAAATTTTGGCTCGATATAAAAACAATCAATCTCACCAATCCCATCATAAAAACCAAACTCAATAAACCCTACTACCCTATCGCCAATCACAGCCATAAACGGCAACGTCTTTTCAAATCGATGTTGCCAAAACTCATCTGAATGATTGCCAATCCATGCTTGTTTTTGACTGGTTGAATAAATACGATTATCAATTGCCAAAATCGCATTTTCAAAAATTTTGGCTAATGCTTTACTATCTTGTGGCTGATAACCTCGAATAACTATCATTTAATCAACGGCAAGCCAAACAAGAACAGTATAATTTGCGGTAGCTTGGTTTCAAAATCACTCATACGATGGTCGCCACCCTCTTCTACGATAATGTGGCTTTGAGCGTCCTGCTTGCTAAAATAATCAACTGCATCTTGGAAATTAAGCAGCTCATCGCCTTTTTTCAAAATGACCAATAAATTTTGTGGATACAGCGATTGTTCGGGGCGATTTGCTACCAGCCACTCAATATCTTTTTTGCTAATATGCCAACCATCGGGGGTCACGTGACCGATATAATCATCGGGCAAACTGTCAAAATCTTCCCCAAAAAAACGCTTGAGACTTGTGCCACTGTGTACACTTGGATTGAGCAGTACCGTTTTTTTACCTGTCAAATTTGCCAAAATATTGCCATAAAATCCACCGAGCGAACTACCGACCAAACCTGTATTCTGGTCTTTGGCAATAATTTCTTGGATTAAAGCAATCGACTCATTGGGTGAACGATTCAAATCGGGCGCAACAACCTTGATTTGTGGGAAATTTTTGGCACAAAAATCTTTGAGTTTTTGCGCTTTTTCGGCGTTTGGATTACTATCAAGTCCGTGAATATACACAATTTGCATGGTTTTCTCGCTATTTTTTAATTATAGTAAATTATCATATCGACTGTGGTTGATTTGGCCAACATTTAATCTTAGCATTGCTTGGCTAAAATAGCCATGATGCCAGGTTTCAACACGTTAAAATTTGTCGTGTTAGTTAGATAGCCGTGTTTGATGGTACGTTTTTGCCGCTATTATTTGATTTTCCGCCCAGTTAACCCTATCTCTGCATAGATGGATTACTCGTCCATTTGCATGGCGTCGTCAGGAGTTATCACCGCGATGGAGCAGCAAGAGTTATTTGAGATTGCCAGTCCTTGTATTCAAGTCTGCGAGCTAGATAAACAAGGGTATTGTAAAGGCTGTTTGCGCAATCGCACCGAGCGTGACCTTTGGCTAATGATGAATGGCTCGCAAAAGCGGCAAGTACTTAAGTTATTGACTATTCGAAGACTCAAACGACTGCGTGCCGAGCGTTTGGCGCACCAAACCCCTACTGCGCAAGATGACGAGCTGAATTTAACATTGTTTGAAGATAATGAAAGTAATGTTGACGATTAATTGATTAAATGATTGTAATGTCTACTAAAAAATATTAGGTTGAATGCATGAATAGCTCTTGGTTTAAGCAGGTTTGGCGACTTGCATTAACAGCGATTACGGTATTGATTTTCTTTATGGCAATTCGTGCGCTTTATCATTTGACCAAAACTGTGCACTATCAAGACGTTCTAGACGCTATCGCGCATATTCCTACCTTCCATCTTTTTATCGCCGCAATAGTGGTTGCTTTTGGTTATTTAGTACTTACTATTTATGATTTTATTGCGCTCCGCCAACTCGGCAAAAAACTTGATTACCGCCATGTCGCCCTCACCTCTTTTACCGCTTATGCCATTAGTCACACCATTGGACTCAATCTTGTCACCGCGAGTGGTATCCGTTATCGTAACTATCGCCGTTTTAATCTGACTCATAATGAAATTGCCAACATCGTCTGGATGGTGTCGATGGCATTTACCTTTGGCATTACCACGTTGATTGGTGCGTCTTTGACTAGCCATCCAGAAATTACCATTCAACTATTATCTGAACTGGATAAATCGCTTGGCATCTTTGAGCATACTTTCTATGTACGGGTGCTTGGCATCACCATGTTAAGTGTTATTGCAGCGATTATTGTGTATGCTGGCAAGCAAGGCAAACATGTGGTGATTCGCGGTTGGCGTTTTGACTTACCGCCCGCCAAAATTGTGCTGCAACAGATTGCAATTGCCATTTTAGATTTAAGTACCGTGGCGTTGGTACTGTACTTACTGTTGCCGCCTTCTGAGCATATCAGTTATTGGGCGACCTTTTCTGCGTTTATTCAATCAATGGCAATTGGCATCTTAAGTCATGTCCCTGGGGGATTGGGCGTATTTGAAGTGGTCATGATTACGGCTTTGCCAAAAGTCGATCGGACGCAGATGCTGGCAGTATTATTGATTTTTAGATTACTGTATTACATCATGCCATTTTTGGTTGCCTTACTGGCATTGCTGGCGTACGAGGCAAAGCTATATTTGAATGAAAATTCTGATAAAAAAAAATAACCTTTTAATTTTTAACACTTTGCATCAAACAAACGTGTTTTCATATATTAAAAGGTTATTTTAAGCGTGTTTGGTACGATCATACCAAATTAAATAGACCTATCTCATTACTTTAGTGTTTAAACTTTTCGGCTAATAAAGGCGACAATGAACAAAATCACCGCCACTGCCAAGAATACATATGCCAAGTTTGCTGATAGTCCTGCGACACCACCAAACCCTAAGAAACTAGCAATGAGTGCGATTACCGCAAAAATAATAGCCCAACGAAACATGATAATTCTCCTTTTTTTTATTGTTTTAAATGTCATGCGCTGCAGTTAGACATTTTGCATTTAGATACTTTAACACTTTACATTTTAGTTTTAGTTAAAGCCTGTTAACCTATGCTTTATTGCATGAGTACATATTAAAATAATTCTATAGCGTTGTAACGAGCACTTTTGTAAGGTTTGTGGCTTTCTCATAGCCTGTGTATAACAAAGTGCAAAAAAAAACCATGCATGGTTAATGATGTTCATGCTTCTGGTAAGCATTAGTAAGTATTGCAATGCTGTGTTAATGTAGCTGTAGCTTGCATTGACAATCTCACTGATTGTTAACGCCACCGAATGACTTCCTTAATGGCATTAGGATTTGTTTACGTATTCTCAACATTTTGTCCCTAATCCTTACATTGTTGCTGCCGATGATTGTTTTATAATGGCATCTAGGCTTTTAGTATTCCCTTAACAGTGATTCTCTTTATAATACTGTCATATTTGGGAATTATACTAACTACCTATATAACTATAGACATAAGTATAGCAATCAACAATGAGGAAAAAATTATGAAAAAGTTAGCCACAACACTTACTGCATTAGTCATAGCAACAGGTCTTACCGTGAGTGCCCAAGCAGCGACCAAAGTAACGACTACGACCAAATCGACGACCACACACAAAAATGTAGCCACGGCAAAAGCAAAACCACAAAAAGCCACCACTCAAAAATCAACAAAAGCATCAAAAAATAAGCACAGCGCAAAAGCTTCAGCCACGGCTAAAAAAGGCAGCAAAGCGACTAAAAGAACGAGCGAAGTAAACATTGATATCCCAGCTGAACTAAAAATCGACGAAAGCAGCAACAAATCTGTTGCGCCCGCTGCGCCTAGAAATGCCCAGTCAAATCCTAGGGTGGTGCCTGTAGCGCAAATTACCCAAACAGGTCCTGCGGTTCAATCGGTCACCGTGCAACCGGTTGATGACAATACAGCGATTGCCTCAACAACGACAACTGTACCTGTTAACGTACAAACTGTACCCGTTGTAGTAAACCCATAATCGCTAATTGTTAAACGATTTTTATAAAAAAAGATGCCTACGTGGCATCTTTTTTTGTGGCTAATTAGTGGATTGATTATTTGGTCAATAAAAAAGACACTTTAATACCCTTTTTTATTGTTCCTTTTTTATTGTTATATGGCTCAAAATCTTTAGCAACTTTTAGCGATGATAAGCGTATTTGGGATCCGCTGCTGCAGTGAATAACACGTCCGTTGATGAGTTGAGTGCTGTCTCAACCGAGTCTTGTATTACCCCAATAATAAAGCCAATTGCGACTACCTGCATGGCAATGGTGTCAGGAATATTAAAGAAACTACAGGCCAATGGTATCAATAGCAATGACCCCCCTGCAACACCCGATGCCCCCGCCGCAGCTAAGGTAGATACCACCGCTAACAACAGCGCAGACCCGAAGTCCACGTGAATACCTAATGTATGTGCCGCTGCCAATGTCATGACATTGATGGTAATCGCCGCCCCTGCCATATTAATGGTGGCACCTAGTGGAATAGTGATTGAATAGGTATCTTCATGCAAACCCAACTTATGCGCAAGGTTTAGATTCACAGGAATATTGGCGGCTGAACTGCGAGTAAAGAAGGCGGTAATGCCACTTTCTTTAAGACAGGTAAATACCAGTGGATAAGGATTTTTGCGGGTTTTGACAAATACAATTAATGGGTTTACAACTAAAGCGATAAACACCATAGCGCCTACCAACACCGCTAACAAACGGGCATAACTTAATAATACTGACAGACCCGTTTCAGCGATGGTTTGTGTCACCAAGCCAAACACGCCCAATGGCGCAAACCAAATCACCCATTTGACCACGCTTGAGACCGCTTCCGCCAAATCGTTAATCATTTGCTTGGTATGGTCTGAGGCATGGCGCAAGGCAAGACCCAAAATCGCCGCCCAAGATAGCACGCCCATGTAGTTGGCATTGACGATCGATTTGACAGGATTTTCCACCATGTTGGTCAATAGTACTTTTATCACTTCTGCTAAGGATGACGGTGGCGTCTGACTGACTTCACCGGCTTTTAAAATCAATTCAGTTGGGAATAAAAAGCTTGCTACTACCGCCGTCAAAGCTGCCAAGAACGTACCTGCCATATACAGTACCAAGGTTGAGCGGACATTGACCTGAGTGCCTGATTTATGCTGACTGATAGCGGCAATGATTAAGATAAACACCAACAACGGTGCAATCGCTTTTAACGCACCGACAAACAACGCACCCAAAATTGAGATGGTTTGCGCCACACTCATGGATAAACCGCCGATGATAGTCGGATTGGCTAATGAACCGACTAAGATACCGAGTATCAGCCCTATCACAATCAAAGGCACCAACCCCACGCGCTGATATGCTTGGATAAGTTTTAACATAATAACCTCTTAATATTTCACCGCAAAAATGGCTGCTATATTAACATTTTTTAACAATTTGCATAAATTATTTTTAAAATCGTCAACTTGTCAACTTAACTCTATCAAAGTGTTGAGTAGAGAGGTTATCGGATTTGAAAAACTTGGATGGTAGGTGGGTTGCTAGTTGCTAGGGCTTGTAATTGTGCTTGATAAACGCGGTATTTATGACGACCACTTTCAACCTGTTCGGGGGCAGCGTCGATAACTTCTAGCAGGCGGCTAGCTTGGGTATCTACAATTGCTTCGTTGGTGAGATTGATAACGATGCCATCAAATTGGGTGACAAGTTCGATATTATCGGTAAGTACCACACTGGCAGGGAGTTTTTGGTGATGAAAGGCATCAAGTTGCTGGATAATTTGGTGGGGAATAAACGCCACATCACTCAATGACCATAATCGGTCATCAAGTGAGGGTAATAGCTCGGACGCTGCCAGTACGATAATGCTATCCTCGCTTTTGGCTAGCACGGTTGAAATCAGCTTGCAGACGAAAGCGAGCTGTTTTTTTTGCGGGGACAAAATATAAAAACTAATTTGTGATGCCATCATTAGGGGTCAGCGTCCTATCACCTAGACCGCATCTTGGGCAGCTTGGCGATAAAGATAATGCATCAATAGCGGTACTGGACGACCTGTTGCGGTTGGCTCTTTGCCCGACTGCCACGCCGTCCCTGCAATATCCAAGTGCGCCCAAGGAATATCTTCAACAAACTTCGATAAAAAACACGCCGCTGTGACTGACCCTGCCGGCATACCGCCAATGTTTTGCATATCTGCCATGTTGGATTTAAGCTGCTCTTGGTAGTCATCATCCAGTGGCATGTGCCAAACACGGTCATACGCTGATTCGCTAGCTTGTTCAAGCTCAAAAATCACATCTTCATTGTTACTGTATAAGCCTGAGCGCACATAACCCAGCGCCACGATACATGCCCCCGTCAAGGTTGCCATGTCAATAATCACTTTTGGCTGATAGCGCTGTACATACACCAAGGTGTCGCACAGTACCAAACGACCTTCGGCATCAGTATTGAGGATTTCCACGGTTTTACCATTCATGGCGGTGACGATATCGCCAGGGCGAGTCGCTGTTCCTGATGGCATATTCTCTGCACAAGCGAGTGCGCCAACGACTTGCAGTGGTAGACGCGCTTCACATAGCGCTTTAATTATGCCCATGACTGCAGCCGCACCGCCCATGTCGTATTTCATCTCCCCCATACCCAGACCAGGTTTGAGTGAGATACCACCACTGTCAAAGGTAATGCCTTTGCCTACAAGTACAATCGGTTGCTCTAGGCTTGATTTTTTGCCTTTGGTTTTGCTATTTTTGTCTTTTTTGGCGGCTTTGCCATTGTACTCAAGTAATACTAGCTTAGCTTCATGCGCTGAGCCGCGAGCGACTGCCAAAAAGCAGTTCATCCCTAATTGCTGCATGTCTTTTTCACCCAATACCTTGACTGTCAATAGCTCTGGGTATTGATTTGCCAAGCTTTGTGCTTGCTCTGCAAGATAGGCAGGGAAACATACATTTGGTGGCTGATTTGCCAAATCTTTGGTGAGTGATTGACCTTGCGCAGTCGCGTGCTGCAGCTGTAGCAGGGTGTCAAACGCAGGTTGGTTGTCTGCGCTGACCAATAAGGTCACGTCTTTTAGCGTCGGTTTATCCGCTTTTTGCGATTTATAAATATCAAAGGTGTAGCTTTGATTTAACAGGGCTAATGCCAGCTGACCAAAACTCACTTCATCCATACTATCGCCTAAAATAATCACCGCAGATTTGGTAAGACGGCTCAAACTTGCATAAATCGCTTTGGCAATTTTTTGCAAGCTACCGCCGTTTAATTTGTCTTGACTGCCCACGCCAACCAATAACAAACCCGTATTATTATCTGTGCCATAACTGATTGCGGTGTCGGCAAGCTTACCCTTAAAACGACTCGCTTCAATTAGGCGACTGACAGCGGTCTGTAGCTCGCTCGTTAGTTGCCCCATAGTTTGGCTATTGTCATCTACCAATACCACGTGATAGCTGTTCTTGACCGTTTTTTTAAGCGCGGTCGCTAGTGTCAATGTCAAACTCATTTAAGCTCCTTAATTATTGTCATCAAGAAATAACTATTATCATAGCATACCTATTATCGTATTTGGGTTATCACATTGGGCGATGGGATAGCAGGCGTCATTGTGTAGGGTAAAATGCAGTTGTGAAAAGTCTTTGTAAAAAATGGCTTTGATAAAGCGGCTGTAAAAAGTGGTGGTGAAAAGTCATTGTGAAATGTTACCTTACAGTATTCATATTCATAATCTGTCGGTGACGCGCTAAAATAGCCGATTAACAGATGCGCCGAATGGTATGATGTCGTACAATATTGGCATTTACTTCCCTAGCTGTTTGAATTGATTAATTTTTGAGTAATATTAGGTGGTTACTTGTGATATTACGACGCTATATGACGCAACAAGTCGCCGCTAATACTGCGATTGTGCTGTTATTTCTGATGGCGCTGATGCTTGGCGGTCGCTTAATCCGCTATTTTGGTATCGCTGCAGAAGGCAGGCTGGATGTTGGTTTGCTGTTCGCCATTATTGGCTATAACATTCCAACCTTTCTTGAGCTAATTTTACCGCTGTCATTTTTTATCGCACTGATGCTCGTGCTCGGTCGTATGTACGTGGATCATGAGATGAGCGTCCTGTTTGCCAGTGGCATCAGTCGTGGCCGTTTGACACGTTTGATGATTCCGCTCATTACTGGGTTATTTGTATTTCAAATGGGAATTAGTCTTTGGGCAAAACCATGGGGACTGTCTAACAGTGAGCACATTTGGCAAACCCAGTCGCTCGGTAGTTTACTCGATTTAGTGCGTCCAAAAACCTTTATCAGCAGCGGCAACTATCACCTGTATGTCGATGAGTTTGATAAAGAAAAACGTGAACTCAAAAACCTATACGTGGTGCAGCAGCAAACCGATAAAAGCGGCAAAATCGCCAAAAATGATGTTATTATCACGGCCACGCGCGCCTATCAAGTACCCAGTAAAGACACGGATAGCTCAATGCAGCTAGATTTGTTTCAGGGTCGTCGCTATGAGCTTGGCACCAATCAGGCCAAATATAACCAAGCCAGTTTTGAAAAATATCGCATCACCCTAGAAAAACCTGCCAGCGAAAAAATTACCGAAACCAATGTCGAAACCCAAACCACTGCCAAACTGCTCGCCAATACCCAAAAACCCGAAGTCAAAGCCGAGCTGGGCTATCGCTTTACCATGCCGTGGCTGATTATCATTGCGGCGATGCTTGCTACCCCGCTTGCACAGGTACGCCCCCGTCAAGGACGCTGGCTTCGTTTGTTACCTTCTGTGCTCATATTCGCTAGTTGTGCGATTAGTATCATTTCGCTACGCACTGCTATCGGTAAAGAGCGCATTAGTGAGTACGCATATATTTGGCTAATCGTTGGTTTTATCGCATTTGCATTGTTGTTAAATTGGCAAAGCCGCGTGGTACATCGTGTCCGCTATCGTCGCCAAAGTCGTCAGTTGCCCGCAGGCGGTCAGCCATGATTTTATCTCGTTACGTTAAAAAACAAGCGCTTTTTGCCATGGCAGGCGCCATTATTGGTCTTTGGCTACTTAAAGTCGTTTTTGAATATCTGGCAGAGTTGCAAGATCTCAATGATCATTACAATTATTTAGATGCCTTGCGTTTTATTGCCTATAGTGCACCCCGTGATTTACTCGACTATATGCCATTTGGCACGCTATTAGGCGCAGTAGTAGGTCTAGGCTTGCTTGCCAACACCAGTGAGTTGACGGTGATTCAAGCAGCAGGTATCAGCCGCTTTAAAATAGTTGGTTGGGTGATGCAACCAGCGATTCTTTTTGTCATTATCGGTCTATTATTTGGCCAGTATATAGTGCCAACTAGCAATCAGTTAGCGCACCAAGTCAAACATGACAAACCTTTGCTATCAAGTGCCATCAACGGTTACTGGGACAAACAAGCCAACCGTATCATCAATATTGACTATGCCAATACCAAAGGCGAGCTCAAAAATATCAAAGTTTGGCAGCTAGACGACACTGCCCATATCCAGCAAGTGCTGCAAGCCGATACCGGCAGCTTTGTCAGTCAAAATACCGCCGATAAAACATCGGCCTGGCAGCTGCAACAAATCAAACAATTAACCATTGCCGCCGATGGGCACAGTCAGTTGACTACCATCCCAACTATGACGCTGCAGTTACCCATTGAGCCGTCAGCGATTTATCTATTAACACGCAGCCCTGATAACATGTCAGTGACCGAATTATGGCAGCACCAACAGCTCTTAGCCAAAGACAAACGCCGCTCACTTGAGCATGAAGTTGCCTTTTGGAAAAAACTATTGTCGCCTTTTGCCATGTTATCGCTAGTATTGGTTGCTTGTTCATTTGTATTTGGCTCCTTGCGTAACCAAAGCTTGGGCTATCGTATTGTGATTGCTCTGCTCTTTGGCTTGGTATTTAGTTATCTGCAAGATTTGGTCGGGTTTGTCAGTTTAAGCACGGGATTTTCACCGTTTTTTATGGTGCTATTACCGATTATTGCCAGTGCCGCGCTTGGCGTGTATTTAATTAGAAATAAAAACTGATATGTCTGCTGATTTATTGACTGACCCGCGTGTCGAAGCCCATCCGTTTGGTAACTTCTTTTTTGCTGATACCAAAGTTTTGATGATGGGTACCATGCCGCCCACGCCTGATAAATGGTGCATGGCATTTCATTACCCCAATTTTTATAACGATATGTGGCGTATCATGGGCAAGGTGTTTTTTGATGATATCGATTATTTTCGAGTCGGTGACGAAAAACGCTTTGATGCCGAAAAAATTAAAGCATTTTTACAGGCTTATAAAATCGGTGAATGTCCCTCAGTCACTCATGTCATCCGCGAAAAAGGTAATGCGGCTGATGAACATTTAACCGTGGTTGCGACGGTTGATTTGGGTAAAGTTTTGGCACAGCTTGAGCAGGTCAACTGGATTTATACCACCGGTGGCAAAGCCACAGAAGTGCTGATAGCGCTGGTGAACCAAAGTATCAGTGACCCCGCGTCACCCTATTTTGATCCCAGTCAAACACCCTATAAACTGCCAAAAACCAATCAGTTTCTTGAAGTTAATGCTTTTGGGCGAACATTTGGTATTTATCGGTTGCCATCGACCTCTCGCGCTTACCCGCAAAGCTTGGAAAAAAAAGTAGCCGCTTATCGCGCATTTTTTGTCTTGGCGGGAATATTGCCCGCAATCGACAGTTAGCACAATCGACAGTTAGCACAATCGACAGTTAGCACAATCAGCAGTTAGCAAATGATAAGCAAGCTGCCATGACACAATTGATATAGTCACTGTGCTTACCCTACTTTATACTCTTGCCTAAGACTGATAATCAATACGGACAGTCAACGCTTACAGTTAATGCTTACAATCATCATTTCAAAACACACCGTATAAAATCAAGGCATGGGAGCCGATGCATGGCCAAAACCGCACCACCAATCTTGCTTGTCATCGCAGTTATCAGCATGATTGGTTGTGAGCAATCTGATTCTCAGCAGCCAGCCCCCCCTACCGCTGCCGCCGTGAGCGCGCCCCAAGAATTTGATGATAAACCATTGCCTCAAGTATTAGACACACAGGCAATCAATAAAAACATGCTTACCGTCAGTCAACTGGCACAAGGTTATGTGATGCCTGACTCAAGTACCATCAATGACTATCAAGAAGCGTATTTTACTGTCATCAAGCAGCCGAGTATCGATGCGGCTGCAGCCAGTGAGCCAAATGCCCTCAATCAATTTGACTATATACCCATCTCGCCTGATATGATTTTTGTCAAAGCTATGCTGAGTCATTTTGATGAAACCATCGCACTTGCCAGTATTGAGCAGCGATACGGCAAAAACCCTGAATTGCTAGGTTTAGCCCGAGACATTATTAGTTCACGCCAAAATGAATCACAAATATTACAGAATTGGCTTGCCATGCAACTGATTCAAAACACCGCGGACCCTAATCAGCCGATGGCAGATAGTGTGGCAGCGCAGCAAGAAATCGATAGCATTATCGATGATATGCAGCAAGAAATGGTGGACACGGTCATGACTAAAAATGCCGACCAAGCATTTGCCCAAACCGTGCTGATTCATCATAAAGGCGCGATTGCGTTCTCACAAGTGGTTGCCAAATATGGTAACGATGACAAAGTGCGTAGCCTTACCAATACCCTAATCGATACCCAACAAGCCGAAATTCAACTTCTACAAAACTGGCTCCGTAACCACGGTTATACCCAATAATCGTTTGCTGTAGCAGACAAAAAGGGCGGATTATCGCGCAATAACCTGCCCTTTTTTAGCATTAAATTCACCCAAATTGGTGTTGGCTAACTTGATGTTTGCTAGCTGTCATCCACATCATGAATCATTCGCGTGAGCGTGATTTGCCGCTGTAACTGTCGAAGCGGTCTTAACTCATCAAGCAGCGACAGTATCAAGCCAATCGCTTGTGGACTGGCGTCAAAATCGCGGCGTAGGCGTGAGGCAAGGCGCACCGTTGTCAATTGTGCACTATTAAAATAGGGCTGGCTGTCGATGGCAGGCGTTTCAGCATAAATAATATCTTCATCCATTAGCGCTAATACCCAGCTTTTATCCCAACTACTCGCCATAATCAAATCATCTAAGGTTAACCGTAATGATAAATCCGTATTGGTGGTTTGAGCCATGTTGCACTCCTGTTGTGTATCTATAGTTATGTTTGGTGCTTGTTTGTCATTTTTTTTTATTGTACTGCCTGTTTTTTTTGCTTAGTTATTAATAGCGCTTAATTATCAATAGATTAGCGCGTTGGCACAAATGAGGCAAATGCCGATTTGAACGCTTCAAACGCTTGGATATCTGCGTCTGTATCGATTTTTGGCAACACGATATTTAAACTTAAATATAAATCACCGGCTTCTTTGGCTGGGATACCTTTACCTTTAAGGCGAAGATTGGTACCGGTGCGGCTATTTTTTGGTACATTGACATTGACCTTGCCAGCAGGCGTGTTGACCGTGATTTGACCGCCCATGGCTGCTTCCCAAGGCGCAACGTCTACCGTTTGAAAAACGTCTTTGCCTTCTACACGGATATTGTCTGAATGATTAAATTTAATTTTTAGGTACAAATCGCCATTATCACCGCCATACGGGCTTGGATTGCCTTGTTTTACCAAGCGAATTTGTTGCCCTTCGGCAATACCTTTGGGGATTTTGACTTCAATGGTTTTGGTTTGATAATCCAGCCCTGTCGCGGTTTGTACGGGTAAATTTAGGCTGATTTTACGGGTATCGCCTTCATAAGTGGCTTTTAAATCAATTGATAACTCGGCATGCTGATCGTCGCCTTTGGTCGAGCGTTGCGACTGTCTGCCACCAAATCCGTCTGAAAACCCGCCTGCCCCGCCCCCGAATGTCGAGAAAATATCATCAAATCTAAAGCCACCCGCACCTCCGCCTTGCGATTGACGACCGCCAAACCCACCGGCACCACCAAACTGACGGAGGATTTCATCCAAATCCGCTTGGCTCATATTGGCATTAAAGCCCTGACCGCCGCCCATGCCGCCCCCCATACCGCCAAAGCCTTGACCCATATAAGGGTTGTCGAGCATCAGGTCGTATTGGGCGCGTTTTTCAGCGTCCTTGAGCGTTTCATAGGCGTTATTGATTTCACCCATTTTGGCGTCGGCATCGGGTGAGTCGTTGATATCAGGGTGATATTGTCGCACCAGTTTGCGATAGGCTTTTTTAATATCTGCCTCACTGGCTTTTTTATCGACGCCTAAAATGTCATAATAGTTTTTTTCTGCCATTATTATTGTCCTTACAATTTTGCGAATAATGCTATTCGCGCAGCAATGTGATGATATTAATATAATGGCTATTTTGGCATTTTTCAAAACTTCTTTGGTAATTGACGATGATGAGCGCCAAGTGATATCAGCGTTTAATCGCGGTTTTGGGCTTTTTTTGACAACAGGATGACAGATGACAAAGGTTGCATTGTTAGATTATGGCATGGGTAATTTACATTCGGCAGGTAAAGCCTTGACGGCAGTGGGCGCTGATGTGTCGATCACGCGTGACCCGGCGGTGATTGCGGCAGCGGACAAAATTGTCTTTCCTGGCGTAGGGGCAATGCGCGACTGTATGGCAGAGATGCAGGCAGCAGGTATTGCTGATGCTGTCAAAACGGCTGTATTTAATAAGCCTGTGATGGCGATTTGTGTCGGGATGCAGGCGTTGTTTGAGCGCTCAGAAGAAAATGACGGGGTAGACTGTCTAGGGGTATTGGGCGGTGACGTCAAACGCTTTGATGATCATTGGCTAGATGACAAAAACGAACGCATTAAAGTGCCGCATATGGGTTGGAATACTATTACCCATATGGATTTGGCGCATCCGCTATGGCAAGGGATTGAAGATAATACCCATTTTTATTTTGTGCATAGTTTTTATTGTGTACCGTCTGATACCTCAATTGTGGCGGCAACCTGTCAGTATGGCGTCGAGTTTTGTGCCAGCGTGATTAAAGATAATCTGTTTGCGACCCAGTTCCACCCCGAAAAAAGCCATACCGCAGGGTTGCAGCTATTGAAGAATTTTGTTGAGTGGAAAATTTAGTTGTTCAAAACAACAGTAAAAGGGCGCGATGTATGCCCTTTTTTATTGCTTGTTTTTACTGGTTGGCATAAACCGCCCTCACCACTTTCCCAATCGTAGTAATCCCTTTTCTCAAGGTATCATCATCTTGCGCGATGCTTAAGCGGATGCACTCATGGGCGTGTTTAAAGTTTTCAGTATCCACGCCAACAAAGAAATGCTCGCTAGGGATAATCAATGTGCCTTTGGCTTTTAATCGCTCATATAGCTCAACTGTCGTGATTGGCAAGCCTTCAAACCATACCCACAAGAAAATCGCGCCTTCAGGCTTGTGGATTTTCATCGCATTGTTATAGGGGCTTGGCAAGTCGCCCAGTTCTTGTTTTAGCAGCTGCACGGCTAATTTGGCTTGTCCTTGATAAAACGGACGAATATGATTGTCTGACAAATCTTTTAGACGGTCATCTTGTAGTAGTGGCGTAGCAATCGCCGCGCCAAAACGGGTCGGCGCTAGATTGACAATGGCGTTAAGGCTGCTAATCGCTTTGACCACCTGCGGATTGGCGACCACAATCCCTGTACGCACCCCAGGCAAACCGATTTTTGATAGGCTAAAGCACAAAATAATTTGCTCATTCCAATTGAGCGTGGCTTGGCTATAGATGATATTGGGGAATGGCATCCCATACGCATTATCGATAATCAGTGGGATATCAAAACGCTTAGCAATCGCTTCAAGGCGTGCCATTTCGTCATCGGTCAGCACGTTGCCTGTTGGGTTGGTCGGGCGTGAGCAGCAAATTGCCCCGATTTCGCCGTTGTGCAATTCAGCCATTTCTAGCGTGTCAAAATCGACTCGGTATTTAAAAAAGCCGTCTTCACCTTGATGTTGCACAAATTCGATGCTGGGTGGCACTGCGATAAAATGTTGTCCGTCCACATGGGCATCGGCATAACCCACGTATTCTGGGGCAAGTGGTAATAGAATTTTTTTATCCATGCTGCCTTGTGTAGTATCGTCAAACTGCCCACCAAACAAGTTAAATAAATAAAAAAATGCGTTTTGTGAGCCATTGGTCAGGGCGATATTGTCTGTGGTAAGTCCCCAATCATAATGGCGATTAAAAAAATCTACCAATGCTGCAATAAACTTGGCATCGCCCTGCGGCGTTGAGTAGTTTCCAATATTTTCGATGGCCATTGAGCCCATATCACCTTCGGCTAGGGTTTTAAACACCGACCAATAGGTTTGGTTAACTGTATCAATACGTGCTGGATTGCCACCGCCGAGCATATTAATCGGTTGTTCGCTGTTAAGCGCGTTGCCCAAATCATCCATTAACTGCAAAATACCGCTATTTTTGGTAAACTTTTCACCAAACTTTGAAAACTGCATGATTGCCCCTTTAATTTTGCCAAGCTATCTGCGTATTATAACAGGATGCCAGTGCCGTTGCCCGTTTTGACTCAGCTGTACAGCCACCATCAGGATACCCCAGCATGAAACCGCATTTACCCAAACTCAAAGGCTATAGCCACACTTGGCAAACCACCTTGATGGTGATGTTGATGGTACTGGTGAGCGTGGCGTTGTCACTGTGGTTTTTTTGGCGCAGTCTGTATTTACCAGAGCTACAAAATCATGCGACTTATCTTGCCAATCAGCTGTTGATGATTGATAAAGCGGATAAAGATTTTAAAAACAATCCCGAGCTTAAAAACTGGATTATTGACGCCTCGCATATTAACGTGATTACTGACCCACAACAGATACCCTCTTTTCAAGAAAAAACCTTGGTAGATTATTTTACCCAGCAGATGGCAACACAGATGGAAACCGTGATGCAGCGTCCTGTATCGGTCAATTTTAAATTCAAACCCGTACCGATTTTGTATATTCAAGACAGCGCGCATCCGGATGTTTGGCTGCAAGAGCCTGTCAAGTTTTATGCCAAATATAGCCCAACGTCGATTTATTTTTTCTTATTGGGGATTCCGCTTGCCACGTTGCTGACCATTTTGTTTTTGGTCAGACAATTAAATCGCCCGCTCAAACGCCTACAAAAAGTGGCGATTGATTACATCACCCTTGGGCATGCTAACAATTTGGCGACCAATGAAGGCTCAACAGAGATTCGTCAGGTGAATTTGGCATTTAACCGACTATTTCATAACCTGACCCAAACCCAAAAAGAACGCAATATTATGCTCGCTGGTATTTCCCATGATTTGCGCACGCCACTGACGCGGATGCGACTCACAGCTGAGATGCTACCCGATGAGTTTTTGCGTGAAGGGCTAGTGTATGACATTGAGGACATGGACGCGATTTTGGAGCAGTTTATTTCATTTATGAAAGATGGCTCAGATGAAGCGGTAAGATTGACCAACCTGCGTCCCATCATTAACGAGATTGTGGTGCAATTTGCCCCTACCCCATTTATTATCGATATCCAAGACGATCTGCCCAGTGTGCCATTGCGACCCTTATCCATCAAACGTCTCATTGTTAATTTGGTCAATAATGCTTGTCGCTATGGTCAGCCGCCCATTCATATTGAGATTGGCATTGATAATGCTCTACAGCCTACTGAGCAAGTGGTCACTAATGAAAGTCTAACGCCAGAGATAACCTCTAGACAAAAATACTTAACCATCAAAGTTAGCGATGAAGGGCAAGGCGTTGCCGAAGATCAGCTTGAGCGGATTATGCAGCCGTTTGAGCGGGGCGAAACGGCACGTACCACGCAAGGGAGTGGACTTGGGCTTGCGATTGTAAGCCGCATTACTCACCTGCACAATGGTAGCGTCATCGCTCGTAATCAGCCCAATGGCGGCGGTTTAGAAGTGGTGGTGAATATTCCGATTATAGAATAAAGATGACAGAGGCCTAATTGTCTACTTAACAGGTTAGGCTAACCATGATTCCTTAGTAACTTTGGTGTTGATAGCTTTGTTTTTGATAGCTTTGGTTTGGGTAGCCTTGATTTTTGATACCAATTTTTACTTTTTAGTACCAATCATGGGGGGTAGTTCACTTGACACATCGGTGGCTGTGACAGGATGAATCAATGCTGCGCGCGCCTGTGAGACGGACTGGCTTTCAGTAGGTTTGCGCAAAAAACTATAATAACCGAAAACCGCCATGTTGAGTGCCACCAAGGCTAAAAACAGGTAACGCATGCCATCCTCGCTTGTGATGATTTCGCTCATCGGTTAATTGATGTGCGCAAATTTTGCTAAACCATTGCATAACTCACTAAAATTTAGCCCAGTCTGAGCTAATTTGCAAGTGTCACTGGTAACGAGCTTATGACCCTTGCGCTTGCGTATATTTTTTCTCGCAACTTTTTTGGGTAATTTCATCCGCTTCAATACTTGAAGCTAGCTGGCTTTTCGGCCACTTCATAATAAATCGCGCCCCACCCAAGGTAGGGCTTTCATCCACTGACATGCGACCATTAAACCAAAACGCAATTCGAGACACGATTGATAAGCCGAGACCATAACCACCCGAGGCACGGGTACGACTATCATCCAGACGCGCAAATGGGATAAAGACTTTTTCACGGTCTTTTTCTGGAATACCCTGTCCATCATCTTCCACACTGATAAAGGCTTCATTTTTTTCTAAGCCTGCTGAGATGATAATGGTGCTTTCGGCATAACGGGTGGCATTACCTGCCAAGTTTTGCAACACACGGTGTAAATAGCGTCTATCGGCTTGTGCAAACGCACCTTTTTGTACCTTGCCTACTTTGACGGTGACAGGTTTACCAAGCGCATTGGTCTCACGGACAATCTGCGAAACAAGTTCTTGCAAATCGACTTCTTCCCAGTCCATTTTGGGTGAGCCTTCCTCAAGCTTGGCATAGGTTAAAATTTCATCAATCAAGCCATTGAGCGATTCGATATCTTGGTCGATATAATCACGCTGACTCATCCGATCGTCATAATCATCCGTATCAGCCAGCATATCTACGGCAAAGCGAATACGTGCTACTGGGGTGCGCAGCTCATGGGATACGGCACGGGTCAACTCGCGCTGGGATTCAATCAAACGGCGGATGTGTTCAGTCATACTATTAAAGGTTGTGGCTAGATGGGCAATTTCATCTTCGCCCACGACTTTTACTTTGGTATTGAGCTTACCTTCGCGCACTTTGGTGATACCGCTTTGAATGAGCTGCAGTTTACGCTCTAATGGGAAAATCAGCGCATACACCCCTAGACTAATCAAGAACATACTAATGAGCGTGATACTAATAATCAAATTAAGCGGAAACCAGTTAAATAGCGGAATAGGTCCCAAATCCACCACAGTATCTTGGAGTTCAGTCGGTGCTAGTACCCGAATCGATGAATTCTCTACACTGGTATTGTCACGGAACATAATCACGATATCTTTGCGATACAGTCGCGCTTTTTGGTCGGTATCAAGTTGCAGTTTATTAACGGATTGCAAGGTGAGCTTAAAAGGGAAAAATTTTTGAATTTGTTGCAAGCGTTGCTGTTTTTCTGCCAAGGTGCGATAGTAAGACAAATCATCGAGCAGCAACACGCCTATCCCTTTAATTTGTTGCTCATTGAGTTTATTGACGCTGACATGCAAGACGTTGTTCTCACCCGATACTTTATGATAAATCTCAGCCGTATTGGTATCGCCATTAAAACGTACTACGGCTTGTTGTTTATTGAGTCGATTAATTTCGCTGGTTTTAAAATCCGCTTTTGAGGTCGGTTCGATTTCAAACTTAGTATCAAATAAGGTACTGACATCAGAGAGCCAAAAATTACGCTCTTGCGCCGTTACTTGGCGCGACAATCCTGAATCAATGAGATAAAATGCCGCTGATGCCATATCCTCGCGATAAGTCTGTACGCGTTCTGCGTTGATAGTGGTGATAAGCAATTGCGCAAACAACGCAACCAACAAACAGATAAGTAACAGACCTGTATAAATCCGCAGAAAGATGGATTGGTTTAAGGAGGATAATAGTGGCATAAAAATCTAGGGTTAAGGTCGAAAAATAATAGCCGTATTATTACCTAGCAAAATTAATATTACAATGTAAAATTCATGAAGCGATTGTCTAGTAACGTAGCAAATTGTTGTGCTAAATCTACCAATTGCTAGGTAGCAAAGTTACCAGTGATAGCGATAAAAAAAGCCAGCTTGATGCTGACTTTTTTCAATACTGTGTTTATCAATACTATGTTAGTTTTCTTTGACAAACAGATAGCCTTTACTGCGAACGGTTTTGATACGTTTTGGGTTTTCTGGATCATCACCAATTTTTGGACGGATACGAGAAATACGTACGTCAATCGAGCGGTCTTGACCATCATACTCGATACCACGCAGACGTTCAAAAATATCTTCACGCGATAAGATACGACCTGCATTTGATGCCAACAGCCACAATAAATCATATTCTGCACTGGTAAAGTCAACAAGCTCATCATTCAAAGTAACCGAACGACCGCCGTTATCAATAACCAAATCGCCAAATTCAAGACGCTGTGGCACTTCATCAGTTGGCGCGGTATCAGAGCGGCGCAATAGTGCACGAATGCGCGCTAATAACACACGCGGCTGAACGGGTTTTGCCACGTAGTCATCCGCACCCATTTCTAGACCTAATACTTGGTCCATATCTTCGGTACGCGCAGTTAGCATTAAGATAGGGTTATGAAAATGAGGACGTACTTCACGGCATACCGTCAGACCGTCACTACCTGGCAACATCACATCAAGCACCACCATATCAGGCTGCTCAGCGACAATACGACGAATCGCACGGTTACCATCAGTTTCAATTGCCACATCTAGACCATTTTTACGCAAATAATCTTGGGTCAAGGTTGCAAGACGCTCATCATCCTCTACAATCAATACGCGGGGTATCAACTCTTCTTCTGACATAATTTCCTCCAAAAAATTTTATACATACTCTTAATACTTATATCAGAATATATCTTTATTTATCTATCAGCAATAGGTAATGAAAGTTTACGCATTACCTGTACTACTACAATATAATTGAATTAATTTAGCGAAAAAATAGCCAATTTAATATTGTTAAAACGTAACTAAACATAAAAAAAGTATAAATACCACATATAACAAGATGCAAAAACATACTATATAGTGTTATCAGTTCAATAATTGATAAAAATTTTTTGCTAACTTTAGGTTCTGTTGAACATTCAAAGCTTCAGCCAATGATAAGCAAAGGCTAGAGCGACCAAATTCTCATAATTACGTTTAAGCTTCTCATACCTTGTCGCAATACCCCGATAATGCTTAATACGGCAA